>NZ_JBFANJ010000003.1:0-709851 GCF_040674795.1 Nonomuraea sp. NPDC049725 | reverse complement strand
AGACACCCAGACCCCCCAATACCGGTCTTCTTTCCGGTTTGGGCAAACCCTAATACGGGGGGCGCCGATCACCCCCCCCCCCGCCCGCGCGCGGGGCGCCCGCCCCTACGGGCCGCCGTCCGGCGCCGGGTTCCTCGCCTTCGCCCTGATCGGCGTCGCCGCCGCGTGGGACACCGCGGCCGGCGACAGCCGCCCCGCCTGGCTGGCCTGGCCGGGCCTGGCCGCCGTCGTCCTCCTGTACGCGGCGGCGGTCCTGCTGGCCTTCCGCTCACGCACCGTGGCCGCCACCGTGGCGCTGGCCCTGCTCGGGGTGACGGTGACGGGCCTGGCGGCGCTGTTCGCCGGCGGCTGGCTGTACCTGTTCCCGCTGGCGGGCATCGCGTGCGGGCTGGTGCTGGCCGGGCGCGCGGTGCGGGCCGCCCTGCTGGCGCCGCTGCTGGCGGTGACGGCCGCGGCCGCGCTGGTCACGCTGTTCACCGGCGGCGGGCTGGAGCCGGTGATGGCGCTGGCGTGGGGGACGTTCAGCGCCGGGCTGGTGGTGGCGTTCATCATGCACCTGCACGCGCTCATCGCCGAGCTGGCCGGCACCCGCCGCCGCCTGGCCGAGACGGCCGTCGAACGCGAGCGGCTGCGCTTCGCCCGCGACCTGCACGACCTGCTCGGGCACACGCTGTCGGTCATCGTCGTCAAGGCCGAGGCGGTGCGCCGCCTGGCCGTCCGCGACCCCGAGCAGGCCGGACGGCACGCCGCCGACATCGAGACGGTCGGCCGCCAGGCGCTGGCCGAGGTCCGCGAGGCCGTCACCGGCTACCGCGAGGGCTCGCTGAACGGGGAGCTGGCCCGCGCCGGTGACGTGCTGAGCGCCGCGGGCCTCACCCCGGACGTGCGCCGCACCGGCGCCCCGCCGCCGCCGTGGGCGCAGGACCTGCTGGGCTGGGTGGTGCGCGAGGGCGTCACCAACGTCCTGCGGCACAGCGCCGCCACCCGCGTCACCATCACCGTGGCCTCCCACTCGGTCACCGTCCACGACGACGGCCCCGCCACCCGGAAAGAGGCCGGCGAGATGAAGGGCAGCGGGCTGCGGGGGCTGGCCGAGCGGGTGGCGCAGGCCGGCGGCAGCGTCGAGGCCGGGCCCGCGCCGGAGGGCGGGTGGCGCCTGCGGGCCGTCCTGCCCGCCGAGCCCCCCGGCGGCGAGTGACCCAGCGTCATCCGGCGGCCGGCTGCCGGGCGGCGGCGTGGCGGGCGACCGCGGCGGCGAAGGCCGCGATGACCGGGTGCGCGCGGCTGCCGTCACCGGCCAGCTCCGGCTGGAACAGCGTGCCGAGGAAGAACGGATGCCCCGGCAGTTCGGCCACCCGCACCGCCTCACCGCCCCCGCTCTCGTCGCCGCTGTCGCCGTGGCCGGAGAACACCAGCCCGTGCTCCTCCAGCGTCCGCCGGTAGCCGTCGTTGAGCCCGTAGGAGCAGTTGTAGGCCTCCACAGTCTCGCGCGCCCCCATGATCTGCTCGATCAGCGACCCGGCGGCCAGCCGTACCGGGGCCTCGTGCCCGGCGAGCGTGCACGCCAGCGGCGTGAGCAGGTAGTCGTGCCCGGGACCGTTCTCGGCGTGGGCGACGTCGAGCCCGCACACGCCGCGCGCGTACTCCAGCAGCATGTGCTGGAAGCCGCCGCACGTGCCCAGGAAGGGGATGCGCCGCTCGCGCGCGGTGCGCACGGCGGCGACGGCGCCTTCCTCGCTGGCGTACGGGCTGCCGGGCACCACCCAGATGCCGTCGAAGCCGTCCAGCCCGCCGGCGTCGGTGGTGGGGATCCAGTACGGGTCGAGCGCGAGGCCGTCGCGTTCACGCAACGCCTCCACCAGCAGGGGGATGCGCGTGTGGGCGCGCACGCCGGGGGAGCGGTCTCCAACCAGGGCGATTCTCATGCTCGCCATCGTGACCCCCGGCGCCGGGTAAGCGCCAACGATAATGACTACATGTGCTATAAGCGTTCCTGATGGATCCTCATCTGGTGCGGACGTTCGTGACGGTGGCGCGGCTGGGCTCGTTCTCTGCGGCGGCCGCCGAGCTCGGCTACACGCAGTCGGCCGTCTCCCAGCAGGTGGCGGCGCTGGAGGCCGATCTGGGCGCGCCGCTGCTGTCGCGCCGTCCGGTGGCGCCGACGGAGGCGGGGGAGCGGCTGCTGGAGCACGCCGGGCCGCTGCTGCTGCGCATCCGGGCGGCGCGGGCCGACGTGCGGCGGGTGGCGGCGGCGCCGGTGCACCGGCTGACGCTGGCCGTGGGCCCGCTGGCGCTCGGCCCTGTCCTGGCCGGGCGGCTGGCGGCGGCGCGGGCGCGGGCGCCGCGGCTGACGATGACCGTGCGGGCGTGCCCGGCTGACGAGGCGGCCCGGCTGGTGGCGGGCGGCGAGGCGGAGCTGGCGCTGGTGGCGGGCATCGCCGCGCCCAGCGATCCGCTGCGCCTGCCGGACGCGGGCCCGCTCACGGCGACGCGGGCGGGGGAGGAGCCGCTGGTGGTGGCGCTGCCGGCCGATCATCCGCTGGCGGGCCGGGCGGGGCTGCGGCTGGCCGACCTGGTGGACGCCCGCTGGCTGCGCACGCCGCTGTGCCCGCTGGAGCGGCTGCGTGACCTGGCGGGCGACGGGTTCCGCGCCGGGCTGCACTACACCGGCGACGATCCGCGCACGGTGATGAGCCTGGTCGCGGCCGGGCACGGGCTGACGCTGCTGCCCGCCTCGGCCGCGACGGGGGTGGCGCTGGTGGCGCCCCGGCTGGTGCACCGGGTGGAGCTGGTGCACGCCGCGCTGCCGCCCGGCCCGGCCGCCGACCTGGCCGCCACCCTTGCCAGCCCCTGAGCGGGCCCGCGAAGGAGCCCGCCCAGGGGCCCGCCCGCGCGGGTCAGGCCCGCCAGGTCTCGACGCCGCCCGGCACCGGCGCGCCCGGGTCGTACGGCTCGCGGGTGAAGACGAACGTGTTGACGTCCAGGTGGTCGGCGGCCACGCGCAGCGTCTCGCCCGCGTAGTAGCCGTCGAGCCCCAGCCACGTCCCGTCGTCCTGCGGCACGAACCGGGAGGCCCGGCCGCCGCCGCGGGCCGGCTCCAGAGCGAGCCCGCGCCCGGGCAGCAGCCGCAGCACGTACGGGGTCGGCCCCCAGTGCCACACGCCGGTCAGCGCCAGCAGGTCGGCGTCGGCCTCGGCCGGCTCCCACTCGCGCGGCAGGCTGGGCTCGTGCTCGTCGAGGATGCGCAGCAGGTCGGTCAGCAGGGTGCGGCTCATCCCGGAGGTGGTGTTGGCCAGGAACAGCACGCCGACCCGGTCGGCCGGGTCGGCCCACACGGTGGCCAGGAAGCCCGGCATCGACCCGGTGTGCCCGGCCAGCCGCCGCCCGGCGTAGCGGGTGAGCTGCAGGCCGAGCCCGTAGCCGGCGCTCCAGGCGTCGCCGTCGTCGACGATCGCCGGCTCGCGCATCTCCTCCAGCGTGGCGGCGTCGATCACGCCCCGGGTGTCACCGGCGACGAAGGCCGCCCAGCGCGCCAGGTCGGCGGTCGTCGACCACAGCTGCCCGGCGGGCGCCATCGCGACGGCGTCGTGCTCGGGCTCGGGCAGCAGCACGTCGGCGTACGGGTGGACGGCGTAGCCGGAGGCGTGCGGGGCGCGCGGCCGGGCGGTGGTGTCGCTCATGCCGAGCGGCTCCAGCACCTCCTGGCGCACCACGTCCAGCCACGGCCTGCCGCGCAGCCGCGCCACCAGCTCGCCCAGCAGCGCGAACCCGACGTTGGAGTAGTGGAAGCGGCGGCCGGGCCGGTGCTTGACGTGGCCGGGCCCGACCCGGGCGAGCAGTTCGCCCGCCTCCACGCCGGGGGTGCGCTCCCACCAGGGGGTGGGCGGCTCGGCGGTCAGCCCGCTGGTGTGGGAGAGCAGCTGGGCGACGGTCGCCTCGCCGAACCGGGCGCCGGGCAGGTGCTTGCCGATGGGATCCAGCAGGTCGAGCAGCCCTTCGTCGCGCAGCCGCATGACGGCGACGGCGACCACGCTCTTGGTGATCGAGCCGAGCCGGTACTGGGTGCGCGTCGTGGGCGGCTCGCCGCCGACGCGGCCGCGCCCGGCCGCCCATGCGATGTGCCCGTCGCGCACGACCGCCGCCATGATCGACGGGATGCGGCACTCGGCCTGTTCGGCCGCGAGGCGGCGCAGCAGCGCGGCCGCCGTCTGGTGTCCCACCTGGTGACTCATGGCCGCCAAGCCTAACGCCCGCTGCCTGCGCCTTCAGGACCGGTCCGGCGCCCGGTCGAACACGTCCAGCAGCAGCCGAGTGGCGTCCAGCCCGGTCTCGGTGCGGCCCAGCCGGGGCACCTCGACGGGGCCGGGCCAGGTGTGCCCGCCGTCCTTGACCGTGTACAGCCGGACGGCGGCGCCGCCGGCGCACGACGTCCACGCCGACAGCCGTACCCGGGAGGCGGGGGAGGAGGCGGCGGCGGGCCCGCACCGGTAGGCGGCGGCCCACCGGCGGCTGACGGCGGCGACGGGCGGCAGCGTCACGAGGTCGGCCAGCGCCCGCAGGTCGCCGGTGGCCTCGCGCAGCGGATGCCCGCCCTGGTAGGGGACGACGCGGTCGGCGGTGCCGTGCACGGCGACGACGGTGGCGGGCGGCGGCCGCTCGCAGGGCGGCGCCAGGCTGACGCCGCCGACGGCGGCGGCTCCGGCCAGCCGGCCGCGCAGGCCGCACACGAGGGCGACGGCCATCGCGCCGCCGTAGGACAGCCCGGCGGCGAACGCGCGCCGCCGGTCGGCGCACAGGCCGTCCTCCAGGTGGTCGAGCAGCGCGCCGAGGAACGCGGTGTCGTCGGGGCCGTAGGTGTGCGGCAGCGTCCAGGCCAGCCGCCCGTCGGCGGCCTGCGGGGTGGCGACGATGTAGCCGCGGGCGGCGCCTTCGCGGGGCAGGCGCGTGTAGGCGGCCTGCTGGCGGGCGTCGGAGCCGAGGCCGTGCAGGTTGAGCAGCACCGGGTGCGGCCCGCGCCCGTCCGGGACGCTCAGCAGGAAGGTGCGGGTGAGGCCGCCGTGCTCGAAGGTGTGCCGCCCGCCGGGCAGCCGCCGCTCGCCGCACCCCGCCTCCGCGCGCGTGGGCGCCGTTCGTGGAGAGGCGTCCTCCCGGGGCGGCGGCGGGGGAGCGGCCGTGCAGGCGGCCGTGGCCAGCAGCGCCGTCACGGCGGCGGCCCGTACGATCATCCGGCCTCCCGGGCTGGCGCGGCCGGTCAGACGCGGACGCGCCGGGCGGCCGCGGTGACGACGCTGTCGAGCAGGCCAGGGAAGAGCGCGTCGAGGTCGTCGCGCCGCAGCGAGTTGATCTTCGCGGTGCCGCGGTAGACCTGGGTGATGACCCCGGCCTCGCGCAGCACCCGATAGTGGTGGGTGCCGGTCGACTTGCTCACGCCCAGGTCGATCTCGGCGCAGCCGGCCTCGCCCCCGTGAGCGGCCAGGAAGCACACCACCTCCAGCCGCATGGGGTCGGCCAGCGCGTGCAGCACGGCCTCCAGCCGGATCTCGGCGGCGTCGGGGTGCTGCAGAACCCTCGTGGACATCGGCCCTCCCTCAACGACCACCATTGTACGGCAACCATCGTAATACGATAACTCTCGTAGTACGGTGATTGACGTACAAGCCGTTCTCCCGGGAGAGGTGCCCCGTGCTGTTCGACCCGATCACCCTGCGCTCACTGACGATCCCCAACCGCGCCTGGATGTCGCCGATGTGCATGTACTCCGCCGCCCCCGACGGCCCCGACGCCGGCGTGCCGCACGACTGGCACTACTCCCACCTGGCCGCCCGCGCCGCCGGCGGCGCCGGCCTCATCCTCACCGAGGCCACCGCCGTCTCCGCCGAAGGCCGCATCACCCCCTGGGACCTCGGCCTGTGGAACGACCGCCAGGAGCGCGCCTTCGCCCACATCAGCCACCTGCTCACCCTCCACGGCGCCGTCCCCGGCATCCAGCTCGGCCACGCCGGCCGCAAAGCCTCCACCGACCGGCCCTGGCGCGGCGGCGGCCCCGTCACCCCCGCCGACGGCGGCTGGCCCGTCGCCGGCCCCAGCCCCCTGGCCTTCGACGACGGCCACCCCGTCCCGCACGAACTCACCACCGAGGAGATCCAGCGCGTCGTCGCCGACTTCGCCGCCGCCGCCGGACGCGCCCTGCGCGCCGGCTTCCGCGTCGCCGAGATCCACGGCGCCCACGGCTACCTGATCGGCGAATTCCTCTCCCCGCACAGCAACCACCGCACCGACGCCTACGGCGGCTCCTTCGCCAACCGCATCCGCCTCGCCCTGCAGATCGCCGACGCCGTCCGCGCCGTCTGGCCCGACGACCTGCCCGTCCTGTTCCGCGTCTCGGCCACCGACTGGCTCACCGAGAACCCCGGCGACGAGCGCGACGGCTGGACCGCCGACGACACCGTACGGCTGGCCAAGGAACTGCACGCCCACGGCATCGACCTGCTCGACACCTCCAGCGGCGGCAACGCGCCCCGCGCCCGCATCGTCTCCACGCCCGGCTACCAGGTGCCGTTCGCCGCCCGCGTGCGCGCCGAGACCGGCATGCCCGTCGCCGCCGTCGGCAAGATCACCGACCCGCGGCAGGCCGAGGACATCCTCACCTCCGGCCACGCCGACGCCGTCCTGCTCGGCCGCGAACTGCTGCGCGACCCGTACTGGCCGCACCGGGCCGCCCGCGAGCTGGGCGCCCGCCCGACCTGGCCCGACCAGTACGCCTACGCCCTGTGACCCACCAGCCGGCCTAGCTGTGGCGGCCCGCGCCGATCGCCTCCTGCGCCGGCCGCTCCGGCATCGGCCGCTCGTGGAACCCGCCATCGGGGGAGCGCACGATGACCCCGCTCTCCACCCCATGATCCTCCGCCTGGCGCAGCCCCAGGCAGATCCACCGCGTCACCACGAACGCGACCACCGGCCCCGCCACCACCGCGCACCTGAAGAAGATCGTCACCGCCTCCAGGGACAGGTGGAACTGGTGGGCGAGCTGGTCGTTGGCCGCCGCCGCCCACAACAGCCCGTAGAACGTGATCCCGGCCACCGCCAGCCCCGTCTTCACCGGCGTGTCCCTCGGCCGGTCCAGCACGTCACCCACGGCCCGCTCCCGCGCCATCCGGCTCGCGCTCTTGGGCCGCCCCAGCCCGTCACGCCGCCCCCGCCGCGCCAGCACGAACCGCTCGGCCACCGGGTAGGCCGCCAGCACCGTGAAGAACACCCCCGGCACCACCAGCGTCGGCACCAGCACCGCCAGGCTCAGCGTGTAACCGCCCAGCGTCAGCTCCCACGCCGGCATGATCCGCAACGCCCCGTCGAGGAACCCCATGTACCAGTCCGGCACCGAACCGGCCGAGATCTGCGTCGGACTGGCCGGCCCGTACAGCCACACCGGAGCGATCTGCACCCCGTACCCCAGAATGATCAGCA
Source organism: Nonomuraea sp. NPDC049725 (assembly GCF_040674795.1). Classification (NCBI taxonomy): domain Bacteria; kingdom Bacillati; phylum Actinomycetota; class Actinomycetes; order Streptosporangiales; family Streptosporangiaceae; genus Nonomuraea; species Nonomuraea sp. NPDC049725. The sequence continues at coordinate 702,387 of NZ_JBFANJ010000003.1, read as the reverse complement.
TGCCGGCCGTCGCCGCCGCCATCATCGGCCGGGCACCGCGCCGCACCGGCAGCGACGCGACGAACCGCGAATGCCCCCGCCGCCGCACCAGCAGCTCCCGCCAGACCAGCAGCCCCACCATCACGACCGAGACCCCCAGATGCCCGCCGTACATGACCGGAATGATCTGATCGCCCGGGAACCCCGCCCCGAACAGCAGCCCCGCCACCCACGTCCCCACCAGCGGGATCGACTGCACCACCGACACGATCAGCCACAGGCTCCCGCCCGACAGCCCGTCGTCCGGCAGCGCGTTGCCGGTCTCGCCCGCGGCCATGCCCAGCGCCAGCAGCGTCACCCAGATCAGCCACTGACCCGTGCGCGGCCGCCGGAACGCCCCCGTCAGGAACATCCGCAGCAGCTGCAACGCCACCGCCGCCACGAACACCAGCGCGGCCCAGTGATGCGCCTGCCGCACCAGCAGCCCCCCGCGCACCTCCAGCGAGAGCCGCATGGTCGAATCGAACGCCTCGCTGACCCACAGCCCCCGCAGCGGCCCGTACGGGCCGTCATAACGCACCCGCGCCATGCCCGGCTCGTAGAACAGCATCAGCACGGCCCCCGTCACCACCAGCACCGCGAACGACCAGATCGCGATCTGCGCGAACATGAACGACCAGTGCGAGAACTGGAACGACCCCCGCCTGACCCCGGAACGTACGGGCGAACGCATGATGAAACCTCCTGACCTCGCCTGCACACAAGACGCCGCCCGCCCCGCCCCTGTGACGCCCCCACCGCCCGCCGTGACCAACGTCACGCCGCGATCACCGCCGCCCCGCCCGTACGGCAGAATGCTGGCCATGACCGAGGAACGACCCGCCGGCGCCGTGCTGGAGGCCGTCCTCGAACGCATCACCTACGCCAACGAGGAGACCGGCTACACCATCGCCCGGGTCGCCACCGCCCGCACCGGCGCCGACCTCCTCACCGTCGTCGGCCCCCTCCTCGGCGCCCAGGTCGGCGAATCCCTGCGCCTGACCGGCCGCTGGACCTCACACCCCCGCTACGGCCGCCAGTTCGAGGTGTGGTCCTACACCACCGTGCTCCCCGCCACCGTGCAGGGCATCCGCCGCTACCTCGGCTCCGGCCTCATCAAGGGCATCGGCCCCAAGATGGCCGAACGCATCACCGACCACTTCGGCACCGCCACCCTCGACATCATCGAGAACGACCCCGGCCGCCTCACCGAAGTCCCCGGCCTCGGCCCCAAACGCACCAAACTCATCGCCGCCGCCTGGGAAGAACAGAAGATCATCAAAGAAGTGATGATCTTCCTGCAGGGCGTCGGCGTCTCCACCTCCATCGCCGTCCGCATCTTCAAGCAGTACGGCGACAAATCCGTCGACGTCGTCCGCACCCACCCCTACCGGCTCGCCGACGACGTGTGGGGAATCGGCTTCAAGACCGCCGACACCATCGCCCAGGCCGTCGGCATCCCCCACGACAGCCCAGAACGCGTCAAAGCCGGCCTGCGCTACACCCTGTCCCAGGCCGCCGACGACGGCCACTGCTACCTGCCCGCCCCCAACCTCACCGCCGACGCCGTCAAGATCCTCGACGTGCCCGCACCCCTCGTCACCACCTGCCTCGACGACCTCGTCACCGCCGAAGGCGCCGTCCGCGAACCCGTCCCCGCCGGCGACAACGTCGTGCCCGCCGTCTACCTGCCGCCCTTCCACCGCGCCGAACTCTCCCTCGCCGGCAGCCTGCTCACCCTCCTGCGCAACGGCCACGACCGGCTCAAGAGCTTCACCGACGTCGACTGGAACGCCGCCGAAGCCTGGCTGCGCGACCGCACCGGCGCCGACCTCGCCCCCGAGCAACGCCAGGCCGTCCGCCTCGCCCTCACCCGCAAGGTCGCCGTCCTGACCGGCGGCCCCGGCTGTGGCAAGAGCTTCACCGTCCGCTCCATCGTCACCCTGGCCCGCGCCAAACACGCCAAGGTCATCCTCGCCGCCCCCACCGGCCGCGCCGCCAAACGCCTGGCCGAACTCACCGGCCACCAGGCCACCACCGTCCACCGCCTGCTCCAGCTGCGCCCCGGCGGCGAAGCCACCTTCGACCGCGACAACCCCCTCGACGCCGACCTCGTCGTCGTCGACGAAGCCTCCATGCTCGACCTGCTCCTGGCCAACAAACTCGTCAAGGCCGTCGCCCCCGGCGCCCACCTGCTGTTCGTCGGCGACGTCGACCAGCTCCCCTCCGTCGGCGCCGGCGAGGTCCTCAAAGACCTCCTGGCCGCCCCCGACATCCCACGCGTCCGCCTCACCCAGATCTTCCGCCAGGCCCAGGAGTCCGGCGTCGTCGTCAACGCCCACCGCGTCAACACCGGCCACCACCCCCAGCTCGCCGGCATGACCGACTTCTTCCTGTTCCCCTGCGAGGAAGGCGAGGAGATCGCCGCCCTCACCGTCGACGTCGTCGCCCGCCGCATCCCGCGCCGCTTCCGCCTCGACCCCCGCCGCGACATCCAGGTCCTGGCCCCCATGCACCGCGGCGCCGCCGGAGCCGCCGCCCTCAACACCGCCCTGCAGGAAGCCCTCACCCCCGCCCGCGAAGGCATGCCCGAACGCCGCTACGGCGGCCGCGTCTTCCGCGTCGGCGACAAGGTCACCCAGCTGCGCAACAACTACGACAAGGGCGCCGCCGGCGTCTTCAACGGCACCGTCGGCATCGTCACCGACATCCGCCCCGACGACAGCGCCCTGACCGTCCTGACCGACGAGGACGAACACGTCGACTACGCCTTCGATGAGCTCGACGAGCTCGCCCACGCCTACGCCGTCTCCATCCACCGCTCCCAGGGCAGCGAATACCCCGCCGTCGTCATCCCGCTGGCCACCAGCGCCTGGATGATGCTGCAGCGCAACCTCCTCTACACCGCCATCACCCGCGCCAAGAAGCTCGTCGTCATCGTCGGCTCCCGCCGCGCCCTGGCCCAGGCCGTGCGCACCAGGGGAGCGGGCCGCCGGCACACCGGCCTCACCCACCGCCTGTCGGGCCCGCTTTCCGGCCCGCTTTCCGGCCGTCCTGACCCGTCTTGACCAGCGGCGACACCCCCAGAAGTGATCGAAATGTGACCGAACTCTCCCAAACTCATCCGCGTCTTACATGCAGGAGCATTAAGGTTTTTTAGTGCGCAGATGAGCAAGTGGGGGAGAGGTACGGAGTGAACGTCGCAACCGGCTGGAGAAAGACCGCCGCAGGAGTGGCCATGGCCACCACGGCAGCCTTGACCGCCTCATGCTCCGGCGGAGGAACGCCCAACGGCCCCTCCGCCTCCGAGGCGACCACCTCCGCCACCACCCAACCCCCCACCATCCAGATCAGCCCCGCCGACGGCGGCGCCAAGGTCGACCCCGCCAAGAAGGTCATCGTCACCGCCGCCGGCGGCACCCTCGACGACGTCATCGTCGAGGCGAAGGGCGAACAGCTCGAGGGCAAGTACAACAGCGACAAGACCCGCTGGATCTCCACCACCCCCCTCAAACCCTCCAGCAGCTACACCGTCACCGCCCGCGCCGGAGCCACCACCGCCGACGGCACCTTCACCACCCTCAAACCCGAACGCATCCTGCAGATCGCCGACGTCACCCCCAACGTCAAGGGCGAAACCGTAGGCGTCGGCATGCCCATCCGGGTCACCTTCAACCAGGCCGTCACCAACAAGGCCGCCGTCGAACGCAACCTCCACGTCGAATCCGAAGAACCCCACAAGGGCGCCTGGCGCTGGATCGACGACACCGTCGCCATCTACCGCCCCGCCAAATACTGGACCGCCCACCAGAAAGTCACCTTCTCCGCCGACCTCACCGGCGTCAAAGCCGGCAAGGGCCTCTACGGCATGAAGGACTACGACTACAGCATGAAGATCGGCGCCAAGGTCATCAGCAAGATCAACGCCGCCAAGCACATGATGTACGTCTACAAGGACGGCAAACGCGTCAAGACCATGGCCATCAGCGCCGGCATGGCCACCACCCGCGAATACACCACCACCTCCGGCATCCACCTCACCATGGAACGCGCCCACCCCGTCCGCATGATCTCCCCAGGACGCAAAAAGGGCGACCCCGGCTACTACGACGTCATGATCGACCACGCCGTCCGCATCTCCAACAGCGGCGAATACGTCCACGCCAAGAACAACACCTGGGCCCAAGGCCGCCGCAACGTCAGCCACGGCTGCATCAACGCCCGCCCCGACCAGGCCAAATGGTTCTACGACACCTTCCAGCGCGGCGACATCGTCGACATCACCGGCACCGACCGCCAGCTCGAATGGAACAACGGCTGGGGCTACTGGCAGATGTCCTTCACCCAATGGAAGAAGGGCAGCGCCCTCAAGAACGACGCCTGACCACCACACACGTAAGGGCCGCACCTGCACACAGGTGCGGCCCTTCACGCATCTACGGGACCAGCGGCACAGGGGAGAAGCCCTCACACCGAACGGAGGAGAAGCCCCCTACCACCCAACAGGGGAGAAGCCCTCACGCTCAACGGGGGAGAAGCCCCCTCACACCAACGCCAACTGCCCGAACCGCGGCTCACGCCGCTCCGCCACCCCCGCACCACACGCCAGACCATACGCCCGGCACAACTGCCCGATCTGCCCCACGATCCGCTCCTCATAACCAGCCGACGGCAACCCCGACCGGTCATACAACTCCTCATACCGGCCCACCAACTCCGGATGAGCACCCCCCAGCCACTCCAAATACCACTCCCGCGTCCCCGGCGGCAGCCGCAACACCACCGGCTCCACCGCCACCGCCCCCGCCGCCGCGATCCGCCGCACCGTCGCCCCCAACTGATCCGCCGCATCACTCAACAACGGCAACACCGGCCCCATCCGCACCCGGCACGCCACCCCCGCCTCCACCAACGCCGACACCAGCTCCAACCGCGCCTGCGCCCCCACCGCCCCCGGCTCCACCCCACGCCGGATCCGCTCATCCACGAACGCGATCGACACCGCCACCGAAGCCCCCGCCTCCGCCAGCACCCCCGCATCACGCAACACCAGCGGACTCTTCGTATACACCGTGAACGGCACCCCCGCCTCCGCCAACGCCGCCACCACCCCCGGCATCAACCGATACGTCCGCTCCGCCACCTGATACACATCACCACTCACCCCCACCGCCACCGGCTCACCACCCCACCGAGCCAGCTCCGCCCGCAACCGCACCACCACATTCGGGCGCACCACCACCCGCGTCTCGAAATCACGACCCGCGTCCAACCCCAACCGGCCATGCCCCGACCGCGCCCCACACCCCACACACGCGTGCGCACACCCCCGATACGGCGACACCCCCCACCCCTCGGAGACCCCCGCCCACACCGGCACCCGCTCGATCACCGAACGAGCCTGCATCTCATAGAAACCACCACGCAGCACCGCCCGCCGCTCGATCAGCGGACGATCGTCAGCGGCCTCCACCAACGGCAGCGCATCCCAACCCACCACCCAAGTGGAACACGCATTCGACTCCCAGAGCAAGCCACTACACTGCCCCCGTGCTCAAACCCCGCTACCCCATCACCACCCCCCGCCTCACCCTGCGCCCCTTCACCACCGACGACCTCGACGCCCTCCACGCCTACGAATCCCGCCCCGACGTCGCCCGCTACCTCTACTGGGCCCCCCGCGACCGCGACACCGTCCGCGAACACCTCGACAAGAAAATCACCCGCACCCAGCTCCACGACGAAGGCGACGCCCTCGACGTCGCCATCACCCGCAACGACACCGGCGCCCTCATCGGCAACACCCTGCTCATCTGGACCAGCCGCACCCACCGCCAAGGCGAAATCGGCTACATCCTGCACCCCGACCACCACGGCCACGCCTACGCCGCCGAAGCCGCCCGCGAAATGCTCCGCCTCGGCTTCGACCACCTCGGCCTCCACCGCATCGTCGGCCGCCTCGACGCCCGCAACACCGCCTCCGCCCGCGTCCTGCAGAAACTCGGCATGCGCCAGGAAGCCCACCTCATCGACAACGAACACGTCAAAGGCGAATGGGTCTCAGAAATGATCTACGCCATGCTCGAAACCGAATGGACACCATGACCACCCACCCCACCATCCACCACCTCGCCCTGCGCACCGACTGGACCCACGCCCAGACCACGGGGGAGTACCTCATCTCCACCCTCGGCCGCACCCTCGCCCAAGAGGGCTACATCCACTGCAGCCGCGACCACACCCAACTCCGCACCGTCCACGACACCTACTACCACCACATCCCCGACACCGACCTGATCATCCTCGACATCGACCCCACCGGCCTCGACATCCGCACCGAGAACGGCTACCCCCACCTCTACGGCCCCCTGCCCACCACAGCCGTCACCGCCACCCGCCCCTACACCCCCTGAAAAACGGAAAACGGCCAGCCCGTCACACCGTGACAGCCTGGCCGCAACCGCGAAAACCTAGCGGCGAACCCCCGGACCCACCGCAACCGGCACCTGAGCCGGCGCATACAACGGAGCCTGCACCGGCTCCTGCCCATACCCATACGCCGGCCCCTGCGGATGACCCTGCAGATGACCCTGCGCCTGCCCCTGAACCGGACCCGGCGCCGCAACCGGACGCGCCACCTGCTGCGTCCGCTCCCGATCAACCCCACGCCGATCGGCGCAGTCACCCCCGCAATACCCATTCGTCAGAATCAGCCGCCCCCGCAGCGGCGTGTACGCATCCCGCCCCGAAGCCGGAACAACCCCCTGACACACCGGACATAACACAGACTCGTTCCCCACGTGCTGCTCCTCTCGCGGCGCGATAGCAGAAGACCACCCTAAACGCCACATCAACCCAGCGGCAGCCAATCAACGAGAAGTCACCCCAACTGTCAACCACTCACCCCACCCCGCCACCCAACCGCACCACCGGGGGAGAAGCACCCCAAACCACCACTCCACCAGCCACAACACCCGCACACCACCACCCCCGCCGCCCCACCCCACCTCCCGCCCCGCACCCACCCCACCACGTAACGCATCTCACACCCGCCAATCCGGCGAACCCAAACCCCTAACCGAAAACCGGCAGGGGAGAGCCCCCACGAGCCGCCGACCACATCTACTTGACATAATGTCCATTATCAAGCAACTAGCCAGACCCCAGAAGCCCGCCGTCAGAGCCCCCGGCGCACCCGCACACCCTTCGTGCCGCACAACCGAGCGCGTACGATCGAATCATGCCCAGCCTGGCGATCTCCACCGGCGGTCTCGTCGCGATCACCGCGGTCGTCACGATCGTGATCATCTACCTGATCATCCTGGCCGCGCGCCTCACCCGCCGCCCCCGTAACCGCCCAGCCCCCAACCCCGACCTGGTCGAGCAGGCCCGCGAGATGAAGGCGATGGGCCAGATCCAGGAGGCGGTGTTCCTCGTACGCGGCGAGACGGGCATGAGCCACCGCGCCGCCACCCGCTTCGTCAACCGGCTCTAATCCGACAAAATAGGCCATACCAAACAGAAGCTGGATTCTGTTTGGTATGAGCAACCAGTCGTTCCGCCGCCTCCGCACGCCGCCGCGCGCCCTGACGCACCGCGCGGCCTCCTTACGTGCGCGCTCCCCTCTCAATGCCGGCTTGATCACTCCAGGTGGGCTCACTCCCCTCGCGCGTCCGTGCGCCACGGGTGGGCGTCTGCCCACTCCCCCTCGGCGGGTGTGACCAGCGCGGCGTCCGTCCCCCTCCGGCCTGGCGCCGCTGTCAGGTTTCCCGCCATTGCCCCGTGCGGAGGGCGTGCTCGGCCGCGCGTTCGTGTTCGTCGGTCCAGGTGAGGTCGGGGTCGGGTTCGAGGAGGCCGACCACGACGGTGGCGATCGCGAGCGCGGGTTCGGTCCATTCGGCGGGTTCGGGGGCGCCGAAGGGGTTGGCGGGGAATCGGTGGGTGGTGAGTTCGGGGTTGGCGGGGGTCATGAGGATGAGTCCGCGCAGGGTGGCGACGGCGAAGCGGGCGATGGTCTCGTACGTGATGCCGGGGTGTGGGCGCAGGCCGAGGAGCCGGGTCATGTGGGTGTAGGTGGTGGCGAGGCCGGTGATCATGGTGTGTTCGGCGTCGGTGAGGGCTTGCTGGACGTCGGTGCGGAGGTCGCCGTCGGGGAGGCTGCGGAAGGTGGCTTGGAGGGCGAGGTAGGTGCGCCAGGCGGGTGAGCGGTGGAAGAGGTCGTATTCGCCGAGTGCGCCGGTGCGGAGTGCTTCGGCGGCGAGGGCGCGGCGTTGGTGGGGGTTGCGGGCCCAGGTGAGTGAGGTGAGGAGGGTGTGGGTGGCTGTTTGGGTGGCGGTGGGGTCGGTGGCGGTGGTGGTGGGGTTGGTGGCTTTGGCGAGTTCGCGGAGGAGGTCGCTGAAGAAGAGGTCTTTGTAGGGCCAGCGGCGGTAGACGGCGCTGCGGGCGACGCCGGCGTCTCGGATGATCTGTTCGAGGCTGAGGTGGTCGAGGCTGACGGTGAGGCCGGTGTGTTCGACGGTGTGGGTGGCGGTGTCGAGCATGCGGCGGGCGGTTTCTTCGTCGGTGATGCGGGTGCGGCGTCGGGTTGGGCCGGTTTGCGGTGGTTGTGGGGTCACTCTCGTAGTTTATGGTACTTGGGATATCGTGTCTCAATGGGTGCGGGGGTGGTGGGCCGTGGTGGGTCGGCCGGGGTTGTTCCTGGTGCTGGTCGCCGTGTTGTCGGTGCCGTTCTACGTGGTGGGGGCGTTGTCCCCCACGGTGCGGGTGGGGGCGGTCGACATGCCGGCGAGTGCGGCGATGTTCGTGGTGCCGCTGGTGGCGGCGGTGGTGCTGGTGTGGCGGGATGCGGGTCGGGCGGGGGTCGTGGCGTTGCTGGCGGGGGTGGTGGATCGGCCGGCGGGGCGGGCTCGGTGGTATGCGGTGGCGGTGGCGTTGCCGGTCGTGGTGGGGGCCGGGGTGGTGCTGGCGGGTGCGGTGCCGGTGGGGTTGGCGACGTCGCTGGTGGTGTTGCCGTTGGTGTTCGGGGCGTCGGTGGTGGCGGCGGCGTTCGAGGAGGTGGGGTGGACGGGGTATGCGGCCGATCCGTTGCGGAGGCGGTTCGGGGTGGTGGGTGCGGGGGTGGTTCTCGGGGTGTTCTGGGGGGTGTGGCATCTGCTGCCGTTGGTGCAGGCGGGGCATGGTGCGGTGTGGATCGGGGGCTGGTTCGTGGGGACGGTGGCGGCTCGGGTGGTCATGGTGGGGTTGCGTGCGGTGACGGGCGGGGTGTCGGCGGCGGTGTTGATGCACGCGATGTTGAACGTGACGGCGGCGTATGTGCCGGGGTATGACGCGGCGGTGGTGCCGGTGGTGTCGGGTGTGCTGACGGTGGTGGCGGCCGTGGTGGTGGTGTGGGTGGTGTCGCGGTCGCGGTCGCGGGCGGGGGTGGGCGGGGGCGGGGGCGGGTGATCGTGGCGGTGAGCTGCCCTCTCCCCCGGCGGCGGTGTGTGCGGGGTGCGGGACGGAGGGTGGGGGGTTTCGGTCAGTGGGGGTGAGTGGGGGTTGGGCCTCCAACCGAAGAAAAATCCCGACATATAGGGAGAAATCACCTCCCCCGCTGTGGTGTTCTGCTGGGATTTGTCATCATTGCTTGCCAGACCATGTCAGCATCGATGCACGAACGTCCCATATGGGGCCGCCTTAAAACGACATCGTCCGGAGGATCCCCCCTTGCGCATCCTGCTGCTGTGCTCCTCGTTCAACGGCCTGACCCAGCGCGCCTGGCTGGAGCTGCGCCGGGCCGGTCATGACGTCAGCGTGGAGCTGGCGTTGTCGCCGGAGGTGATGCTGGAGGCCGTCCAGCTGGCCAAGCCGGATCTGGTGATCTGCCCGTTCCTGAAGGAGAAGGTGCCGGCCGAGCTGTGGCGGGGACAGCGGACGGTGATCATCCATCCGGGCCCGCCCGGGGACCGGGGGCCGTCGTCGCTGGACTGGGCGATCCTCGAGGGGGCCGCCGAGTGGGGTGTGACGGCGTTGCAGGCGGTCGAGGAGATGGACGCGGGCCCGATCTGGGCGTACCGGATGTTCCCGGTGCCGGCGGGGCCGCCGCGCAAGTCGGCGCTGTACAACGGGCCGGTGGCGGACGCGGCGGTGGAGCTGGTGCTGGAGGTGGCGGCGAAGGCGGGCGATGCGGCGATCGTGCCGGAGCCGCTGGACTACGCGCGGCCGGAGGTCGTCGGCAGGCTGCGGCCGGCGATGCGGCGGGCGGACCGGGAGGTGTCGTGGGCGGAGCCTACGGCGGAGGTGGTGCGGCGGGTGCGGGCGGCCGACGGGTCGCCGGGCGGCCTGGCGGAGCTGTGCGGGATGCGGGTGCGGGTGTTCGACGTGTATCCGGGTCCGGCGCTGGCGGGGACGCCGGGGACGGTCGCGGGCCGGCGTGAGGGGGCGGTGCTCGTGCACACCGGCGACGGGTCGGTGTGGGTGGGGCATCTGCGCGCGGACGAGCCGGGCGCGGTCAAGCTGCCGGCGGTGTCGGTGCTGGGTGATCGGGTGGCGGAGGCGCAGGAGCGTCCGGGCTACAGCGAGATCACCTATGACCGGGGCGACGGGGTCGGGGTGGTGAGCTTCGACTTCTACAACGGGGCGATGTCGACCGACCAGTGCCGGCGGCTGGCGGCGGCGTTGCGGTACGCGGCGGCGCAGGACACGCGGGTGCTGGTGCTGCGTGGTGGTGAGGTGTTCTCCAACGGCATCCATCTGAACGTGATCGAGGCGGCGCGGCATCCGGAGCTGGAGGCGTGGACGAACATCAACGCGATCAACCAGGTGTGCCGTGAGCTGGTGTGGTGCACGGGTCAGCTGGTGGTGACGTCGGTGGGCGGCAACGCGGGCGCGGGCGGGGTGATGATGGGGCTGGGCGCCGACCGGGTGATCGTGCGTGAGGGGGTGGTGCTCAATCCGCATTACCGGACGATGGGGCTGTTCGGCAGCGAGCTGTGGACGTACACGCTGGTGCGGCGGGTGGGTGCGCGGGAGGCGGCGCGGCTGACGGGTGAGGCGCTGCCGATCGGGGCGCGGGAGGCGGTGGAGCTGGGGCTGGCCGACCGGGCGGTGGCGGGGTCGCGGCAGGCGTTCGAGCGGGCGGTGCTGGAGTACGCGGAGAGACTCGCGGCCGATCCCGGGTATGGACGGTTGCTGGCGGCCAAACAGGCGGCCAGGGATGCCGACGAGCGGCGCAGGCCGCTGGAGGCCTACCGGGTGGAGGAGCTGGCGGAGATGAGCCGGGACATGTTCGACGACAGGTCGGGGTTCCGGCAGGCGCGTGAGGCTTTCGTACACAAGCGGAAGGCTGACCGCACACCACCGCATCTGGCGGTTCATCGTGAACTGTCCGGCACGTCGCTCCCGGGGGCATCTCATATGTGAGATAGGTTGTGGGGTTGTGGCAGACGATTACCTTGTGCGGATCGGCCGGCTGATCCGGGATGCTCGCCAGCATCGTGGTTGGACACAGCTGCAGCTGGCCGATGCGCTGGCGACGAGCCAGAGCGCGGTCAACCGGATCGAGCGCGGCAACCAGAACATCAGTCTTGAGATGATCGCGCGGATCGGCGAGGCGCTCGACAGCGAGATCGTGTCGCTCGGCTACGCGGGGCCGATGCATCTGCGGGTCGTGGGCGGGCGCCGCCTGTCGGGCAGCATCGAGGTGAAGACGTCCAAGAACGCGTGCGTGGCGCTGCTGTGCGCGTCGCTGCTCAACTCGGGCCGCACCATCCTGCGCAAGGTGGCGCGGATCGAGGAGGTCTACCGGATCCTGGAGGTGCTCGCCTCGATCGGGGTGCGGGCGCGGTGGATCAACGAGGGCAGCGACCTGGAGATCGTCCCTCCGGCGCGGCTGGAGCTGGAGTCGATGGACACCGAGGCGGCGCGGCGCACGCGCAGCGTCATCATGTTCCTCGGGCCGCTCATGCACCGCACCGACCAGTTCCGCATCCCGTACGCGGGCGGCTGTGACCTGGGCACGCGCACGGTGCAGCCGCACATGTCGGCGCTGCGGCACTTCGGCCTCGACATCACCGCGACCGGCGGCTTCTACCACGCGCGGGTGGACCGGGGAGTGTCGCCGTCGCGGGCGATCGTGCTGACCGAGCGCGGCGACACGGTGACGGAGAACGCGCTGCTGGCGGCGGCGCGGCACGACGGGGTGACGGTGATCCGCAACGCCTCGTCCAACTACATGGTGCAGGATCTGTGCTTCTTCCTGGAGCAGCTCGGCGTGCGGGTGGAGGGCATCGGCACGACGACGCTGACGGTGCACGGGGTCGCCTCGATCGAGCGTGACGTCGACTACTCGCCGTCGGAGGACCCGGTCGAGGCGATGAGCCTGCTGGCGGCGGCGGTGGTGACGTCGTCGGAGCTGACGATCTGCCGGGTGCCGGTGGAGTTCCTGGAGATCGAGCTGGCGGTCCTGGAGGAGATGGGGCTCGACCACGACCGGGGGGCGGAGTACCCGGCGGCCAACGGCCGCACCCGGCTGGTGGATCTGACGGTGCGGCCGTCCAAGCTCGTCTCCCCCATCGACAAGATCCATCCGATGCCGTTCCCGGGGCTGAACATCGACAACGTGCCGTTCTTCGCGGCGATCGCCGCCTCGGCGCAGGGTTCGACGCTCATCCACGACTGGGTCTACGACAACCGGGCGATCTACCTGACGGAGCTGACGCGGCTGGGCGCGTCGGTCAAGCTGCTGGACCCGCACCGGGTGCTGGTGGAGGGGCCGACGCGGTGGCGGTCGGCGGAGATGATGTGCCCGCCGGCGCTGCGGCCGGCGGTGGTGGTGCTGCTGGCGATGATGGCGGCCGAGGGCACGTCGGTGCTGCGCAACGTGTACGTGATCAACCGTGGTTACGAGGATCTGGCCGAGCGGCTGAACGCGCTGGGGGCGCGGATCGAGACGTTCCGCGACATCTGATTTCGTCGGTGGCGGCCGCTACCGTCTCTCCTTGGATGGATCTTTCCCGAAGGGGTGAGGGGGGACGGTGCGGCCTGCGGAGCTCGACCGGGTCACGGTGGCGGAGGCGGCTGATCGCTATGTGGAGCTGGTGCGGGCGCGGACGCTGACGGGGGCGCTTTCGGCCTCGACGGCGGAGGTGTACGCGCGTGACGTGGCGACGCTGGTGGAGCTGGCCGGCGCGCGGACGGTGCTCGACGATCTGACGGGTGAGGACGTCGACGCGATCCTGCTGGCGTTCGCGCGCAAGCCCGACGGGCGGCGCAGCGCGCCGGAGCCGGGAGCCCGCCAGTCGGCCTCGTCGCAGGCGCGCTTTCGCCGGTCGGTGTCGGCGTTGTTCAAGCACGCGGCGCGGGCCGGGTGGGTGCAGCTGGATCCGATGGCGTCGGCGACGGTGACGGCGCGGGAGCGGGGCGGGCTGCGGCCCGAGCGGCGGGCGCTGACGCGTGAGCAGGCGCAGGGGCTGATCGGGGCGGCGCGGGAGCTGGGCGAGGCGGCGCCCCGGCCGGGCCGGCGGCGTGACCAGCGCACGGAGGTGCGTGACGCGCTGATCGTGCTGCTGCTGACGACGCTGGGGCCGCGCGTGTCGGAGCTGGTGGGCGCCAACGTGGAGGATTTCTTCACCAACGACGGGGTGCGTTACTGGCGGATCTTCGGCAAGGGTGGCCGCACCCGGGACGTGCCGCTCCCCCGTGACGTGGCGCACGTGCTGGAGGTCTATCTGGAGCGGGGGCGGCCGGAGTCGGCCGACAAGGCGCTGCTGCTGTCGTGGCGGGGGCGGCGGCTGGCGCGTGGCGACGTGCAGGCGGTGATCGACCGGGTGCGGCGGCAGGTCGACCCGGACCGGGCGCGGTCGGTGACGCCGCACGGGCTGCGGCACACCACGGCGACGCATCTGCTGGCCGACGCGGTCGACATGGACGCGGTGCGGCGGGTGCTGGGGCACAGTGACCTGTCCACGCTGGGCCGCTACCGTGACGAGCTGCCGGGTGAGCTGGAGGTGGCGATGCGCGCCCACCCGCTGCTGCGCGAGCCCCGCGAGCGGTGAGGCCCGCGGGGCGCTTCCGTCAAAGGGGGCTGTCCTTGCGGACCGGCTGGCGCAGCAGGGTGCGGGGCCGGGGGTCGTCCAGCGGCGTCAGGTAGATCTCGTGGTGGGGGCCGTTGGGCACCAGGTGGTGGGCGGTCATGTAGGCGTCCATGACGGCCAGCGTGCGGTGCTCCTCGCTGAAGGGGCCCTCGTGCGTCAGCTGCACGCACTCCCCCTCGGTGTGCACGCTCACGCGCACCCGGTCGACGGCGGCGCCGGAGGGGCGGGCCTGTTCGCGGGCGCTCTCCAGCAGTCCCGGCTCCGGCATGCCGGGCAGGGGCAGCAGCAGGTGCCAGCGCCACAGTTCGCGCGGCACCTGCAGCGGTGGCCGATCGTCCTCGGCCCACCACAGTCCTTCCAGCGGGCCGGCGGGGCCGCCCAGGCCGGCGGCGACCGCGTACAGGGCGCCGATCGCGGTGGTGTGCTCGCCGCCGCCGGGCTCGCCGAGCCCGGTGACGCTCAGGCAGACGAGCGGGCCGAGGGTGACGCGTTCGGGGGTGTCGTTCATCGTTCCTCCTGCAGGGCGATCATCAGATGGGTGACGAGCCGCTCCGGCGGCGTCACCGCCGGGTCGGAGACGTACACTTCGCGGATCGGGCCGCGGGCCCGCAGCCGCCGTTCGGCGCACCAGGCGAGCACGGCGTGCGCGGTGAGGGCGATCTGCCCGTACGGGCCGACGTGGGTGGCCATGGCGAACGTGCCGCCGGGCAGCACCTCGGTGCGCACCCCGGCGGGGGGTTCCTCCCAGGGGTCGCCGGGCTCCAGGACGAGCGCGACGGCCACGTCGACGACGTCGCCGAGGTCGGCGGGGAACAGGCCGATCAGCCGCACCTGCCCACCACCGGGCCCACCACCGGGCCCACCACCGGACCCACCGCCTGGCCCGCTCGCGTGGCGGGCGGCCATGAGGCGGGCGACCGCGGCCGAGGTGGCGGCGCCGATGCCCTCAGGGCCGGCGGCGGGCTCGCGCACCACGGCGGCCCGGTGCGCTGGCTCCTCGACGACCCGCACCGGCGGCTCGGGCAGTCCTTCGGCCATGACGCGTTCCAGCGCCGCCAGGGCCTGGCGTCTGCGGGCCAGCTCGCTCTCCAGGGCGTCCCGTACCGACTCCAGCGCGCCGGGCCGTCCGGCCAGCACCTCGCCGACGGCGGGCAGCGGCACGTCGAGCGAGCGCAGCAGCCCGATCGACAGCGCGGTGCGCGCCTGCGACGGCCGGTAGTAGCGGTAGCCGGTGTCGCCGTCCACGTACGCCGGCTCCAGCAGGCCCAGCTCGTCGTAGTGCCGCAGTTGCTTGACGCTCAGGCGGCTGAGCCGGGCGAACTGCCCGATCGGCAGCAGGTCCTCGTCCACGTCCCCCAGCATGGACTCTCCGGCGGGGGGAGAGTCCACTTGCCTCTCACGTCACGTGAGGGTTCATGCTGGAGGGCATGAGTCTGTCTGTCGGCCAGGTGTCCCGGCTCGCGGGGGTGACCGTGCGCACCCTGCACCACTACGACGAGATCGGGCTGTTGTGCCCGGGTGAGCGCACGGCGGCGGGCTACCGGCGCTACACCGACGACGACCTGGTGCGGCTGCAGCAGGTGCTGCTCTACCGGGAGCTGGGCTTCCCGCTGGAGGAGATCGCCGTCATCCTCGACGATCCGCAGGTGGACGAGGTGACGCAGTTGCGCCGCCAGCACGAGCTGCTGTCGCGCAAGTCGGAGCGGCTGCGGGAGGTGATCGCGGCGGTGGAGCGGGCGATCGAGGCGCGTTCCCTCGGGATCGCGCTGACGCCGCGGGAGCGGCTGGAGGTGTTCGGCCGGTTCCGGCCGGAGGACCATGAGGCGGAGGTGGAGCGGCGCTGGGGCGGCACCGACGCCTACGCCGAGAGCCGCCGCCGCGTGGCCTCCTACACCAAGGGCGACTGGGTGGAGCTGAAGGCGGAGGCGGAGGCGATCGGCGCGGACCTGGCGGCGGCGTTCACCGGCGGGCTGCCGGCGGGCGGGGTGCGGGCGATGGATCTGGCCGAGCGGCATCGGCTGCACATCTGCCGGTGGTTCTACACGTGCACGTACGACATCCACCGGTGCCTGGGTGAGCTGTACGTGTCGGATCCGCGGTTCACGGCGGCCTACGACGAGGTGACGCCGGGGCTGGCGGGGTACGTGCGGGAGGCGATCGCGGCGAACGCGGACCGGCACTCCCCCTGATACATTCCCATCCCGGTATATAACCGGTAGAGTATGAAGCATGCGTTTCGACGTTCTGGCGGAACCGGCCCGGCGGCAGATCCTCGACCTGCTGCTGGAGCGCCCGCGCCTGGTCGGCGAGCTCACCCAGCGCCTCGGCCTCACCCAGCCCGGCACCTCCAAGCACCTGCGCGCCCTGCGCCAGGCCGGCCTCGTCACCGTCCGCAAGGACGCCCAGCGCCGCTGGTACGAGCTGCGCCCCCAGCCGCTGGCCGAGATCGACGCCTGGCTCACCCCCTACCGGCGGCTGTGGGCCGGCAGCCTCGACCGGCTCGAACACCACCTGGACACCATGCCCGACGACCCTCCGGAGGAGCCGTGAACGAGCACCTGACCACCCGCCCCGACGGCCGCACCGAACTGCGCATGCAACGCCGCCTGCCCCACCCGCCCGCCAAGGTGTGGCGCGCCATCACCGAGCCCGCCCACCTGCGGCACTGGTTCCCGGCCGAGATGAGCATCGACGGCGACCGCGTCAGCTACGGCTTCGGCCCCGACGGGCGCGTCGTCGAGCTGCGCCCGCCCCACGTGTTCGCCCACACCTGGGGGGAGGACGAGCTCCGCTGGGAGATCCACCCCGACGGCGACGGCTGCGTCCTGGAACTCACCCACACCTTCGGCGACCGCTTCGGCGCCGCGAGCTTCGCCTCCGGCTGGCACACCTGCGCCGCCGCGCTCGCCGCCCACCTCGACGGCCGCCCCTTCACCCCGCCCGCCCCCGGCCGCCTGCACGAGGACTACGTCGCCATCCTCGGCCTCGTCCCCGGCACCGTGGAAGAGACCGGCGACGGCGGCGCCGTCCTGCGGATCGAACGCCAGCTCACCCGCCCGGCCGCCGACGTGTGGGCCGCCCTCGACGGCGGCCGGGCCACCCCCGGCGCGCCGCCGCCCGCCCCGTTCACCGCCGGCGGCGTCCCCGCCGGTCCCGTCACCCGCGTCGAGCCCGGCAAACTCCTCGAATACGAGCTCGAGCACGACAGCGAGTACGAGAGCGCCGGCGGCGTCATCCGCTGGGAACTGGCCGAAGGCACCGGCCACGGCGCCCGCCTCGTCCTCACCGGCACCGGCCAGGCCGCCGCCCTGCGCGCCACGCTGCCCGCCTGGCGCGCCCGCGCCGAGGAGCTCGCCGCCGCCCTCACCCCCTGACCGGCACACCGGGCAGGGCTACGGGGCGGTCAGGCGCCCAGGCCGAGCGCCGCCGCCGTCACCGCCCGCGCCCGCCCCGGCGCCATCAGCAGATCCGTCGAATCCGACAACTGGTCGACGCACCCCATCAAAGGCAGCGCCCTGACCACCGGATCGGCCACCTGACCCAGCAGCGCCTCGGCGAACCGGTCACCCCCGATCACCTCGAACGGCCGATCATGGAAGGCCCGCACCCGCTCATCCAGCCGCACCGCCAGCCCCGCCCGGTTCTGCAACGCCGCCAGCCGCGAATACGCCGACGACAGGCCCTCCTGCCGCTCCCGCCACGACCGCGCCGCCAGCGCCGCCCCCAGCGACTCGCCCAGCTCCACCGACCCGGGCAGCCGCGCCAGGGCGCTGCCGAGCCATTTGGCGTACGGGGGATAGCGGCGGCGCAGCAGCAGCGCCAGCCGCATCACCTCCCGCGCCAGCCGCGCCCCCACGACCGCCGACCCCAGCTCGTCGCCGACCTCGCCGCACCGGCCGGGGAACGCCTCCTCCTGCGCGATGCGCCGCCACTGGCAGGCCAGCACGTACCGCCACACGTCACGCGGATACCAGCGCAGCGTCCGCCGCACCGCCTCCAGCCCGCCTTCATCCGGCCGCCCGTCATCCAGCCGGCCGCCATCCGGCCCGCCGGTGGGCAGGCCGTCGTGGAACACCTCACCGCACGTCACCTCCGCCAGCCGCTGCCACGGCGCCGACAGCCAGTCCAGCACCGACACCCCGCCACGCGGATCGAACCCGAGCTGCCCCCGCAGCCACTCCCCCAGATCCGCCACCACCACCCCCGGCCGCACCTCACCGTGATAGTCGAACACCGTCGGAAACCCGCCGAAACGCTCCGGCAGCCGGCGCGTCACCGCCGCCTCCACCTCACCCACCAGCCCCTCGGGCACGAACACCAGCACCCGAGGCCCCCAATCATGATCAGCCGAACGGCCCGTGTCGAAGGCCAGCACCTCCGACCCGGGCCCCACCAGCGCCGCACTGTGCCGCACACCCGCCAGCAGCGGCGCCACCGCCTCCCGATAGAAGGCACGGGACAATTCGATACCAGGCACAAAATCGGTCATCACGCGTCCACTGTGCCTGACGCCACCCGCAACCTCACCCGAATTAATTTTCGACCCGGACGACACCCCGGAGGGTTCAGGCAGCCACCTGGGCGGCCAGCACCGGGCGGCGCACGTACCCGATCCGCCCGTACACCGACAGAGCCGCCGCGTTGTCGTCGTCCACCATCAGCGCCGCCCGCCCGTGCCCGGCCACCAGCTCCCGCGACACCCACCGGCACACCCGCTCGGCCAGCCCCAGCCCGCGCCGGCTCGCCACCGTCGCCACCCCCGCCAGCAGCCCCACCGACGGCGCCGACCACGCATCGGCCGCCACCGCCGCCAGCTCCCCGCCGATCCGCACCCCCGCCCACCGCCGCACCCCGGCCGCACCCGGCACCGCGTACGAGTCGGGCGCGTGCCCCGCCAGCAGCGCCGCCACCTCACCCTCCGCCGCGCCCCCCAGCCAGCCCACCTCCGGGCCACCCGCGTCGTCGTACGGGACCGGGCCGCCGGGCAGGCTCATCCACGAGAACGCCCCCGACACCTCCACCTCGTCCAGCTCCGCCACCACCCGCGACACCAGCTCCCGCTCACCCAGCGGACGATAGGACGGCCCCAGCTCGGCCAGCGCGAACCGCACCAGCCGCACAGCCGTCACCGAAGACGCCGACCCCACCGACGCCGGCCCCGGACCCGCCCACACCACCAGCCGGTCCCGCCGCGAGATCGCCGGAGCCGCCGCCACCACCGCATCACCCAGAGCCCACGCCCGAGCCCCGCCCTCCAGCCGCTGAGCCGCCCACACCAGCAGATCGTCATCCCCGCACGCCGCACGCACCTCAGCCGGCGACCCCAGCTCCCGCACACCCCCGCGTACGAAAGCCGGCGACACCGACGTCACAGGATCGCGCCCGGCCGATAAGCCGCCGCCTCCGGACGAGCCGCCACCACCTCACCCACCTGCCGCACCACCGACGCCACCTGACCCGCCGCCGCCCCCGTGAACGACACCCGATCCGCCAGCAACCCCTCCAGCGCCGCCCGATCCAGCGGGAACCGCTCATCAGCCCCCAGCCGATCCAGCAGCTCATTGGCCGCCCCCCGCGACCGCATCGCCAGCGCCGACGCCACCGCATGCTCCTTGATCAGCTCATGCGCCTGCTCACGCCCCACCCCCGCACGCACCGCCGCCATCAGCATCTTCGTCGTCGCCAGGAACGGCAGATACCGGTCCAGCTCCGCCGACACCACCGCCGGGAACGCGCCGAACTCCTCCAGCACCGTCAACATCGTCTCCACCAGCCCGTCGAAGGCGAAGAACGCATCCGGCAACGCCACCCGGCGCACCACCGAACACGACACGTCCCCCTCGTTCCACTGGTCACCCGCCAGCTCACCCACCATCGAGGCGTAACCCCGCAACACCACCGTCAGCCCGTTCACCCGCTCACACGAGCGCGTGTTCATCTTGTGCGGCATCGCCGAGGAGCCCACCTGCCCCTCCTTGAACCCCTCCGTCACCAGCTCGTGCCCGGCCATCAACCGGATCGTCTTGGCCAGCGACGACGGCGCCGCCGCCAGCTGCACCAGCGCCGTCACCACCTCGAAGTCCAGCGACCGCGGATAGACCTGCCCCACACTCGTGAACCGGTGCGCGAACCCCAGATGAGCCGCCACCCGGCCCTCCAGCTCCGCCAGCGCCCCCTCGTCACCGCCCAGCAGATCCAGCATGTCCTGAGCCGTCCCCACCGGCCCCTTGATCCCCCGCAACGGATAACGCGCCAGCAGCTCCTCCAGCCGCCGATACGCCACCAGCAGCTCATCGGCCGCCGACGCGAACCGCTTGCCCAGCGTCGTCGCCTGCGCCGCCACATTGTGCGAACGCCCCGCCATCACCGTCGCCTCATGCCCGGCCGCCAGCTCCGCCAGCCGCGCCAGCAACGCCACCACCCGATCACGCACCAGCAGCAGGCTGTCGCGCACCTGCAACTGCTCCACGTTCTCCGTCAGATCACGCGACGTCATGCCCTTGTGCACCTGCTCGTGCCCGGCCAGCGCGTTGAACTCCTCGATCCGCGCCTTCACGTCGTGGCGCGTCACCCGCTCCCGCGCCGCGATCGACTCCAGATCCACCCGCTCGACGACCTTCTCGTAATCATCGAGCGCCCCCTCCGGAACCGCCACCCCCAGCTCCGCCTGAGCCCGCAGCACCGCCAGCCACAGCCGCCGCTCCGCCACCACCTTGTACTCGGGAGACCACAGGCGCGCCAGCTCCGGCGAAGCGTAACGAGCGGCGAGAACATCAGGGATACGAGGCTTCGAAGTCACGTTGGACAAGTGTATTCACCACCCCCCACCCCGCACCCCACCCCCCGCCCAACGCCGGCGGGCGCCTCCCCACCCCAGGGAAGACGCCCGCCACACACCACCCGCCCAGGTCAGGCCGGCTCCAGCACCTTGCCCGCCTTCGGCTCCTGCGGCGAGCGCCGCAACCGCTCCTTGGCCCGCTCCACCATCGTGTACAGCGTCGGCACCAGCACCAGCGTCAGCAACGTCGACGTCACCAGCCCGCCGATCACCACGATCGCCAGCGGCTGCGAGATGAACCCGCCCGACCCCGTCACACCCAACGCCATCGGCGTCAACGCGCAGATCGTCGCCACCGCCGTCATCAGGATCGGCCGCAACCGCTGCCGGCCACCCTCGATGACCGCCTCCACCACACCCATCCCCTGATCCCGATACTGGTTGATCAGGTCGATGAGCACGATCGCGTTCGTCACCACGATGCCGATCAGCATCAACATGCCGATCAACGCCGGCACACCCATCGCCGTGTTCGTCGCCACCAGCAACCCCACCGCGCCCGTCGCCGCGAACGGCACCGACACCAGCAGGATCAACGGCTGCACGAAACTCCGGAACGTCGCCACCATGATCATGAACACGATCGCGATCGCCGCCAGCATCGCCAGCCCCAGATCCGCGAACGCCTCCTGCTGATCCGCCGACGCGCCCCCGATCTCGTACGACGCACCCGCCGACAACCCCAGACCGTCCAGCTTCTCCGTCAACGCCTGCGTCACACTGCCCAGATCAGCAGCCGTCGCCTTCGCCGACACCGTCGCCGACCGCTCACCGTCGATCCGCGTCACCTGCGTCGGACCCGCGACCCGCTCCACCTCGGCCACCGACGACAGCTTCACCAGACCCGCCGCCGTCGGCAACCGCAGATCCTCCACCGCCTTCACGTCCTCCGGCGCGTCACCGCCCCGCAGCACCAGATCACTCGCCCGCCCGTCCAGCGTCAGCTGACCCAGCGGCGCGCCCCGGAACGCCTGCGCCACCGCCTGACCCACCGCCGCCTCCGACAGACCACGCTCGGCCGCCTCCTCACGGTCCACCCGCACCTCGATCCGAGGCGCCGACGACTCCAGGTTCGACGACACATCACGCAGACCCGCGACCTCACCCATCGCCGACGCCACCGCGTCCGCCGCCGACCGCAACGCCTGCTCGTCCGGCGCCCGCACGATCACCTCGACCCCGTCGGAGGAGAAACCCCCCGCACCCGCGGCGCCGACCGTCACCTCACCGATCCCCGACACCGACGCCAGCCGCTCACGCAACGCCTGCTCCACCGCCGGCGCGTCCACGCCCTCGGCCAGCGTCACCGAGTACGACGCCCGATCCGCGCCACCCCCGGCCCCGCCCATCATCGCGTTGCCGCCACCCACGGTCACCTGGTATGACTCCACACCCTCCAGACCGGAGAGCACGTCCTCCACCTTCGCCGCGGCCTCGTCCGTCGTCCTGAGATCCGTGCCCACCGGCATCCGCTGGCTCAACGACACCGAATTCTGCCCTGACGAATCCAGGAAGTTCGTCTGCAGACCACCCGCCAGCCCCATCGTGCCGACGAACACCGCCACACCGATCAGCACCGTCACCAGCTTGAACCGCGTCGCGAACCGCAACACCGGCAGATACGCCCGCTGCAACAGGCTGCGCCGCTCCTTGGCCTCGGCCACCTCACGCTGCTTACGCGCCTCCTCAGGAGACAGCGACGGCGCCTTCAGGAACCAGAACGCCAGCACCGGCACCACCGTCAGCGACACCACCAGCGACGCCAGCAACGCCACCGACACCGTGATCGCGAACGGGCTGAACAACTCACCCACCATGCCGCCCACGACCGCGATCGGCACGAACACCGCCACCGTCGTCAACGTCGAGGCCGTCACCGCCCCCGCCACCTCGCGCACACCCGCGAGGATCGCCGACAGCTTCGCCTCCCCATAACCCAGATGACGCTTGATGTTCTCCAGCACCACGATCGAGTCGTCGACCACCCGGCCCACCGCGATCGTCAACGCGCCCAGCGTCAGCATGTTCAGCGAGTAATCACCCGCCCACAGCACCAGCAGCGCGATCACCACCGACAGCGGGATCGACACCGCCGTCACCAGCGTCGAACGCACCGACAACAGGAACACCAGGATGACCAGCACCGCGAACACCAGGCCCAGCACGCCCTCGGTCGTCAGGTTCTCGATCGACTCCTCCACGTACGGAGCCTGATCGAACACCACCTCCACCGCGGTGTCCGAACTGTCACCCAGCGCCCGCGTCAGCTCCGGCAGCTTCTCCCGCACCTCGTGCGAGATCGCCACCGCGTTGCCGTCCGGCGTCATCGTCACCGACACGCCCAGGCTCGTCTTGCCGTCCGTACGCGTGATCGTCGTCGCGTCGGCCAGGCCGCGCTCCACCGTCGCCACATCACCCAGCCGCACCGGCTTCAACGGCCGAGGCTGCGCCACCGCCTGCTGACCCTGCCGCTGGGCCTGCTGCTGGGCCTGCTGAGGAGCGGCCTGCTGCTGACCCTGACCAGGACGCGCCTGACCCTGCTGACCCTGCTGGACCTGACCCGGCTGCGCCTGCGGCTGAGCCGGCGTCAGATACAACCCCTTCAGCTCCGCCAGCGAATCGACCCGCGACCCCACCTGCACCGTCAGCGACTTGCCGTCATCGACCAGCGTGCCCGCCGGGATCGGCGTCCCGTTCGCCCGCAGCACCTCGGGGATCTGCGCCGCCGACACCCCCGCCAGCGCCATCTTCTTCACATCCGGCGTGATCGTCACGACCTCGTCACGCGTACCCGTGACCTCGGCCTCCCGCACACCCTCGACCGCCTGCAGCTCCGGCACCATCACCTGACGCAGCTTGTCCGCCATCGCCCGCGGATCCCCGCCGTCACCCACCGCCAGCACCAGCACCGGCAGGTCATCGGTGTTACCCGCCACCACCTGCGGCTCCACATCAGCCGGCAGCCGGCTCTGCACCCGGCTCACCGCCTGCTGCATCTTGCTCACCGACTGCTCGATGTCCGTCCCGAACGCGAAAGCCACCTGGATCTGCGCCAGGCCCTCCTTCGACGTCGACGTCATCGACTCCATCCCGGCCAGCCCCTGGAACGCATCCTCCAGCGGCTCGGTGACCTGCTCCTCCACGATCTCCGGAGAAGCACCCGGATACGGCGCCACCACGAACGCGCCGGGAAAGGACAAGGACGGCAGCAACTGCTGCTTCAGCTGCGGGATCGTGAACGCGCCGAAGGCGCTGAGCACGACCGCGATCAATATCACAAGGCTGCGGTTGGCAAGGCTCAACCGGGCGAGTGCGGTCATGGAGGTGTCCCCTTCAAGAGTTCGCCCCGAGACTAACACTTCGCCTGATACGAATATTTAGCCCTACATGACTTTCCTGATAACCTTCTCAGGAACCGAGAGGTGTATGTGAACGACGAACGCGAAGACCTGATCCAGCGGATCTCCGACACCCAGCGCGGCCTCGGCCGAGTCTTCGCCCAGCACAAATCCCCCCTGTTCACCTCCAACCTCACCATGCGCCAGCTCAAGGTGATCATGCTGGTCGCCGTCAACGGCTCCGCCACCGGCCAGGACCTCGCCCACCACCTAGGCGTCGCCCTCGCCACCGTCACCGGCCTCGTCGACCGCCTCGTCGCCCACGGCCTCGTCAGCCGCCACGAGGACCCCCACGACCGCCGCGTACGCCGCGTCGAACTCACCGAGGCCGGCGCCAAGCTCGTCGAGGAGATCAACAACGTCGGGCTGCGGCAGTACCGGCGCATCATGGAGCACCTCGACACCGAGACGCTGCGCTGCCTCGACCACGTCACCACCCGCCTGCGCGAGGTCGCCGAGAAGCTCTACAAGGAGTGAGGTTTCCCCGTCGTTGATTGGTTGTTCTGCTAGGGCGATTCCATGGAATCGCCCTAGCCCACGTCCTTTACAATGTAGATTTCTCGGTCAGGCCGGACAGCACGTCCGGCAGATCGCCCTCGTAGGCCACCGTGAGCCGCCGCGTCGCCCGCGTCAGCGCCACGTACAGGTCCCGCAACCCCATCGGCGACTGCCCCGCGATGCCCGCCGGATCCACCACCACGACCGCGTCGAACTCCAGCCCCTTGGCCTGCCCCACCGTCAGCGCCACCACCGGCGCGTCCAGGTCGCCGCCCGGGAACAGCTCCCCGGCCCGCTCCCGCAGCGCGTCGGGCACCAGCACGCCCACCCGGCCCTCGCCGATCGCCGCCAGCTCCTCGGCCGCCAGCGCCGGCACCCCCGCCAGGCCGCACCGCACCGCCCGCGGCGGCGCGTCACCCTCGCGCACCGACTCCGGCGGCCGCAGCCCCGGATCGATCGCCCGCAGCACCCGCGCCGCCACCCGCATGATCTGCGCCGGCGTCCGGTAGTTCACCTCCAGCCGCTCCACCCGCCACCGGCCCGCCAGATGAGGATCCAGCACGTCACCCCACGAACGCGCGCCCGCCGCCGACCCCGTCTGCGCGATGTCGCCCACCACCGTCAGCGACCTGGCCGGAACCCGCCGCATCACCATCCGCCACGCCATCGCCGACAGCTCCTGCGCCTCGTCGACGATCACGTGCCCGTACGCCCACGTCCGGTCGGCCGCCGCCCGGTCCGCCGTCGTCAGATCGTCACCGCCGCCGCCGTCATGCCGGTCGGCCAGCATCGCCGCCTCGTTGAACACGCCCTCGTCCAGCAGGCCCGTCGTCGCCAGCACCTCGTAGGCGTACAGCTCCTGCTCACGCCGCTCCTCCAGCGCCGCCCGGCCCGCCACCCGCTCGGCCGAGTCGTCGCGCCCCAGCAGCTCGGCCGCCTCGTCCAGCAGCGGCACGTCACCCACCGTCCACCCCGCCTCGAGCGGGCGCACCAGCGCACGCCAGTCCAGCCCCGCCGGCGCCAGCGCCCGCAACGTCTCCGGCGAGGACAGCAGCTCCGCGACCAGCCGCTGCGGCGTCAGCTCCGGCCACAGCGCGTCGACCGCCTGCCGCACCGCCGGTTCGGCCCACAGCCGCCGTGAGGCCAGCGCCACGTCCACCTCGTCCAGGTCACGCTCCAGGTCCAGCGGCTCGTGCAGCTCCGGATCCTCCAGCTCCATCTCCGCCAGCCGCAGCCCCGCCTCCAGCGCCCGCGCCTCGGCCAGGGCCAGCTCCTTCAGCAGCTCGGTCACGTACAGCTTGCGCGCCATGTTGTGCGGCAGCCGCACCGCCCGCGCCCGCTCGCGCAGCCGCCGGCACACCTCGCCCGGCACCCGCAGCGTCAGCCCGTCGGCCACCACCTCCAGGTCGCCGTCCGGCACCCGCTGCCGGTCGCGGACCGCCGCCGCGACCAGCTCCGCCATCCGCGCGTCCCCCTTGACCGCCGCCGCGCGCGGCGCGTCGGCGGCCGTCGCCCGCACGCCCGGGAACAGCTCGCCGAGCGTCGCCATCACCACCTGCGTCTCGCCCAGCGCCGGCAGCACCTGGCTGATGTAGCGCAGGAACATCGCGTTCGGCCCCACCACCAGCACGCCGCGCCGCTCCAGCGTGTCGCGGTGGGTGTAGAGCAGGTAGGCGGCCCGGTGCAGCGCCGCCACCGTCTTGCCCGTGCCCGGCCCGCCCTGCACCACCAGCGCGCCCTGCAGCGACGAGCGGATCACCCGGTCCTGCTCGGTCTGGATCGTCGCCACCACGTCGCCCATCCGGCCCGTCCGGCCCCGGCGCAGCGCCGCCAGCAGCGCCGCCTCGCCCACCAGCGACCGCCGGTCGCCGTCGCTCATCCCCTCCAGGTCGAACACCTCGTCGTCCAGCCCCACGACGGTACGGTCCCGCGTGTGCAGATGGCGGCGCCGCACCAGCCCGCCCGGATCGGTCGCCGTCGCCAGGTAGAACGCGCGGGCGGCGGGCGCCCGCCAGTCGATCAGCACCGACTCGTGCTCCTCGTCGCGCAGCCCGATCCGCCCCACGTACGTCGTGCGCCCCGCCCGGTCGTCGACCCGGCCGAAACACAGGCCGCGCTCGACCGCGTTGAGCTGCGCCAGCCGGCGCGCCTGCTCGGCCGCCAGCGCCTCGCGCTCCACCCTGGCCTGCCGCGACCCGCCCGCGTCACGCCCGTACACGTCGCGCAGCAGCTCCGCCGTCCGCCGGCGGGCCTCGTCCAGCCTGGCGTAGAGCGCCGAGACGACACCCTGCTCGGTGTCAAGGGCTTCCGCAAGAGCATCTTGACGATTCGCCATTCCGTGATACACTCCTAATAGGAGGCTTTGTAGGCTGTCGCCGTTCTGAGCAGTCGAGCCTACCCGTTCCCGCGCGTCCGTGGCAAGCCCGACGGTGTATCCAGGTGCACCCCGAGCCGGGATTCACCGCCATTACCCCGCCGAGCCGCCATCCCTAGGCTCGCGGCATGACCGTGAAACGTACTCTCGGCGCAGCCGTGCTGAGCTTGGCCTTCGTCATGGCGGGCGCCGCTCCGGCGGACGCGGCCCCACGAAACGTCGTCCGGACCGACACGGGCCTGGTGCGAGGCGAGACCGCCCGCGACCACCGGACCTTCCGGGGCATCCCCTACGCCGCTCCCCCGGTCGGCGACCTGCGCTGGCGGTCGCCCCAGCCGGCGCCCGCCTGGCGTGGGGTCCGCGACGCGACACGCCCCGGTGACAGATGCGCCCAGTCCACGGACCTGTGGGGACTGCCGGCCAGCGACAGCGAGGACTGCCTGTACCTCGACGTGACCGTCCCGCGCCCGGCCACCGCGCGCCACCCCAGGCCCGTCATGGTCTGGCTGCACGGCGGCAGCCTGACCAAGGGAGCCGGCAGCGACTACGACGCCACCCGCCTGGCCACGCGCGGCGACGTCGTGGTGGTCACCGTCAACTACCGGCTGGGCGTGTTCGGCTTCTTCGGCCATCCCGGACTGGCGGGCGGCGGAGCCTACGGGCTGGAGGACCAGCAGGCCGCCCTGCGCTGGGTCCAGCGCAACGCCGCGGCCTTCGGCGGCGACCCGCGCAACGTCACGCTGTTCGGGGAGTCCGCCGGAGCGCACTCGGTCTGCGCCCACCTGGCGTCGCCCACCGCCGCCGGCCTCTTCCACCGGGCGATCACCCAGAGCACGTTCTGCTCCCAGACCGCCTTCACCGGCAGCCGCCTGAGGCCGGTCATGGACCTCCCCATGTGGGTGCCCAAGACCGCCCACGAGGCGCACGGCGCCACCATCGCCACCGCGCTCGGCTGCACCGACCCGAAGACAGCCGTCGCCTGCCTGCGCCGCAAGCCCGTCTCGCAGCTCCTCGCGCAGGAGCCGCTCCCCCTCCCCGGCTACGGCAACGCCGTGCTGCCCGCCGATCCCGCCACCGTGTTCGCGCAGGGCCGCTTCCACCGCGTGCCGATCCTCACCGGCATCACCCGTGACGAGGGGACGCTGTTCACCTCGCTGATCTTCCCCGGTCTCACCGAGCAGGAATACCAGCAGGGCCTGCGGGACATCTTCGGCGACGACGCCGCGGCGATCGCGGCCATGTACCCGTCCCGCGGGCGGCCGGCGCAGGCCGTGGCGGCGATCATGAGCGACCTCGACTGGGCCTGGGCCGGCCGAGTTAGCGACCGCCTGCTCAGCGAGCACACCCCGGTCTACTCCTACGCCTTCGCCGACCGCACCGCGCCGCCGATCTTCCCCCTTCCCGGCGGCGTGGAGCCGCTCGCCTCGCACGGATCGGAACTGTCGTTCCTGTTCCCCGGGGCCCCGCTCACCCGCGAGCAGCGCGAGCTCGGCGACCTGATGATCGCGTACTGGTCGCGCTTCGCCACGACCGGCGACCCCAACGCTCCCGGCCTGCCGCGCTGGAGCCCCGTACGCACCGGGCACGTCCATCGCCTGGCCCCGCGCCCCGGCGGCGTCGGCGGCTACGACCAGGACGCCCTCCACAACCTGGCCTTCTGGGACCGCCTGGCACATCGACCATAGGTGGCCGATCAGTGGGCATGCGTGGTGAATCCGTGGCCACCACGCATGTCCCGCACCACCACCCCGGCGCATACTGATCTCCACGAACCCGGACGAGGACGAAGGAGATCACCGTGGCCGGCGACGTACTGAACGAGGCCTACGCACGATTCCACCGCACCGGCCCCGAATGGGGCGAGAACCAGCTCACCAACCACGGCCCGATGGCCGTCGAAGTGCTCGTGCGCCGAGGCCACGCCGACCGCGTGGACCGCTGGATGACCGGCTACCTCGACCGGCTCGACGACCTGCCCGGCCGCACCGCCGACATCGACGACGCCACCTGGGCCGAAGCGCTCGGCGACGGGCGGCGCGTCGGCGACTGGACCGCGTACTTCACCCGCCTGCTGGCCGAACAGCCCTGGCGCGACGTGCTCGCCACCTGGTGGGCCCGCCTGCTGCCCGGCGTCCTGGCCGGCACCACCCACGGCGTCATCAGGGTCGGCCACGCCACCCGCGCCCTCCTGGCCGGCGCCGAAGGCCCCGCCCCGCTCGGCGAACTCGCCCACGGCCTGGCCTTCTGGGCCGCCCGCTCCCAGCCCGTGCCCGCCGTCGGCCGCCCCTCCGGGACGCTCGACCCGCACGCCGCGCTGGACGCCCTGCCCCGCATCCCCGACCAGAGCGGCTATGTCGCCGACCGGCTCGGGCAGCTTCCGGGCCTGCCCGGCTGGGACACCACGGTCACCGCGCTGCGCCCCGCCGCCACCCCCGACGACGTACGCGCCCGCCTGGCCGACCTCGTCACCGCGGCCACCCTGCGCTACCTCACCCACGGCCACGGCGCGCCCGTCCTGCTCGTCCACACCGCCACCGCCCCCAACGCCGTCCTGCACGCGCTGCCCGCGCTCCCGCACGAGCTGTGGGAGCCCAGCCTGACCGCGATCTGGACCACCACCGCCGCGATCTTCTCCGCCTACGCCCCCGCGCGCCCAGCCCCGGCCGAGACGCTGCCCGGCGCACCCACCGACTCCGACGGGGCCGCCGACGTGGTGGAGCGGGCCGTCGCGCACGCCGACGAGCACGTCATCAAGTTCACTGACACCGCGGCCGAGGTCTACACCCGCACCGGAGACCCCCGCGCCCTCGCCGCCTGCCTGCGCGCCGGCGCCCTCATCGAACCACCCCGCTGAAGCGCCCCACCCGCGCCGAACCGCCCCGCCGAGAGGACAGACCCCCCGTGAACGACACCGTCACCTCCGCCGACGGCACCCCCATCGCCTGCACCGTGATCGGCTCCGGCCCCGCCCTGGTCGTCGTCAACGGCGCCCTCGCGCACCGCGACTCCCACCCCACCGAGGGCATCCTCGCCCGCTCCCTGACCGACCGGCACACCGTCATCACCTACGACCGGCGCGGGCGCGGCGCCAGCGGCCCCGCCGACCCCGCCCTGCCCGCCGCCGACGCCGTCGCGGCCGAGATCGCCGACGTCGCCGCCCTCATCGACCTGGCCGGAGGCAAGGCCGCCGTGCTCGGCCTGTCCTCCGGCGCCGTCCTGGCCCTGGAAGCCGTACGCGCCGGGCTGCCGATCACCGCGCTCACCCTGTGGGAGCCCCCGTTCGTCGTCGACGAAGCGCGCCCGCCGCTCGGCCCCGGCTACCGCGAACGCCTCCAGCGGGCCCTGGCCGAAGGCCGCCCCGGCGACGCGCTCGCCCAGTTCTTCGCCGAGGCCGCCGGGTTCCCCGCCGAGGCCGTCGCCCCGATGCGCGCCGAACCGTTCTGGGCCGGCATGGAACGGCTCGCTCCCTCACTCGCCCACGACGCCGCCGTCATGGGCGCCACCCAGAGCGGCGACCCGGCCGCCCTGGACCGCTTCGCCGGCGTCGGCGTCCCCGCCCTCGTCATGTACGGCGGCGCCAGCCGGCCCTGGCTCGCCGGCGCCGCCACGGCGCTGGCCGCCGTGCTGCCCGACGCCACGCTGCGCGAGCTGCCCGGCCAGGACCACGACGTGGCCCCCGACCTGCTGATGACGGCGCTCACCACCTGGCTGCCCGCCTACTGACCGGGAGGGCGCCTCAGCGGTAGGAGTCGATCAGCCGGGCCAGGTGCCTGCCCGCCACGAGCAGCGGCGTCCGGCTCTGCGACACCTGCGCGGACATCTCGGCGCCTTCCAGCGTGTTGACCACCGTGTGCGCGAGGTCGGCCGCCACGTCGCCGGCGAACCCCGACCGGCGCAACCTGGCCGCCACCACGGCACGCCAGTGGGCGAACGCCTCGTCGGCGGCGCGCTGGATGTCGGGCGCCCGCCCGGAGCTCTCCAGCGCGGTCGTGGTGATCGGGCACCCGTCCAGCCAGCCGGAGTCGCTGAGCCCCTGCGCGAGGCGTTCGGCGCACACGATCATCGCCTGCGCCGGGTCGTCCGCCTCGTCCAGGACCTCACGCAGGAAGGCGGCGAACTCCTCGTCGCCGTGGCGCACCGCCGCGACCGCCAGCTCCGCCTTGCCGCCGGGGAAGAAGTGGTAGACGGAGCCGAGCGTGGCCCGCGCCTCCTGGGAGATCTGCTTCAGCCCGGTCGCCTCGTAGCCCCGCCGCTGCATCAGCCGGGAGGTGGCCCGGACGATCCGCTCCCGGGTGCCGAGCTCGTGCGTCGTCGTCATGCCGCCATCCTACTGAGTAGAACGTTCGTTTTAGCCGTGTTAGGGTCCTCCACGTTGAATAGAACGTTCGTTTTAGCCGGAGGAGTCCTTCATGACCGCCACGTCCGTGACCGTGATCGGCCTGGGCCCCATGGGCCACGCCATGGCCACCACCTACCTCGACCGGGGCTACGACCTCACCATCTGGAACCGCACCCCCGCCAAGGCCGACGCCCTCGTCGCCCGCGGCGCCCGCCTCGCCCCCACCGTCGAGGACGCGCTGCGGGCCAGCGACCTCGTCGTGCTCAGCCTGACCGACTACACCGCCGTGTACGCCATCCTCGAACAGGCCCCCGCCGCCCTGGCCGGCCGTACCGTCGCCAACCTCACCTCCGACACCCCCGCCCGCGCCCGCGAGGCGGCCGCCTGGCTCGCCCGCCACGGCGCCGTCCAGCTCACCGGCGGCGTCCAGGTCCCCCCGCCCGGCATCGGCGCCCCCGGCGCCATGACCTACTACAGCGGCCCCGCGGAAGCGATCGAGACCCACCGGGCCGCCCTCGAGACGCTCACCGGCATCGACCACCTCGGCGAGGACCCGGGACTGGCCGCCCTGTACTACCAGATCGGCATCGACATGTTCTGGATCGGCCTGACCGGCTACCTGCACGGACAGGCGCTGGCGCAGGCCAACGGCATCTCGGCGCAGGACTTCCTGCCGCACGCCCTCAAGACGATCGACTTCCGCTACTTCCTGGAGTTCTACGCGCCCCGCATCGACGCCGGCAACCACGCGGGCGACGTGGAGACGCTCTCCATGGCCGTGGCCAGCCTCGAACACGTGGTGCGCACCGCCGAGGAGTCCGGCGTCGACGCCTCACTCCCCGCGGCCACCCTGGACCTCTTCCGCCGCGGCGTCGCCGCCGGCCGCGACCAGGACAGCCTCACGAGCCTCGTCGAGGTCGTTCAGAAGGGTTGATCGCGGTCTGTCGCACCGGCCGGGCGCCTTTACAAAGTAGATTCACAGTGCTCGCCCGCCCCGCCCGGCGGTCCGGCGCGGGCGCCGTGCTAGCTTCTTCGGCCATGTCCGACTACTTGCGCGCGCTGTTCTCCCTCGACGGCCGCCGGGCCCTGGTCACCGGCGGCAGCTCCGGCATCGGCTACGAGATCGCCGAAGCCCTCGGCCGGGCCGGCGCCGAGCTCGTCATCGTCGCCCGCAGGCAGCCCGAACTGGACAAGGCCCTGGACCGGCTCGCCGGCCACGGCGTCCGCGCCACCGCCATCAGCGCCGACCTGGGCGAGCGCGCCGCCGTCCGCCGCGTGTGCGAGCAGGCCGGGCAGATCGACATCCTGGTCAACGACGCCGCCAACAACATCCGCAAGCCCATGGCCGAGCTCACCGAGGACGACTACGACCAGACGATCGCCGTCAACCTGACCGCCCCGTACCTGCTCGGCCAGCACTACGGCCCCCGCATGGCCGAACGCGGCTGGGGCCGCATCATCAACATCGGCTCCCAGCAGACCGTCAGCGCGTTCGGCGACAGCGGCGTCTACGGCGCCGCCAAGGCCGCCATCGGCGGCCTGACCCGCTCCCAGGCCGAGGCGTGGTCGCCGCGCGGCGTGTGCGTCAACACGATCATCCCCGGCTTCGTGCTCACCCCGCTCACCGAGCCGGCCCAGGCCGTCCCCGGCCGCGTCGAACAGCTCGCCGCCCGCCACATGACCCGCCGCAACGGCGTGCCCGCCGACTTCGCCGGCGCCGCCGTGTTCCTCGCCGGCGACGCCTCGGCGTTCGTCACCGGGCAGATGCTGTACGTGGACGGCGGGTTCTCCGTCCACTGACCGCCTTTACAAAGTAGATCACTTACGCCGGACCCGGCGGACGCCCCTGCCCAGGTGCCACATGTCGATGACCAGCTCGTCGCCCTCCACCCGGGTCAGCGCCATCTCCGTCACCTCGATCCTGAACAGGTGCGAGCCGGTGCCCGGCAGCTCGAACGCCGCCAGCGTCGCCTCGTCGGTGATCTCCTGGGCCCGCCCGGCGAGCTTCGCGTCGCCCTCCCAGACGCCGCCGCCCGGCGGCTCGGGCGGCGTGGCGACGTGCAGCGCCATGCGCGGGTCGCGGCGCAGGTCGAGCGCCTTGACCGCGCCGGGCATCGACCCCATCCACAGCTCGCCGTCGCGGAACTGCGTCTCGGTGCCGCTCACCCGGGGCGACCCGTCCGCGCGCAGGGTGGCCAGCACCTTGTGCTGCTGGGCCTCCAGCAGCCGCCGCACCCTCGCGGCCAGCTCTGGAGCCGCGGCTTCGACATCGGTCCATGAAGTCATGCGCACCACATTAGTAAATGTATGCTCATTTACAAACCCGGACGAAGGAGCGGCATGGCCAGACCCCGCACGACCAGCGACGAGGCGATCCTCGAGGCGGCCGCCCGGGCCATCGGCCGGCACGGGGCACAGGGCTTCACCCTGGCCGCGGCCGCCTGCGAGGCCGGGCTGGCGGCGGCCACGCTCGTGCAGCGGTTCGGCTCCAAACGCGGGCTGCTGCTCGCCGTCGCCGCCCACTCCGCCCGCACCGTCGCCGTCCCCTTCGAGCGGGCCAGGGACGAGCACCCGGCGCCGCTGGCCGCCCTGCACGCCGCCCTGGAGACGCTCGCCTCCGGCGTCGCCACGCCCCACGAGCTCGCCCGCAGCCTCGGCTTCCTGCAGCTCGACCTGACCGACCCCGGCTTCCGCGAGCACGCCGCCGAGCACGCCCGGCGGATGCGGCAGGAGATCGCCGCCCTGCTCGCCGACGCCGTCGCCGCGGGCGAGCTCGCCGCCGGTACCGACGTGGCGGCGCTGTCGCGCGCCGTTCAGGTCACCTACAACGGGACGCTCATCGTGTGGGCGCTGTCCGGCGACGGCACCCTGGCCGCCGCCCTGCGCGACGACCTGGCCGCGACCCTGCGGCCGTACGTGACGGATGGCGGGAAAGCCTGATCGACATTTCCCACTATTAACCGATAAAAGGGAATTTATCGAATGGGTTGTTGAGCCGGAGAGTAGGTTATTGTTACCTCCCGAATACTGTCGACGCAGTATTTGCGGGCTGGAAGCTTATCGCGCTGACCACAAAAGGGGGTGCATATGTCCTACAATGACGCTGTTCAGCCATGCCTGGTCGTCACCAGCCGGCCGATGGCGGGCGCGAGTTTCGAAATCTTCACCGGTCACACCGAGATCGGCAGCGCCCACGGCGCCGGCATCCAGCTGGACTGCGACGGGGTCAGCCGTCGCCACGCCTCCATCGACAACGACGGCCGCCGCACCGTGATCAGCGATCTCGGCTCGCTCAACGGCACCTGGGTCAACGGCCGCAAGCTCACCTCCGGCCACGTGCTGCGCGACGGCGACCAGGTCCGCATCGGCTTCGCCACGCTGCGGTTCATGCAGGCCGAAGAGCCCGAGCCGGAGTACGGCTACCGCTTCGGCGACGTGGCCGGGCCGGTCAACGCCGGCAGCGGCCACCTCAACGTGGGCGGCAGGCAGCAGATCGCCGGGGGCGACATCTACGGCGACGCCGTCCACGTCACCGACGACTACGACCCGTGGGACGAGGTGTTCCAGGGACGCGGCCCCGGGCGCGGCATCGCCGTCCTCGGCGCGTGCGTGTCACTTCTGGGATTCGCGCTTTTCGCCGGCGTCATCTTCAGCGGATTCTCGGGAAAGCTCCTCGACGACCCTTTCGCACAGGAATTGGTGGACGGAATACCGTCGGCGCCCGCCGGATTCGCGCTGTTCCTCGGCGGCGGACTGCTCGCCGCCCTCGGCCTGTCCATGGCGAAAGCCGCCCGCAAAAGAACCGAGCCCCGTAAAGGGCGGCGGCGGCAGAGAGGCGGCGCCCGATGAGCGGCGAAACCTTCCGGTTCGGCGACGTACGCGGCCCGGTCAACGCCGGCAGCGGCAACCTGAACATCCACGGCCACCAGCAGATCGCCGGCCGCGACCTGCGCACCGGCCCCGCCACCGACCCCGCCACCGCGCTCCGCGCCGACCTCGGCACCCTGCGCCGCGCCCTGGACGAGCTGCGGCTCACCCCCGCCGAACACCGCACCGCCGAGACCGAGCTGACCGCCCTGGAGCACGAAGCCGCCCAGCCCTCCCCCGACACCGGCCGCATGGGCCGCCACCTCCAGGCGTTCACCACCACCCTCGAACACGCCGGAGCCCTCGCCGGAGCGGGCCTCGCGGTCATCCAGGCCATCACCGCCATCGCCACCTGGCTCGGCCCCGCCGGCCACCAGGCCCTCTCCCTCCTCGGCCTCTAGGACACCGGCCCGTCAAGGCGATCCAACCCCCCTTTACGCCGCCGGGCCTGCCGCCACAGCAGGTAGCCGGCCGGCAGCACGAGCACCAGCAGCCGGGCGGGGTCGTCGCGGACGTCGTCGAACCGGAGCAGGCTCAGCAGGCCGGCGCGCAGGGAGTCGTCCCCGGTGAGGAGCGGGGCCAGGGCCACCAGCCCCCACACCACCAGGGCGTCCAGGACCGCCGCCGCCGCGCGCCGCCCCGGGACCGGCGGCGCCGGGGAGCCGGAGGCGAGCAACACCAGCAGGGCCGCCACCAGCAGGCACAGCTCCCAGAGCCCCCAGCCGCCGGCCAACGCCCCGAACCACTCCGCGCCGAACACCGGCAGCGAGCCGGAGCAGATGCCGTCCCCCCGGTAGTCGGCCGAGAGCGGCCGGACGAGCGCGACCAGCGCCAGCACCCCGGCGGCACGCGGTCCCGCCGTCGCCGAACGCCGCCGCACGAGGGCGACCAGCACGGCCACCACCGGCACGGCCCAGACGATCGCGAGCTCGGTGAGCGTGGCGAGGTCGTCGCGCAACGGCAGGAACGGCGAGCGGTCGATCGCGTCGTACGGGCGTACGCAGCGGATGACGCCCTCGGTGAAGCCCCCGTCGTGATCGCTCGCGTCGTGTTCCTCGTAAAGACTGGCCGCCACGTACAGGGAGGACCAGTCGAACCAGCTCTTCCAGGCGTCCCAGGTGGGGTAGCTAGCGGCGGCGATGGCCGCCGGCCAGGCCAACGGGGCTGAGGGTGACACGTCACGGGCTCCTTCGCTTCCCGGCGAACCCTACCGGTGATCTTGGGCCGCACGGCCCTTCCCCATCACAGGGATGACGGCCGCCCGCCCGAGGTCTACCCGGTGGAGCCCCGGACGACCAGGGAGGTCGGCAGGATCCGCGGGGCCGGGGTGGCGCCTTCGTTGATCATCGTGATGACCGCCGCGGCCGCCGCCGTCCCGAAGCCCGCCTTGTCCTGGGCCACGGTGGTCAGCCCCGGCGGCACCAGGGCGGCCAGCTCGATGTCGTCGAACCCGACCAGCGCGATGTCCTCGGGCACCTTCAGCCCCGCCTCGGTCACGGCCCGCAGCGCGCCGATCGCCATCTCGTCGCCCGCGGCGAACACCGCGTCGGGCCGCTCCTCCAGCTCCAGCAGGGCGCGCATCGCGGTGTAGCCGCCGGACAGGTAGAAGTCGCCCTCGACGACCAGTTCCGGCCGGTGCGCCAGGCCGAGCGCGGCCAGTTCGTCCAGGTAGCCGCGCAGCCGCTCGGCGCCCGGCCTGGTGCCGGCCGGGCCGGTGATGGTGGCGATGGCCCGGCGCCCGCTCGCGTGCAGGTGGCGGACCGCCTCACGGGCCCCGCCCACGTTGTCGGAGGTCACGTAGGTGGTCCACGGTCCCCGTACGGGCCGGTCGAGAGAGACGCAGGGCACCTCCGACTCCGCCAGCGGCTGGAGCGAGGGGTCGGCTCTGCCGTTGTCTATGAAGACCACGCCGTCGAGGTTGTGCCTGCGCACGGCGCGGAGAAAGTTGTCGGGCGTGCCGTCCTCGCTGGTGGCGAGCATGAGCAGGTGGTAGCCGCGCTCGCTCAGCGCGGTCTTCAGCCCGATGAGGATCTCTTGGAAGAACGGGTGCCGCCAGCCGGGGCGGCGGTGGTCGGTGTCCCAGATGAGGCCCACCATGTGGGATCTCTTGGTGGCCAGGGTGCGGGCCGACTCGTTGGGCAGGTATCCGATGCGTGCCGCGGTGCTGAGGATCAGCTCGCGGGTCTGGGCGTTCACCACCTCGGGGTTGTTGAACACGCGGGAGACAGTCGCCGGTGACACCCCGCAAAGGCGCGCCAGCTCTCGAATCGTTGCCACGGACGTACGCTATCGCATCTCGCTGAAACCGGTTTCATGTAACCGGTTGCATGAAACCTATGTGAGGGTCCATCCCCTGTCAATCAATCACCGTCGATTTCCGACACGTGACGTTCCTGTGACTTGACAGAGGGTGGCAGCAGTATGTGAGATGACGCTCTAACAGGCCGATGCCGCACCGTTGCCGCGGGGCTCGGCCTTCATCGCATCTCGCAGTCACCCTTTCTCTCCCCTCGAAGGAGTCCCAGGTGTCTGCAGGACGAACCCGTCTCGCCGCCGGAGCGCTGGTCATCGGCATGCTCGCCGCCGGTTGCGGCGGCTCCCCCTCCGCCGGCTCCACGCCGACCGGCGGCAAGATCACACTGACGCTCAACCTGTTCGGGAACATGGGCTTCAAGGAGCTCTACGCCAAGTACGAGGCCGCCCACCCCAACATCAAGATCGTCGAAAGGACGTCGGCGTACAACGACCACCACCGCAACCTCGCGGCGCACCTGGCCACCCGCAGCGGCGCCGCCGACGTCGAGGCGATCGACACCGGCTTCATCGCCCAGTTCAGGAACCAGCCCCAGCACTTCGCCGACCTGCGCCAGCACGGCGCCGACCAGCTCAAGGACCGCTGGCTGCCGTGGAAGTGGGAGGCGTCGCTGGCCAAGTCGGGCGCCCAGATCGGCTACGGCACCGACGTCGGCGGCCTGGCCATGTGCTACCGCCGCGACCTGTTCGAGAAGGCCGGGCTGCCCACCGACCGTGACAAGGTCGCCGAGCTCTGGCCCGACTGGACGTCCTACTTCGAGACCGGCAAGCGCTACACCGCCAAGAAGCCCGAAGGCGCCGCGTTCTTCGACGGCGGCCCCCAGGTGTTCAACGCGATGGTCGGCCAGATGGAGACCGGCTACTACGACACCCAGGACAACGTCGTGGTCGCCACCAACCCGGCCATCCGCTCCGCCTACGACCAGGTGCTCAAGGCCGTGGCCGACGGCCAGTCGGCCAAGCTCGTCGGCAGCTCGCCCGCCTGGAACACCGGCTTCGCCAAGAGCCAGTTCGCCACCATCGCCTGCCCCGCCTGGATGCTCGCCAAGATCCAGGACCAGGGCAAGGCCTTCGCCGGGCAGTGGGACGTGGCCGCCATCCCGGGCGGCGGCGGCAACTGGGGCGGCTCGTACCTGACCGTCCCCGCCCAGGGCAAGCACACGAAGGAGGCCGTGGCGCTGATCGCCTGGCTGACGGCGCCCGAACAGCAGATCGAGGTGTTCACCAAGCACGGCATTCTGCCCTCGACCGTGGCCACGTACGACAAGCCCGAGGTGACGGGGCTCAAGCACGAGTTCTTCAACGACGCGCCGATCGGCCAGATCTTCACCACCGCCGCCCGCAACCTCAAGCCGCAGTACCAGGGCCCGAGGGCCGGCGACATCCAGACGGCCATCCGCGACGCGATCAACCGCGTGGAGGAGGGCAAGCAGGACGGCGCCGAGGCGTGGACGCAGATGCTCGGGGACGTCGAGCGCATCAGCAAGTGACGCGCGCCGACCTGTGAAAGCCGGTGACGGCGGGCGGTCAGGGCCCGCCGTCACCACCCGCCCCCCGAGGAGCCGACCATGACCTCCGTCAGATCAGGGCCCCGGCGCCGCTGGGCCTACCAGCTCGACGTCAAGGGCTCGCCGTACCTGTACATCGCGCCGTTCTTCCTGCTGTTCGGCCTGGTGGGCATGTTCCCCCTGCTGTACACCGCCTACGTCTCCCTCACCGACTGGAACCTGCTGGACCCGGCCCACGAGTGGGTGGGCCTGGCCAACTACGCCGACCTGCTGGCCGACGACTACTTCTGGAACGCGCTGGTCAACACCGTCAGCATCTGGCTGTTGTCCACCGTGCCCCAGCTGCTGGCCGCGCTGTTCATCGCGCACATGCTCAACCGCAGGCTGCGCGCCCGCACGCTGTTCAGGATGGGCGTGCTGCTGCCCAACGTGACCTCGATCGTCGCGGTCACGATCATCTTCGCCCAGCTCTTCGGCCGCGACTTCGGCATGGTGAACTGGGCTCTCGAACTGGTGGGCCTGGATCCGATCGACTGGCAGGCCGGCACGCTCTCGTCGCACGTCGCGATCTCGCTGATCGTCATCTGGCGGTGGA
Organism: Nonomuraea sp. NPDC049725; assembly: GCF_040674795.1. Lineage (NCBI taxonomy): Bacteria > Bacillati > Actinomycetota > Actinomycetes > Streptosporangiales > Streptosporangiaceae > Nonomuraea > Nonomuraea sp. NPDC049725. The sequence continues at coordinate 662,567 of NZ_JBFANJ010000003.1, read as the reverse complement.
CCGGCTACAACGCCCTCATCTACCTGGCCGCCATGCAGACCATCCCCGAGGACCTGTACGAGGCGGCCCGGCTGGACGGCGCGAGCCAGTTCACCCAGTTCCGGAGGATCACCGTGCCGATGCTCCGCCCCACGATCATCTTCACCGCCGTCGTGTCCACCATCGGCGGCTTCCAGATCATCGCCGAACCGCTGCTGTTCCAGGCCGGCACCGGCAACCCGACCGGCGGCTCGGACCGCCAGTTCCAGACCGTCGGCCTCTACCTCTACGAGCAGGGCTTCAGCCTGTACGAGTTCGGCTACGCCTCGGCGATCGCCTGGACCCTCTGCATGATCATCGTGGTCATGGCGCTCGTCAACTTCGCCATCACGCGCAGGATCAGGAGCAGCTGACATGGCCGCCGTCACCGCCGTCCGACGCCGCTTCCATCCCCAAGGAGCGGGGTTCTGGACCTACGCCGCGCTCATCGCCGTCCTGCTCGGCTCGCTGTTCCCCGTCTACTGGTCGCTGGTCGTGGCCTCCCACGACAACGACGCCATCGCCAGCGTCCCGCCGGTCCTCACCCCCGGCGGCCACCTGTTCGAGAACATCGCCCGGGTCTTCGACACCACCGCGTTCGGGCAGGCGATGCTCAACTCCGTCCTCGTCTCCAGCTCGGTCACCGTCTCGGTCGTGCTGTTCTCCACGCTGGCCGGATTCGCCTTCGCCAAGCTGCGCTTCCGCGGGCGCAACGTGCTGCTCGTCATGGCCATCGCCACCACCACCGTGCCGCAGCAGCTCGGCATCATCCCGCTGTACATCCTCATGGCGGAGCTCGGCTGGACCGGCAGGCTCGAGGCGGTGATCGTGCCCGGCCTGGTCACCGCGTTCGGCGTGTTCCTCATGACCCAGTACCTGTCCAGCGCCATCCCCGACGAGCTGCTGGAGGCCGGGCGCATCGACGGGTGCAGCACGCTGCGGCTGTTCTGGCACGTCGTGCTGCCCGCCGCCCGCCCGGCCGCCGCCGTGCTCGGGCTGTTCACCTTCATGCAGGCCTGGAACGACTTCTTCTGGCCGCTGGTCGTCCTCACCCCGGAGAACCCGACCGTCCAGGTCGCGCTCTCCAGCCTGGCCAGCGGCTACACCACCGACTACGCGCTCGTGCTCACCGGCACCGTGCTCGCCATCGTGCCGATCGTGGCCGTCTTCGCCGCGCTGGGCCGTCAGATCATTGGGGGAATCATGTCAGGAGCGATCAAGGGATGACCCGGGAACGTACCGCCTTTCCCCCTGGATTCGTGTGGGGCACGGCCACCGCCGCCTACCAGATCGAGGGCGCCGTGGCCGCCGACGGGCGCGGGCCCTCCATCTGGGACACGTTCTGCGCCGTCCCCGGCGCCGTGGCCGGAGGCGACAGCGGCGAGCACGCCTGCGACTTCTACCACCGCTGGCCGCAGGACGTGGAGCTGATGGACCGGCTCGGCGCCGGGGCCTACCGCTTCTCGCTGGCCTGGCCCAGGATCATGCCCGACGGTGACGGCCGGGTGAACCAGCGCGGCCTCGACTTCTACCGGAAGCTCGCCGACACCCTGCGCGAGCGCGGCATCGAGCCGTACGTCACCCTCTACCACTGGGACCTGCCCCAGGCGCTGGAGGACCGCGGCGGCTGGCGCGCCCGCGACACCGCCGCGCGCTTCGCCGACTACGCCGAGGTCGCGCACGAGGCGCTGGGCGACACGGTGACACAGTGGATCACGCTGAACGAGCCGTACTGCTCGTCCATCGTCGGCTACGCCGAAGGCCGCCACGCGCCCGGCGCCCGCGAGGGACACGGCGCGCTCGCCGCCGCCCACCACCTGCTGCTGGGCCACGGCCTCGCGGTGGCCAGGCTACGGGCGCGGGCACGGCCGGGACAGCAGGTCGGCATCACGCTCAACATGTCGCCCACCGTGCCCGCGACCGGCTCGGCCGCCGACGCGGAGGCAGCGCGCAAGATGGACCTGCTGGTCAACCGGCAGTTCACCGACCCGCTGCTGCTCGGCGCCTACGCCTCCGACATGGCGGAGGTCTTCGGCGCGATCAGCGACTTCTCCTTCCGCCGCGAGGGCGACCTGGACGTCATCGGCGCCCCGCTGGACTTCCTGGGGGTCAACTACTACTACCGCATCCACGCCGCCGCGGCCCCGTACCAGCAGGCGGACCCCGCACTGCGCTCCGCCTTCGACCTGGGCGTGCGCAGCGTCACCCCGGACGGGGCGCCGACCAGCGGGCTGGGCTGGCCGATGGAGCCGCACGGGCTCCACGAGACCCTGCTCGGCCTGGCCCGGCGCTATCCCGCGCTGCCGCCGATCTTCATCACCGAGAACGGCTACGGCGACGACGGAACCCTCGACGACACCGGCCGGGTCGGCTTCCTGCGCGACCACCTGGCCGCCATCCGCACCGCGATGGCCGACGGGGTGGACGTGCGCGGCTACTTCTGCTGGTCGCTGCTGGACAACTTCGAGTGGGCCCGCGGGTACGCCGCCCGGTTCGGGCTCGTCCACGTCGACTACGAGACCCAGGTCCGTACGGAGAAGGCGAGCTTCCACTGGCTGCGCGAGTTCATCAGGAACCAGGAGTGAACACCCCGGCGACCGGCCCGGTACCTCCCCAGCATGAGCACCGCCCCACGAGAGCACGCCTGGCAGGGCACCGGCCCGTACGGCGCGACGCCGCCCCCGCCGCACTGGGCCCGGTAGCTTGTTCCGTCAGGTCTCAGGACCCGTGCGGCAGATGGGGCTCGGGAGGTGATCTTCGGTAGGTCCGGTGGATGACAGTATCGCGCCCTGGTACGCCCAGGGATGTCATGGATCTGGGCCTCCGTAAAGCCACACGGTCAGGGCAGGTCGTAGACCGTGACCGCGATACCGCGCTCGGTCAGCTGCTTGAGGATCAGCGGTTCGATCTGCTCCCAAGAGCCGCCGGCGAGACCAGCGCCGATCCGAGGCATGTGGACACTCGCGTGGAGACTCAGAGCTTCGTCACCCAGAGCGGACAGACAACGGTCCAGGGCGTCGTAGCGAATAGGCGGGCCGTCCTTGGTGGGCCGGATGCCGTGCTGGCCGATCATGTTCGCGACCCACAACTCGGGCGCGACCTGCACCAGCCGGATCGCACCCAGCCGGAAGTCGTCACCAGAGCGGTGCCAGGCTCGGTAGTCGGCTTCCGGCTGCGGCCAGCGGCGGGAGAGGGCAAGGACGAAGCCCTTGCCCCAGCCGCCGACGTCGTTGCACACGTGGCTGATGACCTTTGGTCCCTGGCCGTGGGGATGGGTCGCGTCGCCGGTCACATAAGAGATCACGGTGTGGAAGGTACGCCAGCGCCCTGACATTCGTGTCCCGCGCGATTTTCAGGAGAAGGCCTTCTGCGGATGCCGCCTTCGAACGGCGAACCGGGCGATCGGCTTCGTGGTGGCGCGGAGGGTCTCGTCGGTGTCCTCGATGGTCAAGGTCGTTTCAGCATGTCCGATACGGGGCCCTTTACAAAGTAGATTCATATCGAGTGGACTCCCTCGTAGGTGTGCAGCCCGAGGCTGCCCTCCTCGTACGCGGCAGTGCCGTTTCGAGGAGGGAGCACAGTCACGCACGGTCCGCCACTTGCGCACCGCCCCCCAGGCCCTGCTCCGATTGGGCGTGCGTCCACACGACGCCCGCCACACCTTCGCCTTCCAATCGTCACAACCCTCCGGCCACAGCCGCGCCAAACTCGAACGGCGTCCGGCCCACGCCAACGACCCTAGGCAACTCGCTCATCCGAACGTCACCACCGGGTTCTGCGGAACGGCAACTGGCGACACTTCAATACGCGACTCCACCGGTAGTGGTGCGCGGCGCCCCCGGAAAGCAGACGTGGCGGGCGGACTGCTGCCGGCCGGGTCGACGCTGGCTCTACAACCGCGTGCTGGCCCACACGTGGTAGCACTCGTAGACTTACAAAGACTGTTTGCAAAGACTCTTTGTAGACCGTACGGTGTCCCCATGTCAGACTCGCCCGCCCGGCAGGAGATCACCGACGTCGAGGCGCTGAAGCTGCTGGCCCACCCCATGCGGCAGCGCATCGAACGGCAGCTCAGACATGGCCCGGCCACCTCCACGACACTCGCCCGCGCCTTGGGTGAGAGCAGTGGGCTGACCAGCTACCACCTCCGTCAGATGGCCAGGCACGGCTTCATCGAAGAGGTCCCCGAGCTGTCGCGGGGGCGGGAGAGATGGTGGCGGCACGTCCCGGCCGATCGCAGGCTCCCGCCATACAGCAGGCAGTCGCCCGAGATGCGCGCGGTGGCGGAGGAGATCAGCCGCCTCGACCTCGCCGAGGAGCTGGAGCAGCTGACCCGCTTCCAGCTCCAGCGCGGGGGGATGGGAGAGTGGGCCGACGCCCTCGCCTGGTCCCGCTCGGCGATCACGCTCACGGCCGAGGAGCTGGGCGAGTTCCTCGAGGCGTACGTGAAGCTGATCTACCGCTACAAGCGTCCGCCGGAGGAGACGCCGGAGGGCGCGCGGGTCGTGCTCGCGCGGCTGCTGGCCTTCCCTGAACCGCCCGGCGACGAGGACCGTCACGAGGGCTAGCGCCGGGACGTGTGAGTCCGGGCCGCCGGGTGCCAGCCCGGCGGCCCGGGAACGGAAACCGCATCACCACGCCCGCGAAGGGCGTGTCTCTACGTGTGCGAACTCCCAGAGAAAGGAGAGCAGCTCATGCTGCTCCTACGCAACTCAAGATGCCGCGCGACCGCGTTCACGGTCGCCCTTCTCGCCGTCGTACTGCTCCCCGGGTTACCTCCCGGGCCGGGGAGCGCTGCCGCCGACGCCGGGACGCGGGACGTGCGCAGCAGTGAGGTCACCTTCACCGGTGCCGGCGGCGTGACCCTGCGCGGGACGGTCGTCGCCCCGCCGCAGGCCAATGGCCGGCGCCCGGCCATCGTCATGGTGCACGGCGCGGGACCGGTCACCAGGGACGAATTCCGGGACGAGGCCGAGGCGTACGCCAGGCGCGGCGTCGTGGCCCTGATCTACGACAAGCGCACCGAGGGCTACTCCCCCGTGCGGCGCGACTACGGGATGCTGGCCGCCGACGCGCTCGCCGCCGTGCGCACCCTGCGTGCCCGGCCCGAGGTCGATCCGCACAGGGTGGGAATCTGGGGCCTGTCGGAGGGGGCCTGGGTGGCGCCCGTCGCGGCGGTGCGCTCGCCGCAGGTCGCCTTCCTGATCGTCGCGGGGGCGGTCGGCACGACTCCCGCCAGGCAGCAGGCGTGGGCGTACGGCGAGCGGCTCGCGCACGCGGGTGTGCGGGGGTCGCTCGTCACGGCGCTGCCGTGGCGGTTCACCCGTTACGCTGTGGCCGCCGGGCTGTTCGCGGAGGCGGGGCACGATCCCGTACGGGAGTGGGAGCGGATACGCCAGCCGGTCCTCGCGGTGTGGGGCACCCTGGACAGGGAGGCGGTGCCCGCCGAGAGCGCGAAGATCATCGCGGCGGCGCTGGCCAGGGGCGGCAACGAGCACCACACGATCCGGTTCATCGACGGCGTGCGCCACAACCTCAACGGTACCCGTGACGACGGTTTCGACCGGCCCGACCTGTTGCCGGCGAGCTACGCCGAACTGGAGACGGCCTGGATCGAGTCTCAGGCCGATGGCGCACCGCCGTCCAGCGTCAGCATCCCGGCGGCCCAGGCGCGGGCGCGGGTGAGCGAGCCGGTGGACGGGCCGCTCGCCTGGTACGAGGCGCCCTGGTGGCAGCCGGTGGCGCTCGCGCTCTTCGCGCTCGCCTGCCTCGGCCATCCCGTCGCGGCCCTCGTACGCCGGGTGCGCGGGCGCCGGGGCGTCCCCGTGGCCGCCCGGCCCGCCCGCGTGTTCGTCGCCGCGCTGGCGGCGACGACGCTGGGCTTCCTCGGCTACGTCGGCGTCCTCGCCCTGACCGGCGCGACCGTGATCGGGCCGGTCGTGCTCGGCCGGCCGGTGCCCTGGCTGCTGCTCCAGCTTCTCGCCGTGACCGTGGTCGCGGCCGGGATCACGACCGCCGTCACCGCGTGGCGCACCCGCCGCCGCCCGGCCCACGGAGCCAGGGGCGCGAGCCGCGCCGCCGTGCAGGACATCGCGCCGGCCCCTGAGGGGCGGGTCCGGCTCTGGCTGCTGCTGGTGGCCGGGCTGGCGTTCGTGCCCTGGGCCCTGTTCTGGGGACTCATCATCCCGTAGGCCCCTTCCCGCCCCGGCTCGGAGCACGAGGCCAGAACCGGCAGCGCCCGCGCGAAAGTCCTCGACCTGCTGATCGACATCGTCGCCGCGGGCCTCACCCCCCGGCGCTTTCACCTGGATGCGCGGCAAGTTCCCCGACGCGGCCGACACCGGCATGCCCCAGTCCTTCGCCCTGAAGCTGACTCCCGGCGCCGACAGGAACGCTGTGATCGCTTCGGTGAGGATGCTTCCGGGGGTGGCCACGGTCGTCGATCGCGCATGTTTCGCCCGCAGCGCCGTCGAACGACTGCTCCACGGCTACGCCCCGTGCCACACCTGAAGATCGCCAGGTTGCGTCGTGAGACGGGCGGCCAGCGTGACGGGGCCGAACAGGCCCGTGACGCGCTGGCCGGGGAAGACGAAGTGCGTCGGGCTGACCTCGTCCAGATACGGGCCCAGCGTGCCAAGAACCAGGATCTCCAGCGTATTGTCCCCTTCGTCCAGGGCGACGTCGAAGGTGTACGGCGAGCACACCCGGACGCCGCACGGCCTGCCGTTCACCGTGACCTCCGCCGTGCCACGGACGCGGCCGAGGTCGAGGCGGGCAGGCCCGGCGGAGCCGGTGAGCGTGGTCCGGTAGCGCACGCCGCCGCTGTAGCCCGCCAGCCCGCGCTCCTCCCAGTCGCCCAGCCGCATCCGGCCGGGTCCGCAGGTGAAGCGGACCGGGCCGGTCAGCGCCGCGCCCCCCTGCGCCCCTGGCCCGGTGGCGACCTCCAGCTCCGCGCCGTCCACCCGGGCCGCGCCGAGAGCCGTGTCCACCTCGATCGCGGTCACGCCGGGCGGCGGGTCCAGGCGGTAGCGCGCGGCACCCGGCCGCGCGCCGGGCACGGCGAACGTCGCGGGCAACGCCACCGGCCGCCCGTCGAGCCAGTCCGCCCCGGGCAGCGGGTGCGGGCGCGGGCGCAGATACAGCGCCGCCGGGTCGCCGTTCTGGCGTCGCCGCACGCGCGGGCGCGAGTCCCAGCTCGGGCCGGACACCACGAGCCCGTCGACGAGCACCCAGCCGTCCGACTCCACCCGGATCACGTTCGCGCCAGGCCGCAGCAGGTGAGCGACGTCGTAGCGGCGCAGGCGCGGGATGTCGGCGTCCGCGTACGGGTCGAAGCCGCCCTGACGGCCCGCCTCCTCCCCGTTGACCAGCACCCGGCAGGGCGCCACCGAGGCGACCTGAAGCACCTCGTACGGCGGCGCGCCCACGGTCACGGTCGTCTCCATCGGCGCGCCGCTGATCCACTCCGGCCGCGCCGCGTCGCCGGGCTCGGCGACCACGCACACGTACGCCCGCAGGTCCAGCTCCTCGTCGGGGACGAGGTCGAGTTCCAGCAGGTACGTGCCGGGCTTTAGCCGGTCACGTGAGACGGCGGCGTAACCGGTGTCCTCGATCGGCAGCTCCGCCCCGTCCAGCCGGACGGTCTTGGCCGCCGGGGCGCCGAGCGCCAGCAGCCCGCCGTCGCCGGGCACGGTGAGCAGGCTGCGGAAGCGGGCCCGCTCCCCCGCCGCGACGCGGCCGAGCGCCAGGAACTCCGACGGTACGTGCCCCTTCGGTCCCAGCGTGTCGCGGTGCACCGGGTCCTTGCGCAATCCCCGCGAATCTGACCACACCGACGGCGTCCAGGGGCCGTCGCCCGTGCGCTGCTCGCCCTTCGGCCCGAAGGTGGCATGCACCCGTACGCCGTCCGCGCCGGTCAGCGTCCAGCGTTCGACGGTGGCGGGGGCGGCGCCGAAGTCCGACCAGGTGTCGTCCAGGGTCGGCACCAGCTCCACGTCCCATTCCTCCCCCAGGTCGACGGGGTCGGCGTAGACCGTGGGCGGAGCGGGGACGGCGGTGCCGCCGTCGAAGATCAGCAGGGCGGCGGGGCCGTCGTCGAACGGCACGTCCACCTCCACCGCGTCGCCGATCACCCGGTGCGGCAGCGGCCTCGGCTCCGCGCCGAACAGGCCCGCCAGCAGGGGCGTGCCCGTCACGCCGGTGACCTTGACCCGCATCTCGCGGGCGTACCTGGCGGGCTCGAAGTCGATCGAGGCGTCCAGCCACCCCAGCTCCACGCCGCGCTCGCCGGGCCGCGCCACGCCGACCCTGCTCGCCATCGGGAACGCGGCGGTCAGGAAGACCAGCGTGGTGTCACCCACCGAGCGGACCAGCGGCGGCACCGGCGCCTCCACCCGGCGCTCCAGCCCGGCCAGCGCCTCCCCCAGTTCCCCGGCCGTCGGCGCGAACCGCGCCTCACCGGCCGCGAACCGCGCCCTGAGCCGCGGGGACTCCGGCAGCGCCTCCACCGCCACCAGCAGCCCCCCGGCGGCGACGAACTCGTCCAGCCGCTCGGCCACCTCCTCGTCGAGCACGGTCACGGCGGGCAGGACGACCACCCGATAGGCCTCGTCCGCGACCGCCAGCCGCGGCCCGGGCCGTGCGGGGTCGTCGCCACGCGTCAGTGCGGCGGCGCGGCGGACGGAGTCGTCGTCGATGACGTCGGCGTCGAGGCACAGCAGGTCGAGGGCGCCGGGCTCGGTGGCGAACCAGGCCATGTCGCCCACGATCTCGCGGTACACCCGCTGGGCCCGTCCGGCGTCGGCGGTGGCGGGGGCGGCGCCGTCGGCGGGCGTGCCGGCGCGGGCGGTGGTGGCGGGCAGCAGGACGGCGACGTCGCACTCGTGCCGCCCCAGCGAGAGCGCCGCGCAGAGCCGGGTGACGGCGTCGGCGAAGACGCGGTGGTGCCGCCAGTACGGCTGGCGCCAGTCGGTGGACGGCGGCGCCCACTCCCACCAGCCCCGCCGGGTCGTGTAGTAGACGGCGTGCGGGTTGTAGAGGTTGGCGCCAGCCCGCAGCCACGGCAGCAGCCAGTCGAGGGTCTCCTCCAGCGTGCCGCCCCACCCGCTGGAGTGGAACGCCTCGATCCAGGTGCGCGGCCGGCCGTACAGGTGGGCGAGCGAGGAGTGCAGCCGCGCGTCGCCGTGATGGTCGGAGCCCGGCGCGCTGAACCAGCGGTGGGTGCGCGCGTAGTCGGCGTACAGGCGCACGCCGTCGACGGGGTGTCCGGCGCGGGCCGGGTCCTGCTGGTCGCAGCCGTTGAGCAGGCCATGACGCCGGTGCCAGTCGGCCAGCGGCCGGAAGAACGCCTCTTCGGCCAGTTCGGCGCGGGTCAGGTGGTAGGCCTGCCAGTCCGGTTCGGTGAGGGAGAACGGCCGGCCGCGCCGGGCGGCGTACTCGGCGGCGAAGTCGGCGTACCAGGTGGGCAGCGTCGGCAGTTCGTCCTGGAAGGAGCCCGCGATCACGCGGCCGAACCAGTGGCCGACGCGCCGCTCGAACTCGCCGTGCACCCGGTCGAGCAGAACGGCGCAGGCTCCGGGTGACAGGTAGTCGAAGCCTCGGGTGGTGATGGTTCCGTCGGCGCCCAGCCACTGGCCGGCGAATTCCGGGCGTTCCTGGACGAGCCGGGCTTGCAGGTCGGCGCCGGAGAAGCCGAGCTGGTCGTAGAACCACAGGTGGGCGCCCAGCTCGAAGGCGTCGGCGCAGACGCCGTCGAGCAGTTCCCACCACGCCTCCGACAGGAACGGCGGATCGTCGGCGTCGGAGCCGAACAGCGGCCCCGACGGCGCCAGGTTGAGGATGACGAGGTTGCGGACGCCTCCGGCGACGAGGCGTTCCATCTGCCAGCGCAGCCGGTCGCGGCGCAGCGGCTCGCCGCTCCACCACCAGATGGCCGCCGGTGAGTGGCTGGCGGGCGGCTCGCGGAGCACGTCGTGGACGTTCATCCCTTGAGCCCGCTCGAGAAGCCCTTGATGACGTAGCGCTGCAGGGCGAGGAACACGCCGACGATGGGCAGCGCGCCCAGGACCAGCCCGGCGAAGACCAGGCCGTGGTCGGAGACGTACTGGCCGACGAAGGCGAAGACGCTGACCGGGACGGTCTCGAAGCCGGAGCCGCCGAGATAGAGCAGCGGGGTGAAGAAGTCGTTCCAGATGAAGACCGCGTTGAGGATCAGCACGGTGCCGGTGATCGGCCGCAGCAGCGGGAAGACCACGCGGGTGAACGCGGTCAGCTGCGAGGCGCCGTCGATCTGGGCGGCGCTGGCGTAGTCGCGGGGCAGCGCGCGGATGAAGCCGGTGTAGAGGAAGACGGTGAACGGGAGCTGGATGCCGGTGTAGAAGAGGATCATCCCGGCGTGCGTGCCGATCAGCCCGAGGTCGGTGACCAGTTCGTAGAGCGGGATCATGCCGAGCTGGAACGGCAGCACGATGCCGAGCAGGAACAGGATGTAGAGCCCGTAGCCGAGCCGCGTCTGGACCCTGGCCAGGTAGTAGGCGGCGAAGGAGCCGAGGGCGATCAGCGCGACGAGGCTGACCACGGTGACGACGGTGCTGTTGATCAGGGACGGGCCGAGCGCGGCGGCGGTCCACGCCTTGCCGAAGTTGTCGAACGTGGGCGGGTCGGGCAGGGCCAGCGGCGCCTGGGAGATCTGCGCCGGGTCCTTCAGCGACAGCGAGACCAGCGTGTAGACCGGGAAGAGGAACGCCACGGCGACCGCCACCATGACGATCTCCAGCAGGAACGTCCTTCTCATGCCGTCACCTCCCGGCTGCGCAGGTAGTAGACCTGGACGAGCGATACGGCGGCCACGAACAGGGCGAGCACCAGCGCGATCGCGGTGCTGTAGCCGAACTTGCCGAACACGAACGCCTGCTTGTAGAGCACGGTGGACAGCGTCTCCGTCGCGTAGCCGGGGCCGCCGTTCGTCGCGGCGAAGACCTGGTCGAACAGCTTGAGCCCGCCGATCGTGGAGAGCATCAGATTGATCGTCACCGCGGGGGCGAGCAGCGGCCAGGTCACGTAGCGGAAGCGCTGGAAGGTGCCGGCCCCGTCGATCATCGCGGCCTCGTGCAGTTCCTTGGGCACGCCTTCCAGCCCGGCCAGGAAGATGACCATGGAGTAGCCGGCGTACTGCCACACGACCATGCCGGCGATGGACCACAGCGCGACCGATGGGTCGCCGAGCCAGTCGACGTGCAGGCCGAGCAGCCCGTTGAGCCCGGCGGACGGGTCGGGGTTGTAGACGTACTTCCACAGGAACGCCACCATGACGGGGCTGACGACGACGGGCGCGAAGAAGATCACCCGTAGCAGCGCCCGGCTCTTGAGCCTGGCGTTGACGCCGAGGGCCAGCAGCAGCCCGACGCCGTTCTGCACGATCATGATGGCGACGGTGAGCAGCAGGGTGTTGCCGATGGAGCCGGTGGCCTGGTCGTCGCCGAGGAGGGTGGCGAAGTTGTCCAGGCCGACGAACGACATGTCCTGGCCGATGCCGCTCCAGTCGGTGAAGGCGTAGACGACTCCGCCGGCCGCCGGGTAGAGCACCACGACGGCGTAGACGACGAGCGCGGGGGCGGCGAACAGCCAGGGCGGGGTGGTCAGGCGGGCACGTTTCACGCGGGTCACTTCCGGTACGCCTCGTCCATCTTCTTCAGCGCCTCGTCGATCGACGACTTGCCGGCCAGCAGTTCCTGGACGACGGCGAAGTGGACGGGCTGCACCTCGGCGTTGGGCCAGCGCTGGTCCATGAACGGCACCGCGCGGTCCTTGGTGAACGGCAGGAACGACTCGACCGCGGGGTCCACGACGGAGGTGGCGTCCTGGGTGAGCGGGATGGCGGAGATCGCCTCGGCCCAGGCGTTGATGCTCTCCTGCTTGCCGAGGAAGTCGACGAACGCCTTGGCCTCGGCGACGTTGGCGCCCTTGGCGCCGGCGCCAAGGCCGACGACGACGCCGGCCGGGATCCACACGGCGTCGGCCTGGTCGGCTCCCGGCACGGGGAACATGGACAGGTCTTCGGCGGACGCGGCGGCGGCCTTGCGGAAGTCGGGCAGCACTGCCGAGACCTGGATGGCCATGCCGGCCTTGCCGGTGGCCACGAGGGAGATCTGCTGCTCGAACGTGGTGCCGTTCGGGTTGTCGTTGAAGAAGCCGCGCTTCTGCAGCTCCAGGTACATCTCCATGGCCTGGCGCCAGCCCGAGCCGGCGAAGGTCGCCTGCCCGGCGAGCTGCTTGTCGTCGAACGTCGGGTCCTTGGCGTAGACGGTCGAGGGGACGAGCGCGTACGTGATGAGCTGGGTGACCCACGGGGTCTGGGCGCCGAGCGCGATGGGCGCGAGGCCGGCCTTCTTCAGCTTGCCGCAGGCGGCCAGGAACTCGCTCCACGTGGTGGGCGGCGCGTCGATGCCGGCCTTCTCGAAGACCTTCTTGTTGTAGATCGCGCCGATGACCGTCGATCCCGCCGAGTGCATGTACGTCTTGCCGTCGAGCTGGAGGGCGGGCTTGAACCCGTCCGGGATGCTCCGCGTCCACGCCTGGTCGGACAGGTCGGCCAGCAGCCCGGCCTTGGCGATCTGCGTCATCGACATCGCGCTGCCGTTGCCCGGGTAAACGACATGCAGGTCGGGGGCGTTGCCCGCGCCGAGCTGGGTGCGTACGGACGTCTGCACCTGGTCGGTGGGGGCGTATGAGGTGGTGAGCCGGACGCTTGGCTTGACCTTCTGGTAGGCGGCGGCCAGCTTGTCCATCGGCGTCATCTGGTCGGAGACGCCGACGAACTTCAGCTCGGTGGCGGCGGGCCCGCCGCCGGTCGTGGCGGTGGTCTGCGGCTTGGTCGAGCAGGCGGTGGCAGCCGCGGCGACGGCCAGGCCGCCCATCATGCGGAAGAACTGGCCACGGCTCACGCGGGCGTTGCGCAGGTCGGTCATGTCATGACTCCTCGGTCGTGCTGAAGTGGTGGTCCCCCGAGGACACCTGGCGGGTCTGCCCGTCGGGCAGGTGGACGGTGGCGGTGGCGCCCGGCGGGACGGTCACCGCCAGATGGAAGGCGCCGTCGCGGCGCTCCCAGGAGACGGCGATCCGGCCGCGCGCCGACTCGTACGCGGCCCGCGCCCAGGTCAGGTCGCCGGGCAGCGGCCGGATGACCAGCTCGCGGTAGGCGACCGAGCCGGGCGCCTGGCCGATGCCGGCGACGCCGCCGTACAGCCAGGCCCCGATCGAGCCGAACGCGTAGTGGTTGAAGGAGTTCATGGACGGCGCGCCCCGGCCGTCCCATCGCTCCCAGATCGTGGTGGCGCCGTTGCGTACCTGGTAGAGCCAGGACGGCGGGGTGGTGCACCGTAGCAGCGTGTGGGCCAGGTCGGCCCGGCCGTGCTCGGACAGGACGGGGCAGAGCAGGCTCACGCCGATGAACCCGGTCTGCGGGCCGTGCTCCTCGACCAGCTCGGCGAGCCGCCGGGCGGCGAGGGCGACGCCGGAGCCGGGCAGCAGGCCGAAGGCGAGAGCGAGCAGGTAGCCGGTCTGGGTGTCGCCCGCCAGCCTGCCCGAGGCCGATACGAACGTTTTAATGAAGGCCGTGCGAATGTCGTCCGCGAGGGCGCGTAGCCGCTCCGCGTCGCCGGTGCGGCCGTGGACCAGCGCGGCCCTGGCGGTCAGGTCGGCGCTGCGGTGGAAGAAGGCGGTGGCCAGCAGCTCGCGCGGCGTCGCCGGGCCCGGCGCCAGCCAGTCGGCGAAGTGCGGGCCCGTCCTGAAGCGCCAGATCAGGTCGGGATTGTGGCGGTGCACGAAGTCCACCCACGCGGCCATGGAGTCCACGTCGAGGAATCCGGCGTCGCCGTAGGTCTCGTACAGGTGCCACGGGATGATCACCCCGGCGTCGGCCCAGCCTGGCGCTCCCTCTTCGGCGACGCCGCTGATCCGGGGCGCGACGTTGGGGAAACCGCCCTCGGCGGTCTGCGCGTCGCGCACGTCGTCCAGCCACTTGGCGAAGAACGCGGCGACATCGGCGTTGAAGCAGGCAGTGGGCAGGAACACCTGCGCGTCGGCCAGCCAGCCGAGCCGCTCGTCGCGCTGCGGGCAGTCTGTCGGGACGCTGACGAAGTTGCCCCGCTGCCCCCACTCGATGTTGCGCCGCAACTGCTCGACCTCCGGGTCGGAGCAGGCGAACGTGCCCGTCCACGGGGTGTCGCTGTGCAGGACCACGGCCTCGACGTCGGCGGGCCGCTCCAGGCCGGTGATCTCGGCGTAGCGGAAGCCGTGGTAGGTGAAGGCGGGCTCGAACACGGTCGCCGGGCCCGCGCTGACGATCGTGTCGGTGGCGTCGGCGGTGCGCAGGTTGGCCGTGTCGGGGCGGCCCTGCTCGTCGAGCGTCTCGGCGTGCCTGAGGGTGACGCGCGTGCCGGGCGGCAGCTCGGGCAGGGTGAGGCGGACGCGGCCCGCGAGGTTCTGCCCGAAGTCGGCCACGTGGGAGTCGGGGCCGGTCCGGGTGAGCGTGACCGCGGGCAGCCGGGTGAGCGCCCTGATCGGCTCGTCCGGGGCCGGGACCAGCAGGTCGTGGTCGCGCCCGGTCACCACGACCGGCCGCCAGCCGGTGTCGTCGAAGCCGGGCAGCTCCCAGCCGGGGGTGGCCGCGCGCAGGTCGTGGAACTCGCCCTTGAGCAGGTCGGCGTAGCGGACGTGGCCGGGGGCGGTGCGCCAGGCGGTGTCGGTGCCGACGACCCGCGTGGTGCCGTCGGCGAAGGTCAGGTGCAGCTCGGCGATCAGCTCGGGGAAGCGGCCGTAGTGGAAGCCGGGCCGGCGCGGGTCGAACCCGGTGAAGCCGCTCCACCAGCCGTCGGCGAGCGTCACGGCCAGCACGTTCTCGCCGGGGGCGAGCTGGGTGGTGACGTCGTACGTCTGATAGTGCACGCGCCGGTGGTAGTCGGTCCAGCCGGGGGCGAGCTGGGCGTCTCCGGCCCGCGTGCCGTTGACGGCGGCCTCGTACAGGCCCCTGGCGCTGATGCGCAACCGCGCGGCGGTCACCGGCGCGTCGAGCGTGAAGGCGCGGCGGAGCTGAGGGCTGGGCAGCAGGCCGTGGTGAGGCAGCGCCCGCTCGCCCTCGGTGGGCGGGTCCACGTGCTCGACCGCGTCGGGGTCGGCGGCGATCCAGGCGGCCGTCCAGCGGTCCCGGGCGGTCTCGAACCAGGAGCGGGCGGTGCTCGTGGTGCCGTCGGCGGCGCGGAGCGTGACCCGCCAGTCGTAGCGGGCGCCCGGGCTCAGCGGCGGCCCGGCGTAGCGGACGGCGATCTCGGCGGGGTCGGCCAGCTCTCCGCTGGACCAGAGGCCGTCCACCTCGACGACGCAGGAGACCGGGTCGGCACCGGCGAGCCGCCAGGACAGGCGTGGCGCGGAGCCGGCCACACCGAGCGGGGTCGTGCGATGGTCACAGCTCAGGCCGTATGCCCGTACCGAGCCCACGCCCCACCTCCGTCCCGCATTGCTGTTAACTTCACAGCCTGCTCTGTTAGATGTGATGGTGGGGGGAGATTAGGAGTCGCCCCAGCGAGGTGTCAAGAGTAGGATTCGCGACCGTCCAGGCGAGGTGGGATTCAGGTGAATGCGCGGCAGCACTCCTCCGGCAGATCCGCGCGGTGGCGGGACATGGCCGAGCTGATCGTGCGCCAGGGGTCGGCATCGGTCACCGAGCTGGCCGAGAGCTTCGGCGTCAGCGTCATGACCGTGCACCGCGACCTCGACGAGCTGGAGCGCCAGGGCATGGTGCGCAAGGTCCGCGGCGGCGTCACGGCCCAGGCGTCCAACGTCTGGGAGAGCAACATCGCCTACCGGCGCCAGGCGCACGCCGCCGAGAAGGACGCGATCGCCCGGGTGGTGGCCGGGCTGATCGAGCCGGGCAGCTCGGTGATGCTCGACGACTCCACCACGGCGCTGGCCGTGGCCAGGCGGCTCGCGCAGATGGCGCCGCTGACCGTGGTGACGAACTTCCTGGAGGCGATCAGGCTGCTGGCCGGCGCCCCCGACATCCGGCTCATCGCGCTCGGCGGGGAGTATCACGCCACGCACGACTCGTTCCTCGGCCTCGGCTGCGTGGACGCGGCCCAGGCGGTCAGCACCGACGTGGTGGTGGTGTCCACCTCGGCGATCTCCGAGCAGTACGCGTTCCATCAGGAGCAGGAGATCGTGCTGGTCAAGCGGGCGATGCTGCGTTCCGGCGCGCGGCGCATCCTGGCCGTCGACGGCTCCAAGCTGGCGCGCGTGGCCCTGCACCGGGTGGCCGCGCTGGACGAGTTCGACCTGGTCGTGGTCGACTCCAACGCGCCCGCCGCATTGCTGCAGCGGTTGCGTGACCATCACCGTAACGTCGAGGTGGCGCCGTTGTAACGGCCAAGGTTGTTATTTTTAACGCGCCTCTTGTTAAGAATGTGACAGCTTGCTACAAAGTGAGGGCTTTGACTGCGGAGAAATCCGCCGGGCGAAGGGAGAGCCCTCATGACCACGTTCACCCGCGTCACCCCGCCCCGCACCAAGGTGGGGCTGGTGGCCGGCGGGCTCGGAGCCTACTGGCCGCAGTTCCCCGACCTGCTCCCCCAGCTGGAGCGCTCGTCGGCGCGGGTCGCCGAGCGGATGAAGGCGCTGGACTGCGAGGTGGTCGACGTCGGCTTCATCTCCGACGCCCAGGAGGGCGCCGCCGCGGCCGAACGACTGCGCGAAGCCGGCTGCGATCTCATCGTCGGCTTCCTCACCACGTACATGACCGCCACCATGCTGGTGCCGATCGCCCAGCGCAGCGGTGCGCCCGTGCTGCTGATCAACCTCCAGCCGACCGAGTCGATGGACCACGCCACCTTCGACACCGGCCAGTGGCTCGCCTACTGCGGCGCCTGCCCGCTGCCGGAGATGGCCAACGCGTTCATGCGCTGCGACATCCCGTTCCGCTCGGTCTCCGGCTACCTGGAGGACGAGCGGGCATGGGAGAAGATCGGCCGCTGGGTGCGCGCCGCCGGGGTGCGGGCCGCGCTGCGCAAGGGCCGGCACGGCCTGATGGGCCACCTGTATCCGGGCATGCTGGACGTGGCGAGCGACCTCACGCTGGTCAGCGCCAACTTCGGCGGGCACGTGGAGGTGCTGGAGTTCGACGACCTGCGGGTCCGCGTCGAGAAGGTGACGGACGCCGAGGCGCGTGAGCGCACGGAGCTGGCCCGCGAGGTGTTCGAACTGGCCGACACCGTCAACGAGGACGACCTGGCGTGGGCGGCCCGCGTCTCAGCCGGGCTCGACCGGCTGGTCGCGGACTTCGAGCTGGACAGCCTGGCCTACTACCACCGCGGACTCGACGGTGAGATCCACGAGCGGCTGGGCGCCGGCATGATCCTCGGCTCGTCGCTGCTCACCGCCCGCGGCATCCCGGCCGCCGGCGAGTACGAGCTGCGCACGTCGCTGGCCATGCTCGTCATGGACCGGCTGGGCGGCGGCGGCTCGTTCACCGAACTGCAGGCGCTCGACTTCAGCCGCGGCCACGTGGAGATGGGCCACGACGGACCGGCCCACCTGGCGATCAGCTCCCGCCGCCCGCTGCTGCGCGGCCTCGGCGTCTACCACGGCAAGCGGGGCTGGGGCGTGTCCGTCGAGTTCGACGTGGCGCACGGGCCGGTCACCGCGTTCGGGCTGCGGCAGGGGCGCGACGGCGCGTTCGGCTTCGTCGTCTCCGAGGGCGAGGTGGTGCCCGGCCCGCTGCTGCGGATCGGCAACACCACGTCCCGGGTGGACTTCGGCTGCGATCCGGGCGAATGGACCGACGCCTGGAGCGCGAGCGGCATCTCGCACCACTGGGCGCTCGGCACCGGCCATCGGGCCGCCGACCTGCGGGCGGTGGCCGACCTGCTCGGCGCCGAGTTCATCCACGTCCAGCCCTGAGCCTCCACCCTGGACGCACGCCACCGTCGGGCCTTGTGAAGGGCATTGGTGCCGGCCGCGGCCGCGACCTCCGCAATGCGTACGTTCGGGCGGGTAGCCGCGGACCTTGGCTGGTATAGCATCTTGCTGCCGACCGAGGTCTTGGCCGGCGGCACGGTGCGCGCCCGGCACAGGGCATCGTCTGTCTCCGTCGCCGTGACGGTGTTGCCCTTGGGTCGTTCTCCCGGTTCACGGCCAAGACGGAACCGGGCCCCACGGCCCCGCCGGTTACAGCTGGACAGGGCGGACGGCGGCCACGATGCGGTTTCGCTTGAGCATCAAGCCATACGCACCATTCGGGAGGACCATGTGATCCGGATTCTCATCGCCGAAGACATGCGTATCCTGAGAGACACCCTGACCACTCTGCTCGATCTGGAGGACGATCTCGAGGTCGTCGCCGCGGTCAGCGCAGGCGACCAGATCGTTCCCGCCGCGCTCGAGCATCGCCCCGACATCGCCTTGATCGACGTCGACCTGCCGCAGGTGGACGGCCTCACGGCAGCGGCGGAACTGTCCACCCGGCTGCCCGATTGCCTCATCCTGATCCTGACCGGGCTGGCCAAGCCAGGAACGTTGCGCCGCGCGCTGGCCGCACAGGTGTCCGGCTTCATCGTCAAGGACGCCCCCGCAGACGTCCTCGTCAACGCCATCCGCCGGGTCGTCGCCGGAGAACGGGTCATCGACCCGCAGCTGGCCTTGGCGACGCTCGAGCGATCCGACAATCCGCTCACGCAGCGCGAGGCGGAAGTGCTCAGGCGGCATGCGGGCGGAGCCTCCACGGCCGAGATCGCCGCGGTGACGCACCTGTCGTACGGAACCGTACGCAACTATCTCGCCGCGGCCGTGACGAAGCTCGGCGCGCGCAATCGCGTCGACGCGGCCCGCATCGCCGACGAGGCCGGCTGGCTGTAGGCAGGGGGCGAGGCGGACGGGCGGGCGGGGTGGCGCGGTGACACGGCGGGGCGACCTCATGGGCTCGGATCCGGAAACCGGTCCGGAGCCTCGGGGGGCGTGGGTCTTCGCCACCGCGTTCTTGTGCCTGCTGGTGCCGGCGAGAGCGTCGTTCGCGGCGTTCTGGGCCGGGCCCGGTGGGGTCATCACGACCGTGATGCTGTTCCTGTTGCCTCTGCTCTACACGATCCCGCGTGGCCGAGTCTTCTGGTCGCGTTTCCGCGGGCCGCTGCTGGCCGCGCAGGCCGCCCTGACCTACCTGCCCTTTCTCGTTTTCGGCTCCGACTGGGTCGCGGCGGTGTCGGGGTTGCTCGGCGGGCTCATCCTGCTCACCGTTCGGTACCCGCTGTCGTGGCTGGGGTTCTGCGCCATCGTGGTGATCGAGGTGGTGCTACGGACCGCCGGGGTGCCGACTCCGGGAGCGCCGTTCGCGCTGTCCGTCAACATGGTCGTCTCCCTGGCGAGCACGGCGCTGACCCTGTTCGGCTTGGTTCGGCTTGCCGATCTCGTCACCGAGCTGCACACCACCCGGCGAAAGCTCGCAGCCGCGGCCGCCGATCACCAGCGCCGCCGCTCGGCCGGTCGGCTACGGGAGGCGGTCGGCGACCACCTCCAGGCGGTCACCGATCGGGCCCGGGCCGCCCTGGACCTGCTGCCCGAATACGCCGAGCAGGCCCGCGCCCGGCTGATCGAAGGCGGCAGCATCGCCAGGCAAGCGCTCCAGGGAGTCAGGGCAGTGGCAGGTGAGGCCCACGCCGCCCCGCCGCAAGCCGATGTGGATCCCGACGACGGCATCTTGGCGCCCCGGCTGGCGCGCGCGGTGCTCGTGGTGGTGCTGGCGGCTTTTCTCGTGCAGGTCCTGGCCAACACCGCAGGGCTGGGCATCACCGTGGCGGCGAGCGTGGCGGCCGTCGTGGTCGTCGTCGGCGGGCTCCAGCTCCATCACTCCGCGGCCTACCGGACGGGTGCTCGGCCTCGCGGGTGGGTGTGGACGCTATCGGCGCAGACGGCCGTGAGCCTCGGGTCGTTCTGGGTGGTCGGGCAGGTCGCGGTGCTCGGGCTGGCGGGGTTCGCGGCAGGATCTGCTCTGCTGCTCGTGCCCGGACGGTGGGCGTGGGCCGTGTTCCTGACCATCGCCGCCACGGTCGGGGTCATCAGCGGGGCCGTCTCCCCCTACGGGGCCTTCGACGGGGTGTACGCGGCGGCGGGGACGGCGGCCTACGGGTTGGCGGTGTACGGGCTGTCGCGTCTGACCGACCTGGCACGCCAGGTGGCCACGGCGCGCCGGAATCTCGCCATGACGGCCGCGCTGCGGGAGCGGTCGCGGCTGGCCAGGGACATTCACGATCTGCTGGGGCTGGGACTGTCGGCAGTGGCGCTCAAGTGCGACCTGGTCGTCCGCCTCATCGGACGTGATGATCGCAAGGCCCGCTCCGAGTTGGAGCAGCTTGTGGCCGTCGCCGCCACCACCGGCAGCGACATCCAGGCGATCGCAGACCAGGGGCATCCGCTGTCGCTGGAGGCCGAACTGGTGTCCGCCGGAGCCGTGCTCGCTCTGGCCGGCGTCCAGGTCCACGTGGAGGTGACGGAACAGTCCGTTCCCTCACCGGTCGCGACGGTGCTGGCGATCTCGCTGCGGGAGGCCGTCACCAACGTCGTACGGCATGCCACGGCACGAGAGTGCACGATCGTGGTAACCATCGAGCGGGACTCTGCCGGACTGCGGGTCGTCAATGACGGGCTCGCCGGCGACCGGCCGGCAGCACCGGAGCGTCCAGGGCATGGCCTGGCCAACCTCGCCGAACGCGCCGAGGCGCTCGGCGGGTGCCTGACCACCCGGTCGGGGCAGCGGCAGTTCGAGGTCGCCATCCAGATCCCGCTGGGCTAGGGGGAACTGCGCACCCTGGTCGGCCCCGGCACCGTCGCCCAAGAACGACGCGCTGGCTCACGTACGCCGTAGCTCGATCGTTCATGAAGCGTCTTCGCCGGCCACCAGGACGGCGCTTGCCAAGGCTCGGTGCTGGTAGGAGGCCGGCTCGCCATACGCCGTCGTCACCTCGATCGGCCACGCCAATCCGAGTGCCGTGCCGAGCATCGAACTGAGGGCTGAGTGCACCCGCAGCTCGTCGGCCGTGTCGTCCACCAAAGCCACATACAGCCATGTTCCAGCTTCGGCGTTGTCAGCGCGGCTGCGCCACGTGCGATACAGGCCGTGCACGCGTTGTCGTTCGGCCTGAGTGGCCAGGAGGTCATCGGCTCGGGACGGGTCAGGGGCCGCGGGGGGCGCCGTCAGCCGGAAATCGTGCGTCCTGCTCGCCGGCTTGTCCACGACCCGCAGACGGTCGATCTCGGGTGCGTTCGGATCTCCGACCACAGCACGGAGCAGGTCCCGTTCCGCGGGATCGATCTGGACTTCCTCGATCACCAGGTTGACCAGGAGTGTGTCGTCGGCGAGCCCGTCTTCGCCGACGAAGTAGTAGACCCGGACGGACTCGAGAACCACGTCGGAGAGCCGTCCGGCGAGCCGTCGGCACAGGACAGTGGCATTGGTGTACCTGGTGACGTCCATCGCGCTCCATCTTCCGTACTTCGTTGAGCTGCCTGAGCAGAGCGCACGACGCCGAACGCGCCACCCCGCCCTAGAGTCGCTTCGGTGCGTAGGTGACCAGCATGGCGCCACCCGCAAACGTCTCCGATCCGACGAGCTGGAGATCGGTGCGCCCCGTCAGATTCTGGAACAGGTGCCTGCCTTCGCTCACGATGACCGGGTGGACGAGGATCCGATACTCGTCGACCAGCCCCGCGTTCGTGAGAGTCTGCACCAGGACCGAGCTGCCGAAGGTGACGATGCCACCTTTGGGGGCCTTCTTCAGGGTCCTGACGCAGAGCGGCACGCCTCCGGCGCTGCAGGCGGGCATCTGCTCACCGGATCCCTTCACCGTCACCCGGTCGCGCGTGTGCAGACACCCTTGCGGAGCCGACATCCCAGGGCCAGGACAGTGACCGGACATTTATGCCGGACCGCCCTTGCCAGGAGTGGAGGCGTTCGGCTTCGTGCGGTGTCCCTTCCGCCGTTGGAGTCACTCAATGCAGGAGAGCCCAGGGTCCGATATGCCCCACCCTGCCCGTCTGGAAGCGGACACATCGGGCTCCCGACTTCGGCTCCATCGTCTCGTGGGCGAGCAGACCTGAAGGTGGGGCCCAAATGATACAGAGCCACACCTTGGTACATCAGTCGTCAGAGCTTCTTATAGCGACGCTTCGGCCTGATCGTCGTAGGGGCGGGCACGAGGATGTCGTCTGGTCATGGCGTACGACAGGCGGGTGAGGCTTCCGCCGGCGAACAGAGGCTGTGGCGAGGGGCCCTGTTGCCAGGCGGTGGCGCCGAAATAGCGGTAGGCAAGCGACGTGATGCCCCGAGGGTGACGTCCATGACCATATGACAATTGTCATGGCTGCGGCAGTGCGTTACCCAGGCGCAGCCAGTGTTCTCGGCACTGGTGGGTCCGGCGTGCTCATCTTCAGGATTGGGGACATGGACACCTCTTCCCCGTACCTGGGGACACAACGAGATCCCGGGCCGAGGTCCCCTCAGGACGTACAAGAAATGCAGGGCGAACGTCGAGCGGCGGGGTGGAGTTCGAGCTGGGTCGGCTGGCTGGTGAGGCGCTGGCCAACAGCGCTGGCAGTGGCTGCTTCGGCGGCGACCTTCGGCGGGAGCGCGACGGACGAGGGCGTGTGGGGACTGGCCCACGCGTTGATGCTCCTACCGACGTTGTATCTGGTCATGGCCAAGCTGCGTCGGCCGGCTCTGACGTGGATCGGGCTGGTGGTCGGGCTCGTCACGACGGTCGGGCTGCGCATGACGGAGGTCGTCACACCTTCTACGGCCTTCGCCATGTTGGCATTGGCTGTGCTGGTGTGGTCAGGGGTGGACGGGCAGTTGCGCCGCGACGGCACCTTCCGCGCACAGGCGGTGGGCATGCTCATCTTCGGCGGTCTGGCCGTTGCTGCGCTCTTGGTCGATCCGGCCGTCGGTCGTTACCTGGTGGCGGCGGGCTGGTTCTTCCACGGGGTGTGGGACTTCGCGCATCTGCGGCTGAACAAGCCGGTGGCCCGATCCTTCGCTGAGTGGTGCGGCGTGGTGGACGTACTGGTCGCCCTTCAGGTGCTCTTCATGCTTTAGGACGCGAGCGCGCTCAGTCACCAGCAGCGTGGGCCGAGGCCAGTTCGGGCGCGGAGCGTGCTCAGCCCTCCTGGTCCCCGGCAAACAGCATGTGACTCGGCCCAGCGGCGAAGTCAGCAAGGCCGACTACGGAATGTGGCCGGCACACGGTGCCTGGCCCGACGACAGAAAGGACGTTCTCGTGACGACCGCCGACATCAGTTCCGCCCACCGTGCCGGCTTGAAGGAGTGGCTCGGTCTGGGCGTGCTGGTCCTGCCCGCGATGCTGCTCTTCGCGATGCTCACAGTGTTGTTCCTCGCCATCCCGCAGTTGGCCGCAGAGCTCAGGCCGAGCAGCACTCAAACACTCTGGATCATCGACATCTACGGCTTCCTGATGGCCGGGTTCCTGGTCACGATGGGCACTCTGGGGGACAGGATCGGGCACAGACGGCTGTTAATAACTGGTGCGGTCGTCTTCGCCATCGTCTCGATCCTGGCGGCCAGCACTTCCGACCCCACTCTGTTGATCGTCTGGAGAGCTGTCCTCGGCATCGCCGCAGCTACCCAGATGCCCGCGACCCCGGGGTCTGATCTTCTCCACCTTCACCGACCCGCGCCAGCGCGGGGTCGCGGTCGGAGTGTGGTCGGGCGCCATCTCGGTCGGGACAGGACTGGGGCCGGTCATCGGCGGGGCGCTTCTGGAGGCCTTTTCCTGGCGTGCGGCCTTTCTTTTAGCGGTTCCCGTCATGGTGCTGGTGGCGATCGGGGCGCCCTTCCTGCTGCCTGCCAACCGCAATCCCGCCGCCGGCCGCGTGGACGTGGTCAGCGTGCTGCTGTCCCTGGCGACCTTGCTGCCGATCGTCTACGGCGCGAAAGAACTCGGAAAGGACGACCAATTCGCTGTGGCGCTGGCCGCGATCGTGATCGGGCTGGCCTTCGGCGCCTGGTTCGTCATCCGGCAGTTGCGCCTGCCCGAACCGCTGCTGGACGTCCGGCTCTTCACTCACCGAGCGGTCAGCGGCGCCCTGGGCGTGTTCCTTCTGGCGGCGACCGCGCTGGGGGGCGTGTATCTGCTGTTCACTCAGTTCCTCCAGCTGGTCGAAGGACTCTCTCCCCTGCAGGCGGGGCTGTGGGTGTTACCGGCAGCGGCGTTGCTCGTGCTGGTCTCCAGCGCCTCCCCCATTCTGGCCCGACGTGTCCGTCCGGGACACCTCATCGCCGCCGGGCTGGCCACTCAGGTGATCGGCTACCTGATGCTCACCCAAGTAGGCGCCATCGGTGGCCTGGGGCTGCTCATCGCAGGCTTCATGGTCCTGTACCCGGCAGTTGCGCCGTCCATGGCGCTGACCACGAACATCGTCGTCGGCTCGGTCCCGCCCCAGAAGGCGGGGGCAGCCTCTGGACTTGCAACCACGTGCAGCGACCTCGGCATCTCGCTCGGCATCGCGGTCATCGGCAGCATCGCCGCCTCGGTCTACCGCGGCCAGGCCGGCGCCGAGTTGCCCGACGGCCTGCCGCCACAGGCGCTTGCCGACAGCCGGGACAGCCTGGATGGCGCCGTCGCCGCCGCGCAGACGCTGCCTGGCGACCTCGCCGCAGCAGTGCTCACACCAGCTCGAGCGGCCTTCGCCGGAGGACTCAACACTGCGGCTGCCGTCGCCGCGACCATCGCCGCCGGCGCGGCAGTGCTGGCTCTGGTCCGGCTCGGCCACATTCCGCCCACCGGTCCCGGTAAGGCCGGCGAATAACTCCATGCCCAATCCCTGGAAGGAACCAGCGTGATATCAATACGCCGCGCGACCGTCGAAGACGCCGCTACTGTGCACAACCTGATCCTGGAGCTGGCTGACCACCTCGGCCAGATCGCGTCCATCGGCGTGAGCGTCACTGATCTCCAGGAGCTGCTGACCCGGCCGGAGATCACGTACCTGCTCGCCGAACGCGACAGCCTGGCCGTCGGCTACGTTTCCTGGATGGAACGGATCAACTTCTGGTCCGGTCAGGACTACCTTCACATCGACGATGTGTTCGTCACCGGCGGGCAGCGGGGACGCGGCGTGGGTGAACAACTGATGCGAGCGGCCTCGGAGGCCGCCAAGGGTCAGCTCATCCGCTGGGAGGTGGCGGAGGACAACCTGGCCGCACAACGTTTCTCCACGCGGATCGGCGCCACTCTCACCACCAAGAAGATCGGCCGCTTGGGGCCGTAGGACACCCACGTGCGCTGCTGGAGCCTGTCTCGCGATGTGGGCGGCGGCCTTCGAGCCGGTTGATGGCTCGACCGGCTGCTGACGAAACGTCCGGCCGATGTCCGATCGCTGTCCTGGGAACCCGGGCCGCCGCATCCCATGCTTTCTGTTGAACCGGAATCCACCCGAGGGAGGCGACCATGCGCGACCGCGAATACTGACATCCGCTGACCGGCAAGAAAGAGAATCCCGCCCAGAACCGATGACCGTCGAAGAGAAGCCGCGCACCACCCTCGGTGAGGTTCTTGCCATCGGCGAGTTCCGCGCGCTGTGGCTGGCCCACACCCTGTCCCTGGTCGGTGACCAGGTCGCCAGGGTCGCGCTGGCCGTCCTGGTCTACGGCCGCACCGGCTCGGTCTCGCTGACGGCGCTCACGTACGCGCTGACGCTGGTGCCGGCGCTGGTCAGCGGGCCGCTGCTGGGCGGCCTGGCCGACCGCTACCCGCGCCGCCGGGTGATGATCGCGGCCGACGTGGTGCGGGCGGTGCTGATGCTGGCGATGGCAGTGCCGGGGCTGCCATTGCCGGCGATCGGCGTGCTGCTGGTGCCGGTGGTGATGCTGAACGCGCCGTTCAACGCCGCCCGTCTGGCCACCCTGTCCGACGTGCTGCCGGGCGACAGGTACGCCGTGGGGCTCGGCATCACCCACACCACCCAGCAGGCCATCCAGCTCCTCGGCTTCGGCGGGGGCGGCCTGCTGGTGGCGGCGCTCGGGCCCAACGTCGCGCTGCTGCTCGACGCCGCCACGTTCGCCGGGTGCGCGCTCGTGCTACGAGCGTTCGTCCGGCACCGCCCGGCAGCGGCGACGGGGAAGGCGCCCAGCCGTACGACGCTGGGCGGGATCAGGACGCTCTGGTCCGACCGGCGGCTGCGGTACTACGCCTCGCTGTCGTGGCTGTACTCCTTCTTCGTGGTGCCCGAGGCGCTGGCCGCGCCGTACACCGCGGCGATCGGGCAGGACGCCGCGGCGGTCGGCGTCTTCATGGCCGCCGATCCCGTCTGCTCGGCCGTAGGGACTCTGCTGATCACCCGCCTGCTGCCGCCGGAGCGGCGGGCGCGGCTGATGGTGCCGCTGGCCGTACTGACCGGGGTGCCGCTGGTGCTCTTCGCGTGGCTGCCGGGGATGCCGGCTTCCCTGGTGCTGCTCGGGCTGACCGGGCTGCTGTCGAGCTACATGGTGGTGGCGCACGCGCTGCTGTTCCGCGCCGCTCCGGAGGAGCAGCGCGGGCAGATCATCGCGGTCGGCTCAGCCGGGCTGGTCGGCGGGCAGGGGCTCGGCGTTCTGGCGGGCGGCGTGCTCGGTGACCTGATCGGGCCGCACTTGGCCATCGCGGGCTGCGCCGCCGTCGGCATCGCCATGGCTGTACTGATCACCGTTTCGGGGAAGGGAGGTGCGAGATGAGGACCAGAGAGGGCTGACCTGAGGGGCGGGCGGGTATGGCATGGGCCCTTACCCGCCCGCATCAGCGTGCCGAGCACCACGGCCGCCGCGGTCGCGGTCGGGCGGCGGGCGACTGAGCCCGGTCTTCGCCATCGCACGCCACGTAGCGGTCGCCTTCATCGTCGGTGGCGTCGACGACCTGGTGCAGCGGCCCGCGCGCCGTTCCATGGTCGCCGCTGCGTGATGCTCGGCGTCGTTGACGATCGAGGGCCGCCGGGCTGCCGCGGCGATCGCCTCGCCCGGCGGATCGGTGGACCAGGAGCTAAGCACCACAGACTGGAGTAGATCGTGACTACTGGACATGCGAGGCCTGGAGCCGGGTGGCGGGAATGGGTTGGGCTCGCCGTGCTCAGCGTGCCCACGTTCCTCGTCACGATGGACTTCTCGGTGCTGTACCTGGCCGTACCACGCCTCACCGCCGACCTCGCACCCAGCGGCATCCAGCAGCTGTGGATCGTGGACATCTACGGCCTCATGATCGCGGGCTTGCTGGTCACCATGGGCACCATCGGTGACCGGATCGGCCGGAGGAAGCTGTTGTTCATCGGCGCCGCGGTGTTCGGCATCGCCTCTGTGGCGGCGGCGTTCTCCACCAGCCCGGAGATGCTCATCGCCAGCCGTGCGCTGCTCGGCGTGGCAGGCGCCGCGGTGACGCCGTCGGTGCTGGCCCTGATCACCGGCATGTTCACCGACCCGCAGCAGAGCCGCCGCGCTCTGGCCGTCTATCTGGCTTGTTTCATGGGCGGGGCGACGCTCGGCCCGCTCGTCGGTGGCGTACTGCTGGAGCATTTCTGGTGGGGTTCGGTCTTCTTGGTGTCCGTGCCGGGCATCGTGCTGCTGCTGGCGTTCGGCCCTTCCCTGCTCGCCGAGCAGAAGGCGCCGCAGACCGGCAAGCTCGATCCGGTCAGCGTCGTGCTGTCCCTCTCAGCGATCTTGCCGTTCGTCTATGGGCTCAAGGAACTCGCTCGCAACGGCTGGGAGTGGTTCCCCGCCGGGACACTGGCATTCGGCATCGCGGTCGGGCTGGTGTTCGTCCAGCGGCAGCGGCGCCTGGAGCACCCGCTGCTCGATCTGCGCATGTTCGGCAACCGCACGTTCAGCTCAGCTCTGACCTTGATGTTCGTCACCGCCGTCGTGGGCGCCGGCACCCTCTTCCTCGTCACGCAGTACCTGCAGAACGTCGCCGGGCTCACCCCGCTGGCGGCCGGCTTGCTCCTGCTGGTGCCCAACGTACTGATGATCATCGGCAATCTGGCCACTCCTCCTGTGGCGAACCACATCCGCCCGGCGTACTTGATCGCGGGCGGCCTTCTCGTCGCGGGCGCGGGCTACCTGGTCTTCACGCTGGCCGACTCGACGTCCGGCCCGACGACGATCTTCGTCGCGATGTGTGTCGTCATGCTCGGCACCGCTCCGCTGGCCGCGCTCTGCAACCACCTCGCCATGGGAGCCGTGCCGCCGGACAAGGCCGGTTCGGGGGCGTCGATCGTCCAGACGGCCGCAGAGTTCGGGATCGGGTTCGGCATCGCCGCGCTCGCAACGCTCGGGACAGCGGTGTACCGGGGCAACGTGGAGGGCGCGCTCGGCACGGCACGGCCTGAGGTGGCGGACGCGGCCCGGGAAAGCATCGACCGCGCGGTCGCCGCGGCCGGCCGGCTGCCCGCGGAGCAGAGCGGCGACCTGCTGGCCACAGTCCGCGACGCCTTCACCTCCGGCGTGCACGCGGTGGGCATCGTCAGCGCCATCATGTATGTCGGCCTGGCCGTTCTCGCTGTGCGGGCGTTCAAACACGTTCGGAACTCGCACGGCGGCGACACGGCGCCGGCCGCCGCCCCACTGCCCGCAGCCGAAACGGCCACGCCGGCCGCCCCGGGCGATGAGCGCTCCCCGATCTGACCCCGATCGAGGAGAAGCCCAACCCGTCGTACGGCCTCATCCAGCCGAACGGATCACCTGGGCCTCAACTCCACTGACAGTCGGCCCGGCCATCAGGCCGGTTCGCCGATCCCGAGGATCACGTGATCGGCATGACCGCCGCGCAATCACACCCGATCAACCACACGTAAGGAGAACATCATGACCGCGACCTACACCTGGGACGTCTATTCCACCCTCGACGGCTACGGCTCCTACAGCGGCGACGGCGACTGGGGCGGCTACTGGGGCAAGCAAGGCCCCGAGTTCCTGGACTACCGCTTCGCCTTGTACGGCGAGGAGCAGCGGATGGTCTTCGGAGCCCGCACCTACCGGGAATCCGTGCAGCTTCTGGACTTGAGCACCGAGCCCGAGGCGCTCGATCCTGTAAATGCCCGGCTGAGGAACCTGCCGACGACGGTGATCTCGACCACACTCGAAGGCCCCCTCGCCTGGCCCGACGCGACCCTCGTGAGCGGCGACGCCGTCGACGTCGTCGCCCGGCTCAAGGAAGAGTCCGACGTGCCACTGCGCTCGCACGGCAGCCTGTCCATGAACCGAGCGCTGATGGCCGCCGGGCTGGTCGACCACATCCAGGTGACGATCTTCCCGGTGATCACCGGACACACCGGAACGGCCCCGATCTTCCAGAACGCGGCCGACTTCGACCTCGAACTGCTCAAGAGCCGGACACTCGACGGCCGGACTCAAGAGCTCATCTACCGGCCTACCCTGCACAGCTGAGTCGAGGGCACCCGGATCTGTCTGGCAGCTCGGCGCCCATCGTCTTGAGGACGCCCGTGCTGACCGCGGGCGGAAACGCCGAGAAGATCGACGCCATGTCCCGGGTCGGGGCTTTCCTGACCCGGAAGGTGCAGCCCAGGAACGTGAACGCCGCCTCCTCCTGATCGGAGGCGGCGGTTCACCGGGAATTGCGTCGATCCGGGCGGGATACGGTCGCCGCACAGGTGGCGCGACATGGTGCGGTCAACCGGGCTCGCGCTGCCCCGGTATCCCTGCGCCCGGATCTCACGGAACAGCCAGCACCAGCGATCCGGATTCAGGAAATTCCGTCTACCGGGAGGTGTGCGATGCCCGACGATCAACGTCCGGAGGGCTTAGGAGCACTTCTGCGGGCCTGGCGCGAACGCGCTCTGCTCACCCAGGAGCAGCTCGCTCAGCGGGCAGGCGTCGACGCTCGAACGATCCGCAGGCTCGAACGCGACGTCGTGCAGCGCCCGCGCAACGCATCCATCCTTCAGCTCGCCACGGCACTCGGGCTGAACGAGCAGGAGCGCGCCATCTTCACCGCGGCCGCCCAGGGCACGCCCGCACCGCTGACCGCCCCGCGTCAGCTTCCCGCAGAGCCGCGATACTTCACCGGGCGGGATCTCGAGCTGGCAGTTCTGGACGCGAGCACCACGCAGATCTGCGTGCTGACGGGCGCGGGCGGGATCGGGAAGACGTGGCTGGCACTGCACTGGGCACACCAGCGGCTGGATCGCTTTCCGGACGGGCAACTCTTCGCCGATCTGCGTGGGTTCAGCCCGGACAGCCGGCCACTGGCCGCCACCTCGGTGCTGCGCGGGTTCCTGGGTGCCCTGGGTGTCCCCTCGGAACAGCTTCCGGCGGACGTGCACGCCCAAGCCGCGCTGTACCGCAGCCTCGTCGCCGGTCGCCGGATGCTCGTCGTTCTCGACAACGCCGCCGACACCGACCAGGTCGTGCCGCTCCTGCCCGGCAGCGCCTCCTGCGGCGTGCTGGTCACCAGCCGCAGCAGGCTCTCGGGCCTGCTCATCGCATACGGCGCGCGCCCTCTCGCCTTGCGCATGATCAGCGATGCCGAGGCCCGGGAGCTCCTCGTCATACGACTCGGTGCGGAACGGCTCGCCGAAGACCCCGAAGCCGTGGCTGAGTTGCTCACCCGCTGCGGCGGACTCCCTCTCGCGCTCAGCATCGTCGCAGGCAGACCTGGACTCTCGCTGACGGCGCTGGTCGCCGAACTGCGCGAGACCGGGCTGTCCGGATTCGCGGAGGGAGACCGCGCCACGAGCCTGCCGGCCGTACTGTCCTGGTCCTACGATCGCCTCACCGAAGCGCAGGCCCACGCCCTTGCCCTGCTCTCGCTCGCGCCGGGAACAGACCTCGCACCGTACGGCGCCGCGAACTTGCTGGGGTCGACCACCGCCGAGACCACGACGCTGCTGCGCGAGCTCGAGCACGCGTCTCTGGTGGAGCGCGACGAGCAGGGCAGGTACCGGATGCACGACCTGATCCGGCAGCACGCCGCCGAGCGCGCCAAAGCCGAGCTGAGAGCGGACGAGCGAGATGCGGCGCTGATGCGGCTCGCGGACTTCTACGTACGGACCGCCCACGAGGCCGACTGGCTGCTGGACCCGCACATGCCCCGGCCGCTCGCCCCGCCCGCGAGCAAGAGCCGACCGTACCCGCTTGC
The DNA here is from genome assembly GCF_040674795.1 of Nonomuraea sp. NPDC049725. NCBI lineage: Bacteria > Bacillati > Actinomycetota > Actinomycetes > Streptosporangiales > Streptosporangiaceae > Nonomuraea > Nonomuraea sp. NPDC049725. Next base: position 631,383 of record NZ_JBFANJ010000003.1, on the reverse strand, counting down.
GGACGAGGAAGCCGCGATGGAGTGGCTCGACGCCGAGTACGCCAACCTGCTCGACAGCCAGCAGGACGCGGCCGAGCGAGGCTGGCACGAGCACGTGTGGCACCTGGCATTCGCGCTGGGCACCTTCCAGGCCAGGCGCGGGCTCCTGCACGACCGTCTGGATGCGTGGCTGACCGGGCTGGAGGCCGCCGCTCACCTGCCCCTCGACGCCGGCGTCGCGGCCCACCGCTACCTGGGCCGAGCCTACGGAGACCTCGGATTGCTGGAGGAGGCCACCGAACAGCTGCACCGCGGCGTCACTCTGGCCGAGCAGGCAGGCGACCTGCGTCAGCAGGCCCAGACCCTGGGCAGGCTCGCCCACACCTGGGAGCGCAGAGGCGACCACGGCAAGGCCATGCACTACGCGGGCCGGGCCCTGGATCTCTTCCGCCGTCTCGACCTGCCGGTATGGGAGGCCGCCGCGTTGAACGCGGTCGGGTGGCATGCGGCCCACCTGGGCGACCACGGCGAGGCCCGCAGGCACTGCGCCGCCGCCCTGGAGTTGTATCAGCGCCACCACGATCCGGCCGGCGAAGCCGCGACCCTGGACAGCCTCGGCTGGATCGACCACCACACCGGCAGGCACCACGACGCGATCTCCCACTACCAGCGGGCGCTGGAGTTGCGCCGCCAGCTCGGCGACCACTACGAGGCCGCCGAGTCCCTGGATGGGCTGGGCTACCCGCATGCCGCTCTGGGGCAGCATGCTGAAGCCCGCGCCGCCTGGTGCGAGGCCGAGGCGCTCTACCGGAGCCAGCACCGGATCGCGCAGGCTGACCGGCTGCGGCGCGAGCTGCAGCTGCTCACCGAATGCTAACGGCGCGCCCAGAGCACCTTCCCCGTGGTGGTGCGGACCGTGAAGTTGCCGTCGTTCTGCACGTGCGCGGTCGCGCCCAGGCTGTGGGTGCCGGACTGCCAGAGCGGTAGCTTGGCGGCGGATCTGACAACGAGGTTGCCGTCGCGCTGCATGTACGCGGTGGCACCGGGATTGCGTCCGGTGGCCGAATGCCAGATCGGCCTACCGGTCTCGAGCAGGACCAGGTTCCCGTCCAGCTGCATGCGCAGCTGGTAGCGGCGGTTGGCGGAGAAGAGGTTCTCCCCCGGGGCCAGCTTGTCGCCGGACTTGAGCATCGAGGTCGACACCGGAGCCGTGTGGGCCGCGGTGGCGGACGCTGCGACAGAAGCGTTCGCGGTGGCCAGCAGTGAACCGGTCAGCAGAGCGGCGATGGCCAGAACCCGGGCTGGAATTGCTGTCATGATTCCTCTACGGTCAGTTCTGTCACGTGTCTCGGCTCACCGGACACGATCCTTGCCCGGACGACTCTCGCGGACCGCCGGGTGCCCTCACCAGGACATTGACCGGACAGATCCACTCGTTCATGACCGGCTGCCGGGACGGGCCGAGCCCTTGCAGCGGGCACGCGCAACCGGCGGGGCAGGTCGTCGAGGGCGGTCTGGGGGAGTCGATCGTGAAGGGGTGTCACGGGTCACCACAGGGAGGGTCGCGGTCAGGCGCGGTCCGCGAAGGAGCCGAGGAGCTGGTGTTCGAGCCAGCCGGTGACCTTGCTGATGAACGCGACCCGGTTGGCGACCTGCCGGATGTGATGCCCCTCGTCGTCGAACAGCAGGCTGTCGCAGGGCAGGCCGAGCGCCGCGGCGGCGGCCAGCACCTGTTCGGCCTGGTGGAAGGGGACGTTGGTGTCGTGGCGGCCGTGCACGACCAGGAGCGGGGCGCGCAGCCGGTCGAAGGCGCGCAGCGGCGACAGGGCGCGCAGCAGGTCCCGGTCGGCCTCGGGATGGCCGTACTCGCGGACGGCCGCCGCCGCGACCCACGGGTCGGTGCGTTCGTAGAAGGTGGCGAAGTCGGCCATGCCGCACACCTCGACCCCGGCCCGGAACAGCGCGGGATGGGCGACCAGGGCGGCGAGCGTGAGGTAGCCGCCGTACGACCAGCCCATGCAGGCGATCCTGGACGGGTCGGCGGCGCCCAGCCGGACGAGCTCGGCGACGCAGTCGGCCACGTCGTCGACGGCGCGGAAGCGGCGCTCGCGGTCGTCGGCCTCGCGGAACGCGCGCCCGTGGCCGCCGGAGCCGCGCACGTTCGGCGCGAACACGCCGATGCCGTGGGCGAGAAGATGCTGGTAGAGCGGGTTGTACGTGGGCCGTTCCTGGTCCTCGGGGCCGCCGTGCAGGTGGACGACGTACGGCGCGGCGCCCTGGGCCCGTGCAGGGCGATACAGCCAGGCGGCCAGGCCGAGGCCGTCGCGGGCCGGGAAGCGCACCGGCTGGGCCTCGACCGCGTCCGGCAGGCGTCCGGCGCCCGCGACGTGCTCGTACGCGCCGGTCTGCAGGTCGCACGCGTACACCTGGGACGGCTGGGCGGGGCCTTCGGCGGCGAGCACGGCCACGCCGCCGTCCAGGGAGACGCGGACGGAGGTGACGACGTCGGCGGGCAGCCCGGGCAGCGGGACGGTGAGGCCGGTGCGCGGGTCTAGGAGCTCCAGGCGGGAGCGGCCGTGCTCGTTCCACACCAGGACGGCGTGCCGGCCGTCGGCGCTGAGCGCGAACTGGTCCAGCTCCGCGTCCGCCCGCTCCGCCAGCACCTCCGGCTCCCCCAGCCCCCGCCGGAGCCCCCCACCCGAGCCCGTCCAGAGGCCACCGCCAGAGCCGCCACCGGGGCCGCCGCCGAGTCCGCCATCGGGGCCGCCGAGGGTGCCCTGCCAGGGGCCTTCGTCGGAGGCCTGCCACAGGCCGTCGCCGTGGACGGCCACCAGGGCGGTGCGGTCGCGGCCGGCGTCGGTGAGCAGGTAGGCCGTGTGCCCGTCCGGGGCGAGGATGCCGTAGTCGGTCGTCCCCGGCAGCCCGGCGAGCAGTTCGTGCTCACCGCCCCCCGCGTGCCGCACCGACATGCGGCGCGCCCCGCGGGGCCCGTGCCGCAGCAGGACGGTGGCGTGGTCGCGGCTGACGGCGGCGGGCCGCAGCAGCGGGCCGGAGGCGACGATCTGGCGTCCGCCGGTGGCGGCGTCGACGATGACCGCGTCGGTGCGCCCGCCGGCGTGGGTCTCAGCGACCAGCAGGTCCTCGCCGCGTTCGGTCCATCGGATGAACACCGCCGACCCTCCCGGGGGCGCGGCGAGGGGCCGCAGGTCGCCGCCGTCCGGCCGTACGGTCCAGACCTCGGTGTGCTCGCCGCCGCCGGGGGCGAGCAGGACGGCCAGCCGCGCCCCGGTCGGCGCCCAGTGCACGTCGACGACGGGGTGGGGGCCGGTGGGGACGGGCCGGGGCTCGCCGCGCGCGGGCCGGATCCAGGCGCGCGGCGTGCCGTCGCGGTCGCTGCCGTAGACGACCGCCGAGCGGTCCGGGGCCGGGGCGGGCGCCCAGCAGGACCACGGGAGGTGGGTCACATGCCGTGCGCTTGCAGCCATAGTTCCAGCAGCCCGACCTGCCACAGCGTGTTGACGCCGGTGGCGGCCCGGTCGCGGCCGGGGTCGGCGAGCAGCCCGTCGACGTACTCGCGCCGGAACAGCCCGCGTGAGCGCGCCGCCTGGCTGGTCAGCGCGTCGCGCAGCAGGTCGAGGAGCGGCCCGTCGGGGTGGCGGACGGCGGGCACCGGGAAGTAGCCCTTGGGCCGGTCCACGACCTCGGCGGGCAGCAGCTTGCGGGCGGCGTCCTTGAGCACGCCCTTGCCGCCGCCGGCGAGTTTGAGCCCGGCGGGGCAGGCGGCGGCGAGTTCGACGAGTTCGTGGTCGAGGAAGGGCGTGCGCGCCTCCAGCCCGTGCGCCATCGTCATGTTGTCGACGCGTTTGACGGGGTCGTCGGCGAGCATCGCGGTGGTCTCCAGGCGCAGCACCGCGTCGAGCGCGGTCGCCGCGCCGGGCCGGTCCAGGTGGCCGCGGACGAACTCGCCGCTGACGTCGCGCTCGACGAGGTGCTCGGGCGCGAGGACGCGCGCCAGCTCGTCGTGCGGGCGGTCCCTGAAGGCGGCCAGGTACGTGTCCGCCGCCTGTTCGCGGGGCACCCCGGCCAGCGGCGGGAACCAGTCGTAGCCGGCGAACACCTCGTCGGCGCCCTGCCCGGACTGCACGACCTTGACGTGCCGGGACACCTCGCCGGACAGCAGGTGGAAGGCGACGCAGTCGTGGCTGACCATGGGCTCGCTCATCGCCGCCACCGCCCGTTCGATCCCGGACAGCAGCGCGGAGCCGGGCACGCGGATGCGGTGGTGGTCGGTGCCGAACCGCTGCGCCACCAGGTCGGAGTAGGCGAACTCGTCGCCGCTCTCGCCTGCGGCGGACTCGAAGCCGATGCTGAACGTGGCCAGCCCGGACTGCCCCTCCTCGGCGAGCAGGGCGACGATGAGGCTGGAGTCCAGCCCGCCGGACAGCAGCACGCCCACGGGCACGTCGGCGACCATCCGCCGCCGCACGGCGGTGCGCAGCGACTCCAGGACGGCCTCGCGCCACTCCCCGGCGTGCGGGGGCCGGTCGGCCGGCGTGTGGTCGGGCTCCCAGTAGCGCCGTTCGGTGACGGTCCCGTCGGCCTCGTAGGTGCGTACGGTGGCCGCCGGGAGCTTGCGGACCCCGGCCAGGATGGTGCGCTCGCCGGGCACCAGCGAGTGGAAGGTCATGTAGTGGTGCAGCGCGGTCCGGTCGATGGCGGTGTCGACGCCGCCGGTGGCGAGCAGGGCGGGCAGCGTGGAGGCGAAGCGCAGGCGGCGGCCGTCCGCGGCGAGGTAGAGCGGTTTGACGCCGAGCCGGTCGCGGGCCAGCGTGAGCCGGCCGTCGGCGCGCTCGGCGACGGCGAAGGCGAACATGCCGGCGAAGCGGTCCACGCACGCGGGCCCCCACCGGTGGTAGGCCTTGACCAGGACCTCGGTGTCGGAGCCGGAGAAGAACCGGTAGCCGGCGCGGCGCAGCTCGTCGCGCAGTTCGCGGTAGTTGTAGAGGCAGCCGTTGAAGACCGCCGCCAGGCCGAGTTCGGCGTCGACCATGGGCTGGGCGGCCTTCTCGGACAGGTCGATGATCTTCAGGCGGCGGTGCCCGAGCGCGATGGGGCCGCGTGACCACAGGCCGGAGCCGTCGGGGCCGCGCTCGTGCATGGCCTCGGTCATGCGGCCGACGGCGCCGAGGTCGGCCTTGTGCCCGTCGAAGCGGATCTCGCCGCTCAGCCCGCACACCTCAGGCCGCCGACGGGTAGCCGCGGCCGGTGGTCCAGCCCCCGGGTCTCGTCTCCTCCAGCAGCAGGTCGACGACGTCGGCGTGGGAGCCGCGGCGGGCGAAGGCGCGCCGCTGGCGCTGGGCCGAGCCGCCCCGGCCGAGGGCGTCGGCGGCCAGGGCGGAGACGAGTTCCCAGTCGCCGGCCTCCTCCAGGTGCGGGCGCAGCGCGGCGACCAGGCGGGTGACCACGTCGGCTGCCGGGGCGGGCACCCCTTCGACGGGGTCGACGAGCTCGCCTTCGAGGCCGGAGCGGGCGGCCTGCCAGCGCGCGGCGCGTACCGGGTCCAGCGGCACCTCACGGTCGGGGTCGTCGCCGATCTCGGCCAGCTCCCTGGCGACCAGGGCCCGGAACAGGCCGGCGATCAGCACGATGTCGTCGATGCGCGGGCAGGAGTCGCAGATGCGCAGCTCGACGGTGGGCACGTGGGCGGACGGGCGGATGTCGTAGTAGATCATGCCGGCGTCGCTGATCACGCCGGACCGGATCAGCTCGGCGAGCATCTCCTCGTACTCGGCGGCCGAGCCGAAGCGGGCCATCGGCCCGGTGGTGGGCCAGCGTTCCCACACGAGCGTGCGGTAGCTGGCGTAGCCGGTGTCGGCGCCGAGCCAGTACGGGGAGCTGGCGCTGAGCGCGAGCAGCGGTGGCAGCCAGGGCGCGAGCCGGTGCGCGACGGCGATCGCGAGGTCGCGGTCGGCCAGCTCGGCGTGCACCTGGGTGCCGCAGATGAGCTGCTCGCGGGTGAGGACCTGGTAGTCGTCGAGCATGCGCTCGTAGCGGGCCTCGGGCGAGATCTTCATCTGGTCCAGGTCGGCCAGCGGCACGCTCCCGGCGGCGACGATGCCGAGGCCGACCTCCTCGGCGGCGGCGATGGCGGTGCGGCGCATCGCGCCGAGGTCGCGGGCCAGGTCCTCCAGGGCGTGGCAGGGCCGGCTGTTGGCCTCCACGGTGGAGCGTTGCAGCTCCTCGGTGAAGCGGTCGTCGGGCAGCATGTCGAGCAGGAGCACGGAGCGGGAGACGAGTTGCCGCGTGCGCGTGTCGACGATGTGGAACTCCTCCTCGACCCCGACCGCGATCCGCGACTCCGCCATGGCCACCACTCCCCCACGCTCGAACGTTTGACGGGTCATCTATCCAGAAATCGGGCCTTCGCACGTCAGGCGCCCATCCGGCCCTCCTCCTGCCGGTCGGCGTCCGCGCCGGACATGGAGGCGCCGCCCTGCGTGTCGTCCTCGGCGGTGCCGGGGGTGTAGTAGCGGCGCAGCCAGGCGGCGAGCCCGTCCAGGCCGGGCAGCAGCACGCGTTCGGTGACGCCGGCCTGGTCGAGCCGTTCGCGGACCTCCGCCTTGACCGCGGGCGGGAGCGTCCAGGCCCGCCACAGCTCGGGATGGTCCTCCAGCCACTCCTGCACCTGGAACTCGGGCCGGGACGTCACCGACAGCACCGACGACTGGTTGACCACGCGTTCGTCCAGCGAGGGCGGCTCGAAGAAGGCGACGAACGGCTCGCCGGACAGCCGGTCGAAGCTCGGCAGGTCGCCCGCGACGGCGGCCAGCATCTCGGTGGTGAACAGCAGCGCGCCCTCCCGGTCGAGCTCGGCGCGCAGCGGCTCGGGCAGCAGCCGGTGCGCGCCGTGGCAGTCGACGCCGAGCAGGACGGCGTCGTCCCGCGGCCAGGAGGCGGTGGCGAAGTGCAGCGCGACCAGCGGCGAGAACGTCCAGTCGAGCAGCCGGGTGGGCAGCCCGTGGTGCTGGCCGAGCGCCAGCCAGTCCCACACGGCCGGGCCGGGCCGCCGCCGGTGGGCGTACTTGCGGAAGTTGCGCACCAGGTGCGGTTCCAGCGCGGCGTAGTCGCCGCGCAGCCGCGACAGGCTCGACACGTGCGTGTACGAGGCGCGGGCCAGGCCGCGGAAGACCATGGCTGAGTGCGCGTGCCCGGTGTCACGCGGCCTGCTGGCCTCGGCGATCGCGTCGTCGAGCTCCCGCCAGGACGACACCACATCGGTCTTCATTCCCGCCCCGCTGCCCTCCTCCGCCCCGGCCATGCGGGGCCCGTTCACGGCTCGCCCTTGACGGGGCAGGTGCCCACCCGGCCGTGCCACTCGGTGAGCAGCACGGTGGCGTCGTCCTGCAACTGGCCGTCGTGGTGGTCCAGCACGTCCTTGATGAGGCGGCGCAGCGTCTCGGGCACCGGCAGGCGGGCCGCGCAGTGCCGCAGGATGAAGTCCACGAACCGGGCCACGCCGAACTCCTCGCCCTGGTTGCTGCCCGCCTCGACGATGCCGTCGGTGTAGAGGAGCAGCCGGTCGCCGGGTTCGAGCTGCTCGCGGCAGACGGTGACGGGCATGCCGAGGCCCAGGCCGAGCGGCGGCGTGGGCGGGCACTCCAGCGCCGTCACCCAGCGTCCGCCCCGGATGAGCACGGGCGGATGGTGGCCGCGGTTGACCCAGGTGAGCATGCCGGTGCGCAGGTCGAAGTCGGCCATGATCGCGGTGACGAACCGGGCGGCCTCCCCGAACTCGCGCAGCAGCAGGTTCTCGATGCCCTCGCCGTTGCCGGCCAGGTCGGCGCCGTGGCGGCGCAGGTTGCGGCAGGTGGCCAGCGCCAGGTTCGCGGCCAGGCCGGCGGCCACGTCGTGGCCCATGGCGTCGAAGATGGCCAGGTGCACGACGTCGTCGGCCACGGCGTAGTCGAAGGCGTCGCCGCCGATCTCGTAGGCGGGTTCGAGCACCCCGGCGACGGTCACTTCGGCGTTGGCGAACGTCAGCGGCGGCATCAGGTGCCACAGCATCTCGGCGGCCACGTTCATCGGCCGTGAGCGCACCAGCCTGGGATAGCAGTCGCTGTAGGAGCGTTTGCTGACCACGAGCAGCGCGACCATCGCCGACAGCGCCCGCACGTCGGCCTCCTCGACCGGCCGGCCGCCGCCCAGCAGGACGCGCAGCACGCCCAGCCGCTCGGCGCCGTTCAGCAGCGGCACCCACCAGCAGTCGAGGCCTCCTTCGCCGGGCTTGCGCAGGATGCGGACCTCCTGGAAGGCCCGCCCGCCGTAGGTGGCGTCGATGCGCAGCTCGGCGGGGGGTTTGTCATCGGGGCCCGGTCCGGCCACGCCGCCGTTCTCGGCGAGCAGCCGCAGCGTGTTCTGCTGGAGGTCGGCCAGGTAGATCAGGCACTGCCGGATGCCGGCCCGGCGGGCGTACCGGTCCACCAGGCCGGGCAGGTGCTCCAGTGTCGCCTCCTGCCCGGCCTCCAGCAGACCGGCGAGCATGTCCCCGCAAGGGCTGTTCACAAAATGTCATTATTGACGGCCAAGCCATTTCAGCAGCTCAACGCCGTACAAAACATTTATTGACAGCCCCGGGGTTACAGGACGGCGCCGGTTCCCTCACGCGTGCGGGCCTTGCGCGGCTTGGCCGGCTCGGGCGGCGGCTTGCGGTCGAACCGGGCCAGCATGATCGACAGCGGGCCGGCCACGAACGACGACGACAGCGTGCCCACGATGACGCCCGTCACCAGCGCGATCGCGAAGTCGCGCAGCGAGTCGCCGCCGAACACGGCCAGCGCCACCAGGATGAACAGCGCGCCGATACCGGTGTTGACCGTACGCGGCATCGTCTGCAGGATCGCGCCGTTGACCGCGTCGGCCAGCGGCGCCTTCCGGTTGACCGCCCACAGCTCCCTGACCCGGTCGAAGACCACCACCTTGTCGTTGACCGAGTAGCCGACGACGGTGAGCATCGCGGCCAGGAACACGCCGTCGATCGGCTTGCCCATCCACGCGAACAGGCCGATCACCAGCGACACGTCCACCAGCAGCGCCAGCACCGCGGCGGTGCCGAACGTCCAGCGGAAGCGGAACGCCAGGTAGGCGAGCTGCGCGGCCACGGCCACGGCCAGCGCGATGAGCGCGTTGCGGCGCAGCTCCTCGCCGAGGCTCGGCCCGATGAACTCGTCGCGCCGCTTGGACACCTCGCCCGCCTGGCCCTCCAGCGCGGCCTCGATCTTGGCCACGTCGGCGATGCCCATCTGCCCGGCGCGGACGAGGACGCCGTCGCCGGACGACTGCACCACCGCCTGCGGGAACCCGGCCTTGGCGACGGCCTCGCGGGCGGCGTCGGCGCCGATCGGCTTGGTCGTGGCGAACTCCACGACCCGGCCGCCGGTGAACTCCACGCCGAAGTTCAGGCCGCGGGCGAACAGCCCGGCCAGCGCCACCACGGCGAGGCCGCCGGCGATCGCCAGCCACAGCTTCCTGCCGGCCATGAGCTGCGGGTTGCGCTCGGTGAGCCAGGTGCGGACCCGGCCGATGGAGCCCAGGCCCGACACGCGCGGCTTGACCCGGCCGATGACGAGCTGGGTGAGCACCCGGGTGATGAGCATGGCCGACACCAGCGAGGCGAGCACACCGATGCCGAGCGTCACGCCGAACCCCTTGACCGGGCCCGACGCCAGCCAGAACAGCAGCCCGGCGGCGATCAGCGTGGTGATGTTGGAGTCGGCGATCGCGCTCCAGGCGTTCTTGAAGCCCAGGGCCAGCGCCGACTTCAGGCCCCGCTGCGGCGCCTGCCCGTACTCCTCCCTGGCGCGCTCGAACACGAGCACGTTGGCGTCCACCGCCATGCCGATCGCCAGCACGAAACCGGCCAGGCCGGGCAGCGTGAACGTGGCGCCCATCGCCACCAGCGCCGCGTACGAGATCAGCCCGTAACAGGCGAGCGCGATGGCGGCGAGCAGGCCGACGAGCCGGTAGACGATGACGATGAACAGCGTCGTCATGATGAGACCCGCGATCGCGGCCTTGGCGCTGGCCTCGATCGCGTCGGCGCCGAGCGTCGGGCCGACCGTGCGCTGCTCGACGAGCTCCAGCGGCACGGGCAGCGCGCCGCCCTTGATCAGCACCGACAGCTCACGGGCCTCCTCGTGCGTGAACGAGCCGGTGATCTGGGTGGATCCGCCGGGGATGCCGATGTTGCACGGCACCGACGGGTCGAGCTGCGGTGAGGAGATGATCTCCTTGTCGAGCACGATCGCGACCCGGCGCTTCGGGTCGCCCGCCGGGCTGCAGGCCGCCTGCCCGGTCAGTTTCTGCCAGGCGCCGGCGTCACGGAAGTCGACGGTGACGAACCAGCCGGGGCCGAGCTGGGGATCGCTGCGCGCGGCCGCGTCGGTGACGCCATCGCCGCTGATGGCGACCGGGCCGAGCTTGAGCAGCTGGCCGCCCTCGTCGGGCAGCGCGTTCTTGTCGCCCTGCTCGGCGACGCCCTCCACCGAGTGGAAGGCGAGCTGGGCGGTGCGGCCGATGACGTCGGCCGCCTGCTGCGGGTCGAGCAGGCCGGGCAGCTCGACGATGATCCGCTTCTCGCCGGAGCGGACCAGCGTGGGATCGACGACGCCGAGCGCGTCGGCGCGGCGTCGCAGCACGTCCAGCGCGCGGTCGGTGGCGTCGGCGTCGGCCTTGACGGTGGCCGCGTCCTTCGTCTCGAACACGAGCTGGGTGCCGCCGCGCAGGTCGAGCCCCAGGCGCGGCGCTGAGGTGATGGCCAGGACCATCGAGGTCGCGATGACGGCCAGTGCCGCCAGCGCACGCCACAAGGGCGCACGTGACATGGGAAGCCTCCACAGGCTGAAAAATTTCGGGAAAAGAGCCTTCTACAGCCCTGTGGAGGGAGGGGCCCGCGCCGGTGTGGCGGCCGTCAGCAGCACCACGGGCTCGGCGCCGCCGGCCCGGCGCACCACGTCCGCCCGCGGCCGCCCCGGCGCCTGCGCGTCGGCGGGCAGGACGACCGGGCCCTGACCGCCCGTCGCGTCGTAGGAGGCCGTCCAGGAGTAGGCGGTCGGCGGCTGGTAGGGCGAACGGCGGGCGCCGTGCTGATCCTCGTGCCGGCCCTCGCTCTGCCCCGGGTCGCCCGCGACGGCCGCCTGACCAGCCGAGACAGCGGCCGGATCGGCCGCGGCGGCGATCGTGAGCTGGGCGTGGCCGGTCGCCGGCAGGAACCACGACAGCAGCAGGAGCAGCGCAGCGGGCAGTCTGGACCGCACGGCACTCTCCTCTCCTGTGATGGTGGCCCTCACACCGTAGCCTGAACCGGCACCAGGAGAGGGAAGGCGCGGGCCGGGCCGGTGCCCTTCCCAGGAAAGTGGGCTATGGTCGGCCTCATGGCGACCTGGAGCACCACCCGTGTCTCCGCCGCGTTCAAAGCGGCGGTGCACGTCGTGCTGCTCGCCATCCTGGTCGTCGCCGCCACCCCCACGTGGGCCGGCGCCACGCCCTCGCAGCACGACGTCGTCACCGGCGTCATGCCCGCGGGCGCGGAGGTGTCGGAGCTGGCCACGCCGCCGCAGCCGCCCGTCAGGGCCGAGCACCTGCCGCGCCCGTGGCCCGACCGTCACCGCGCCGAGACGCCCGAGACGCCGGCCCTGGTGTGGCCGCAGTCGGGGTCGGCCGCCATCCGAGGTCCCCAGCAGCCCGGCCATCGCGCCGCCGGGTCGCGCAGCCCGCCGCCCGCCTAGAGGTCCTCTCCCTCCCCTCGCCAGGTCCGTGAGCCGGGCGGCGCAGGGGAGCCGTCGGCATATCTCTGGCTAGGAGCGACGCCTCATGGCTTCATTGCAGACACTCATGCAGGACTACACCCAGCACCTGGCTCGCCTCGAAGAACTCCGCGAACTGCTGGAGCAACGGCTCGCCACCGCCCGCGCCGTCGAAGGGCCGCGCGCCCGGACGGTCGCCGCCCTCGAGGCCGCGATCGAGCGGATGGATCGCGGCCTGTACGGCACCTGCCGGCGGTGCAGCGCCTTCATCCCGTTCGAGGCTCTGCTGCGGTCGCCTCAGGAGCCGTACTGCGCGACCTGCGGCGGCGACCTCCACACACTCAAGGGACACCCATGACAGACAACAGCACGCTCAGTGACGTCCAGGTCCAGGCCATCGCCCAGGACCTGCGCGCGCAGCTGATGTGGCGCACCTCCCGCCTCGACGAACTGCGGGAGCTGGTGGAGAGCACCGGCACCGACGACGGCTCCCGCCAGAGCGTGCTCGCCGACCTGGCCGCCACCGAGCGGACCATCGCCGGCATCCACGCCACGCTGGACCGCCTCGCCGACCGCTCCTACGGCCGGTGCGACGGGTGCGGCACGTCGATCCCGTTCGAGCGGCTGAAGATCCGGCCGCTCACCCGGCACTGCGTGCCGTGCCGCCAGACCCGCGAAACGCGCTGACACGCGCCGGCTGACCCCCGCCGGCCCCCGCGTCGCGTACGGGATTCTCCCTGTACGCGGCGCGGCGCGGCATTTCCGGGCACGCGGCACGCCCGGAAATGCTTGAATCTTGTTAACTATTGATGTTTCTATGGCCGATAACCCAACGCGGCGGGTGGGAGGGTTGTGCAGCCTGCTCGGAACGAGACCTCGCAGCGCGTGCTGCGCCGGCTGCCGTTCGCGGTGATGCTGGCCGTCGCCGTGATCGACGTGCTGGCCGGCCCGTCGCTGGGCTTCCTGCCGCTGCTCACCCTGGGACCGACGTTCGCCTCGGTGTCGGGCAGCGTGCGCCGCACCGCGATGGTGGGCGCCGTCGCTCTCGTCATCTGCGTGCTGCTGTCGCTCTACAACGACCTGCTGTTCAAACGGCAGAACCCGATCACCGTCGCCACCATCGTCGGCGTCACCGCGGCCAGCATGCTCGCCAGCCACCTGCGGCTGCGCCGCGAGCGGGAGCTGGCCAACGTGCGCATGGTGGCCGAGGCCGCGCAGCGGGTGCTGCTGCGGCCGGTGCCGCGCCGCGCCGCCGACCTGCGGGTGGCGCTGTCCTACACCTCGGCGGCGGCCGAGGCGCGCATCGGCGGCGACCTGTACGAGGTGGTGACGACCCCGCACGGCGTACGGCTGCTCATCGGCGACGTGCAGGGCAAAGGGCTCAGCGCGGTGGAGACGGCCGCCTGGGTGCTGGGCGCCTTCCGCGAGGCCGCCTACGACGAGGCCGAGCTGGCCAGCGTCGGCGAACGGCTGGAGGCGAGCCTGGCCCGCCACCTGAGCGGCGAGATGTTCGTCACCGCGATCCTCGCCGAGGTGCACGAGGCGGAGATCTCGCTGCTCAACTGCGGCCACCCGGCGCCGCTGCTGCTGGGCGGCGGCCGCATCACCGTGGCCGAGCCGCCGCAGGACGGGCTGCCGCTGGGCCTCGGCTCGCTGGCGGCCGACCGGCCCAAGCCGTACCGGGTGCCGTTCGGCGAGGGCGACCAGATCCTGCTGTTCACCGACGGGGTCGTGGAGGCGCGCGACCACGGCGGCGCGTTCTACCCGCTGACCGAGCGGGCCGCCGGGCTGCTGACCGCGCCCGACCCGCAGGCCGCGCTCGACGCGCTGCGCGGCGACCTCATCGAGCACACCGGCGGGCCGCTGCTCGACGACGCCGCGATGCTGCTGATCCGGCGTCACCCCGGCTGAACCGGCCCGGCGCCTTTACAAAGTAGATTCGTTACCGGGTCAGGCGCAGCACCCCCCAGTGGCTGGTGTCCACGTAGCCGCGGCCGGTGGCGTCGTTCCAGGTGGCGGCGCCGGTCCTGACGGCGCCCGTGGCGTCGTTGACCTGGACGTCGAAGCCGAGCAGCGTGCCCTTGCGCAACGTCACCGTGGGCAGCCTGATCGCCGCCTCGACGACGTAGCCGCCGGGCACGGTCCGGGCCGCGCCGGTCAGGTTGTCCTTGACGGCGAAGGCGTCGAACGTGCCGCCGACCGTCTGCCTGCCGGTGAAGCTGATCCGATACTGGCCGTCGTCATCGTCGTAGCCCTTGGTCTTGTTGTTGCCCGGATCGACGAAGATCTCGACGGAGTCCTGCGCCCACGGGTCGGGCGGCTGCTCGCTCAGCTCGGCGTCGCTCACCTCGGCGAGCACGTACAGCGTGTCACCGTTCCACAGCGAGCGCACCCGCGCCTGCGCGCCCGGCGCGCCCTCGATCCGGGTGGCGGTGCGCACGCGCGGCGCCCGCGCCCAGGCGGCGTCCACGACGCCGTCGACCACGGGCTCGCCGCGCGCCGCCGTGGTGTGCCCGACCGGCGGGGTGAACGTCAGCCTGCCCGTCCACACGGCCTCGCCGGCCTCGACCTCGATGTCGGTGGCGCGTGAGGGCAGCAGCGCCTCGACGCGGTAGCCGTCGCGGGTGGGCCGGGCCGCCGCGCGGAAGCCGCCGCCGTGCCGCCCGTCCCGCCAGACGGTGTACGGGGTGCCGCCCAGCGTGAACGTCACCCGGTCGGAGCGGTCGCGGGAGGCGTCCTCCACCTCGGCGAGCACGTACAGGCCGCGCTCGGACGAGCGGGCCTGCCAGCCGGCCGAGACGTCGCCGACGCGGGCGACGGGCGTGTCGGGCAGCAGGTCCCAGGCGAACTCCCGCATCCCGTCGACCCGGGGCTCGGCAGCGGGCTCGGCGGCGGGCGCCTCCAGGCTCCGGACGAGCGGGGGCAGCTTCGACGGGTCGGCGATGCCCCAGTAGGCGGGCTTGGCCTGCAGGTCGTCGTCGAAGGGCAGCGGCGCGTTCGGCCGGGTGATGGGGAACGAGCGCAGCCAGCTCACGTCGTCGGACTTGCCCCAGACCGTCACCGAGCCGAGCCGGCCGGCCTGGCGCCGGAACACGTCGAACAGCTCCTTGTAGCGGTGGCCCTGCGCGACCAGCAGCCCGGGCGGGATCGGGTCGTAGGAGGAGACGAAGTCGGTGTAGACGCTCACGTCGAGCTCGGTGACGTGCTGGTCGACCCCCAGGCCGGCGAAGCGCTCGATCGTGTCCTCGACGTAGGAGGCGGGCGGCTGCTCGATGTTGAGGTGGAGCTGGTGGCCGACGCCGTCGATCGGCACCCCTTCGGCGCGCAGCCGCTTGACCAGGTCGTAGAGGGCTTCGCGCTTGCGCGGGAACTCGGTGTTGTAGTCGTTGATGAACAGCTTGGCGTCCGGGTCGGTCTCGCGGGCGACGCGGAAGGCGGTCCTGATGAAGTCCAGCCCGGCGATCTCGAACCAGGGCGAGCGGCGCAGCCCGTCGGGCCGGTTCTCGTCGACGACCTCGTTGACGACGTCCCAGGCGGCGATCCTGCCCTTGTAGCGGCCGACCACGGTGCGCACGTGGGTCTCCAGCCGGGCCAGCAGCGTCGCCTTGTCGGCGCCCTCGAACACCCAGGCGGGCGTCTGGCTGTGCCAGGCCAGCGTGTGGCCCCGGACGGTCATGCCGCGCGCGGCGGCGAAGTCGACGAGGGCGTCGGCCTGGGCGAAGGCGAACTGTCCTTCGGCGGGCTGCAGCGCGTCCCATTTGAGGTCGTTGCCGGGGGTGAGGCCGCTGAAGTGCCTGGTGAGGAGCTTGGCGTGCTCGCCGTAGGTCTCGGCCGGGCCGAAGGCGGTGCCCAGGGTGAAGGGCACGGCGTCCTTCAGGGCGGGGATGCCGGTCTCGATCGGCTTGGGCTCGACGTAGGCCAGCGTGAAGTCGTCCAGGTGGAAGGGGTCGGCGCCGTCGGCGGACTCGACGTACACGCTGAGGAAGTCGGCGTCGTGGGCGAGCGTGTAGGTGCCCTGGAGGCGGGTCCACTCCCCCGCGTCGGCGGGCGCGACGATCCGCTCGTAGCTGACGGCGTCGCCGGCGCGCCGCTCGATCGACAGGCCGAGCTTGCCGGTGCCGCGCACCCAGACGGACAGGGCGTACTTGTCGCCCTTGGCCATCCTGCCGTGCACGTCGATGGCGGGGCCGTCCCAGGAGGCGGACCTGCCGGTGACGGCCAGGCCGCGGGTCCCGGCGTGGGCGGCCTCGGCGGTGGCCGCCAGGGAAGCGCCGCCCCGGGAGGCCCAGCCCTGGGTGGTGCCGTCCTCGAAGCCGGTGCTGATCGGCGTGCGGGCCGGGTCGGTCAGCGCGGTGAGCGTGATGTCGTCGAGGTAGAAGGCGGCGCCCGCGTCGGCGCTCTCGGCGTACAGCTGCACGCCGGTGGAGGACGGGGGGAGGGTGTAGGCGCCGGACAGGAGCGTCCAGCCGTCGCCGGTGACGGTGGCCGACGCCACGGTCTCGTACGTGGTCTCGCCGCCCGAGGGGGTGCGCTGGACGGTCAGCGACACGGTGGCGGGGCCGCCGCTCACCAGCCGGGCGTAGGCGGTGACCGTGTGGAGGACGCCCGGCTCGAACGGGTCGGGGAGCGAGGCGCCGTGCCAGTTCTGGGTGCGGCCGGCGACGTGCAGGGCGGCGGTTCCGGTGTGCGCGGCGGCGCCGGTCGCGGTGACGGTGACGCCGTCGCCGCGCGGCTGCCAGCCCTGGGCGGTGCCGTCCTCGAAGCCGTACGCGGTCTCCGCGGCCAGGGCGGGCAGGGGCAGCAGGCCGATCAGCAGGCACAGGAGGGCGGCGATCACGCGGCGCATGGGGGCTCCTCGATCCCGTCCCCCGACGAAAGTTTCGGCAATTGGCCGATAGTGTCAGCCAGACTATAGAGGGACCGGTGCGGCGGTACAACCCCGCCCGTTCAGCGCCAGGACGAGGACGCCCGCACGTGGGCCAGGTCGGCCTCCATCCTGGCGGCCGCCTCGGTGAGCGCGGGCAGCAGGTCGCGGACCAGGTCGGCGGGGGTGGCGCGGCTGGCGTGGGTGGCGACGTTGACGGCCGCGACGACCCGGCCGTCCCGCCCGCGCACCGGCACCGCGATCGACCGCACGCCCTCCTCCAGCTCCTGGTCGACGAGGGCGTAGCCGTCCTTGGCCGCCCGGCGCACCGCCTCGGCCAGCTCCCCGGGCGAGGCGACGGTGTGCCGGGTCAGCCGCCGGGGCGGCGCGATCGCGGCCAGGCGCTCCTCCGGCAGCCCGGCCAGCAGCACCCGGCCCATCGAGGTCGCGTAGGCGGGGAAGCGGGTGCCGACGGTGATGTCGACGCTCATGATGCTCACCGTGGGCACGCGCGCCACGTACAGGACGTCGTCGCCCGACAGCACCGCGACGGACGCCGACTGGCGCACACGCGCGACCAGGTCGGCCAGGTGCGGCTGGACGATCTCGCCGAGCGTGCGGCCGGACAGGTGCGCGTAGCCCAGCTCCAGCACCTTCGGCAGCGGCGTGAAGCGGCCCTCGCGCTCGGCCACGTAGCCGAGCCGTTCGAGCGTGAGCAGCGCGCGGCGGGCGGTGGCGCGCGGCAGGCCGGTGACTTTGGCGACGGCGGCCAGGCTCAGCCCGCCGGGCCCCGTCCCGAACGCGGCCAGCACGGCCAGCCCGCGCGCCAGCGACTGCAGGTAGCCGGCGCCCAGCTCGTCCTTGACCGCGCGCGTCGGATCGGCGGCGCCCGGGGGCGGACCGGCGGGCGGCGGCGGCCCGGTCCGCTCGGCCAGCGCCGCCTCCATCCGCGCCGCCGTCGCCCGCATGCTCGGCAGCGCGTGCTCGGCCAGCCCGGCGGCGGTGTGCCTGCTGGTGTGGCTGACGACGCTGAGCGCGCACGCCACCTCGCCGCCGGGGCCGCGCACGGGCATCGCGACCGCGATCAGTCCCGGCTCGATGAGCTGGTCGTCCACCGTGTACGGCGCGCGGGGGTCGAGGAAGACCAGCCCGGCGGCGCAGCGCCCGGCGGGCAGCAGGTCGCCCACCCGGAAGGCGACCGACATCGTGCGCCGCCGGGTGTGCTGCCCGACGAAGCGCACCCCGTCGCCGTCGCGCACCGACAGCGACACCGACTCCTCCAGCTCGCCGGCCAGCCGCTCGGCGTGCGGGCCGAGCGCGGCGGGCAGGCCGCTCGCCGTCAGGTACGCCTCCCCCAGCTCCATCAGCGGCGGCGCGAGCAGCACGTCGCGCTCCTCCATCCGCACGTAGCCGAGGCGGGCCAGCGTGGACAGCACGCGGTCGACCGTGGAGCGGGCCAGGCCGGTGACGCGCACCAGGTCGGTGGCGCGCGTCCGCCTCGGCTCGGCGGCCAGCACGCGCAGCACGGCGAGCCCGCGTTCCAGGGTTCCAGCCGGTTCCATCCACCACTCCTCGATCGTTGGAGGCACTTTGACAGGAACGCCCCCGGATGCGCATACTCGTCCACGATAGTGAACTTAAGTTCATCTAGCGAACACCCGAACGGAGTCCCGTGCGGAGAGACAAGGTGATCGCCACGGCCGAGGAGGCGCTGGCCGACGTGCGCGACGGCGCGTCGTTCGCCGTCGGCGGCTTCGGCCTCAGCGGCATCCCCAGCGTGCTGATCCAGGCCCTCTACGACCGCGGCGTGAGCGGCGTCAGCGTCGTGTCCAACAACTGCGGCGTCGACGGCGGCGGGCTCGGCCTGCTGCTCGCGGCCCGCCGCATCGCCCGCGTCACCGCCTCCTACATCGGCGACAACAAGGAGTTCGCCCGCCAGTACCTGGGCGGCGAGCTGGAGGTGGAGCTGACCCCGCAGGGCAGCCTCGCCGAGCGGCTGCGCGCGGGCGGCGCCGGCATCCCCGCCTTCTACACGCCCGCCGGCGTCGGCACCCCCGTCGCCGACGGCGGCCTGCCGCTGCGCCACGCCCCCGACGGGTCGGTGGCCGTCGCCTCGCCGCCCAAGGAGGTCCGCGAGTTCGACGGCGTCCCGTACGTGCTCGAACGCGCGATCACCACCGACTACGCGCTGGTGCGCGCGGCCAGGGGCGACCGGCACGGCAACCTGGTGTTCGCCAAGTCCGCGCGCAACTTCAACCCGCTGGCCGCGATGGCCGGCCGCGTCACGATCGCCGAGGTCGAGGAGCTCACCGAGCTCGACCCCGACGAGGTGCACCTGCCGGGCGTCTTCGTCCAGCGGGTCGTGCCCCTCACCCCCGAACAGGCCGCCGACAAGGGCATCGAGAAGCGGACGGTCACCTCATGAGCTGGAGCCGGGACGAGATGGTCGCCCGCGCGGCGGCCGAGCTGCGCGACGGCGACTACGTCAACCTCGGCATCGGGCTGCCCACCCGCATCCCGTCCTTCCTGCCGCCGGACGTCGACGTGGTCCTGCACTCGGAGAACGGCGTCCTCGGCGTCGGCCCCTACCCCGCGCCCGACGCCGTCGACCCCGACCTGATCAACGCGGGCAAGGAGACGGTCACCGTGCGGCCCGGCGCGTCGTTCTTCGACTCCTCGCTGTCGTTCGGCATGATCCGCGGCGGCCACATCGACGTGGCCGTCCTCGGCGCCATGCAGGTGTCGGCCCGCGGCGACCTGGCCAACTGGATGGTGCCCGGCAGGCTCGTCAAGGGCATGGGCGGGGCGATGGACCTGGTGCACGGCGCCCGCAGGGTCGTCGTCATCATGGACCACACGGCCAAGGACGGCTCGCCGAAGATCGTCACCGAGTGCTCGCTGCCGCTGACCGGCAGCCGCTGCGTGCACCGGATCATCACCGACCTGGGCGTCCTCGACGTCACCGGCGACGGGCTGGCCCTGGTGGAGACCGCGCCGGGCGTGAGCGTGGCCGAACTGCTGGACCGTACGGACGCGGAGGTGAGCGTATGAGGACCGTCTACGTGGTGGACGCCGTCCGCACGCCGTTCGGGCGCTACGGCGGCGCGCTGTCCGGGATCCGCCCCGACGACCTGGCGGCGCACGCCGTCAGGGCACTGGCCGAGCGGACCGGGCAGGAGAGCGCCGACGAGGTGGTGCTCGGCAACGCCAACGGCGCCGGCGAGGAGAACCGCAACGTCGCCCGGATGGCCGCGCTGCTGGCCGGGCTGCCGGTGACCACGCCCGGCGTGACCGTCAACCGGCTGTGCGGCTCCGGCATGGAGGCCGTCATCCAGGCGTACCGGATGATCGCCCTCGGCGACGCCTCCGCCGTGATCGCGGGCGGCGTCGAGTCGATGACCCGCGCCCCCTGGGTGCTGCCCAAGCCCGAGCGGGCCTTCCCCGCCGGGCCGCAGGAGCTCGTGTCGACCACGCTCGGCTGGCGGCTGGTCAACCCCGCGATGCCCGCCGAGCACACCGTCCCGCTCGGCGAGGGCGCCGAGCTCATCGCCGATCAGCAGGGCATCGGCCGGGCCGAGCAGGACGCGTTCGCGCTGGCCAGCCACCGCAAGGCCGCCGCGGCGTCGTTCGAACGGGAGATCGTGCCGATCGCCGGGCTCGACCGCGACGAGGGCATCCGCGACGACACCTCGCCCGAGGCCCTGGCCCGGCTCAAGCCCGCCTTCCGCGCGGGCGGCACCGTCACCGCCGGCAACTCCTCGCCGCTCAGCGACGGCGCGGCGGCCCTGCTGCTCACCGACGAGGACGGGCTGCGCGGCCGCGAACCGCTCGCCCGCATCACCGCCACCGCCGCCAGCGCGCTCGAACCCCGCCTGTTCGGCCTCGGCCCCGTCGAAGCGAGCCGCCGGGCCCTGGCCAAGGCCGGCAAGGACGCCGGCGACCTGGCCACCGCCGAGCTGAACGAGGCGTTCGCCGCCCAGGCGCTCGGCTGCCTCGCGCTCATGCCGGACCTCGACCCGGCGATCGTCAACCCCTCCGGCGGCGCGATCGCCCTCGGCCACCCCCTCGGCGCCTCCGGCGCCCGCGTCACCGGCGCCGTCGCCCACCGGCTGGCCGCCGCCGGATCGGGCACCGGCCTGGCCACCCTCTGCATCGGCGTCGGCCAGGGCCTGGCCGTCGTCCTCGAAAGGTGAGCGACATGACCCAGCCCCTCACGCAGGCCGACATCGACCGCGAGCTGCGCGAGGCCCCCGCCGGGCCCCCCAGCGGCCACCCCGACCGCGACTTCGCCCCCTACCGCAGCAGCGTGCTGCGCCACCCCAAGCAGCCGCTGATCTCCGTCAAGGACCCCGACGCGGCCGAGCTGAGCGGCCCGGTGTTCGGCGTCACCGACGTCACCGCCCTCGACGCCGACCTCACCAGGCAGCACCCCGGCGAGCCGCTCGGCGAGCGCATCACCGTCCAGGGCCGGGTGCTCGACCGCGACGGCAGGCCCGTGCGCGGCCAGCTCGTCGAGGTGTGGCAGGCCAACGCCTCCGGCCGCTACCGGCACCAGCGCGACGACCACCCCGCGCCGCTCGACCCGAACTTCACCGGCGTCGGCCGCTGCCTCACCGACGACGAGGGCCGCTACGCCTTCACCACGATCAAGCCCGGCGCGTACCCGTGGCGCAACCACGTCAACGCCTGGCGTCCGGCGCACATCCACTTCTCGCTGTTCGGCGCGGCGTTCACGCAGCGGCTCGTCACGCAGATGTACTTCCCCGGCGACCCGCTCTTCCCGTACGACCCGATCCTCAACTCGGTGACCGACGAGCGCGCCCGGCAGCGGCTCGTCGCCGCCTACGCGCACGAGCTGTCCCAGCCGGAGTGGTCGCTCGGCTACCGGTGGGACATCGTGCTCGACGGGCCGGCCGCGACCTGGATGGAGGAAGGCCGATGAACCCCACCCCCTCGCAGACCGTCGGCCCCTTCTACGGCTACGCGCTGCCCTTCCCCGGCGGCGGCGACCTCGCCGCACCCTCCGACCCGGCCGGGATCACCGTCCACGGGTACGTCCACGACGGCGCCGGGGACCCGGTGCCCGACGCGCTGCTGGAGTTCTGGCAGGCCGACGCCTCCGGCGAGCTGCGCGGCGCGCCCGGCACGCTGCGGCGCGACCCCGTCGACGGGAGCGTCATCGGCAGGCACGGCGTCGACTTCACCGGCTTCGGCCGCGTCGCCACCGACGCCGACGGCCGCTGGACGCTGCGCACCGTCATGCCCGGCAACGGGTACATCAGCGTGTGCGTGTTCGCCCGCGGGCTGCTGCACCACCTGTTCACCAGGATCTATTTCGGGCAGGACCCGTTCCTGGACACGGTGCCCCCGCAGCGGCGCCACACGCTGATGGCGGTCCGGGAGCGGGAGGGCGTCCACTGGTTCGACATCCACCTTCAGGGCGAGAAGGAGACGGTCTTCCTTGACTTCGGCTGACGGGACTTCAGCTGACGGGACTTCGGCTGACGGCTCCCCGGGGCGTGGGGACGGTCCGGGCGCGGATCTCGGGCTGCTGGCGCCGATGCGGGCGGCGGTGGCGGCGACCGGTGACGCGGCGCTGCTGGGAGCCATGCTCGACGCCGAGGCGGCGCTCACCCGCGCGCAGGCCGCGCTCGGGCTGGTCCCGGCCCCGGCCGCCGACGCCGTCACCGCCGCCGCCCGCGCCGCCGCCTTCGACCTGCCCTCGCTCGTCGTACGCGCCCGCTCCGGCGGCAACCCCGTCATCCCGCTCGTCGAGGACCTGCGCCGGGCCGCCCACCCGTACGGCGAACACGTCCACCGGGGCGCCACCAGCCAGGACATCCTCGACACCGCCCTCATGCTGACGGCCTCCCGCGCGCTCGGCCACGTCCTGGCCGACCTCGGCCGGGTGATCGCCGGGCTGGGCGCGCTCGCGGCGGCCCACCGCGACACGGTCATGGCCGCGCGCACCCTCACCCAGCAGGCGGTGCCCACCACGTTCGGACTCAAGGCGGCCGGCTGGCGCAAGCTCGCCGCCGACGCCCGCCACCGCCTGCGCGCCGCCTGCGAAGCCCTCCCGGCCCAGCTCGGCGGCGCCGCCGGCACCCTGGCCGCCTTCCACCCGCAGGACGCGGGGCAGCCCGACATCGGGTTGCTGCTGGTGGCCCGGTTCGCCAGGGAGGTGGGGCTGGCCGAGCCGCCGCTCCCCTGGCACGTGCTGCGGACGCCGGTCGCCGACCTGGCCGGGGCGCTGGCGTTCACGGCGGGCGCGCTCGGCAAGGTCGCCGCGGACGTGCTGGTACTGTCACGCACCGAGATCGGCGAGCTGTCGGAAGGCGTCGGCGGCGGCTCGTCGTCCATGCCGCACAAGCACAACCCGGTACGCGCCACCATGATCGCCGCCGCCGCGCGTCAGGCGCCCGCGCTGGCGTCGATCCTGTACGGCTCCCTCGCCGCCGAGGACGAACGCCCCGCCGGGGCCTGGCACGCCGAATGGCAGCCGCTGCGCGAGACGCTCCGCCTGGTGGCCGGAGCCGCCCGCGACGCCGCCGAACTGGTCGCCGACCTGCGCGTGCACCCCGAGCGCATGCGCACCAACCTGCGCGTGCCCGACGTACACCCCCTGGACCGCGCGCCCGGGTCGGCGGGCGCGCTGGTCGACAGGGCGCTGGAAGAGGAGTGATCTTGCTGCAGTACACGCTCGACGGCCCCGAGGGCGGCGAGCCGCTGGTGCTCGGCCCCTCGCTGGGCACCTCGGCGAAGGTGTGGCAGCCGCAGGTGGCCGCGCTGGCGCGCACGTTCCGCGTGCTCAGGTACGAGCTGCCCGGCCACGGCGGCTCGCCCCGCCAGGACGCCCGCACGATGGACGACCTGGCCGCGCTCGTCGTCCGCACGGCCGCCGGCCAGGGGTGGGAGAGCTTCCACTACGCGGGCGTGTCCATCGGCGGGGCGATCGGCGCCACCCTGGCGATCGGCCATCCCGGCAGGGTGCGGTCGCTGGCCCTGGTGTGCTCGTCGGCCCGCTTCGGCGAGCCGCAGGGGTGGCGCGACCGGGCGGCCCTGGTGCGGGAGAAGGGCACCGGGCCGCTGCTGGAGGCCACCGCCCGGCGCTGGTTCGCCGGGCCGCCCGACCAGGGGCTGCTGGACGACCTGGCCGGGGCCGACCCGGAGGCGTACGCCGCCTGCTGCGACGCGCTGGCCGGCTACGACATGCGCGGCGAGCTCGGGCGGATCGCCGTCCCCACGCTGGTGCTGGCCGGGCGGCAGGACCCGGCGACGCCGCCGGAGCACGCCCGGCTGCTCGCCGACGGCATCGCGGACGCGACGCTCGTGGAGGTTCCCGGCGCGGCCCACCTGGCCACCGCCGACCGGCCCGAGGCCGTCACCGCCGCGCTGCTCGCCCACCTGCCTGCCGTGCCCACCGGATCCACCGGGTCCGGTATGCGGGTGCGGCGCGAAGTGCTCGGCGACGCGCACGTCGACCGGGCGATCGCCCGCACCACCGGCTTCACCCGGGACTTCCAGGACCTGATCACCCGCTACGCGTGGGGCGAGATCTGGACGCGCCCCGGCCTCGACCGGCGCACCCGCAGCTGCATCACCCTCACCGCGCTCGTCGCCCACGGCCACCTGGAGGAGCTGGCCATGCACGTGCGGGCGGCGCTGCGCAACGGGCTGACGCCGGACGAGATCGGCGAGGTGCTGCTGCAGACGGCGATCTACTGCGGCGTCCCGGCGGCCAACGCCGCCTTCGCCGTCGCCCAGCGCGTCCTCACCGAACCCACCTGACCGCCCGCCCCCTTGGGGACGGGCGACGTCGTCACGCGGGCCGCCGTAGACGGGGTTCCGGTCGAAGCGCTCGCCGGTGACCAGCAGGCGGATCAGTCCCGGCTCACGGAGGGACTCCTCCGCCTGCCAGACGATCCAGTCGTCGCCGACGGGCTCCCTCTGCGTGCGAAGCTCACCGAAGCCGCCCGGGCCGAACCCGCCGGCGTTCGTCGTCGACCGCCCTTGCTGACCGCGCCCGCTCGCCTCCGCTCGTGGGCGCACGGGGCGGGACGAGCTCGTTCCCGTCCCTCCCCGCGGCGCTGTCCGGCTGGAGCTGCTGGAGCGGTCAGAGGGCGGGCTCGGCGCAGAAGGCGAGGCCGTTGGCGTGCGCCACCACGTCGCCGTCGGCGGCCGGGAGGAACACCGATTCGCCCGCGACCAGCCGCCGCCCGCCGACCGTCACGGACCCGTCCGTGCACAGCACGATGCGCGGCGAGCCGTCCGCGAGCCGCCACTCGCCGCCGGTGAGCTGCCGCAGCCGGAACTCCTCCGCCGACGTGGCGTAGACGCCGTCCGCGCCCGCCTCCAGAGGGTGCGGCACCCGCGCCGGATCGGTGATGTGCAGCAGCTCCGGCACGTTGAGCGGCTTGGACGTCAGCCCGGCGCGCATGACGTTGTCGGAGCTGCCCATGATCTCCACCCCGAAGCCCCTGAGGTAGCAGTGCAGCACGCCCGCCTCCAGGAAGAGCGCCTGGCCGGGCTCCAGCTCGTGCCGCTGGAGCAGCAGCGGCGCCAGGCAGGCCGGGTCGCCCGGGTACTGCCGCGCCAGCCGCGCCACCAGCGCGTAGTCCGGCTGGTGCACCGCCGAAGCGGACCACCCGGCCTGCTCGGCCACGTCACCCGCGGCCAGCAGCGCGGCCAGCGCCTCCAGCGGTGACCCCGCCGACAGCAGCGCCACCACGTCCTTCAGCCCGCGCACGCCCAGCCGGTCGATGAGCATGGCCGACTGCTCACTGTCGCGGAACCCGGCCAGCGCGGTGAACGGCGTCAGCGCCCGGATCAGCTCCGGCTTGGGCCACGGGTCGCCGTAGACGCCGCGGCCGTGCCCGTCGGCCGCCTGCGCCGCCGACGGGTGCACCTGCAGCGACAGCGGCGCCTCGACGGCGATGAGCTTCATCAGGTACGGCAGCCGCTCCCCGAACCGGCCGAGCGCCGCCTCGCCGAGCATCCCGGCGGGGTCGGCGGCGACCGCGTCGGCCAGGCTTTGCCCCTCCTCGGCCAGCACCGACGAGCCCGACGGGTGGGCGCCGAGCCACATCTCCGCCTCGGGACCGGGAGAGGGCACGGGCCTGCCGGTGAGCCCGGCCAGGTCCGTACGGGATCCCCAGGGATAGTCCTTGACGGGGTTGGTCAGCAAATACACGCGAACTCCTCGGGCGGTGCCGGCTCGTGCTTCACGCGCGCGCACCCGTCTCGCCCGGATGCGCGCGAGGTCAACAGGGACCGTACCGCGCCCCACCCCACCCCGCCCACCGCGGGGGCGCCCACGTGCAGGTTTCCGCCCCGTACGCGTTTCACGCCGCGCGCATTTGGCCCGTACGCATTCCGCCTCGCACGGGTTTCGCCCCGCGCGCCGTCGGTCACGCACCACGAGGTCACGCACCACCTGGTCACGCGAGGCCCCAAGTCAGGCCGCCCAGGGGTCGCGTACCCCCGGGCGACGCGCGGACGCTCCGCTGGGTCGCCCCTCACGGGGTCACACGCGGGTCGCACCGCCTGGGGAGTCGCGCCCTCCGGGCGACGCGCACACGCTCCGCTGGGTCGCCCATCACGGAGTCACACGCCCACGGGCCACACAGCCCGGGGAGTCGCGTACCCGGGCGACGTACGCGCACCGCCGGGGTGGCTCACCGCGCGGGCCGCACACGCCGCACCGTCGCAGGATCAGGAGGTCGTCTTGGTGACGATCTCGCTGATGCGCTCGTAGGCGGCGAAGTCGGCGGTCAGGCGGTTCTTGGTCAGGGCGATGACGGTGCCGGTGGCGGTGTCGGCGTAGGCGGCGCTGCCGCCCGCTCCGGCCATGCCGAACCAGGTCGGCGTCTGCTCGGCGGTGGACGCCGGGTGGCCGATGGCGTAGCCGAGCCCCCAGGCCGACGGGTTGCCGAAGACCGCGTCGGGGCCACTGGCCGTCACCGTGGTGACCTCGCGCAGCCGTTCGGGGCTGATCAGCCGGACGCCGTCGACGTCGCCGAGCAGCGCGGCGTAGAGGCGGGCGATCGCGCGGGCGGTCGTCTTGCCTCCGGCCGGGATGTCGGCGGTGAGGTAGTCCTCCCGGCTGCCGAGCGCGGCGGTCGGGAACAGCGACATCGGCCCCGCCTTGAACATCGGCAGATCGTCAGGCATGTCACCGAAGGCCGACATGTCCATGGGCGCGTCCTCCAGCACGGCCAGCCTGCCCTGCTCGGCGGGCGGCATGCCGAAGTAGAGCTCGTCGCCCACGCCGAGCGGCCCCGCGACCTCCTCCAGCAGCACCTGGGAGATCGGCTTGCCGGTGGCCCGGCGGACGATCTCGCCCACGAGATAGCCGAACGTGTAGGCGTGGTAGCCGACCTGGGTGCCGGGCTCCCACCACAACTCGGCTGCCTCCAGTGCGGCGACCATCTTGTCCCAGTCGCACATGTCCTCGGGCGTGCTGTCGAGCGGCACGCCGGGCAGCCCCGCCGAGTGCGTCAGCACGTGGCGCACGGTCACGCCCTCCTTGCCGTGGGCGCCGAACTCGGGCCACAGCTCCACGACGGGCGTGTCGTACGTGAACAGGCCGTGCTCGGCGAGCACGTGGGCCACGGCGGCGGTGGCGCCCTTGCCGATGGAGAAGTTGTAGAACGGCGTGGCGGATGTGACCGCCCTGCCGGTGGCCGGGTCGGCCAGCCCGGCGACGGCGTCGGCGACCAGCTCGCCGTCGCGGTAGACGGCGAGCTGGACACCTTGCTCGGCGCCCGACTCGACGAGGTCGTCGACGGCCGCCTGGACCTGCTCCTGCAACTCACTCATGATCGGCTTCCTCCCTTTGCCAGGACCACGGACGTTACCGGAGCCCCCCGACAATCCCGCCCGGGGGCGAGGGCCGCACCCCGGGGACCGCTCAGCGGTCGCCCGGCCCGAGTCCCAGAGGCGGCGCGACCTCCACCGGCTGGGACCCCGTCAGGGTCGAATCCCCTGGCCGGGGCCGGTGTATCGGACCACGGTCTTACTACCTGGGTCTGCCGGGGGCTCCCCGGAATGGACCCACGGTCCGATGTGGAGGGAGGCCGGTCTGCGGCAACGTCGTGGGCGTGATCGACGTCAACAGGATCCGCCGCCCTCTGCTCACCGCGCTGGTCGGCGCCGCCATAGCCGTGCCGGTGCCGGGCGCCGCCCGGCCGTCCGCGGTGCCCGCGCCCGTCCCGGCCGCGCTGCCGCCGCTCACCGCGACCGCGGCGGGTCTGGCGGCCCACTACGCCGCCGGGCGGCGGGAGGTGCTGGCGGCCGAGCGCACCGCCGCCGCCCACGGCGACCGGCGCCGGGCCGCCTCGCTGCGGGTCATGGCGGATCCTGGGCGGCGGTTCCTGTCCTTCGACGGGCGCGACGGCGGCCGGGTCGTCGAGGTGTTCGGCGATCTGGCCGCCGCCCGGCGGATCGCCGTGGTGGTGCCCGGCGCCGACACCAGCCTCGACAAGTACGGGCTGCTGCGCGGCGGCGCGAGGCGACTGGCGGAGGCGCTCGGCGACGGCGCGGCCGTGGTCACCTGGCTCGGCTACGCGACGCCCCGGACCGTCAGCCTCGACACCCTGACCACCGCCCTGGCCGACGAAGCCGCACCGGCGTTGCGAACGTTCGTGCGGAAGCTGGCGGGGGTCAAGCCCGGAGCGACGATCTCGCTGCTGTGCCACTCGTACGGCGCCGTGGTGTGCGGGCGGGCGGCGCCCGGGCTGGAGGTCGCCCACCTCGTCCTCTACGGCAGCCCGGGCGCGGGCGCCGACGACGTCGAGGATCTGCGCACCCGGGCCACCGTGTGGGCCGGCCGGGGCGGCGGCGACTGGATCGGCCGCGTCCCGCACCTGCCCGTCCCGTTCGGCTTCGGGCCCGACCCGGTCACGCCCGGGTTCGGCGCCCGCGTGTTCGCGGCGGGCGACGGGGGTCACAGCGACTACCTCAAGGCGGGGTCCGTGTCGCTGGCGAACATCGCCCGCATCGTCACCGGCGAGGCTCCCCGTGCCTGACCTCCCGGCCCTGCCGCCTGCGAGCACCCGGTCCCCGGCACCAGCGGGCCTCTCCGTCTCCACCCCGCAGTCTCCGCCCCCATCGGAGAGTGCGCCTGTTGCCGGCCGACGGTCCGGGCGGCAGGGTGGGACGCCGCCCCCTGATGGCCGCCGTCTTGGCGGGCCGGTCGCGTTCTCGGCGGGGCGGCGGACGCTTGGGCGTGTCCCGCGGGTCGCCGAGAACGCCTCGGCCGGCCGCCGTGAGAGCCGTGGCGGGGGCGGTGGTGTGCTCCCGGCGCGAGGGTTCGTGCGGCGGATCGCCGACGCCACCCCGGCGGATCGTGACCGGGGGATCGACGCGTTGCGGGCGCTGGCGATCCTGGGGGTGGTGCTCGGGCACTGGCTGGTGACCGCTGTGGTGGCCGACAGCGGGACGCTGCGGGTTACGAGCCCGCTCAAGCAGCTGCCGGAGCTCACCCCGCTGACCTGGCTGCTGCAGACGCTGGCGGTGTTCTTCCTGGTGGCGGGCCGCGTGAGCGCCCAGGGCTACGTGCGGGCGCGCGCTGCGGGCGGCACGTACGCGCAGTGGCTGGGGCCGCGGCTGGCCCGGCTGTCGCGGCCGGTCGTGGTGGTGGCGGCGGTGTGGGCGGTGGCGGCCGTCGCGATGCTCGCCGCCGGGGCCGACCAGGACACGGTGTGGGCGCTGGTCAAGCTGGTGTGGTCGCCGCTGTGGTTCCTGCTGGTGCTCGCGCTGCTGACGGCGCTGACGCCGCTGGCCGCCCGGCTCAGCCCGTGGTGGCCGCTCGCCGCCGTAGCGCTGGGCGACCTCGTCCGCTACGGCCTGAACGATCCCGCGCCCGGGTGGGACGGCGTGGCCGGGTGGGTCGAAGGGGTCAACGTGATCTGCGGGTGGCTGGTCCCGTACTGCCTGGGAGCGGCCTGGGCGCAGGGGCGGCCACGCGGGCGGGCGGCCGGGTGGGGGTTGCTGGCAGGCGGGGCGGTGGTGGCCGCAGGGCTGGTCGGGTGGGGTGGGTATCCGGCGGCGATGGTGGGGGTGCCGGGGGCGTCGGTGTCCAACCTGGACCCGCCTTCGCTGGCGGCGGTCGCGTTCGGGCTGGCGCAGTGCGGGGCGGCGATGCTGCTGGCCGGGCCGTTACGGCGGGCGCTGCGAAGACCGCGCCTCTGGGCGGGGGTGGCGCTGGTGAACCTGGGCGCGATGACGATCTTCCTGTGGCATCAGACGGCGATGATCGCGGTCACCGCCGTCGCGCTGACGTCCGGGACGGCGGTGGCCGGGCTGCACACCGTGCCGGACGGGTTCGGGTGGGTGGCGTGGCGGGTCGCGTGGCTGCCGGCGTTCGCGGCGGCACTGGCGGTGTGCGTGCTGGCCTTTCACGCGTACGAGCGCCGCCGCCCGCCCCGCCGACGCCACACCCGCCCAGGCTGAGGTCGCACCCTCCCGAGGTAAGGCCCCGCCGGGGGGTTTGGCTCCTCCGGGGTGCGGGCCCGCCGGGGGGTATGGCTCCTCCGGGGTACGGGCCCGTCGGGGGTACGGGCCCATCGGGGGTACGGGCCCATCGGGGGTACGGCCCCATCGGGGGTACGGCCCCATCGGGGGTACGGCCCCATCGGGGGTACGGCCCGCCCGGGACAGCGCCCCGCCCGGGGATAACGCCCCTCCCTGCGCTGGCCCCTCCGGGGGCGAGGCCCCGTCCGTTGGTAAGACCCCGTGGAGGTAAGGCCCCTCCCCGCGCTCAAACTTCTTCCGGGCTCCTTTCGGGGTGAGGTTCCGCCCGGAGGAAAGACCCCGTCGGGGTGAGGCCCCTTCCCGCGCTCAGACCCCCTCCCAGGGGTGAGACTCCTTCCGGGGGTGAGTTTCGCCTGGGTTGTGCGTTTGATTACAAGGTCGTACGGAGGATGGCGGTCTGGTCGTCGGGCGGGGAGACTGCGGGGTGTGTCGCGCCGATGGGTTCCCGTGCTGTTGCTGCTCCTGGTGACGGCGGCTTGCGGGCAGGGGGCGGCGTTGAGCGGCCCCACGATGGACCGGGTGCTCGGGCAGGGGGTGGCGCCGGATCTCATCTACCTGGTGGAGCTGCCCGGGTACGAGCTGGCCGAGCAGTCGATCGGCGTGGTCAACGAGGAGGGGTTCGGCGCGTTCTACACCTCGGCCGAGGGCGGGCAGGTGGAGTTGCGCGTCGACCGGGGCCCGTACCGGTGCGTGGGCACGTGCGAGCGGGACGGCGGCGGCTGGTACGCGGTGCACGAGGGCAGGCACGAGTACGTGGCCGTGGGCGAACGTCACCACCTTCGGCTGATCGGCGACGTGGAGCGGGTCGACCGTGCGGTGCTGCGGGAGGCCGCCGAGGGCGCCCGCCCGGTCGTCACCGAGGGCACGCCGTCACCGCCGCCAGCCCCGGTGGAGCGTGGCGACCTGCCGAGCCACGGTGACATGGCGCCGCTGAACCCGACCGGCCCCGGCGGCTGATCCCCTGCCCCCGCGCCCCCACCGATGTGGCGCCGTGCCCGCGAACAAGCGGGGCCGTAGCCGCGGGGTGGGGTCAGTTCGGCCGTTCCATCTCACGGGGTGTGATCGGTGCATTACGATTTTCCTGCCTTGTGGTGATCAAGGTTGCGGGAGATCTCGGTGCTGGTGGTGTCGCCCGGGTCGTCGGCGAAGGGTGGTCTGACACTGGACGTCAGCTTCACGGGTCGCTGTCGCGTGGCCCTGGCGTGTCATCGCCTGCCCCACACCGCGCGGATCACCTCGGCGATCGCTCGCAGGATGCGGGCGCGGTCGGCCGAGGCGCATCCCCGGGTGGCCGCCCAGACCATGAGGACGGCGGCCGTGGCCACGCACGCCAGGCTGACGATCGGCACCAGCACCCATTCCGCAGGGTTCATCGAGGTGTCCCTCCCGCGCTCGGCAGCCGGAGGATCGGCTGCGGTGGGTGCAAGTTCATCGTGGGGGCGGCATCCGGCCAACGGTTCCCGGACGGGCCGGATGAGGAGCCTTCCGACCCAGGTCAGAGCCGCTTCCAGCGCCCGTCCGGCCGGACGATCCGGACGCGCCGGATGGGCCAGCTGGGCCAGATGGGCAGGGCCAGCTGGAGCGACCGGACGGGCCCGGTGGGCAGGTTCAACCGGACCGAGCGGACGTGCCAGATGGGCCGGACCGACCAGACCGAGCGAATGGGCGGGACGGGCCAGGTGGGCAGGATCGACCGGACCGAGCGGATGGGCCGGATCGGTCGGACCCGCCGGATCGGTCGGACTCGCCGGACGGGCCGGACGGGCCGGACGGGCCGGACGGGCCGGGCCAGCAGGACCGGCAGGACTGGCAGGACGGGCAGGACGGGCCGGATGGGCGGTCGTCGTGGGGGGTTGCGTGTATGGCGGGTGATGGGGAGCTGCCTGCCGCGCGGGCGGTGTTGCGGGAGGCGTTGAAGGCGCTGGAGGAGGCGGCCCGGGAGCGTGCCCCGGGGCTGCGGCGCCGGGACGTGATCGACCGGGCCAACGAGCTGCTCACCGCGCAGCGGGCGGCGGCGAGGCTGACCCCGCAGACGGTCAGCGACTGGCTCACCCGGGGCAGCGCGGCCCAGGATTTCGTGCCGTTGTGGACGCTGGTCCGCGTGCTGCTGGAGCACGCCGGCAGCCCGCCCGCCTACGAGCTGAGGCACGCCTGGTGGCGCAGCCAGCACGAGCTGTGGAAGAAGCGCTGGGAGCAGGCCCGCGCCGCCGGCGTGCAGGAGCGACCGGGGTTTCGTCCGGCGGCGGGGGAAACGTGTCCGTACCCGGGGCTGCGCGCGTTCACCGGGGACGAGGCCGAGTGGTTCTTCGGGCGGGAGGCGCTGGTCAGCAGGGTCATGGACCGGCTCGAACGGTGTCTTGCCGACCGCAGCCCGCTGGCCGTCGTGGCGCCCTCGGGCGCGGGCAAGTCGTCGCTGCTGCACGCGGGAGTGCTTCCGGCGCTGGCCAGGGGGCAACTGCCCGGCTCCCGGCACTGGCCGCGACTGGTGCTCACCCCCACGGCCGATCCGTTCGGGGAGCTCGTGGCGAAGCTCGCGGCACTGACGGGGGCCGAGGAGGCGCGGGTCGCGACGACGCTGGAGGAGGGCTCCGCCGGGCCGGCGGCTCTGATACGCGAGCGGCTCAAGCTCCCGCCCGGCGGCAGGATCGTCCTGGTCGTCGACCAGTTGGAGGAGCTGTTCACGCTGTGCCCGGACGAGTCCGTGCGGCGCCGGTTCGTGGCCGCCCTCGCCCGCCTGACCGCGACGGCGGCGCCCCGCGCCGAGCGGCCCGGCGTGGAGCGGCCCGGCGTGGAGCAGGCCGACGCGGAGCAGGCCGACGCGGAGCAGCCCGACGCCCAGCAGCCCGACGCCCAGCAGCCCAGCGCCGAGGAGCCTGTCGCGCTGGGGCTCTACGGGCTGCGCGCGGACTTCTACGGCTCGTGCGCCGGTTTCTCCCATCTTCGTGACGTGCTGGCCAACCATCAGGTGTTCATCGGTGCGATGACGGGCGACGAGGTGCGCCGGGCCGTGACGGAGCCGGCCAGGCGGAGCGGCCTGTCGCTCGCGCCCGGCGTGGTCGACGTCATCCTGCGCGACCTGCGTGGCGCGGCGGGCCCGTACGAGGGCGCGTACAGGGCGGAGCGGTTGCCGCTGCTCGCGCACGCGTTGTGGGTGACGTGGCTGAACCGTAAGGGCGATGCCCTGACCCTGGAGGGCTACCACGCGTCCGGCGGCATCGACGGCGCGGTCGCGGCCAGCGCGGAGGAGGAGTTCGGGGAGCTGTCACCGGCCGCCCGGGAGGCGGCGCGGACGCTGTTCCTGGCCCTGGTCAGGGTCGGCGAGAACGGCGAGGTCACCAGCCGCCGCCGGACCCAGGAAGACCTCATGCTGGCCGCCGCCGACCCGGCGGGCGCG
Source organism: Nonomuraea sp. NPDC049725 (assembly GCF_040674795.1). Lineage (NCBI taxonomy): Bacteria > Bacillati > Actinomycetota > Actinomycetes > Streptosporangiales > Streptosporangiaceae > Nonomuraea > Nonomuraea sp. NPDC049725. The sequence goes on along the minus strand of NZ_JBFANJ010000003.1, from coordinate 597,812 downwards.
CAGGAAGCGGCCGAGCGGTTCACCCGCGCCCGGCTGCTCAGCCAGGGGGTGGAGCGGGCGGGCGGCTCGGTCACCGTCGAGATCACCCATGAGGCGCTGCTGTGGGCCTGGCCGAAGCTGCGTGACGACTGGATCGGCCGGGGCGAGAAGGGGACGAACGCCCTGATCCGCCAGGAGGTGGAGGACGCGGCCGTCGCCTGGGAACGCGGCCGGCGCAAGGACGTCACCGCCCTGTACCGGGGCAGCAGGCTGGAGCTGGCCCGCGGCTGGGCGGCGGCGGCGAGCCGCGCGGAGGTCACGCCCCTCGTCAGGCAGTTCGTCGACGCCTCCGAACGGCACGAGCGGCGCAGCCGCCGGATCCGGCGCGCGGCGGTGGCCACGGTGTGCGTGCTCGCGCTGATCGCCTCGGGACTGGCCGTGTTCGCCCTGGACAAGCAGAGCGCCGCCGTCGCCGAACGCGACAACGCGATCTTCGAACGGGTCGCGGCGGAGGCCGACCGTCAGCGTGAGACCAACGGTGAGCTGGCCGCGCAGCTCGACCTGACCGCGTATCGGATGCGGCCGACGCCCGCCCTGCGCACCCGGCTGATGACGGAGGCGGGGTCCGTGCTCTCCACCACGCTGCCGGGGCACTACCCCCATTCCCCCGTGGTCGCCTTCGGCCGGGACGGCACCCTGGCGACCGGCTCCAGGCGGCTGCGGCTCTGGAACGTCTCCGACCCGGCCCGCCCGGCCCCGCTGACCGAGGAGCTCAGCGCCGGTGAGCGGGTCTTCGTGCAGCAGCTCGCCTACAGCCCGGAAGGCGACCTGCTGGCGCGCGGCGGCTCGGACGGCACCATCCGGCTCCTGGACGTCTCCGATCCCCGGCGCCCGGTGGCGCTGTCGGACCCGGTGACCGTGTCGGAGGGCATGGTGGTGAGCCTGAGGTTCGGTCCCGACGGCCGGACCCTGGCCCTCGGCACCAGGGCGGACACCCCCGGCACCACGGCCAGCACCGTGCAGCTGTGGGACGTCGCGGATCCCCGGCGGCCCCGGCGGCTGAGCACGGTGCTGTCCCGGGAGCGCGAGGGCGTCACGTCCGTCGCGTTCAGCCCGGACGGGGCCACGCTCGTCGTCACCGGGGGCACCGGCCCAGGCGATCGGCGCAGGCTGCTGACCCGGCTGTGGGACGTGGCCGATCCGGCCCGGCCCGCCCCGCTGGGCGGCGAGCTGGGCGGGCACGCAGGCGTCGTGCACCAGGTCGCGTTCGCCCCGGACGGGCACGTGATGGCCACCGCCGGAGGCGACAACCGCGTGCTGCTCTGGGACCTCGCGGACCGGAAGCGGCCGAAGGTGAGCAACACCCTGTTCCTGTCCACTACGGTGAGCGCGGTCGCCTTCAGCCCCGACGGGCGCGTGCTGGCCTCCGGCGACAACTCGGGCAGCATCTACCTCTGGAACACCGGCTCCCCGGCGCATGCCAGGACGCTCGGCCCGCCGCTGCGCGGGCACACCAGCGTCGTCAGCAGCCTGGCGTTCGACGCCACGGGAAGCAGGCTGGCCAGCGCCAGCGGCGACAGCACCGTACGGCTCTGGCGCCTGCCTCCGGCCCTGGCCGTCACGGGCGGCGGGCTGACCGTCAACGCGCTGGCGACCACGGGCGACGGCCGCCTGCTCGCGGTGGCCTCCGGGTTCCACGTCACGCTCTGGGACGTCTCCGACCCGGCGCGCCTGACCCCGGTCGGCGCGCTTCCGCAGTCCCTGTTCGTCGTGGAGGCGCTGGCGATCAGGCAAGGGCCGGGCACGTCAGGGAAGACGATCCTGGCCACGGGCAACCGCGGCGGCTCCGTACGGCTGTGGGACGTCTCCGCGCCGGCCCGTCCGGTGGATCTCGGTGAGGCGCCCGGCAGGCAGCTCACCATGATCTCCGCGCTGGCCTTCGACGCCACCGGGCACACCCTGGCCGCCGCCTCGATGGATCTCCAGGGCGGCTACTCCGGCACGCTGCGCGCCTGGGACGTGAGCGACCCGGCCCGCCCCACCGCGCTCGGGGGTGAGCTGCGCGGGCAGCCGCTGCCGATCAAGAGCATGACGGCCGCGCCCGGGGGGCCGTACGTCTACAGCAGCGAGGTGTTCGGCACCGTCCACGTCTGGCGGACGGGGGACGGAGCCGTTCCCGCGCTGGCCGGTCAGGTGGCCACGAACCAGACGCTCATCTCCCTGGACGTCAGCGCCCGCTCGCTGCTGGCCGTCGGCGGCGGGGACAACCTGGTCCGGTTGTGGGACCTGTCGCGGCCGGGCTCCCCGAAGGCCGTCGGGGCGCCGCTGCCCGCCGGTGGCGTGGTCTCCAGCGTGAGCTTCGCCCCGGACGGCAGGCTGCTCGCCAGCGGCGCGGTCGGCCAGATCCGGCTCTGGGACACCTCCGCCCCCGCCGCCGCCTCCGCCCACGGGCTCCCGGTCACGGGCCACAACGGCGCGGTCAACGCCGTCCTGTTCAGCCCGCGCGGCGACGTGCTCATCAGCGGCGGCCAGGACGGCACCGTACGGCTCTGGCAGGCCGACCCGGAGCGCGCGTTCGCGCTCCTGTGCGGGTCAACGGGTCACGCGATGACGCCGGAGCTGTGGAGGAGGTACGTGTCACCGGTCCTGGACTACGACCCGCCCTGCGGCGGGTAGCCGGGTCAGGGGGCGCAGGTGTAGGCGGAGGGCAGGGCGGGGTCGGCGGAGGGGCGGGTGGCCTGGAAGCCGAACGACGTGGTCGCGCCCGGGCCGAGCGTGGCGTTGTGCGCGGCGTTGCGCAGGGTGACCGTCTGCCCGCTGGTGGTGGGGACGGCGTTCCAGTGGCCGGTGATGCGGTGGCCGGGCGGCAGGGTGAGGGTGACGCTCCAGCCGTTGAGCGGGGCGGCGCCGGTGTTGGTGACGTTCGCCTGGACGACGTAGCCGGTGTCCCACTGGCTCTGCACGGCCGGGGTGACCGAGCAGCCGCCGCCTCCCGTGGGTGCGGTGGTGACGGTGACCGTGGCGGAGCGGGGTGACCGGTTGCCGGCGGCGTCGCGGGCGTAGACGGCGAAGGTGTGGGCGGTGGCGGGGGCGAGTCCGGTGAGGGTGGCCGTGGCGGCGGCGGTGGTGGCCACGGTCGTCTCGGCGGTGCCCTGGACGCGCACCACGTCGTACGCGGTCACCGCCACGTCGTCGGTGGAGGCGGCCCAGGTGAGGGTGGCCGAGGAGGAGGTGACGGCGGAGGCGGAGGGGGCGCCGGGGGCGGTGGGCGGGTCGGTGTCCTCGCCGGCCGGCTCGTAGGTGAGGCCGAACCCGTACGGGAACAGCGGCGTCTTGCCGTCGCCGACGTTGATGGGCTGCTGGGAGGAGCTGCTCATCCACGTGAACGGCAGTTTGCCGGTGGGCTGGACGGCGCCGAACAGCACGTCGGCGACGCCGTTCCCCTCGGTGCCGGGGAGCCAGGCGGCGACGAGGCCGTCCCAGCCGGACAGGTGCGGGGCGACGTCGAGCGGGCGGCCGGAGACGAGCACGACGACGACCGGGACGCCGGCGGCGCGCAGGGTGGCGATCGTGTTGAGATCTTCGGAGTCCAGGCCGAGGCCGCCGGGCCGGTCGCCGTCGCCCTCGGCGTACGGGGGTTCGCCGACGACGGCGACGGCGACGTCGTAGGAACCGTCGACGCCGCGGCCGTCGCGGCTGTAGGCGACGGTGGCGCCGGTGTCCCTGATGCCGTCCAGGATCGTGGTGCCGGGGGTGATGTCGCCGGGCGAGCCCTGCCAGGAGATGGTCCAGCCGCCGCTCTGGTAGCCGATGTCGTCGGCGCTCTTGCCGGCGACGAAGATCCGGCCGTCGCGGGGCAGCGGCAGCACGCCGCCGCTGTTCTTGAGCACGACCTGGGACTTGGCGACGGCCTCGCGGGCCAGGGCGCGGTGGGCGGAGCTGCCGACGGTGGCGGTGTAGGACCGGTCGGTGAGGGGCTTCTCGAACAGGCCCTGCTCGAACTTCTTGGTCAGGACGCGGCGTACGGCGTCGTCGATCCGCGTCTGCGGGACCCGTCCGGCCTGGGTCTCGGCGCGCAGCAGGTCGATGAAGCGCCGCCAGTCGGTGGGGGCCATCACCATGTCGATCCCGGCGTTGATCGCGGTGCGCACGTCCTGGGCGGACAAGCCGGGGGCGCCGTCGATCTGGTCGACGCCGTTCCAGTCGGACACGACGAACCCGGAGAAGCCGAGCTCGCCCTTGAGCACGGTGGTGATCAGGTACTGGTGGCCGTGCACCTTGACGCCGTTCCAGCTGCTGAAGGAGATCATGACGGAGCCGACGCCGCGGGCGATCGCGGCCTCGAAGGGCGGCAGGTGCACGGCCCGCAGCTCGCTCTCGCTCAGCCGGGTGTCGCCCTGGTCGTCGCCGCCCGCGGTGCCGCCGTCGCCGAGGTAGTGCTTGGCGGTGGCGAGCACGGAGGCGGGGCCGTCCTGCAGGCCGGTGACGAGCGTGGCCATCGCGGCGGGCAGTTCGGGCGTCTCGCCGAAGGACTCGTACGTCCTGCCCCACCGGTCGTCGCGGGCGACGCAGAGGCAGGGGGCGAAGTTCCAGTCGACGCCGGTGCCGGTGACCTCCTCGGCGACGGCCCGGCCGATGCGTTCGACGAGGGCGGGGTCGCGGGTGGCGCCGAGTCCGGCGTTGTGCGGGAAGATCGTGGCGCCGTGGACGTTGTTGTGCCCGTGCACGGCGTCGACCCCGTACAGGATGGGGATGCCGAGCGGGGTGGCGAGGGCGGCGTTCTGGAACCTGTCGTACATGTCGGCCCAGGAGGCGGCGGTGTTGGGCGAGGGCGCGGAGCCGCCGCCGGACAGGACGGAGCCGAGCCGGTAGGCGGTGATGTCGGCGGCGCTGACGGAGCCGCGTTCGGCCTGGGTCATCTGGCCGAGCTTCTCGTCGAGCGACATGCGGGACATGAGGTCGGCGACCCGGGTGGCGACGGGCAGCGCGGGGTCCTTGTAGGGGGGATCGGCGGCGGTGGGGACCGCCATGCCGGCGGCGACGAGCAGGGTCACGACGGCCCGGTGGATGCGCACGGCCTCCGCCTCCTCAGTGTTGGGAGCGCTCTCACGGTAGGCCGTCCCGACCGGCTGCCGCCATCACCGGAGCACCCGCATGGCCTCCCACCAGGGCGGTCGCGGTGAAATTTTCACGCGGCGGAATTAGCGGACGATCACCCCTTCCCGCGCAAGATCGGGCGAGGTATGTTCGAGCCGTTCCGAAGAAAAGTTTCACCCATGGAGGAATGGTGGGCAAGAAGCTTCAATTGCTGGCTGTGCCGATCGCGGCTTTCGCGATGGCCTCCCTGATGAGCGCTCCCGCCCAGGCTGCCGAAGGGTACGACCGGTGCCAGGTGGGGAACTACTGCATGTTCTCCGGCCTCGACGGCACCGGTGACATCATCCAGATCACCAGCGACACGCCCGACCTGGCCGTCCTGGGCATGGCCGACCGCGCCAAGTCCGACTGGAACCGGACGAGCACCAGGGTCCACCTCTACTCCGAGGCGAACTGGGGCGGCTGCACCGCCACCACCAGCGCCGGCGGCAAGGGCAACTTCTACATCGACTACCGCGACTTCTTCGACGGCGTCCGCTTCGGCGGCCCGAACGGCCCGTCCTGCTACGTCCCGCCCGAGTCCTGATCCGACCCTCTCCGGAGCCCTCGCCCGCCCGGGCGGGGGCTCCGCCGTCTCCGGGCCGGCGGACGGTGAAACTTTCAACTGGATCGCCGTACGCCTTTCCGCTGCTCGCCCCACTGATCACGGCCGCCCGGCAGGGGGATTACAGGGTCAGTCAGTTGTTGACAGCACCCCGGTCAGATAGCGTCCCCCTCAACCCACGCGGGAGCGCTCCCCCGGAACCCCCTGACCGGAACACGGAGACCGCCACCATGCCCCACGGCAAGACTCACTGGGCCCTGCGCGCCGCAGTCGTGCTGCTGTCCGTAGCCCTGCTCAACGTCGTCCCCCTCGCCGGCGGCGCCTCGGCACACGGATCGGTCGTCGATCCCGCCTCGCGCAACTACGGCTGCTGGCAGCGCTGGGGCTCCGACTTCCAGAACCCGGCCATGCAGCAGCAGGACCCGATGTGCTGGCAGGCCTGGCAGGACAACCCCAACGCCATGTGGAACTGGAACGGGCTCTACCGCAACAACGTCGGCGGCAACCACCAGGCCGCCGTCCCCAACGGCCAGCTGTGCAGCGGCGGCCTCACCGAGGGCGCCCGCTACCGCTCCCTCGACACGCCCGGCCCGTGGAAGACGACGAGCCTCGGCGGCACCTTCACCATCAACCTGTACGACCAGGCCAGCCACGGCGCCGACTACATCCGCGTCTACCTCACCCGCCAGGGCTACGACGCCACGACCACGCCCCTCGGCTGGAACCACCTGGAGCTCATCCGTGAGACGCCCCGCTACGCGCCCAGCCAGAACTACGTCATCAGCAACCTGAGCGCCTCCGGCCGCACCGGCCGCCACGTGATCTACACGGTGTGGAAGGCCTCGCACATGGACCAGACGTACTACATCTGCAGCGACGTCACCTTCTGACGACGCCGACGTCTGGTGTCAGCCGGGCGTCCCGGGCCAGCGCGTCATACGCGGCGAAACCGGGGCGCCCGTCTTACTGTGGGTACATGACTGATCACCCGCCGCAGGAGCCGGTCGACATGGCGGCGTGCGTCATCGGCGAGTGCGCGCGCTTCGGCGCCCGGCTGCGCACGCTGACCGGGCAGCTCGGGTTCGCGCCCGCGCCCGCCACCGACCGCGAGGAGCTGCAGCAGGCCGTGGCCTACATCCACGCCGCGCTCGCCGATCTGCTGGCCGCGCTGCAGCCGATCCATCACGAGGACCTGCGGCGCATCCTCAGCGACCGGGAGATGGGGCTGGTCCGCTGCCTCGACGGCTGCACCCCGCCCCGGGACGCGACGGGCGCCGAGGTGGGGGCCTGCGACGGGTGCGGCGGCGGCGCGTGCCGCAGTTGCGGGCACCCGGTGCCGCCCGACGGCCCGGCCCTGTGCTGGCGCTGCGTCGCCTCACCCGAACAGCCGGACCCGCTGCGGCCCGGCACCATGAGGACGGACCCCGTACGGACCGGCCCCGTACAGACCGAAGGCGCCCAACCCGGGACCACGCCTGGGACCGCGCCCGAAACCGCACCTGAAACCGGACGGCCTGAGGCCGCGCGGTTGCACATACCGGCCGGTGACCTGCCGTGGGTGGCGACGGCCTGAGAGCGGCGCCGCGTCAGCCGCCGTGATGGGTGGCGCCGTGGTGGATGGCGCCCTGGCTGCCCGAGGTGACGAGGTCGCGCAGGTCCTCGGGGAGGCTGTCGCGCACCTTGTTCATGATGCCGCCCTGCGTCGCCTGGCCGGTCACCTCCAGCACCACCCGCGCGAGGTAGAGGGCGCGGGGCTCGTCGACGCCCGCCCTGGCGGCGACGCGCTGGACGAATTCGTGGCGGCCGAAGTGCTCGCCGGTGCCGAGGCCGCCGTAGACCTCGGTGCGCCGCAGGTTCTCGCCGATCTCGTGGGGCAGCTGGGCGGCGAGCTTGTCCGCCAGGCCCTCCGGGACGCGTTCGCCCAGAGTCTCCAGCGTCGCCCGGCTGGCGCGTTCGGCCTTGTCGCGCCCGCCGAGGTGGGCGCGGGCCTGTACCTGTCCGATGAACTCGTCGTGTCTCATGGCTCCTCCTCACCCTCCTGGGTCGGCTACCCGTCGACCGAAAACGACAAACCACTACAAATCGGGCGTGACGCTAGCCCGAGGTCAGGTTCTGGTACGGGTCGGGCCGCCCGCCGGTGGCCGAGCGCAGGATCCGCCGGTAGACGCGCTCGTACCCGTCGACCATCACGTCGACGCCGAACGCCCGCTCCACGTGCCGGCGGCAGTCGCCCGGGTCGAGCGACCCGGCCGCCTCGATGGCGGCGGGCAGCTCCTCCGGCGAGCCGAGCACGAAACCGGTGACGCGGTCGACGACGAGCTCCGGCACCGAGCCTCGGGCCAGCGCCACCACCGGCGTGCCGCACGCCATCGCCTCGATCACCACCATGCCGAACGGCTCCTCCCACTGGATGGGGAAGACCAGGCAGCGGGCGGCGGCCAGCAGCTCACGCTTGTGCGCGGCGTCCGCCTCGCCGACGTAGACGGCGTCCGGGCCGAGCCTGGGGCGCACGTGCTCGTCGAAGTAGGCCCGCTCGACCTCCTCGGTGAGCTTGCCGGCCAGCACGATGCGCCGCCCGGCCGCGCGGGCGGCGTCGATCGCCAGGTGCGCGCCCTTGTCGTCGCCGAAGCGGCCGAGCCACAGCACCCACTCCTGCTTCCTCTCGCGGTACGGGAACGAGCCCGTGTCCAGGGCGTTGTGCACGGTCCCGGCCCAGTTCAGGTCGGGCGCGAGCGCCCGCTGGGCGTGGGAGATCGCCACGAGCGGGCTGCCGAGCGCCCGGTAGTACTCGCCGTACTCGCCGTCGGAGCGGGTGTGGCAGGTGACCACGGTGGGAATCGCGCGGGCGGCGGCCGTCAGCGGCCCGGTGAGCGAGTGGTCGTGCACCACGTCGGCCTCGAGCGCCGACAGCATCCGCTGGGCGCAGGCCGCGTGCAGCACCTCCGGCAGCACGGTGCCGATCCGCGCCGACGGCGGCTCCCGGTAGGTGCGCAGGAAGCGCGCGGGCACGCCGCCGCGGCCGGCGGCGATCAGCGTCACGTCGTGGCCGCGCCCGGCCAGGCCGGTGATCAGGTCGGCCAGCATCGCCTCGATGCCGCCGTACGCCTTCGGGGGCACCTCCTGCCACGGCGGCGCGACCATCACGATGCGCAAACCCGCCGCCGTACCGGCGCGCCACCGCACCCGCTGTGGCGCGAGATCGATCAATGAGCCCATGCCGAGCCCCCTCCCCGCAAGGCTGCGCTGAGTGCTACCCCAGGTCAGCGCCTGCACACGGTGCTGATGGGTGGACGCGGCTCGCCGATCAGCTCGATGCCGTCCGGCAGGCCGGTGACGGTGGCGGACCGGCCGCCGTCCGCGGTCTCGATGTCCAGGCGCGCCCCCGCGATGGGCAGCCCGGAGATGCGCACGTCGCCCAGGCCCTCGGGGAAGGCCGGCGCGATCCAGATCTTGCCGGCCGGGATCCACGGGTCCAGCCGCAGCAGGCAGCGCACCAGGTGGATCGGGGCCGCCGCCGCCCACGCCTGCGGCGAGCAGGAGGTGGGGAACGGCACCGGCTGGGCGAACTCCGACCGGTCGAAGCCGCAGAACAGCTCCGGCAGCCGGCCGCCGAGCTCCTGCGCGGCGTCGAGCAGCCCGGCGGCCAGCCGCTGGGCCTCCTCGGTGAAGCCGTAGCTCATCAGCCCGGCGGCGACGATCGCGCTGTCGTGCGGCCACACCGAGCCGTTGTGGTAGCTCATCGGGTTGTAGGCGCCCATCGAGGAGGCCAGCGTGCGCACGCCGTAGCCGGTGAACATCTCCGGCGACATCAGGTGCGCGGCCACCGACGCGGCCCGGTCCTCGTCGACGATGCCGGTCCACAGGCAGTGGCCCATGTTGGAGCCGAGCCCGTCGATGGGCTGCCCGGCGCCGTCGAGCCCCATCGCGTAGTAGCCGCGGCCGGGCAGCCAGAAGCGCTCGTTGAACCGGGCGCGGATCTCGTCGGCCCGCTCCAGGCAGCGCCGCTCGGTCTCGGCGTCACCGAAGGCGTTGGCGAAGTGGGCGCGTGCGACGTGCGCGGCGTACACGTACCCCTGCACCTCGGCCAGCGCGATCGGCGGGCGGGCGACGGTCCCGTCGGCGAAGGTGATGCCGTCGAAGGAGTCCTTCCAGCCCTGGTTGATCAGCCCGTGGTCGGTCTTGCGCTGGTACCAGAGCAGGCCGTCGGGGCCGCCGTAGCGCTCGATCCAGCCGAGCGCGGCGTCGGCGTGCGGCAGCAGCTCCTCGACGGCGTCGGGGTGCAGGCCCCAGCGGCGCAGCTCGCCCAGCAGCATGACGAACAGCGGGGTGGCGTCGACGGAGCCGTAGTACGCCTGGCCGCCGTCCGCGGGAACGCCGCCGCCCACGCCGAAGCGCAGCTCGTGCATGATCTTGCCGGGCTCCTCCTCGGTCAGCGGGTCGACCTTGGCGCCCTGCAGGCGGGCGAGCCTGCGCAGCGTGCCGAGCGCGAGGGACTGGTCGAGCGGCAGCGACATCCACGAGGTCAGCAGCGAGTCGCGGCCGAACAGCGTCATGTACCAGGGCGCGCCCGCGGCGATCGCCGGCGGGTCCTCGGGATGGTCCGGGTCGAACAGCCGCAGGCTGCCGAGATCCTGGCGGGAGCGGCGCAGCACCTCGTTCAGGCCCTTGTTCGCGGTGCGCAGGGCCGGGCCGCGGCGGGTCCAGTCGGCCAGCCGCCTGGCCGGGCCGGCGTGCTCGATCGCGTGGCTGGCGGGGAACCAGGCCGACGTCTCCACCCCTTCGATGATCGGGTTGACGAGGATCGTGGCCCGCCACTCCCCGCGCGCCGGGACGACCACGCGGAAGGCCAGCAGCCCCGGGGCCGCCGTCACCCCCACGTCCGCGGGCTCCACCACGACCCTGGCGCCGCGCGCCCGGCTCGCCGAGAAGATGTGCAGCCCCGCCCCCTGCGGCGTCATCTCCACGTCGGTGGCGTGGCGCACCCGTTCGGCCTTCACCTCGAACAGGTCGGCCACGTCGGAGCCCAGGTTGACGGAGACGGCGCAGCCGATCGGCTCGTCCGACAGGTTGCGCAGCGTCAGGTCCTCGCGCAGGCCGCCGCCGACGTAGCGGTCGCGCACCACCAGCAGCGTGCTCTCCACCCGCCCCGGGCGCGGCCCGGCCTTGCCGAGGAACGTGGCGTGGTACGGCTCCGACGGGATCACCTGGAGCGCCTCGACGGGCACGTCGTCCACCCGCAGCTCCAGCCACGACAGCAGCCGCGTGTCGGCGTGGTAGACGCCCTGCGCCTGGCCCGGCAGGATGTCGCCGCCCCGGGAGCACACGCAGAACGACGGCCCCTCGACCAGCGTCACCGTGTCGCCCAGCGCCCCCGGCTGCCCCTCAAAGGTCCACGCGTTCACCCTCGTGCCCCCTCCGCTCCTGCGCAGGCACGTTACCCACGCTCGGACGGGCCACGCGGCGCAGGCGGAACCATTGCCATGACCGGCGCAAATACCGGCAATACGGCAGGGGCTACGGCGGGGCGCCCGGGGTCAGCGGGCGAGCGGCTGGTTGACGCGCACCAGGTTGCCCGCCGGGTCGCGGAAGGCGCAGTCGCGGACCCCGTACGGCTGGTCGACCGGCTCCTGCAGCACCTCGCCGCCCGCCGCGCGGACCCGCTCGAACATGGCGTCGCAGTCGTCGGTCTCGAAGATCGCGGCACGCAGCAGGCCCTTGGCCAGCAGGGCGGCGATGGCCTCCCGGTCGGCGGGCGAGGCGCCGGGGTCGGTGACGGCCGGTTCGAGCACGATGTCGACGCCAGGCTGCGACGCCGCGCCCACGGTCACCCAGCGCATCCCCTCGAACTCCACGTCGGCGCGGACCTCCAGGCCGAGGGCGTCGCGGTAGAACGCCAGCGCCTTGTCGTGGTCGTCGACGGCGATGAAGCACTGCGAAAGCCTGATGTCCATGCCTGCCACACTACGGGCGGGAGGTGCGCTTCGAATCGGCGTTTCGGATCGGGCGGGTGTAGATCTTCGCCACGCAGGCCGGGATGGCGGCGCCCTCGTCGTGGGCGCGGGCGCGGTAGGCGCTCGGCGTCTCGCCGACCAGCTCGGTGAACCGCGAGCTGAACGAGCCCAGCGACGTACAGCCGACGGCGAAGCAGACCTCCGTCACCGTCAGGTCGCCCCGCCGCAGCAGCGCCTTGGCCCGCTCGATCCGGCGCGTCATCAGGTAGCTGTAGGGCGTCTCGCCGAAGGCCGCGCGGAAGCTGCGCGAGAAGTGGCCGGGCGACATGAGGGCGACGCGGGCCAGCGCCTGCACGTCGAGCGGCTCGGCGTAGTCGCGGTCCATCGCGTCGCGGGCCCGGCGCAGCCGGACCAGGTCCTCCAGCGTCACCCCACCAGCATCCCACAAGGTCAGCCGGTGGGGGTGTCCAAAAGGTCCACCTCCAGGCCGATCCCGCGGCGTCCGGCCTCCTGGTAGGCGAGCCAGGACAGGGCCAGGTCCTGCCACGGCAGGCCCACCGGGGCGTAGACGGTGCGCGCTTCCGGGCCGGTGCGGCCGGGGTGCTCGCCGCGCAGGATCTCGCCGAGGGTGGCGTCGGCGGCCTCCGCCGGGAGACCGGCCGCGGCCAGGGCGCCCATGGCGGCGGCCAGCTCCCGGTCGTCCACGGCCACCAGCGCGGCCTCCAGCACGTCGGCGGCCAGCTCGCACTTGCCGGGCTCGTCGGCGCCCAGGCTGGTGAGATGCTGACCCGGCCGCGTGTCGGCCAGGCGGAGCAGCGGGGCCCGCGACCAGGTCGCGAGCAGCACGATCCCCGCCCGCTCGGCCACCTCCCCCGCCGACCCGGCCATCTCGACCGCCAACCCGCCGGGGTGAGCGGCCCCGACCCCGGGACGGGTGGCGGCGGAGTGGGCGGGGGCTCCGGCATGGCGGGCGGCGAAGGCGTGGGCGCGGGGTTCGTCGGTGTCGTGGACGAGGAGCTTGGTCACGCGGCGGAGCCGGCGCAGGCCGGTGACCATGAGGTCGGCCTGGGCGCCCGCGCCGATGACGCCGACGACCGTCTCTCCCCCGGGATCGGCGGCCAGGGTGTGGGTGCCGAGCGCGGCGGCCAGCCCGGTGCGCCAGGCGGTGACCGTCGCCGAGTCCAGCAGCGCCAGCAGCTCGCCGTCGTGGCCGCTGTGCAGGCAGATGACCCCGCGCAGCGCGGGCGTGGCGGCGGGGAACTTGGCGTTGACCTTCACCGTGTAGGCGTCGATCCCCGGCAGCAGCCCGGGGATGAGCGCGGTGGCGGTGCCGGGGAACGGCAGGTCGGTGCGGATCCGCTGCCCGGGGACGGCCGCGTCGCCGCGGGTGAAGCCGTCGCGCAGGGCTTCGAGGCAGGCCGCGGGGTCGAGCAGGGCGGTCAGGTCGCGGCGGGTGAGGATCCGGGTCATGCGGTCGATGATCTCAGCCCGCCCCGGTCTCCTCCCGCTCGGGCCGGGTCTCGCGGACGAGGTCGAGGAAGGCCGCGGCGGCGGGTGACGGCCGGGTGTCCCAGATCAGGTGCTCGACCCGCGTGGGCGCGTCGCGCAGCCGGATGACGCCCAGATCGGCGAACCGGGGCGCGTAGGCGGCGGGCAGCATGCCGACGCCGAGTCCCTGCCGTACGAGGTCGGCCATGAAGTCGCCGGACGAGACCTCGAACGGCACCTCACGCCGTACGCCGGCGGCGGCGAAGGCGTCGTCGGACTGCTGGCGGCCGGCGTGGCCGGCGCGGAAGTCGATGAACGGCTCGCCCGCCAGGGCGCGCAGGTCGGCCTCGCCGCCGGCCAGGGGGTGGCCGGGGGCGACGACGGCGACGAGCTCGCCGCCGCCGAGCGGGCGGCTGCGCACGCCCTTGGGCTCGGTGGTGGGCGGCAGGCCGAGGAAGGCGACGTCGACGCCGCCGCGGCGGACGCGTTCGATGAGGTCCTCGCTGCCGGCGGAGATGAGCGTGATGTGCACGCGGGGGTGGCGGCGGCGGTAGTCGCGCAGGGCGACGGGCAGGTCGACGGCGGCGACGGTGGGGATGGCGCCGACGGCGAGCCGCCCGCGGATCTCGCCGCCGGCGGCGGCGACCTCGGCCCGCGCGCGGTCGGCGGCCTCCAGGCACTGGCGGGCCTCGGGCAGGAACGCCTCCCCGGCGGCCGTCAGCCGGACGCGGCGGCTGGTCCGCTCGAACAGCCGGGCGCCGAGCTCGCGTTCGAGGGCGGCGATCTGGTGGCTGAGCGCCGACTGCACGACGCGGCAGCGCTCGGCGGCGCGGGTGAAGTTGTTCGTCTCGGCGACGGCGACGACGTATCTCAGCTGCTGCAGTTCCACCGATCCATGATGCATCACGATCGATCTCCATGAAAACTATTTGTTGGACTCATCGATCGGTGCTCCCCCACCCTTGAGGCATGACGGAAACCGCGCGGCACGCGCCCCCGGCCGAGGCTCCCGCCCGGCTGGGCCGCGGGCTGCTGCTGCTGATGTCGGCCGCCACCGGGCTGTCGGTCGCCGGCAACTACTTCGCCCAGCCGCTGCTCGACGTGATCGGGCGGGAGCTGGGGCTGGACGCCACGACGGCGGCGCTGGTCGTGACGGCCGCGCAGGGCGGCTACGCGCTGGGGCTGATCCTGCTGGTGCCGCTGGGCGACCTGGTGGAGCGTCGCCGGCTGGCGGTGGTGCTGTTCGCGGCCACGGCGGTGTTCCTGGTGGTGTCGGCGCTCGCGACGAGCGCCCCGATGCTGCTGGCGGGCACCGCGCTGACGGCGCTCGCGTCCGTGGCCGCGCAGGTCGTGGTCCCGTACGCGGCCACGCTGGCGGCGCCGGCCGAGCGGGGCCGGGTCGTGGGCACGGTGATGGCGGGGCTGCTGCTCGGCGGCCTGCTGGCCCGTACGGTCTCCGGCACGCTGTCCGAGCTGGGCGGCTGGCGGACGATCTACTGGGTGAACGCGGTGCTGGTGGCGGTCGTGGCCGTGCTGCTGTGGCGTTTCCTGCCGCGTCTGCACACCCCGATCGGGCTGTCGTACCCGGCGCTGCTGCGCTCGACGGTCGCGCTGTTCCGCGACGAGCCGGCGCTGCGCCTGCGGGCGGCGATGGGCGCGCTGTCGTTCGCCGCGTTCAGCGCGCTGTGGACGGCGGTCACGTTCCTGCTGTCCGGCCCGCCGTACGGCTGGAGCGAGGCGGGGATCGGCCTGTTCGGGCTGGCCGGGGTCGCCGGGGTGATCGTCACGCCGATCGCCGGCCGGCTGGCCGACCGGGGGTGGGTGCAGCGGGTCAGCGGGATCGGCGCGGCGGTGCTGGCGCTGTCGTGGGCGCTGATCGGCCGCGGCCCGGTCTCGGTGGGGTGGCTGGTCGCCGGGGTGCTCCTGCTGACGATGGCCCAGCAGGCGGTGCTGAACGCCGGCCAGCACGTCGTCTACGCGCTCCGCCCCGAGAGCCGCAACCGGCTCAACTCCGCCTTCATGACCGCGTTCTTCCTCGGCGGCGCGGCCGGGTCGGCGCTCGGCTCCGCGGCCTGGACCGCGGCCGGCTGGACCGGCGTGAGCCTGCTGGGCGGCGCCCTGTCGGCCGCGACCTTCGCGGTGTGGGCGCTGGAACGCCTTTCCGCACGACGTTGGATCGATGACAAGGAAGAATCATGACTATTGCGCAAACGCCGTCCCCTTCGGCCCTGCGAGGCTGGCTGGGGGTGGCCGCGATCACCGCGAGCCTGTTCGTCTTCCTCACCACGGAGCTGATGCCCGTCGGGCTGCTCACCCCGGTGAGCGCGAGCCTGGCCATCTCGGTGGGCGTCGCGGGGCTGATGGTGACGTTGTACGGCGTCTCGGCCGGGCTGGGCGTGCCGTTCATCGTGGCGTGGACCAGGCGGGTCAACCGGCGGGTGCTGCTGTCGGTGCTGCTGGTGATCCTGGTGGCGGGCAACCTGGTCACGTCGATCTCGCCGAGCTACCCGCTGGTGCTGGTGACGCGGCTGATCATGGGCTTCGCCAGCGGCGTGTTCTGGGCCATCGGGGTGAGCATGGCGATGCGGCTGGTCCCGGAGCGGCAGGCGAGCCGGGCGGCGGCGGTCGTCATGTCCGGCATCTCGATCGCCGCGGTCGTCGGCATCCCGCTGGGGACGGTGCTGGAGAGCCTCACGGACTGGCGGACCACGTTCCTCATCTGGGCGGGGCTGAGCGCGCTGGTGCTCGTCGCGGTCGTCACCCTGATCCCGTCGCTGCCGTCGGCGAACGCCGTCTCGGTGCGGGAGGTCTTCGGGCTGCCGCTCAGGAACGTGCCGCTGCGGCTGGTGCTGGTGACGGTGATGCTGTTCGTGCTCGGCCACTTCGGCGCGTACACGTTCGTGCGCCCCTACCTGGAGGAGGCGGCGTCGGCGACGCCGTTCTTCGTCACCGCGGTGCTCATGGTCTACGGCGCGGGCGGCGCGGCGGGCAACTTCATCGCCGGCTACACGGTGACCAGAAGCCTGCGCGGCAGCTTCGTCGCGGGCTGCGCGGGGCTCGTGGGGTCGCTCCTCCTGCTGCTCGCGATCGGGGACGGGCCGGTCGGCGCGGTCGTCGCGCTGGTCCTGTGGGGCGTCTCGTTCGGCGTGGTGCAGCTGTGCCAGGTCAACATGACGCAGGCCGCCGCGCCGGACACCTTCGAGGCGGCGATGTCGCTCAACACGATGTCGTACAACACCTCCATCGCGCTCGGCGCGCTGTTCGGCGGGCTGTTCGCCGACCGGCTGGGGGTCACCAGCGTGGTGTGGTTCGGGGTCGCGTTGACAGCGGCCTCGCTGCTCCTCACACTCGGCACCGGCCGCGGGAAGGCGCCCGCCGCCCGCGAGGACGTGCTGACCGCCGGCGAGTGATCCACCTGAGAGAACGGGAGAACGAGATGCGCGTGAAGGACTTCGACCACCTGGTGCTCAACGTCGCCGACGTCGAGCGGTCCCTGGAGTTCTACGCGGGGACGCTCGGCCTGGCGCAGGTGCGGGTCGAGGAGTGGCGGGCGGGCAGGGCGCCGTTCCCGTCGGTGCGGGTCAGCGAATCGACCATCATCGACCTGGTGGCCAAGCCGCGCGGCGAGTCCAACGTGGACCACCTCTGCCTCGTGGTGGAGCCGCTGGACTGGCAGGAGGTGATCGACTCCGGCGTCTTCACCGTGCTGGAGGGACCGGTCCCCCGGTTCGGCGCGCGTGGCACCGCGCAGTCGGTGTACGTGCTCGACCCCGACGGCAACACCGTCGAGCTGCGCTGGTACCCGCAGGACGCCGAGCGCTGAGCCGCGCCGGGCGGCGGCGGGGCGGGTTGCGATAATGGCGGCATGCAGAAGATCTCGCTCGTCGCCCTGGCCCGTCAGCAAGCCGACCGGGCGGCCGGCACCACCGCCGGTCACGCGGCCGGCACGGTCTACGGCGGGCACGAGAAGGTGCTGCGCCAGACGGTCATCGCCCTGCGGCAGGGCGCGCGGCTCGCGGAGCACGAGAATCCCGGCGAGGCGACGGTGCACGTGCTGCACGGCCGGGTCCGCATGTCGGCCGGGGCGGAGTCGTGGGAGGGGCGCACGGGCGACCTGCTCATCGTGCCGGACGCCCGCCACGACCTGGAGGCACTGGAGGACTCCGCGGTCCTGCTGACCGTCGCCAAGCTGCCCTGATCCGGCCGGGGGACGGCCAGCACCAGGTGGCGATCACCGTCCTGCACGTCAACCCCGCCGTCGGCTACGTCTACAACGTCGGCCCGCAGGTCTCCCCCGGAGCCGTCTCGTCCGCCACCGTCCCGCCCGGCACGATCATCTCCCTCCGCGTCCAGACGCGCTGACGCCCCAGAGGCCGGCGCCCGGGAAAAGAGCGCGGGCGGCCACACCCCAACCGGTGGCCGCCCGCGCTCGCCCCGCAGGTCAGACGGCGGTGAGCTCGTAGCCCGCCCCCTCGACGGCGTCGCGCACCAGGGCCTCGTCCACGGGCCCGTCGCCCGTCACGGTCACCCGGCCGGTCGCCAGCTCGATGTCCACGGCGGTGACGCCGGAGATCTTGCCCAGTTCGGTCTTCACCGTGCCCGCGCAGCCGCCGCACGTCATCCCGCTCACGGTGTAGATGCTGCTGCTCATGCCGACTCCCCTTCGGTCCCGGATACCCCC
Source organism: Nonomuraea sp. NPDC049725 (assembly GCF_040674795.1). NCBI lineage: Bacteria > Bacillati > Actinomycetota > Actinomycetes > Streptosporangiales > Streptosporangiaceae > Nonomuraea > Nonomuraea sp. NPDC049725. Next base: position 580,012 of record NZ_JBFANJ010000003.1, on the reverse strand, counting down.
AGCGGGTATCGCCGGGTTGAACCTACGGCACGATGCGCGTCGGCGCAACCCCAACCCCGCAGGGGTATGGCTCATACCCCCTCCCGGTATATAGTCCCCGGCATGACAACGTTGAACACCATCACGGTCGTGGGCGCGTCGCTGGCCGGGCTCCGTGCCGTGCAGACCCTTCGCGGCGCCGGCTTCGCGGGCGAGATCGTCGTCGTCGGCGCGGAGCGCCACCTGCCCTACAACCGGCCGCCGCTGTCCAAGAGCATGCTCAGGGGCGACGACGAGATCACCCTGCCCGGCGCCGAGGAGCTGGGCGACCGCTGGCTGCGGGGCCGCAACGCGGTGCGGCTGGACACGGCCGGCCGGTTCGTCACCCTGGACGACGGCACGCAGGTCCGCTACGACGGGCTCGTCATCGCCACCGGCGCCCGGCCGCGCCCGCTGCCCGGCGCCCTCGAGGGCGTCCACACGCTGCGCACCGTCGAGGACGCCCTCGCCCTGCGCGCCGAGCTCGCCGCCGGGCACCGCCACGTCGTGGTCGTCGGCGGCGGCTTCATCGGCGGCGAGGTCGCCTCCACCGCCCGCTCGCTCGGCCTGGCTGTCACCCTCGTCGACGCGGCGCCGTACCCGATGAGCGGCGTGCTGGGCGACCTGGCCTCGCGCTGGCTGGCCGGCCACCACCGGAGCAACGGCGTGGACCTCGTCCCCGGCCGCCGCGTGACGGGCCTGGAGGGGACCGGCCAGGTGAGCGGGGTGCGGCTGGACGACGGGCGCACGCTCCCCGCCGACCTGGTGATCGCGGCGACGGGCGTGGTCCCCGACACCGGCTGGCTGCGCGGCAGCGGGCTGACGCTCGACGACGGGGTGGTGTGCGACGCGGCGCTGTTCGCGACCGGCGCCGACGGCGTGGTGGCGGCGGGCGACGTCGCCCGCTGGCCGCACGCCCGGTACGGGGGCGCGTCCGTCCGCGTCGAGCACTGGGCGAACGCCAACGAGCAGGGCGCCGCCGCCGCGCTGAACCTGCTCGCCGGCAGGGAGGACGCCACGCCCTACGCCGGGCTGCCCTCGTTCGCGACGCACGTGCACGGCGTCCGCGTCCAGACGGCCGGGCTGCCGCACCTGGCGGACGAGGCGCGCGTGGCCGCCGGCGCCCCGGAGGAGGGCCGGTTCGCTGTCGCGTTCGCCAGGGCCGGGACGCTGGTCGGCGTCGTCGGGGTCGACGCGCCGAGGGACTTCGTCCGGGTCAAGCGGGCCGTCGCGGCCGGTGACCCGCTGGAGTCGGTGCTCGCCGCTAGCATGGGGTGATGGCGCGGGGTCTGGGAGAGCTCGAATCCACGATCATGGATCATCTGTGGGCCACCAACGAGCCCGCCACGGTCCGTGACGTGCTCGCCCACCTGCGCCAGGAGCGCCCCATCGCCTACACGACGGTGATGACCGTGATGGACAAGCTCCACACCAAGGGGCTGCTGCGCCGCGAGCCGGTCGGCCGGGCCTACGTCTACGAGGTGGTCTCCTCCAAGGAGGCCTACACCGCCGAGGTCATGCGCGCGTCGCTGGCCGGGAGCGGCAACCGGGCGGCCACGCTGGTGCACTTCCTCGAACGGCTCACGCCCGAGGAGGCCAAGGCCCTGGAGGCGGCCCTGCAGGTATACCCCCCGGGGGGACGCGACACGTGATCGTCACGGTGATCCTCGCGCTCCACTGCGTCGCCGGGGCGCTGGCGCTGCCCCGGCTGCTGCGGCGGGCGGGCTGGGCCGACCGGGCGCCCCGGCGGGCGATCGCGATGTGGCTGGCCGCCTGCGGGTCGGTGCCCGTGTCCGCGCTGCTCGCGGTGTTCGCGGCCGCCGTGCCGGGGCCGGTGGTGGGTCACGGGCTCGCCGGGTGGCTGGAGATCTGCGCGGCGATGTTCGCCGGTGACGCGCGCCCGGACCTCGCGCGGGTCCTGGCCGCGCTCGCGGCCGCCACGTCCGTGGTGGTGTGGGGCGCGTGCGCGGGCGGGGCCGTCCTGGTGGGCGCGCGCCGGGAGCGGGCGCGGCACGCCGAGGCGCTGTCGCTGCTCGGGCGGCACGACGCCCGGCTCGGCGCGCTCGTCGTCGACCACGACGAGCGCCTGGCCTACTGCGTGCCCGGCCGCGGGGGGCAGGCGGTCATCACCACCGGCGCACTGCGGTCGCTGGCTCCCGAGCAGGTCGCCGCCGTGCTCGCGCACGAGCGGGCGCATCTTCGCGGCCGCCACCATCTGCTGCTGGCCGCCGCCGAGACGTTCGCGCGGGCCTGCCCCCGGGTGCCGCTGTTCGCCGAGGCGCGGGCGGAGGTCGCGCGGCTGGTCGAGCTGCTGGCCGACGACGTGGCGGCCCGCCGCCATCCGCGCGCCCACCTGGCGGCCGCCCTGGTCCGCCTCGCCACCGGGCGGGCGCCCGCCGCCGCCCTGGGGGCGGGCGGCGAGACGGCCCTGCTGCGGATCCGCCGCATGCTGAGCCCGCAGCCCCCGCTCGGCCGCCGTGAGCGGCTCGCCGGGGGGCTGACGGTCACGCTGCTGCTCGCCGGGCCCGCGACATTGGCCGCGGCGCCCGGGCTGAGCGCCCTGCTGGCGCACCACTGTCACGCGGTGCTGCCCTTCTAGCCCGGCTCAGAGCCGGTCGAGGATCTTCCGGAGCTCGGCCACCTCCGCCCGCTGGGCGGTCTCGATCGCCTTGGCGAGCTCCTTGGCGGCCGGGTCGGCCCCGCCGGCCTGCTCGGCGCGGGCCATCTCGATCGCGCCCTCGTGGTGGGCGATCATCTGCTCGGCGAAGAGCCTGTCGAACTCCGCGCCCTTGGCGGACTTCAGCTTGGCCAGGTCCGCCTCGGACATCATGCCGGGCATGTCATGACCCATGCCTCCCTCGGGGGCGGGCCTGCCCCAGGTGGTCAGCCAGCCCTGCATGGTCGCGATCTCGGGGTCCTGCGCCGCCTTGATCCGGGCCGCCAGCTCCTTGATCTCCGGGTCGCCCGCGCGGTCCGGGGCGAGCTCGGCCATCTCGACCGCCTGCTCGTGGTGCGGGATCATCATCTGCGCGAACATGACGTCGGCGTCGTTGAACCCGGCCTGCGACGGCGTCGCCGCCGTAGCGGCGGTGGCGGTGGCGGTCGCGGCCGGGGCGGCGTCGTTCGAGGCCGTGGCGCCGCACGCGGTCAGGAGCGCGAGCGCGCCCGCGGTGACGGTGATCGTGATCGTACGGTTGGTGCGCATGGTTGTCGTTCTCTCGGTTCGTGGGTACGGGCATCCGTCGCGGAGGCGGACGCCGGCCTATATGCGCAGCACCGAGAGCCGTGCCAGGCGCACGGAGACGGGGTCGGGCGGCGGCCTGGCGACCCGCCGCGCCGAGGGGGCCCGCCCGGGGGTCGCGCTCCCCCGCCGTCGCACGATCCACGCCGCCGTGGCGACGATCAGGAACGAGGTCAGCACCGCCAGGCACACGGCGGCCGGGTCGAGATCGGGCAGCTCCTGCCCCTGGGCGAACCCGGGCTCGTGCAGGTGGTGCCCGCCGGCCTGATGGCCGCTGTGGTGGCCCAGCGTGTGCATGCCGTAGACACCGAGGGCGACGGCGACCAGCAGGACGGCACGCGCGACACGCATCGCGAGACGCCGCTGCCGAACTTCCACCGCTCCTCCTGTGACGACCAGAACGGGAGACTACTACGTGTCGTAGTAAGAAGCTCGTAAGCCCACCGGCGACATGCCTACCCGCTACTAAGTCAACTAGTAGTTTCCCATCGGGCTGAACAATCGTTTAGCATCCTGTTCATGCGTTCAGACAGTGACCTGACCGGGCGGGCCCGGATCCGGGACGCGGCACTGGAGTTGTTCGGCGCCGAAGGGGTCAACCGGGTGAGCGTGCGCGCCATCGCCGCCCGCGCGGGCGTGTCCGCCGCGCTGGTCCTGCACCACTTCGGCTCCAAGGAAGGGCTGCGCAGGGCGTGCGACGCGTACGTGGTCGAGCTGGTGCGCGGCGGGCCCGGCGCGGACCTCGACGACGTCAGCGGCCTGGCGGCCATGCTGGAGGCGAGCTCGGCGATGCGGCTCTACCTGGGGCGCGCGTTCCTCGACGGCAGCCCGGCGGCGGCGGCGCTGTTCGACGACATCGTCGCGGCGGCCGAACGCTGGCTGGAGGAAGGCGTCCGCACCGGCCGGGTGCGTCCCAGCGACGACCCGCGCGCCCGCGCCGCCGTCTACGTGACGTGGCTGCTGGCGCCGCTGACGTTCGGCGAGCACCTCGCGCGGGCGCTGCCGGGCGGCGGGTCCGAGACGGACCGGACGCTGCGCGCCTCCCGCGCCGGGATCGAGATCTTCACCCGCGGCCTGTTCACCGACGACCGCGTCCTGGACGCCTGGGACGCGGTCCGCGAGGAGCGGCGGTCCCCATGACGGCGCCTCCCCATCCCCTCCCCCTCGACCTTCTGGAGTCCTGAGCATGAGCACCACCGAGCCGCAGATCCTCGGCCTGATGACCGCGGCCGACCGCGACGCCTTCCTGACCGGGCTGGCCGGCGACGGACCGGTCAGCCGGGGCCGCTACCTGGACGGCACCCTGATCTGGCTGGTCACCGGCTACGACGAGTGCGTGACCGCGCTGACCGACCCGCGCTTCAGCAGCGACATCTCCCGGCAGTCCAAGCTGGACGTGGCCGCGGCCGCCGGGCTGCCCGACGACGTGGCCCCCTACCTGCTGCGCACCCTCGGCGCCTACGACCCCCCGGACCACACGCGGCTGCGGCGCCTGGTGTCGCGCGGGTTCACCGCCCGGCGCGTGGAGCGGCTGCGCCCGCGCATCCAGGAGATCACCGACGCGCTGCTCGACGGGCTGCCGGCGGAGTTCGACCTGATCGAGCGGTTCGCGTACCCGCTGCCCATCCAGGTCATCTGCGAGCTGCTCGGCGTGCCCTCGGCCGACCGCGACATCTGGCGGGCGTGGGCCGGCGACCTGACCGCGCCCGACCCCGCCCGCATCGCCGCCGGGGCGCGGGGCCTGGTCGCGTACATGAGCGAGCTGGTCGCGGCCAAGCGCGCCGCCGGGACGGACGGCGTCGACGGCGCGGAGGATCTGCTGTCGGCGCTGGTCCGCGTCCAGGAGGACGACGGCGACCGGCTGGCCGACGAGGAGCTGGTGGCGCTGGGGATCAGCATGCTGATCGCCGGGCACGAGACCACGGTCTCGCTCATCAGCCAGAGCGTGCGGCTGCTGCTGACCCGCCCGGAGCTGCTCGCGCGCCTGCGCGACGACCTGGACGCCGTCCCGGCGGCCGTGGAGGAGTTCCTGCGCGTCACCGGACCGGCCGAGATCGCGGTGATGCGCTACACGCTGGAGCCGGTGGAGCTCGGCGGCACGCGCATCCCGGCGGGCGAGGCGGTGCAGGTCGTGTACGCGGCGGCGAACCGGGACCCGCGCCGCTTCGACCGGCCGGCGCTGCTCGACGTGGGCCGCGAGGACAACACCCACCTGGGGTTCGGCCACGGCATCCACTACTGCCTGGGCGCGGCGCTGGCCAGGGCCGAGACCCAGATCGCGCTGCGCACGCTGATCGGCCGCTTCCCCGGCCTGGAGCTGGCCGTGCCGGCGGCCGAGATCGGCTGGCGGCCGGGCATGCAGCGGGCCCTGACCGCGCTGCCGGTGCGCACGGACGGCGGCGCGTCCTGAGGGATCCTCAGCCCAGCGGAATCGTGTCCATGCGGAGGAACTCGGTGATGCGCAGCAGCCTCGGCGGGCGCCTGACCCCGGCGGGGAGCGCCCGGAACGCCTCCTCCCGCCCGACGACGCGCGGGGCGGTGAGCGCCACCTCCTTGCCGCCGACCCGCAGCCGCGCCTCCCCGGCGGCCAGGATGTTGCGCACCCAGTCGGCGCCCGACCCGTACACCAGGACGAACAGGTAGCCGCCGTCGACCGGGTGCGCGTCGAGCGGCGTGCGGTAGGTGGCGCCGGAGACGCGGCCGACGTGCGTCAGGACCGGCCACGACCCCCGGGCGACCGCCCGGGGGTTGAACACGCGCTTGTTCAGGCGCCCCCACCACAGCGGCATCGGCATCGGGATCTCCTCATCTCGGGCTTACGCCCGTAAGGCTGACTTACACTCGTAAGGCTGTCAACCCCTGTCGCCGTCCCGGGAGCCGTCGTGTCACCACCTCGCCAGCCGCTCAGCAGGGAGCTCGTGCTGGAGGCCGCGATCCGGGTCGCCGACCGCGGCGGCGCCGAGGCGATCACGATGCGGCGGGTGGCGCAGGAGCTGGGCGTGGAGGCGATGTCGCTCTACCACCACGTGCCGAACAAGGACGCGATCCTCGACGGCGTGGTCGACGCGGTGTTCGCGGCGATCGAGCTGCCCCGGCCCGGGGACGGCGACTGGCGCGCGGCGATCCGGGCCCGAGCCCGCTCCGCCCGCGCGGTGCTCTCGCGGCACAGCTGGGCCCTCGGCCTGATCGACTCCCGTCGCCGGCCGGGCCCGGCGACGCTGCGCCACCACGACGCCGTCCTCGGCGTGCTGCGGGAGGCGGGGTTCTCGCTGCCGATGGCCGCCCACGCCGTCTCGCTCGTCGACAGCTACGTCGGTGGCTTCGTGCTGCAGGAGGCGAACCTGCCGCTGTCCACGCCCGCCGAGGTGGAGGACGTGGCCGGCGACATCCTGGAACACCTCCCGGACGGCCTGCCGTACCTGAGGGAGATGATCACCGGCCACGCGCTGCGGCCGGGCTACGACTACGCGGAGGAGTTCGGCTACGGCCTCGACCTCATCCTGGACGCGCTCGAGACCCGGCGCGGATAGCGCCCGGAATGCGGCGTGGCTACGCGGGCGCCCAGGCGGGTGTGTCGCCGCCCCACAGGGACGGCGGGGTGCGCCAGGTGCGGGGCGCGCCCTCGTAGTGGACCGGCGGCAGCGCGTGGCGGAGCAGCCCGTACGGGGAGCCGGTCTCGGCCAGCCACGGGCCCGCGTCGTAGCCGTCGCCCTCGGCCGGGACGGGACGCAGGTCGTTCATCAGCCAGGACGCGGTGCCCGCGAGGGAGAGCCGGACCGAGCGCCCGAGCCCGGTGCGCTGCCGGTCGGTCAGCGCGCGCAGGACGGCGGCGGCCAGCAGGTAGCCGGTGCCGTGGTCCAGCGCCTGGGCGGGGAGCGCGCCGGGGCTGCCGTCGGGGCCCGCCTCGATCACGGCGATGCCGCTCGCCGCCTGCACCAGGCTGTCGAAGCCGCGCCGCGCGGCCCACGGCCCCGACCAGCCCCAGGCGCACAGCCGGGCGACGATCAGGCCGGGACGCCGCGCGAGCACGTCGCCGAGACCGAGCGCCTCCAGCGCGCCGGGGCGGTAGCCGTGGACGACGACGTCGGCGGCGGCGACGAGCTCGGCGAAGGCGGCCCGGCCGTCGGCGGCCGTCAGGTCCAGCAGCGCCGAGCGCTTGCCCATCCCGGTGTCGGCGTGGCTGTCGGCGCTTTCCGGCAGGTTCGGCGGGTCGACGCGCAGCACGTCGGCGCCCAGCAGGGCGAGGGTGCGCGTGGCGACGGGACCGGCGATGACCCGGGTCAGGTCCAGGACGCGCACCCCGGCGGCGGGCAGCGGCGCCGGGGGCAGCCGGTCCGGGCGGCTCCCGTCCGAGGGGACGGTCTCGACGAGCGGGTGGACGGCGCCGCCGGGCGGGGCGACGGCGACGGCCAGGCCGCCGGCCGCGTAGACGGTCTCCTGGATCCACCGGGCGGGGCGGGCGGCCAGCTCGGCAGCCAGGATCTCGGCCAGTTCCTGGTCGTCCCCCGTGTCGGCCACGCCGAGGGCGTCCAGCAGCCGGGTGCGGTGGTGCGGGTAGTTGGCGTGGGTGCGGACCCAGCCGTCGGCCGCGCGCCAGAAGCGCGACAGCGGCGCGAACGCCCGCGGGGACTTGCCGCCGACGCGCAGGTGCCGCTCGCTGACGAAGGCCGTGGCCACCGCCGCCTCCCGGATCCGCACCGGGGGCGGCGGCGTCGCGTTGCGCCGCGCCAGCAGCTCGGCCGCCGCCAGCGAGCACACGCCCACGCTCGCCCGGGCCAGCTCCCGCACCGGCAGCCGCGCGGCCAGGACGTCGCCCGCCCCCTCGTACGCGACCGTCGCCGCCAGTTCGGACGGCCCGCCGAGCGCGGCCCAGGCGTGAGCGGTCGCCGCGTCCTGTTCGTACGTCATCGAAACAGTTTGCCATCCTCGAGCGACAAGGAATAGCCTAGGACCATTAGGTTTTGCTTAGCTACTCTAGGAGTGCGGATGGCGCGGGCGGGGTTGACGGCGGACCGGGTGACGGCCGCGGGCGCCGAGCTGGCGGACGAGGTCGGGCTGGAGCACGTGACCATGTCGGCGGTGGCGCGGCGGCTCGGCGTCAAGGACGCGAGCCTGTACGTGCACGTACGCGGGCTGGAGGACCTGCGCGGCCGGATCGCGCTGCTGGCGGCGGACGAGAAGACGATTCGCATCGCCGAGGCGACCGCCGGGCGGGCGGGGAAGGACGCGCTCGTGGCGTTCGCGGACGCGTGGCGGTCCTACGCCCACGACCACCCGGGCCGCTACACCGCGACGCAGGTCCCGGCGCGGATCGATCCCGAGCTGGCCGCCCGGGCCCCCGGGCCGCGGCGCGCGATCGAGCTGACCTACAGCATGCTGCGCGCCTACGCGCTGGCCGAGCCCGACCTGACCGACGCGGTCCGGCTGGTGCGCAGCACGCTGCACGGCTTCGTCAGCCTGGAGGCGGCCGGCGGGTTCGCGCACGCGCGGCCCGCCGCGGACTCCTGGGTCCGCTGCCTCGACGCCCTGCACGCGCTCCTGGAGCGCTGGCCCGCACGTGAAGGAGATCCGTCATGACCGCCCCCGCCCCCGCCACCGCCACCGGCCGCCTGCGCGTGGCGGGCGCGACCCTGCACTACGAGGTGCGCGGGCAGGGCCCGCTCCTGCTGCTGATCCCCGGCGGCGCGGGCGACGCCGCCTCCTACGACGGCGTCGCCGACGTGCTGGCCGCCGACTGGACGGTGGCCTCGTACGACGCGCGCGGCATGTCGCGCAGCCCGCTCGACGACCCCGGCGCCGAGCAGCATGTCGCCTCGCACGCCGACGACGCGTACCGGCTGATCGAGCTGCTGTCGCCCGGCGCGCCCGCCCGCGTGGCCGGGTGCAGCTCGGGGGCGATCGTCGCGCTGCACCTGCTCGCCACCCACCCGGACCGGGTCGAGCGCGTGGTGGCGCACGAGCCGCCCGTGGTGGAGGTGCTGCCCGACGCCGCCGAGCACCGCGCGATGCTCGCCCGCGTCCAGGACACCTTCCGCCGCGAGGGCCTGATGCCGGCGGCCGCCGAGTTCGCGGCGGCCCTGCGGCGGCCGGGCGGCGCCGAACCCGCCGGGCCCGCCGAACCCGCCGGGCCCGCCGAATCCGCCGCCCCGGTCGAGCTGCCGCCCGGCGCGGCGGCCCGGGCGGAGCGGACGATGGCCAACCTGCCCTACTTCCTCGGCCGGATCGTGCCCGCCTTCATGGCCTACGCCCCCGACGTGGACCGGCTGGCGGCCCTGGCCGGCCGGCTGGTGCTCGCGGCCGGCGACGAATCGCGCGGCGAGCTGCCCTACCGCCCCGCCGCCTGCCTGGCCGGACGGTTCGGCACCGAGCTCGTGCACTTCCCCGGCGGGCACACCGGGCTCAGCACCCACCCCGCCGCGTTCGCCGAGCTGCTCCGCGAGACGCTGGCCGGTTAGCCGCGCCGGTCGAGCACCGCCTCGGCCATCGCCCGGGCTGCGCGGGCGGGGTGGGCGCCGGGGCGGGTGACGGCGTGCGCGAGCACCCCGTCGATCAGCACGAGGATCTGATCGGCGCCGAAGCCGGGCTCGGGGTGCCCGTGGCGGCGCAGCTCGTCCTCGAACAGCCCCCGCAGCCTCTCCTTGTACGCGCGGACCTCGGCGTGGGCGGGGTGGTCCCGGTCGGTGAGGGCCAGGTCGGCCGCCGTGTAGCGGCAGCCGCGGAACGTCGGCCGCGTGGTGATCTCGTCCAGCGCGTCGAAGACGGCCAGCACCCGGTCCCGGGGGTCGTCGCCGGCGCCGTCCATCACCTGCCGGTAGCGGGCGTCGAGCCCGGCGGTCGCGAGCGTCTCGGCGATCAGCCCGTCCTTGCCGCCGAAGTGCTGGTAGAGCGAGCGGCGGGCGACGTCGGCCCGTTTGAGGATCGCGTCCACGCCCACGTGGACGCCCTGCTCGTAGGTGAGGTCGCTGGCGGCTTCGAGAAGCCGCTCGCGCGGGCCCGGTCTGCTCATCACACGCATCCGATCGAAGAACGGCGGATTGACACTTAGACCAACCATTCTATCTAATGGCGGCGTATACCGACCGTTCTATCTATTGGAGCTGCCATGCCCCGCGCGGGCACACCCTTCCCACCGTGCTGACCGGTGTGTTCGTCACGATTCTCGACTTCTTCATCGTCAACGTCGCCATCCCCGCCATCCAGCGTGACCTGCACGCCGGAGCCGCCGAGGTCGAGTGGATCGTCGCCGGCTACGGCCTGGCCTACGGGTCCGGCCTGATCCTCGGCGGACGGCTCGGCGACCTGTTCGGCCGCCGCCGCGTGTTCGCCATCGGGCTGGCCCTGTTCACGCTCGCCTCGCTGGCGTGCGGCCTGGCCCCCGACGCCGCCACGCTCATCGCCGCCCGCGTCGCCCAGGGGCTGGCCGCGGCGGCGCTCACCCCGCAGGTGCTCGCCATCCTGCGCACCGCCTACAGCGGCGCCGCCCAGGCCAGGGCCCTCAACGCCTACGCGCTGACCATGGGGCTGGCCGCGGTGTTCGGGCAGCTCATCGGCGGCATGCTGATCCAGGCCGACCTGTTCGGGCTCGGCTGGCGGGCCTGCTTCCTGATCAACGTGCCGATCGGCGTGGCGGCGCTCGCGCTGACCCGCGCCGTGGTGCCCGAGAGCCGCGCCGGCACGGCCGCGCGGCTCGACCTGGGCGGGGCCGCCCTGGTCACCGGCGCGCTGGTGGCGACCCTGCTGCCGCTGATCGAGGGCCGCGAGCAGGGCTGGCCGCTGTGGACGTGGCTGTCGCCGCTCGTCGCGCTCGCGCTCCTCACCGCCTACGGCCGTCGCCGGCACGCCTCGCCGCTGATCGACCTGGCCCTGTTCCGCGAGCGGGCGTTCACCGCCGGCCTGCTGACCCAGCTCGCCTTCACCATGGGCATGGCCGCGTACTTCCTGATCTTCGCCCTGTACGTGCAGGGCGCGGCCGGACTGGACGCGCTGGAGGCCGGGCTGGTCTTCACGCCGATCGGGCTCGGCTATCTGGCGGCCTCGCGGCTCGCGCCCAGGTTCGTCGCGCGGCTCGGCCGTCAGGCGATCGCGGTGGGCGGGCTGACCAGGGCGGTCGCCCTCACCGTGCTGCTCGCCGCCGTGGCGGCGCAGGCGCCGCTCGGGTGGCTGGTGCCGATCCTGGCCGTGGACGGGTTCGGCATGGGGCTGGCGCTCGCGCCGATCATGGGCACGGTGCTGGCCGGGGTCGCGCCCCGCCACGCCGGGTCCGCGGCCGGGGTGCTGACGACGGTCCAGCAGGTCGGGGCCGCGCTCGGCGTCGGGATCGTCGGAATCGTCTTCTACGGCGGCCTGGCGGGCGGGGTGAGCCAGGCGTTCCAGCACGGGCTGATCTACGTGATCGCCGTGGCGCTGGCCGTCGCCGGGCTCGTCCAGCTCCTTCCCCGCCCGCAGCGCGCCCGTCCTCCCGTGGCGCAGCAGGCGGCCCGCTGACCGGCGCTACGCGGCCGGGGTGAAGTCGGCCCGGTGGTCGGCGGCCCACTCGGCGAGCGTGCGCGCCGGCCGCCCGAGCACCCGCTCGACGTCGGGCAGCACCGCGGGCGGCTCTTCGGCGTACTCGGCCTGGTAGCCGAGCAGGTACTCGGCGATCTCGGCCGGGATGCCCGCGGTGATGCAGGCGGCGCGCGCCTGCCCGTACGTGAGCGGCTCGAAGCGCAGGCTCCGGCCGAGCCCGTCGCCGATGGCGGCGGCCTGCTCGCGGTGGCTGAGCGCCTGCGGGCCGCTCAGCGAGTACGCGCGACCGGCGTGCCCGCCCTCCAGCAGGGCGGCGACGGCGACCTCGGCGATGTCGGCCTCGTGGATCGGCACGCCCAGCGCGTCGGGGAAGGCGCTGCGCACCACGCCCTCGGCCCGGATCGACGGCGCCCACAGGTCCAGCTTGTTGGCGGCGAACTCGCCCGGCCGCACGTGCGTCCATTCCAGGCCGGACGCCTCGACGGCCTCCTCCACCTCGAGCAGCATCTCGTAGCTGCCGGGCCGCCGGACCGTGACCGCCACGCCGGTCATCGTCACCACGCGGGTCACCCCGGCCTCGGCCGCCCGCCGGGCGAACGCGCGGGCCTGCTCGGCCGCGGTCTCGGGGGCGAGCATGCCGGCCAGGTAGTAGACCCGGTCCACGCCGTCGAGCGCCGCCGCCGCGCCGGCGAGGTCCCCGGCCACCAGTTCCACGCCGTCGGGCAGCCCGGCGCCCGCCGGGTCGCGCGTCAGGGCCCGGACGCGCTGCCCGGCCCGCAGCAGGCGGTCGACCACGATGCGCCCGACCGTGCCCGTCGCGCCGGTCACGAGGATCGTCATAGCTGTGCTCCGTTCGTCGATGGCGCCGAGAGTCCCCTCGGCGGACGGCCGGGGGCCGCCGATCGAGCGCCGAGGCTAGCCGCGCCGATCGCCGTCGCGCACATCGGCTCACGTCTCATTTGGCAGCTCAGCGCGCGTGCGCGCGGATCATGGAGGAGGATCTGCGTCATGGAGGCACTCGCCCGGCGTCTGGTCCCTGATGAGCTGTGGGATGCGGTCCGTCCGCTGGTGCCGGAGCCGCCGCCCCGCCGCCAGGGCGGCGGCCGGGCCGCCGCCGACGCGCGCACGGTCATGACGGCGGTCGTGTACGTGGTCACGAGCGGCTGCGCGTGGCAGCACCTGCCGGCGGCGTTCGGCGTCACCGTGCCCACGGCGCACCGCTGGTTCACCCGCTGGACCAGGGCCGGTCTGTGGCAGCGGCTGTGCGAGGCCACGGCGGGCGATCCCGCGCTGGCCGACTGGACGCGGGCGATCCGTGACTGCGTGTCATCACGTGTTTACGACTGAAAAATCACCAAAAGAGACGTGGCCCGTCACCGCGCCGCCGTGAGCAGATCCAGCGGGAAGGCGGCGGCGAGCGCCCGGTAGCCGGCCGGGTTGAGGTGCAGGTGGTCGCCCTCGTCGTAGGCCGGGCGCAGCCGCCGGGGGTCCGCCGGGTCGCGGGCCGCCCGGTCGAAGTCCACCACCGCGTCGAACGCGCCGCCGCCGCGGATCCAGGCGTTGACCTCCTGCCGGGCGGCCTCGCGGTGGCCGTCCGGATCGTCGTACGGGACGTGGCCGCCGAACGGCGTGAGCGTGGCGCCGTACACGAGCATGCCGCGCGCGTGGGCGCGCACGACGATCTGCTGGTAGGCGGCGATCAGCTCGCCGGCGACGTCCTTCTGCGCGTCCGGGGCGGGCGGGGCGGTGCCGAGGTCGTTGACCCCTTCGAAGACGAGCAGCCGGTCGACGCCGCTCTGCGCGAGCACGTCGCGGTCGAGGCGGGACAGCGCGGCGGGGCCGAGGCCGTCGGCGAGCACCCGGTTGCCGCCCGCCGCCTGGTTGACGACGGCGGCGGCCGCGCCCGGCGGCAGCCGGTCGAGGAGCCGGTCGGGCCAGCGGTCGTCGCCGTTGGTGGTGGAGCCCCGGCCGTCGGTGAGGGAGTCGCCGAGCAGGGCGAGCGCGGGGGCCGTGGACCACGTCTCGACGCCGCTGAGCAGGTACCAGTGGTCGACGGATGTGGCGCCGGTCAGGTCGGCGGCGCCGGCCTGGTCGCCGGGGGCGAGGTGGGAGGTCGTGCGGGAGCCGGGGTGGGAGGTGAGGCCCGCCGCCGGGTGCCCGCCGGCGAGGTGGAGGGTGACGGTGAGCACGGCGCGCGGCGGCACGTCCAGGTCGAGCGGGTCGGAGACGACGTGCGCGCCGGGCGGCACGACGGCCGGGGTCCGGCCGTGGAAGGTCACCGGCCGGGACGTGCCCGGCCGGACGGCGCGCTCCCCCGACCGGCCGTCGCGGGGCAGCGCCAGCAGGACGCGGGTGAGCCGCAGCGGGGCGCCGCCGAACGCGTTGGACAGCCGCAGCCGGATCCTCGGCCCGCCGGCGGAGACGCGCACGGTCTGCCGCAGCGTGCTGCCCGCGAGGGTGAGGCCGTCGCGCGTGTAGGGGGCGGGCGGCAGGTCGCCCGGTTCGGTGAGCTGGGGGGCCGAGGCCCAGGTGGTCACCCAGCGGGGCTCGTCCGGCAAGCCGGCACCTCGAAACTTTCGGGGGATTGGTCCGCAGCAGCATACAAGCCGCATGTCAGGCTATCGAAACATTTCTGCTGGCGGCCGCTCTGATGCCGCCTGCCGTGCGGGAGGGAATTCACGCCATTTTTATTCCGGAAACGTCCCGTTATTGTTGCGCCATTCCTGGGCGCTCTGCCCGGACATTCCTTCCTCCGGCTCTGATTCATTCCTATGGAGGTGGCCTCTCATGCCTTTACGGTTCTCGCGGATCTCCGGCGGGCTGCTGCTCGCCCTGACCGGGGTCGCGGCCCTGCCGCCGCCCGCCCCCGGCGCCGTCGAACCCTCCTCGGTGGTGATCGACTCCGCCGAGACGGCTCCCGGCGTCGTCCGCCTGGCCGGGCGATTCACCGGCGCGTACGACGTGACCCTCGTCGTCGGCGGCGAGCGGATCGAACGGGCCCGCGTCAGCGACCCCGACGCCGACGACACCGGCACCTGGTCCTACGACCTGGACACCCGCGACCTGCACGGGGACGTCGAGGTCTACGCCAGGGCGAGCGACGCCCGCACCCGCTACGGCGTGTGGTCGCGGCCGACGACGCTGCGGCTGGACAACCCGGCGGCCCGCGCGCCCCAGGTGGCGATCACCGCGCCCGCCGACGGCGCCCGGCTCTCCAAACCCACCCCGATCCGCGTGGACGTGCGGGACCACGACGTGCGCACGGTGCGGGTGCGGGTCAACGGCGGGCCGTGGACGCGCGCCACCGGCGCGGCCGGGCGCTACACGGCGCTGCTGACCCCCTCCCACCACGGTGACGTGGCGGCGAGCCTGGAGGCCGAGGCGGTGGACGCGCGCGGCCACGTGTCCCGGTCCGCGACCAGGTACGTGCTGCTGGGCACGGCCGAGAAGGAACGGCCGGCACCGCACCGGCAGGACCGGGCGATGTGGATCTGGGAGAAGGCCTCCTACAACCTGGTGCTCAACCCGGGCTCGCGCCGCCTGCTGGAGACCGTCCTCGACCCCGGCTCGACGATCTACCTGGGCGTGGACGTCCACGCCGGGCGCGACGTGATCGAGGACGCCCGGCCCCGGCTGCGCGACTTCGTGGCCTGGGCGCACCGCCGCGGCATGCGGGTGCACGCCACCGTCGCCGGCGGCACCCGGCCGCCGTACCTGGGGGCGCTGCCGCGCTACCGCGACCGCGCGGTGCGGGAGATGGAGCGGGTGCTGAACTACAACCTGTCCTCCGCGCCCGAGCAGCGCTTCGACGGGATCAACGTGGACATCGAGCCGTACATCCTGCCGTGGTTCACCAGCGCCAAGCCGGAGCCGCAGATCCAGTGGCTGGACACGCTGCGGGCGATGATCGCCCGCCGGGACGCCTCCGGCCAGCCGCTGCTGTTCGGGCCGGCGGTGCCCCGCTGGCTGGACGTGTCGGCATGCTGCACGGCCATCCCGTACGGCGGCGTCACCCGGCCGCTGTCGGAGCACGTGCAGGACCTGTCCGACTACATCGCGATCATGGACTACCGCGACACGGCCGACGGGAGCGCGGGCATCATCGCGCAGGCCGCCGGCGAGCTGGCCTACGCCGAGCGCATCGGCAAGCCGCTGTCGGTCGTGGTCGGGGTCGAGACCCTCGACATCGCCACCAGCGGCGACCCTTCCAGCATCACCTTCCGCGAGGAGGGCAGGGACGCCCTGGAGGCCGAGCTGGCCAAGGTGTACGCGGCGTTCTCGGCGAGCCCGGCCTTCGCCGGGGTCGCGCTGCACCACTACGACTCCTACCGCGAGCTGCCCACGGTCTGGGGGCCGTCGGCCCGGTGGCCGGACCCGCCGGCCGACGCGGGCCCGCCGACCGGCGTGGCCTCCCCGCCGACGGCCACGGCGTTCGAGCACGCCACGGTCGACCTGGCCTACGGCCGGGCCGGCGACGACACGGAGGTGGCCTTCTACGAGGTGCACCGGTCGGCGCGGGCGGGCTTCACGCCGGGGGCGGACACGCTCGCCGGGCGGGCGCGCGGCCTGGCGCACACCGACACGGGGCTGCTGCCGGGCACCGCCTACCACTACCGGGTCGTCCCGGTGGACGTGGCCGGGAACCGCGGCCCCGCCTCCGCCCCGGTGACGGTGACGACGGGCGGCACCGGCCTGCGCCCGGCGGTGGTGGAGTCGATGGCGGTCACGCTGGAGAACGGCGTGGCGCGGGTGCGGCTGCGCGTGGTGGACCAGGAGACCGGGGAGCCGGTGGCCGCCACCGTGCGGGGCCGGTTCACCTTCTCCGCCGGCCGGTACGTGACGATGACCGCCGACGCCGGCGGATGGGCCACGGCCACGTCGGAGACGCTGAAGCAGGCGACGGGCGAGACCGGCTTCGCCGTGCACCGCCTGACGGCCCCGGACCGCTACTGGGCCGGCGCCTACGACCGCGACCGGGACGTCACCGCGTCCTGGTGACCCTGCACGCGCGCCCGCAATAAAGGAATGAATTCATGCTATTTATCGAATGAATAAAGCATGAATTCAGGATTGACTTATGGACGGAATATGGCGAAGAATCCGGTCATGGAGCCATCCGATGGAATGAATTCCCTCCCCAGGGGTCGGCGCTTCCGCACCCTCGCCGCCCGCCTGCGGCAGGAGATCTCCCAGGGCCGCTGGCCGGTCGGCGCGAGACTCCCGACGGAGGCCGAGCTCGCCCGGACCTACGCGGTCGGCGTCAACACCGTGCGCCGCGCCGTGGACCTCCTGGTCGAGGAGGGGCTCGTCCGCCGGCGGCAGGGGTCGGGCACGTTCGTGGCGAACTCCGTCGCGGCCACCCCGGGCGCCGGGCCGCGGCTCATCGGTGCGCTCGTCCCGTCCACCACCTACTACTTCCCCCGGATCGTCGAGGGCATCGAGCGGGCCGCCACCGCGGCCGGCGTCCGGCTCGTGCTCGCGTGCTCCAACTACGACCCCGCCACCGAGTCGGCCCAGCTCCAGCAGCTCGTGGACGTCGGCGTCGCCGGCCTGCTGCTGGTGCCCAACCTGCACCTGGCCGCCGACCCCGCCGCGCACCTGGCCAGGCTGCGCACGCTGCCGGTGCCGTACGTGCTGGTCGAGCGCCGGCCGGCCGACCCCAGGCCGGCCGACCCGACCTCCTACGTCTGCACCGACGTGCCCGGCGGCGGCTACGCGGCCGTGCAGCACCTGAGCGGGCTCGGCCGCAGCCGGATCGGCTACCTCGGCCGCGTCGGCACCGCGACCTCCGAGCAGGTGTTCGCCGGATTCCGCAGCGCCGTCGCCGACCTCGGCCTGCCGGAGATCCCGGCGGCCACGGCCCGGCAGGCCGTCTGGACCGGCCCCGACCTGCTCGCCTACGCCAACGCCCTGGTCGCCGAGAAGGTGCGCGCCGTGGTGTGCCTGGGCGACCGCGAGGCCACCGCCCTGCTGCCCTACCTGCGCCGGGTCGGGCTCACCGTCCCCGACGACATCGCCGTGGTCGCCTACGACGACGAGGTCGCCGACCTGTCTGAGGTGCCGCTGACGGCCGTGTCGCCGCCCAAGGCCGAGGTCGGCCGCATGGCGACCGAGCTGCTGCTGCGCCGCATCGAGCTCGGCCCGGCCGCCCCGGTCTGCCGCGTGGTGCTGCAGCCCCGCCTGGCCGTGCGCGCCTCCTGCGGCGCCGCCTCCGGCAGCCTCGTCGAAGTACGCGTCCCGACCTAGAACGCACACCCCCAGAACACACACCCCCAGAACGCGCACGTTCCGGCAACCGCGCACGCCCCCGAGAGGCGCGCGCGGTCCCAGGCACGCGCTCGTCCCCTTCACCCCCTGATCCCCCCTTCGCCCGTGGAGGACCCATGAATGTTCGCATGCTCGCCGCCGGCACGCTGGCCGTGCTCGCCCTGGCCGGGACGGCGTCGTGCGGAGGCGGCCCGGCCGGGGAGCCGGGCGCCGTCACCCTGCGCCTCGGCTTCTACGCCGGCGCCGGAGACCCCGCCGACACGCTCATGCGGGAACTGGTCAAGGAGTTCACCGCCGCCAACCCGTCGATCAAGGTGCAGCTGGAGGTCGCACCGTACGTCAAGTTCTTCGAGCGGCTGCGCACGCAGATCGCCGGCGGCCAGGCGCCGCAGGTGTGGCTGTCGGACGGCGTGCTCGTGCAGGAGTTCGCCGCCCGCGGCGCGCTGGCCGACCTCACCGACCGCGTCAGGACCGTCGACGCCGCCGCCTACTCCGGCCTGGAGCTGAACCGCGACGGGAAGGGCCGCGTCCACGGCTTCCCCCAGGGCGCCCAGACGCCCGTGCTGTTCTACAACAAGAAGCTGTTCGCCGAGGCCGGCGTGGCCGAGCCGACCGCCGACTGGACCTACGACGACCTGGCCGCCGCCGCCAGGAAGCTCACCAAGGACACCAACGGCGACGGCAAGGCCGACACCTACGGCTTCCGCGCCTACTCCCCCGGCTTCACCGAGAGCTGGTGGCCCATCGTCAAGGCGTTCGGCGGCGACGTCGTCACCGACGGCAACCGCAAGGTCGCCATCGACACCCCGGAGTCCAGGGCCGCGCTCGACTGGATGCTGGCCGCGATGGGCAAGGACGGGTTCGCCCCCGACTACGTCACCACCGAGTCCTTCGGCAAGGGCGCCGTGCACACGCTGTTCGCCACCGGCCGCGTGGCCATGTCGTACGGCATCTACGCCCGGACCCTGCCCGCCATGAGCGCGAAGGTCGACTTCGGCGTCGCCCCGCTGCCCAAGGGGCCCGGCGGCCGGGGGAACGTCGCCATCGTCAACTCGTGGGTGGTCAGCAAGGCCGCCACGCCCGAGCAGGCCGACGCCGCCTGGAAGTGGATCACGTACTTCTCCGGCGAGAAGCCGCAGAGCCGCTGGGCCGAGCTCGGCGAGGCCATCCCGATCAACAAGAAGGCCGCCGCCACGGCGCTGCCCGCCGACCGGGGCCCGGTGTTCCTGGAGGCGCTGGACGCCTCCGACACGCTCGGCACCAACGCCGTGTGGTCGGAGTACACCGAGGCCCTGGCCAAGCGCGTCAACGAGGCGCTGTCGGGCGCCACCCCGGTGGCCGAGGCGCTGGCGACCGGGCAGAAGGAGGCCCAGCAGGTCATCGACCGCTTCTACGCGGGGCAGACGCAGTGACGGTCCTCACCCGCAAGGCGCGGCCGGTCGCCGCCGGGCCTCCCGCGACGGCGCGCACGCGCAGGGCCAGGGAACGCGCCTGGGCCCTGGCCTTCGCCTCCCCCTACCTGCTCCACCTGGTGGCGCTGACCGCCTGGCCGGTGCTGGCCTCGCTGTTCTTCAGCATGACCGACTACGACCTGATGTCCCCGCCCACGTTCGTCGGGTTCGGCAACTTCTCCCGGCTGCTCGGCGACGAGGTGTTCTGGCGCACGCTCGGCAACACCGCCTACTTCGCGGTGCTGTTCGTGCCCACCCAGACGGCGCTGGCGCTGCTGCTGGCGATGGCGCTCAACCAGCGGCTGCGCGGCATGGCGCTGTTCCGGGCCGCCTACTTCGTGCCGGTGGTCTCCTCGTGGGTGGTGGTCGCCTACGTCGCCGACTCGGTGTTCAACCCGCAGACCGGCATCGCCAACCAGGTGCTCGCCCTGGCCGGGCTGCCGGCCGAGAACTGGCTGCAGGACCCGGCCCTGGTGATCCCCACCCTGGCCGCCGTCGCGGTGTGGAAGGGCGTCGGCTACATGATGGTGCTGTTCCTGGCCGGGCTGCAGGCCATCCCCGAGGAGCGGTACGAGGCGGCCAAGATCGACGGCGCCTCGGCGTGGAACCGCTTCCGCTACATCACGCTGCCCGGGATCTCCGGCACGACGTTCCTGGTGCTGGTGCTCACCTCCATCGAGACGCTGCAGTCGTTCGAGCAGGTGTACGTGATGACCGACGGCGGCCCGCACGGCGCCAGCGAGCTGACCGTCCTCTACCTGTACCGGCAGGGCTTCCAGTTCTTCCAGATGGGCTACGCCTCGGCCGTCGCGTGGGTGCTGTTCGTGCTGGTGCTCGTGCTCACCCTGGTGCAGTTCCGGCTCCAGCGCAGGTGGGTGCACTATGCGTAAGACGCTGTCGTACCTGCTGGTCCTGTCGGGGGCGGCGGTCATGCTGGTGCCGTTCCTGGCGGCGCTGGGCAACTCGCTCAAGAGCTTCGCCCAGTACATCCAGGTGCCGCCGGTGTGGGTCCCCGACCCCGTCCAGTGGAGCAACTACGCCGAGGTGTGGGAACGCGCCCCGTTCGGGATCTACCTGGTCAACAGCCTCGTGATCGCCGTGCTGGCGGTGATCGGCAACGTCGTCACCAGCGCGACCGTCGGCCACGCCCTGGCCAGGATGCGCCTGCCGGGCAAGCAGGCCCTGCTCACGATGGCGCTCGGCACGATGATGCTGCCCACCGTCATCACGATCGTGCCGAACTTCCTGCTGTTCAGGTCGCTGGGCTGGCTGGACACGCTGCTGCCGCTCATCGTGCCGTACTGGCTGGCCACGCCCATCGGGATCTTCCTGATGCGGCAGACGTTCCTGGCCATCCCCAGGGACTTCGAGGAGGCCGCCGGCCTGGACGGCGCCAACCCGTGGCAGGTGTTCTGGCGGGTGCACCTCCCGCTGGCCAAGCCCGCCCTGGCCACGCTGGCCGTCTTCACGTTCACCACCTCGTGGAAGGCCGTGCTGGAGCCGGTCATCTACCTCACCTCGCCGGAGAACTACACGCTGCCCGTCGGCGTGCTGAGCCTCAAGGGGCAGTGGGTGGGCAACGACCAGCTCGTCACGGCCGCGGCCATGATGAGCCTCCTGCCGATGCTCGTGGTGTTCGTGCTGGCCCAGCGCTACTTCGTCCGCGGAACCATGTCCGCGGGACTCAAGGGCTGAGCCCCTCTCAGCCCCGTCCACCTCAGAAAGGACATCGTGACCATTACATCCGGGCTGCGCCTGGGCGTCATCGGCGCGGGCACCATCGCCGAGTTCCACCTGGCGGCCGCCCGCCGGAGCGCCGGGCGGGTCAACGTCGTCGCGGTGTGCGACGTGCGCGCCGAGGCGGCGGAGAAGCTGGCCGCCGAGGCCGGCGCCCGCGTCCACACCGACCATCGGGCGATGCTCGACGCGGGCGGCCTCGACGCGGTCGTCGTCACGGTCCCGCACGCCCTGCACGCCCCCATCACGCTCGACGCCGCCGCGGCCGGGTTGCACGTGCTCGTGGAGAAGCCCATCGCCACCACGCGCGAGGACGCCCTCGCCATGATCGAGGCGTGCCGCGCCGCCGGCGTCGTGCTCGCCGCCGGCCACGTGCTGCGCTTCGTGCCGACGCTGCGCGCCGCGGCGGCCTACCTGTCCTCCGGCGAGCTGGGCGGCGTCGTGGTGGCCTCCGAGCGGCGCACCGCCGACTACGCCGACCCGGCCCGGCCGCGCTGGTTCCTCGACGCCGGCATGGCGGGCGGGGGGATCGTGCTCAACGTCGGCACCCACAGCATCGACAAGCTCCAGATGCTCGTCGGCTCCCCGATCACCGAGGTGACCGCGCACGTGGCCGTGCCCGGCGGCAAGGCCGTGGAGACCGAGGCGGTCGCGCTGGCCCGGCACGCGGACGGCACCCGCTCGACGATCAACGTCACCGGCACCGGCCTGCCGTTCACCGACGAGACCGAGATCGTCTGCGGTGAGGGGGCGGTGCGGATCAGCCGCGGCGACGGCGTGTGGTCCTTCCGCGCCGGCGCCGCCACCCAGGTGGCCGCCCCCGAGCCCGGTGAGATGGCCGCGGCCTTCGCCGCCCAGCTCGACGACTTCGCCCGCGCCTGCGCCGGGCGCACCCCGCCCCAGGTCACCCCCGAGTACGCGCTGTCCGTCCTGGACGTCGCCCTGGCCGTCTACGAGTCGGCCAGCCTCGGCTCCACCGTCACCGTGAAAGGACACCCGTGAACCCGCTCGCCTTCAGCACGCTCGGCACCCCCGGCGCCCCTGTCGACGAGGTCGTCCGGATCGCCGCCGAACACGGCTGCGCCGGCGTCGAGCTGCGGTGCGCCGACGGCGACCTCATCGCGCCTGACAGCACGGCCGCCGAGCTGCGCGCGGTCGAGCGCGCCTTCGCCGGGGCCGGCGTCGAGATCGTCGCCGTCTGCTCCTACACCCGCGTGGCCCGCCCCGACGGCGACCCCGTCGCCGAGGTGCTGCGCCACGTCGAGATCGCCGAGGCGCTCGGCGCCCGCTACGTCCGCGTCTTCGGCGGCGTCGAAGGCCAGGCCGACCCCGCCCCGGCCGCCGCCGAGCGGCTGGCCGAGGTCGCCGCCCGGCTGCCGGGCAACGGCGTGGACGTCCTGCTGGAGACCCACGACGTGTTCCTCACCGGCCAGGCCGTGGCGGCGGTGCTGTCGGGGGTCGGCTCCGAGCGCGTCGGCGCCCTGTGGGACGTCGTCAACCCGTGGCGGGCCGGCGAGCCGCCCGCGCGCACCGCCGACCTGCTCGCGCCGCACCTGCGGCACGTCCAGATCAAGGACGCCGCCTCGCCCGCCGACCTGGCGCCGGTGCTGCCCGGCCACGGCGCCGTCGGCGTGCCCGCCGTGCTGGCCGAGCTGGACCGCATCGGCTACGCCGGCTACCTGGCCCTGGAGTGGGAGCGCGTCTGGTACCCCGACGCGCCGCCCGTCGGCGCGGCCCTGACCGCCTTCCGGGAGGTGCTCGGCCGATGATCCCCCAGGTCACCTCGTGGCGGCCCGGCGAAGGGCTGTTCCCGCTCGGCGCCGGCGCGCGGGTGCGCGGGCCGCAGGCGGGGCTCGCCCGCGACCTGCTCGGCCTGCGCCCGGACGGCGACGGCCCGGCCGAGATCACGCTGCGGCTCGTGGACGACGCCTCCCTGGGCCCGGAGGGCTACGTCCTCACCGTCACCCCCGGGCGCGCCGACGTGGCCGCCGCCGCCGAGGCCGGGCTGCGGTGGGGCGTGCAGACCATGCGCCAGCTCCGCACCCCCGCCGGCCTGCCGTGCGGCGCCGTGCGGGACGTCCCCCGGCACGCCTGGCGCGGCGTCATGATCGACGTCGCCCGCTGGTGGCGGCCCCTGTCCTTCCTGTACGCGTACGTGGATCTGCTGGCGTTGCACAAGTTCAACGTCCTGCACCTGCACCTCACCGACGACCAGGGCTGGCGCTTCGAGGTCCGCGCCCATCCCCGCCTCACCGAGGCCGGCGCGTACCGGAGGCGGTCCCCGGCCGGGCACGCCCGCGACGGCGTGTCCGACGACACCCCGCACGGCGGCTTCTACACCCAGCGCGAGCTGCGGGAGCTGGCCGCGTACGCGGCGGCGCGCGGCGTCACCGTGGTCCCCGAGATCGAGTTCCCCGGCCACTCCCAGGCCGCCGTCGCCGCCTGCCCGTGGCTCGGCCACCCCGGTGACGAGCCCGTCGAGGTGCGCACCACCTGGGGCATCTCGCCGCACGTGCTGAACGTCGGCGACCGCGCCGTCGCGTTCGCCCGCGACGTGCTCGACGAGCTGTGCGAGGTGTTCCCGTCCCCGTACGTGCACATCGGCGGGGACGAGGTCCGCGGCGAGGAGTGGGCGCGCAGCCCCGAGGCCGCGCGGCGCGTGGCGGACGATGGGCTGCCCGGTCCCGCCGCCCTGCTCGGCTGGTGGGGCCGCCTGCTGGCCGGCCACCTCCGCGGGCTCGGCCGCCGCGCGGTCGCCTGGGACGACATGCTCGACCACGACCCGCCCGAGGACATGGTGATCATGGCGTGGCGGGGCGTGGACCGGGTGGAGGCCGCGCTGCGCGCCGGGCACGACGTGGTCGCCGCCCCGCACACGCACACCTATCTCGACTACGCCGAGTCCGACGGGCCGGGCGAGCCCGTCAGCATCTCCGGGCCGCTGCCGCTGGAGACCGTCTACGGGTTCGACGCCGGTGACGCCGTCCTCGGCCTGCAGGCCCAGCTGTGGGGCGAGTACCTGCCCACGCGTGAGCGGTTCGACTACAACGCCTTCCCCCGGCTGTGCGCGGTCGCCGAGGCCGCCTGGTCACGCGGCCGGGACCCGGGCGACTTCGCCCGCCGCCTGTCGGCCCACCTGCCGCTGCTCGACGAGCTCGGCGTGCGTTACCGGCGGCCCGGCCACGCCGGGGCCTCCGGCCTCGCGGAAGGGGCGCGGCATGTTCGGGTCTGAGAAGGAGCTCGAGGAGCGGCTGGCCACCCCGTCGGCCGCGCTGGTCGCCGACGCCGCCCGGCTCGACGGCGACCTCGTCCTCCTCGGCGCCGGCGGCAAGATGGGCCCCAGCCTGGCGCGGCTGGCCCGTCGCGCCCTGGACGCCGCCGGGCGCTCCGGGACCCGCGTGCACGCGGTCTCGCGCTGGTCGGACGAGGCGGCGGCGCGGGCGCTGCGCGAGGACGGGGTGGACGTCGTCCGCCACGACCTCATGGGCGGCGACGACCTGGCCGGGCTGCCCGACGCCGGCTGCGTCGTGTTCCTGGCCGGGGCCAAGTTCGGCACCTCGGCCGAACCGTACCGGGCGTGGGCGGTCAACGCCGCGCTGCCCGCCGCGGTCGGGCGCCGCTATCGCGACGCCGCCATCGCCGCGTTCTCCACCGGCAACGTGTACCCGCTCGTGGACGTGACCCGGGGCGGCAGCGCCGAGGACGACGAGCCCGGCCCGGTCGGCGAGTACGCCATGAGCTGCCTGGGCCGCGAACGCGTCTTCGAGCACGCCGCCGCCGTCCTCGGCGCGCGGGTGGCGATCCTGCGCCTGTCCTACGCCGTGGACCTGCGTTACGGCGTGCTGGCCGACCTCGCCTCGGCCGTGCGGGACGGCCGGCCCGTGGACGTCACGACCGGCCACGTCAACGTCGTCTGGCAGGGCTACGCCAACGAGGTCGCGCTGCGGTCGCTGCTGCACGCGCGCGCTCCGGAGCCGTTCGTGCTCAACGTCACCGGGCCGGAGACCGCCTCCGTGCGGCGCGCCGCCACCCGGCTGGCCGCACTCCTCGGTGCCGGGCCCCGCTTCGCCGGGGAGGAGTCCGGCACGGCGCTGCTCAGCGACGCCTCCCGCTGCCACGGCCTGTTCGGCTACCCGGACGTCCCCCTGGACACCCTCGTCGCCTGGCAGGCCGCCTGGCTGACGCGCGGCCTGCCGCTGGCGGGCAAGCCGACCAAGTTCTCCGTACGCGACGGGAGGTTCTGACGTGTCGATCGACCTGCTCAGGGAGGGGAGCGTCATCCCCGCCCACCCGCTGGCGCTCACCGCCGCCCGCACCCTGGACGAGCGCCGCCAGCGCGCGCTCACCCGCTACTACCTGGCCGCCGGGGCCGGCGGGGTGGCCGTCGGCGTGCACACCACGCAGTTCGCCATCCGCGAGGCCGGGCTGCTCCGGCCGGTCCTGGAGCTCGCCGCGGAGGTGGTGTCCAAGGCGGCCGGACGGCCCTTCGTGCTGGTCGCCGGGGCCTGCGGCGGCACCGCCCAGGCCGTCGCCGAGGCGGAGCTGGCCGCCTCGCTCGGCTACCACGCGGTGCTGCTGTCGCCCTCCGTGCCCGGCGCGAGCGAGCCGGAGCTGCTGGAGCGGGCCAGGGCGGTGGGCGAGGTGCTGCCGGTCATCGGCTTCTACCTGCAGGAGGCGGTCGGGGGGCAGCGGCTGAGCCCGGCCTTCTGGCGGGGGCTGAGCCGGCAGGAGTCCGTGGTGGCGATCAAGACGGCGCCGTTCGACCGCTACCGCACGGTGGACGTGGCCAGGGCGGTCGCCGAGTCCGGCCGCGGCGGCGACGTCGCCCTCTACACGGGCAACGACGACAACATCCTGGGCGACCTGCTCACGTCCTTCGCCGGCCACCGCGTCGCCGGCGGGCTGCTCGGCCAGTGGGCGGTGTGGACCCGGGCGGCCGTGCTCATGTTCGAGGAGGTGCGGCGGGCGCGGGCCGGGGACGACGCGGTCCTGCGCTCGCTGCTGGCCCGCGCCGCCGACCTCACCGACGCCAACGGCGCCGTGTTCGACGTGGCGGGCGGCTTCCGCGGCTGCGTCGCCGGCGTGCACGAGGTGCTGCGCGGGCAGGGGCTGCTGGCCGGGACGTGGTGCCTGGACCCGGAGGAGACCCTGTCGCCGGGGCAGGCGGAGGAGATCGCCCGGGTGCGGGCGGCGTACCCGTGGCTGGTGGACGACGACTTCGTGGCCGCCCACCTGGACGACTGGCTCCGCTGACCCGGCGCGCGGGCCGGAGGGGTCGGGGCGGGAGGACCGCCCCGGCCCCTCCGGCCGTTCGAGGGGTCAGGCGGTCCAGTGGGCGGTGGCCAGCGAGCGGACGGCCAGCTCGTCCACCTCGACCCCGAGCCCCGGGCCGGACGGCACCAGCGCGGTGCCGTCCACGACCTCCACCGTGCTCCCCCCGACGTACGCCGACCGGACGAACTGCCTGCCGTTCAGGTCCACCGGCGTGTCCACGCCGAACGCCGCGAACAGGTGCAGCGACGCGGCGAACCCGAGGTCGGTGTCGGTCAGCCCCGACCCCATGATGCGGAGCCCGGCGTCCTCGGCGAGCTGGCACAGGCGGCGCGACAGCGTGAGGCCGCCCGACCGCTGCACCTTGGCGATGGCGATGTCCACCGCGTCGAGCTTCACGAACGTGGCCAGGTCCGACGGGTGCCGCAGGCTCTCGTCCAGGGCCACCGGCAGCGGGCTGTGGTCACGCAGCCGCCGCAGGCCGGTGAGGTCGTTGGCGGGCAGCGGCTGCTCGAACGCCGACACGTCCAGGTCGGCCAGCCGGCGGGCCATCCGCAGCGCGCCGTCGACGGTGTAGGCCTGGTTGGCGTCCACCCAGACGGGCGCGTCCGGCGCGGCCCGCCGGACCGCCGCCACGACGGCGAAGTCCGTCGCCTCGTCGTGCAGCCCCACCTTGACCTTGTACGCCCCGTAGCCGTGCTCGCGGCCCTCCTCGACCGCCCGCCGCACCTCGTCGGCGGTCTGACCGGCGACGATCCAGCCCAGTTTGATCCGGTCGAGCCTGCGCTGCCCCCACAGCACGCCGACGGGCACTCCGAGCGCCCGCCCGATCAGGTCGTGCAACGCCAGGTCGAGCGCCGACTTGGCGATCGGGGAGCCGATCGTCAGCCCCCGGTTGATCACCCTCTCGAAGGCCGCGCCGGCCCCGTCGAGGTCCCAGGCGGGCCGGCCGATCAGGGCCGGGGCGAGGTAGTGGTGGATCGTCGTCGAGATCGACTCCGTGGTCTCGTACGTCCACGCGGGCGTCGGCGTCGCCTCACCCCAGCCGGTGAGCCCACCGGCGGTCACCTTCACCAGCACGCGGACGGCGGGCCGGTCGGGGCTGGTGACGCTCCCGCCCGAGATGCTGAACGACCGGATCGCCGGCAATTCCACGACGAAGGTCTCCACCCGCTCGACGACCAGCGAATCCATCGACGACTCCCACAGCATGAATTGATGCCTTTTCTTTTATCGCGAAATGCCAAAATAGCATGAAGGCAGAAAAGGCATAATTCACGGAATGAATTCATGGGTCCGGAACAACGGCGCCCCGGGCGAATGTCCGGCCCTTGCCGATCCGCGGCCGGTTCAGGCCGGGCGGGGCGGGTGCCAGTCGAGGGTCCGGGCGGTCGCGTTCAGGTACGTGTCGGCCGGCACCAGGGCGGCGAGCGTGTCGCGCACGGCCGCGCCCACGGGGTTGCGGAGCTGGATGATGCGGCCGACCTGGGCCGACGTCCGCACCACGTGCTGCGCCCTGGGCCGCCTCGCCCGGTCGTAGCGCACGAGCGCCTCCTCGACGCCGCTCCGGGAGCTCGCGAACGCCGTCAGGGTGACCGCGTCCTCGAGCGCCTGGGCCGCGCCCTGGCCGAGGTCGGGGGTCAGCGCGTGCGCCGCGTCGCCCAGCAGGGCCACCCGGCCCGAGACGTAGGTCTCCAGGGGGGTGACGAGGGAGTGGATGTCGTGCCTGATCAGGGCGTCGGGCGAGGTGGCGGCGAGGAGCTGGGGGATGGGCCGGTGCCAGCTCGCGAACCGGGCCCCGAGCTGGGCCAGGGTGTCGCCCGCCCCGGCGCCCTCGGGGCAGGACTGGGTGGCGTACCAGTAGACGCGCCCGTCGGCCAGGGGGATCACGCCGAAGCGCCGTCCGCGTCCCCAGCTCTCGGTGATGGACCTGGACATCCCGGCGGGAGTGCTATCGGCGGCGACGATGCCGCGCCAGGTGATGTAGCCGGCGTAGACGGGGCCCGGATGGGCGGGGAACAGGATCCGGCGCAGCTTGCTGCGGATGCCGTCCGCCCCCACGATCAGGTCGGCGGTCAGCTCCCCCGGGCCGTCGGGCCCGTCGAAGGCCACCGTGCCCGGTCCCGGCAGGCCGGTGAGCGTGTGGCCGAGCCGGATGTCGGCGTCCTGGAGTGCGCCGATCAGCAGGTCGTGGAGGTCGGCCCGGTGCAGCGCGAAGGCCGGCACGCCCATGCGGCGCTCCAGGTCCTGGACCCTTCCGCGCATGATCCAGCGCCCTGACGGCCTGCGCAGCCCGGCCGCGCCCTGCGCCATGCCCCTGGCGCGGAGCTCGGCGCCCAGTCCGAGCGCGTCCAGCGCGCGCACGGCGTTGGGCGCCAGGGTGATGCCGGAGCCCAGCGGCCGGAACGCGGGCGCGCGTTCCAGCAGCGTCACCTGCCAGCCGTTACGGCGAAGCCCGATCGCGGTCGCCAGACCGCCGATGCCGCCGCCGACGACGAGCGCGGACGAGGAAGTCACCGTCTTACCCCCAGCGTGATCAACATACCATCTCGTATGGTACGAAAAGTGATCTTAGCAAGGGCCCCGCACGGGGGCGCGGCGGGGGCGCGGGGGGCGCGGCGGGGCGCGGCGGGGGCGGACTCCCGGATTCACCGAAGTCAGCACAGGGCGGCGTCGAGGGTGGCGAACAGGTGCCGGTCGCTCTTCGGGGTGCCCGTGGCGTAGACGGTGGCGGCCCGGCCCTCGCGGGTGCGCCCGCTGAGCACGCGCGTGCCCGGCAGCCCGCCGTCGTGCATCCAGACCCGCCCACAGCTCAGCGGATAGGTGTAGACGCCGAGCCCGTACCGGCTGCCCCGGGGGTCGGAGGCGGGGACGGTCCCGGCGAGCATGGTGCGCAGGGTGCGCTCGGGGATGCGCTGCCAGAAGCGGTTGAGGTCGTCCGGCGTGGAGACCAGGCCGCCGCCGGCGCCGAAGGCGTGGGCGGGAAGCCGCGTCGTGTCCGTCTCGCCGTCCTCCGGCGCGGCGGGGTTGAGCCCGTACGTGTGGGCGTGCCGGCCGCGGATGCCCAGTTCGCCCGGCTTGGGCCAGTACGTGCCGGGCAGGCCCTTGAGCACGCCCTGCTCGGACACGCGCCGGAAGTCCTTGCCGGTCACCTTCTCGATGATCATGCCGATGACCAGGTAGTTGGTGTTGGAGTAGGACCACTGCGCGCCCGGCTTGCCCAGGGGGCGGGTCAGGGCGAGGGCCAGGTGCTCGGCGGGGGAAGCCGGCTTGGTCCAGTCGACCAGGTCGAAGTACTCGGGCAGGCCGCTGGTGTGCTGGAGCAGCTGGCGCACGGTGACGCGGGCGCCGCCCAGCGAGCCGGGCAGGTAGTGCTCCGCCTGCTCGTCCAGGCTCACCTTGCCCGCCGCGACCAGGCGCATCACCGTCGCCGCGATCACCGGCTTGGTCACGCTGGCGGCGCGGAAGCGGCCGTCGCCGCCGACCATCGGCCTGCCCGTGCCCCGCTCGGCGGTGCCGGAGGTCCACGTGGCCGTCCGGCCGTCGCGCTCCCGCACCGAGACCACCGCGCCGGCCAGGCCGTCCTGCCGGGTCAACCGGTCGGCCTGCTGCTGCACGCTCAGGCGGGGGGCGGCCGCGGCGGGCGCGGCGACGGCTCCCAGCAGCATGACAGCGGCGGCAGCGACGGCGAGGTGCTTGTGCATCAGAGGACATCTCCTGCGTTAGGTGGTGATGTCCTCATCTTTGGGCGTTCCGGGGTCAAGATCAGTCATGCGGGCGCGTCTGTTCCGGTAGGGCGGGCCCTACCGGAACAGGGGCGGCCAGCCGTTTCCACCGCTCTGCCACCTTCTACGGCCGTGCGCCGACGGGGCTGGGCCATCGCGTCGTGTGCCGTACTGCTGCTGATCACCGGATCCGTCGCGGCGCGGGTCCTGTCCGGGCCGGAGCGTTTCCGTCCCCGGCAGGTCAGCCCGCTGCCGGCGTCCGGGCCGCCGGCCGGTGCGGCGACGCGGCAGCCGGGTGGACCGGCACGTCGCTCCTGCTGTGGGGGTGCGAGGCCGATCATGACATGCTGTCGGGCGAGACCCAAGGCCGGCGGATCACGCCCTGAACCGGGCACGTCCGGGCGGCCGGGGACACGTTCGGGAACGGAGGACCGTGCAGGTCGAGCAGTACGTGTATTTCGCACTGAAGAGTGCGCGCATGCCCGCGGCGGAGATGACGGCCCGCCTCGCGTTCGAACCGGACAGGATCACGGTCATGGGCAGCAAACTGCCCGACCCGCCCTACCCGGCCGTGCACGTGTGGCGGGTCGACGGCCCGCCCCGGTCCAGCCTGCCGCTGGACGACATGATCCTGACCCTGGTGGAGCGCCTGCACCCGTACGCGGCGGCGATCGGCGACCTGGCCGCCGAGCTGAACCGGCACGAGCCGGAGAACTTGGCGACCCTCCAGGCGGTCCGCTTCTTCACCGACGAGGCCCCCGCCGCCGACACGCCGGACCGGCCACTGGGATGGCATCTGGACCGGCACGTCCTGGACTTCCTGCGCACCACCCGCGCCGAGCTCGACGTCGACGAGTACGGCCACGACCTGTGACCGGCACCGCCCCCGAGGCGCCCCGGCCCGGCGCGATAGGTTGGCGGTCCGCCGCTGGTGCTACGGGGAGCTGTTCGGATGCATGTCGAGACGTACGGTCCGGCCGGCGCGCCGCCGGTGCTCCTGCTGCACGGGGGCGGGGTCGCCGGCTGGATGTGGGAGCCGGTCCGCGAGCGGCTGTCGCGCGATCACCGGCTGATCGTCCCGGACCTGCCCGGCCATGACCGCAGCGCCGGCGAGCCGTACCACTCCCACGGCCGCACGGTCGAGGCGCTGACCCGGGTTCTCGGCGAGCAGGGCGGGCGCGTCCGCGTGGCGGGGTTCTCGCTGGGCGCTCAGCTCGCCGTCCTGCTGGCCGCCGAGGCGCCGGAGCTGGTGGAGCGGGTCATGGTGGTGAGCGCGCAGGCCCGGCCCAGCGCGGCGCCCGGCCTCACGCTCGGCCTGCTCGGCGCGACGGCGGGGCTGGCCGGGCGGGAGTGGTTCGCCAGGGCGCAGGCCAAGGCGCTGTTCGTGCCGGACGAGCTGCTCGGCGACTACGTCCGCACGTCCGCGGCCGTGTCGAAGCAGACCCTGCTGGCGGCCGTGGGCGAGAACATCCGCTTCACCGTCCCCTCGGGGTGGGCGCGCTTCCCCCGGGCGGCGCTGGTCCTCGCGGGCGGGCGGGAGCGGCGCGTCATGCTGGCGTCGGCCCGGCTGCTGCACGAGGCGCTGCCGGGCAGCGGGCTGGAGATCGTCGAAGGGGCCGGGCACGGCATCCCGCTCCAGCGCCCGGCCTGGTTCGCCGAGCGGGCACGCGCCTGGCTGGCCTGAGTCACGCGCGCTCGGCCGCCGCGGCCTTCTCCCGGGTACGCATGCCGAACAGGAACCGCGTCACCCGGGTCCGCCGCACCAGCAGGTCGTAGGCGAGCAGCGTCAGGGCCGACGACACGACCGCGATGATCACGTACTTGACCGCGATGGGCGCCTCCATCCGCACCACCCAGAACGCGACCGCGACCACCACCGGCTGGTGCAGCACGTACAGGGGCAGCACCGCCTCGGCCAGGTAGCGCCGCACGCCCGGCGCGACGGGAGCCCGGCCCGCGCTCGCCGTGCCGGGAACGGCGGGGGCGGCGGGGCGGTCGAGGGCGCCGAGGATGGTGAGCAGCCAGCACCACCCGGCGGCCCCGTAGAGGGCGCGGCCGACGAGGGCGAGAGGCGTGGCGGCGGTGAAGGCGTCGTCGCCCGCGCCCAGCAGCACCGGCACCCCGGCCGCGAACAGCACGAGCCCGCAGGCGGCGACCAGGCGCAGGTCGCGGCGGAGCGCCCGGCGGAAGCGGTGGTCGGCGGCGAAGGCGAACCCGTAGGCGAAGAAGACCAGGTACGCCCACCGGCTCCAGCCCGCGTACTCCTCCTCCAGGCCGAGGAGCGCGCTGATCAGGGCGAGGGGCAGCGCGGCGAGCAGCACGGCGCCGCGCCGGTCGGCGAGGGCGGCGATCCGCTCCCCCGGCCGCCAGGCGGGTCCCCACCGGGCGACGGCGGCCAGCAGCAGCGAGAACGTCAGCAGCAGCACCAGGAACCACAGGTGCCCGGTCTCGAAATGCTCGCCTTGGAGCACGAACGGGAACTGGGCCGGGTCCAGCTCGATCCGGAAGAACCGGGGCAGGAACTCCAGGTAGGACTCGTGGTAGGCGGGGTCGGCGCGCAGGCGCAGCCACTGCGGCACCGGGACGACGGCCACGGTGGCGAACACGAGGGGCACGCCGATCCGGCGTAACCGTTCGGCGGCGTAGCGGGCGGGGCCGCGGCGGCTCAGCGAGTGGCGGGCGGCGAGCCCGGCGACGTAGAAGAGCAGCGGCATCGCCCACAGCACGCCGAGGACGGAGACGACCAGGGTGAGGCCGGTGGTCTCGGCGTTCTTGACGTAGAAGTCGTCGCGGGCGTCGAAGACGAGCGCGGAGTGGAACAGCACCAGCCCGGCGACGACGAGGACCCGCAGCAGGTCGACCTCGCCGCGCCGCTCACCCCCGGGAGGGGCCGGTGCGCTCACGCCCCGCCCCCTGAGAGCCCGCCCGGGGGCGTGCCGCGCCGGCGCGCGGCGTTGACGGCGGTGACGACGGCGAGCACGAGGGCGGGGCCGAGCAGGTCCTTGGGCCAGAACTCGGCGGGGCACGCCTCGGCGACGCTGACCACGCCCCAGGCCACGACGTTGACGGCGAGGATCGCGCCCCACACGGCCCAGAGTGTCCTCAGCCACCGCGGCGTCCCGGCGGGGCGGGCGGGCGGCGGGGCCGGGCGGGGTTCGGCGGGCAGGTCGGCGAGGAGCACGGCCAGCTCGCCGCGGGTGGTGGCGCCGAGCGCCCGGCCGACGCGGTCGTCGAACTCGGGAAGGTCGAGGCAGCCTTCCTCGACCGCCGTGCGCAGGCGGCGGGCGGCGGCCTCGCGGTCGGCGTCCGAGGCCCGCACGTCGCGGTGCTCTGCCATGTCGACCTCCGTGGGGGGCTGATGCGGACGTGGGCGGAGGGTGCGGGTCACGGGGCTCCGGCGTCGGCCAGGAAGCGGGCGATGGCGTCCTGCTCGCCGGCGGGCAGGTCGCGTTCGGTCAGGCGGCGGGCGGCCTCGGAGCCGAGGTGCGGCCGGGCGGCGTCGGGGTCGACGCCGTCGAGGAAGGCGGCGAGCAGCCCGGCCCGCGCGCCGGCGAGCTCCGGCGTGGCGACGGGGGCGGTGGCGAGGATGAGCCAGGTGCAGGCGGCGTCGACGCCGGGCGCGCCCCGGGCGGCGTTGGCCCAGTCGACGACCCGGGGGCCGTCGGCGGTGACGAGCACGTTGCCGGGGTGCAGGTCGAGGTGGAGCAGCCGGTTGCCGGGGCGGCCGGAGGCGGCGCGCAGCCAGCCGGGCGCCCGCACGGCCGAGAGCTGCCGCAGCAGCCCGGCGAGCAGCGCGCCGTGCTCGGCGGCGCGGCCGGGGTCGCGGGCCGTCTCCTCAAGCAGGCTCGGCCCGTCGACGTGCTCCATGAGGATGTCGCCCCCGTCGGCGTCGTAGACCTCGGGGGCGGGGAAGCCGTGCCGCCTGGCGTGGCGCATGACGGCGGCCTCGCGTTCGAGGCTGCGGCCGTCGCGCGAGCGGCGGACGACGCGGCCGGGGCCGGCGTCGAAAATCTCGCAGTCGTATCCGGCGGCGATCAACGAACCAACCTGCATATAAGTCAGATTAGCCGGTAAAGCCAATAAATCTGTACCTCAGCGCGGTGACCGGTTTTTCCGGCAACTAGCTGCCACCGGGCGGCCCGATATTTGTCGCTACCGTGAGACGAACATGGATTCAACCCCCACTCACCTGCTTATTCCATTGAATATGGGGAGGTGACACGTTGCTGGTGGCAACCGGCCTCGTCAAACGGTATGGCGAAATCCAGGCACTCGACGGATTCACGCTGAGCGTGGCCGCCGGAGAGATCGTCGGGCTTCTGGGACACAACGGCGCGGGCAAGACGACCTTCGTCGAGATCGTGTCGCACCTGATCCGCCAGGACGGCGGCACGGTGACCATCGACGGCAAGCCGCCCTCCGCCGTACGCGGCCAGGTCGGCGTGGCGCCCCAGCATCTCGCGCTCTATCCGTCGGCGACCGTCCGCGAGCACCTGGAACTGTACGGCAGGCTGTCCGGCCTGCGCCGGGCCGCGCTGAGCTCGGCCATCGACGACCTGGCGGTGATGCTGCGGCTCACCGACCTGATGGACCGCCGGGCCGGCAAGCTCTCGGGCGGCCAGCAGCGGCGCACGCAGGCCGCGACCGCGCTCGTGCACCGGCCCGCCCTGCTGCTCCTGGACGAGCCCACCGCGGGCGCCGACCTGGAGACCCGGCAGGCGATGCTCGACGTCGTCAAGCAGCGGGCCGGCGAGGGCGCGGCCGTCGTCTACACCACCCACTACCTGCCGGAGCTGACCGAGCTGCAGGCCACGATCGCGGTGGCGCGCGACGGCCGGGTCATCGCCCGCGGCACCTACGAGGAGCTGGCCAGGGACCTGCCGGGCGAGGTGCGGGTGACGCTGGAGGACGAGGAGGAGATCAGGATCTCCACCTCCGACCCGGCGGCGACGCTCATCGACCTGCTGCACCGCACCGACCGGCCGATCAGCTCGGTCGACGTGCGCAACGCCTCCCTGGACGACCTCTACCGATCCCTGGCGGTCCACGATGCTCCTTGACGTCTCACGTCCCGGCCCGGGCCGGCTCGGCTCCCTGCTCGGGTCCGCGCACCGCATCGGCGCCCTGGCCAGGCACAACATGACGCTGCGGCTGCGCGACCCGGGCCAGATGATCAGCTACGTGGCCATGCCGATGGTCCTCATGCTGGTGCTCAAGCCCCTGTACGTGCGGGCGCTGGACGGCGGCGCCACCCAGGTGGCCACCGGCCTCATGGTCATGTTCTCCGTCTTCGCGATCTCACTGGCGGGCAACGCCATCCTGTCCGAGCGCACCTGGCGCACCTGGGACCGGCTGCGGGTGACCCGCGCCCCGGCCGCCGAGCTGCTCGTCGGCAAGACGCTGCCGCTGTTCGTGGTGATGGTCGCCCAGCAGGCGATCCTGCTCGTCTACGGCTGCCTGGCGATCGGGCTGCCGGTGCCGTCGATGCCGCACCTGGTGTTCCTGGCGATCCTGATCTGGGCGTTCGCGCTGCTGGCGATCGGGGCGGCGCTGGCCACGCTGGTGCGCAGCCACGGCGAGCTCAGCGTCATCTCCGACGTGGGCGCGCTCACGCTCAGCTCGCTGGGCGGGGCGCTGGTCCCGCTGAGCCTCATGCCCGAATGGGCGCAGCTGGCCGCGCACGCGTCGCCCGGCTACTGGGCGCTGGTGATGATGCAGTCCGCGGTCGCCGGGGACGTGGCGGGGACGCTGCGCCCGGCGGGCGTCGTGCTGGCGATCGGCCTGCTGTCGGGCGTGTTCGCCGCCCGCAGGCTCGCCCGCGGCTGGGGCCGTGGCGGGCTGTTGTGAGTACCGCAACTCCAGTGAATAGAGGCAGGTTGATGGATCACGGACATTCACCGGGCGACATCGCGATCATCGGTATGGCCGGGCGCTTCCCCGGTGCGACCGACATCGGGACGTTCTGGCGCAACATCAGCACCGGCGTGGAGTCGTTCACGCGCTTCTCCGACGAGGACCTGATCAGCGCGGGCGTCGACCCGGCCACGTTCCAGCAGCCGAACTACGTCAGGTCGCGGCCGATCCTGGACGACATCCGCGGCTTCGACGCGGGGTTCTTCGGCTACAACCCGCGCGAGGCCACGCTCGCCGACCCGCAGCAGCGCATCTTCCTGGAGTGCGTGTGGGAGGCGCTGGAGACGGCCGGGTACGCCGCCCCCGAGAACCGCGGCAGCGTCGGCGTGTTCGCCGGCATGAACATCAGCGGCTACCTGCTGACCCGGCTCAGGGCGTTCGAGATGGGCATCGACACCTCCGCCCTGATGATCGGCAACGACAAGGACTCGCTGGCCACGAACGTCTCCTTCCGCCTCGACCTGAACGGGCCCAGCATCTCGGTGCAGACGTTCTGCTCCACGTCGCTGGTCGCGGTGCACCTGGCGAGCGAGAGCCTGCGCCGGGGCGAGTGCGACATGGCGCTGGCCGGCGGCGTGTCGGTGCGCATCCCGGACCGGATCGGCTACCTGTGGGAGGAGGGCGGCCAGGAGTCGCCCGACGGGCACGTGCGCACGTTCGACGCCGAGGGCCGGGGCAGCATGTTCGGCGACGGCGCCGCGGTCGTGACGCTCAAGCGCCTCTCGGACGCGGTCGCCGACCGCGACACGGTCTTCGCCGTGCTGCGCGCCTCGGCGATCAACAACGACGGCGCGATGAAGTTCAGCTATCTGGCGCCCAGCATCGACGGCCAGCGTCGCTGCGTGTCGTCGGCGCTGGCGCGCGCGGGCGTCGACCCGGCCGACATCTCCTACGTGGAGGCGCACGGCACCGCGACCGAGGTCGGCGACCCGATGGAGGTGGCGGCGCTGACCCGGGCGTTCGGCGAGACCGAGCGCAAGCAGTACTGCGTGCTCGGCTCGATCAAGCCGAACGTCGGCCACCTGGACCGGGCCTCCGGCGTGACCGGGCTCATCAAGGTCGTCCAGTCGCTGCGCAACGAGCTGATCCCCGGCACGCTGCACTACCGCTCCCCCAACCCCGAGATCGACTTCGCCGCCAGCCCGTTCCGCGTCACCGCCGAGCCGACGCCGTGGCCGCGCAGCGACGAGCGGCCGCGCATCGCGGGCATCAGCTCGCTGGGCATGGGCGGCACGAACGCGCACGCGATCGTCACCGAGGCGCCGCTGCCCGCCGAGCGGCCGGCCCGCCCGCACCGCTGGCAGATCCTGCCGGTGTCGGCCCGCTCGGCCGCCGCCGCCGAACGCTCCTGCGCCCGCCTGGCCGAGCACCTGACCGCCACGGCCGATGACCTGGCCGACGTTGCGTACACGCTGCAGGCCGGGCGCAAGGTGTTCAACCACCGCAAGGTCGTGGTCGCCGACTCGGCCGGGCAGGCGGCGGAGCTGCTGGCCGACCCGGCCGGGCCGCTGGGCCGTACGGACGCGACGGTCGGCCGCAAGGTCGGCTTCCTCATCGCCGGCGTCGGCGAGCAGTACCCGGGCATGGTGGCCTCCCTCTACGCCGAGGACGCGGGCTTCCGCGCGGACGTGGACGAGTGCCTGGCCGTGCTCGGGCTCACCGGCCCCGAGCAGCTCTCGGACGTGTTCGCGCCCGCCGGGCCCGCCGCGGAGCAGGAGAGCGACCTGGCCAGGCTGCTGGGCCGGGCCACGGGCGGCGCGCCGCGCTCCACGACGGACGCGCACCTGGTGCAGCCCGCCGTGTTCGTCGCCGAGTACGCGCTGGCGCGCCGGCTCATGCGGTGGGGGCTGACCCCCGAGATCATGATCGGCTACAGCCTGGGCGAGTACGTCGCCGCCTGCCTGGCGGGCGTGCTGTCGCTGCCCGACGCGCTGCGGCTGGTCGCCTACCGGGCCAAGCTCATCACCTCCCAGCCCGAGGGCGCGATGCTGGCCGTCTCCGCGAACGAGCGGCGCCTGGCCGCGCTGCTCGGCGACGACGGCATGCGCGAGCTGGACGTGGCCGTGCGGGCGGGCTCCCAGCTCGTGCTGGCCGGGCCGGTGGGCGCGGTCGAGGCGGCCGCGGCCCGCCTGCTGGAGGCCAAGATCGGCCACCGGCGGCTGGAGACCACGCACGCCTTCCACTCGCGGATGCTCGCGCCGGTCGCCGCCGAGCTGACCGCGTGGATCGCCGACAACATCACGCTGCGCCCGCCCGCGCTGCCGTACCTGAGCAACGTGACGGGCGCGCCCGCGACGGCACAGGACGTGACCGACCCCGGCTACTGGGCGCGCCACATGTGCGAGACCGTCGAGTTCGGGGCGGGCCTGGACCACGTGCTGGGCATCCCGGAGCTGGCGCTGGCCGAGATCGGGCCCGGCCAGTCGCTGGGCGCGCTGACGCGCGGCCACCCGGCCTGCGAGCGCGGCCGCTGGCCGCTCATCGTCACCACGCTACCCGCCGCCGGCGACACGCAGGACGCGGGCGCGGCGCTGGCCACGGCGGTGGCCAAGCTGTGGCTGACCGGCGTGCCGGTCGACTGGGCGGCGCTGCACGAGGGCTGGACGCCCGGCCGCGTCCCGCTGCCGTCCTACCCGTTCGAGCACCAGGACTACTGGCTGGAGATCGACGAGTCGGCGCTGGGCGGCGGCGGTGGCGCGGCGGCCTTCGACGAGAGCGACCCGAAGAGCATCGCCAAGGCCTACCCCCGGCTGCCGGACACGCGGTGGATCCACGCGCCCGTCTGGCGCGAGACCACGACCCGCCCGGCGGTGGCCGAGGAGGCGTCCCGCTGGCTCGTCTACACCGACGACGGCGCCGCGGACGCGCTGGCCGCGCCGCTGCTGGCGCACCTGGCGGCGACCGGCCGCGAGGCGGTGCTGGTGCGGCCGGGCGAGGAGTTCTCCAGCGGCCCGGACGGGCTGCGGGTGCGGCCCGGCTCGCCCGAGGACGCCGTCTCGGCGCTGCGCGAGCTGACCGGCCGCGACTGGACGCCCGAACGGGTCGTGCACCTGTGGAACGCCGGCGGCGAGCGGCCCATCGGCGAGAGCCTGCGGCGCGGCCTGCACACGCTGGTCGCCTTCGCCCGCGCCTCCGGCGACCTGGGGCTGCCCGGCTGGAGCCTGGACATCGTCACCACCGGCGCGCACCGCGTGCACCCGGGCGACCGCGTCGACGCCGCGAGCGGCACCCTGCTCGGCCCGACCCGGCTGATCCCCGTCGAGTACCCCAAGGCGCGCACCCGGCTGATCGACCTCGACCCCGGCTCGGTCACGGCCGCGCTGCTCGCCGAGCTGCGCGCCGACCCGGCCGACCAGGTGGTCGCGCTGCGCGGCGGCCGCCGCTGGATCCCCGACTACGAGGTGCTCGACGCCGCCGTCATCGACGCGGCCGAGCCCGCGGCGCGCGTCCGCGAAGGCGGCGTGTACCTGGTCACCGGCGGGCTCGGCGGCATCGGCCTGGCGATGGCCGAGAGGCTGGCCGAGCAGTACCGGGCGCGGCTGGTGCTGCTCGGCCGCACCCCCGTGCCGCCCCGCGAGGAGTGGGAGTCGATCCTGGCCGCCGGGAACGCCGCGGGCGAGGTCCGCAGGCGGCTGGAGGGCCTGCGCCGCCTGGAGGCGGCCGGCTCGGCCGTGCTCACCGTGGCGGGCGACGTCTCCCGCGTGGAGGACGTACGCCGCGCCGTCGAGGCGGCGGTGGAGCGGTTCGGCGAGCTCAACGGCGTCCTGCACTGCGCGGGCGTGCCGGCGGTCGGCCTCATGCAGTTCAAGACCGTCGCCGACATGGACCGGGTGCTGGCGCCGAAGGTGGCCGGCACGCTGGCGCTGGCCGAGGTGCTGCGCGAGCGGCCGGTGGACTTCCTGGCGCTGTTCTCGTCCACGACGTCGGCGACCGGCGGCGGCGCGGGCCAGGTGGACTACTGCGCGGCGAACGCGTTCCTGGACTCCTTCGCGCTCAGCGACCCGCTGCCCGGCGTGACCGTCACCTCCATCGACTGGTGCGAGTGGACGTGGAACGGCTGGACCGACGGGCTCGACAACTACGACGAGGGCTCCCGGCAGTACTTCGAGTGGTACCGGGAGAACTTCGGCCTCACCTTCGACCAGGGCTGGCAGACGCTGCTGCGGGCGCTGGCCAGCGGCGAGCGGCACGTGGTCGCGTCCACGCAGGACTTCGCGCCGATGGTGGCGATGAGCCGCCGCTCGTCGATCGAGAGCCACCAGGCGACGGTGAAGAAGATCCGCGACGCCTTCGGCCGGCACCCGAGGCCCGACCTGTCGACCGCCTACGTCGAGCCGCAGTCGCCCGCCGAGGAGGCCATCGCCCAGGTGTGGATCGAGGCGCTGGGCCTGGAGCAGGTCGGCGTGCACGACAACTTCTTCGAGCTCGGCGGCAACTCGCTGCTCGGCATGGAGATCATCGCCGAGGTGCGCAAGGCGCTGGAGCTGTCCTACCTGCCGCCGCACATCCTCTACCAGGCCCCGACGATCAGTTCGCTGGCCGAGGCGGCCAGGGCGGGCGAGGAGGCGGGCGAGCAGCCGGCCGAGGCCCGCGAGCAGCAGCGGTCCAGGATCGCGCAGCGGCGCAACATGCTCAGGAGCGGAAGGACATCATGACCGGAACCGACTACGACTCCGCGGTCGCGCTGATCGGCATGTCCGGGCGCTTCCCGGGCGCCTCGGGCGTCGCCGAGCTGTGGGACAACCTGCTGGCGGGCGTCAAGGGCCTGCGGACGATCACCGACGAGGAGCTGCGCGAGGCCGGGGTGGACCCGGGCACGCTGGCCGACCCGCGCTACGTGCGCGTCGGCGGCCCGCTGGACGGGCTCGACCGGTTCGACGCCGGGGTGTTCGGCATCAACCCGCGCGAGGCCGAGACGATGGACCCGCAGCACCGGCTGTTCCTGGAGTGCTCGTGGGAGGCGCTGGAGGGCGCCGGCTACTGCCCGACGGACGTGCCCGGGCAGGTCGCCGTGTTCGGCGGCTGCGGCTTCCCCGACTACGTCGTGCAGAACATCCAGCACCTCACCTCGCAGCCGGGCGGCGCGCTGCTCATGGCCGTCGGCAACGAGCGCGACTCGCTGGCCTCGCTGGTCTCCTACAAGCTGGGGCTGCGCGGGCCGTCGGTGTCGGTGCAGACGTTCTGCTCGACGTCGCTGGTGGCCGTGCACCTGGCGTGCCAGAGCCTGCTCACCTACGAGTGCGACGTGGCCGTGGCGGGCGGCGCGTTCACGCCGCTCCCCCAGCCCGCCGGCTACCTGTACGAGCAGGGCGGCATCATGTCGCCCGACGGGCGGGTGCGCAGCTTCGACGCCGAGGCGGGCGGCACGGTCATGGGCAGCGGCGCGGGGGCGGTGGCGCTCAAGCGCATGTCCGACGCGCTGGCCGACGGCGACGTGATCCACGCGGTGATCCTCGGGTCGGCGTCCAACAACGACGGCCGGCTGCGCGCCGGCTACACGGCGCCGGGCGTGGACGGCCAGGCCGAGGTGATCGAGTCGGCGCTCGGCGTGGCCGGGGTCAAGCCGGAGACCGTCGGCTACGTCGAGTGCCACGCGACCGGCACCATGCTGGGCGACTCGATCGAGCTGGCGGCGATGAGCCGGGTGTTCACGCAGGCCGGGCAGACGCCGACGGTGCTGGGGTCGGTCAAGCCGAGCCTCGGCCACCTCGACCGCGCCTCCGGCGTCACCGGGCTGATGCGGGCCGCGCTCGTCCTCAAGCACGAGCTGCTGCCGGGCACGCCCGGCTACGAGACGCCGAACCCGGCGCTGGCGTCGGCGCGCGACCGCTTCACCGTGCTGACCGAGAACCGGCCCTGGCCGGAGGGCCCGCACCCGCGCCGGGCCGGGGTGAGCTCGTTCGGGCTCGGCGGCACCAACGCGCACGTGGTGATGGAGCAGGCGCCGCCCCGGCCGGAGCGGCCCGCCAGGCCCGGCCCGCACCTGCTGGTGTTCTCCGCCGCCGACGACCAGGCGCTGACGGACCTGACCGAGCGGCTGCGCCGGCACCTGACCGGCGACCGCTCCGACCTGGCGGACGTGGCGTTCACGCTCCAGGTGTCGCGGGGCGCGTTCGCGCTGCGCCGCGCCGTCGTCTGCCGCGACCGCGACGACGCGCTCGCCGCGCTGGCCGACCCGTCCCGCTGGATCGACGGCAAGACCCAGCGGCGCAACCCCAAGGTACGGCTGGCCGCGCCGGAGGACGGGACCCCGGACTCCTGGTGGGCGGAG
Source organism: Nonomuraea sp. NPDC049725 (assembly GCF_040674795.1). Taxonomy (NCBI): domain Bacteria; kingdom Bacillati; phylum Actinomycetota; class Actinomycetes; order Streptosporangiales; family Streptosporangiaceae; genus Nonomuraea; species Nonomuraea sp. NPDC049725. Next base: position 537,613 of record NZ_JBFANJ010000003.1, on the reverse strand, counting down.
CTGCGCGCGGCGGCGTCCTCGGTGCTCGGCCAGCCCGCCCCCGCCGGGACGGCGGGACGGGACGAGGCGCTGAACGCGCTGGCCGACGGGCTCACGGGGATCGGCGTCCAGGTCGTCGACGGCGACGCGCAGGCCGTGGAGCTGACGGTGGCCCCCGAGGAGGGCGTGGACGCCGCCTCGTGGCTGCTGTCGGCGCTGGCGCGGCTCTGGCTGGCCGGCAGCGTCGTCGACTGGGCCAAGCTGCACGGCGGCGAGGGGCGGCGCGTCGAGCTGCCGACCTACCCGTTCCAGCGGCGCAGGTTCTGGGTCAAACCGCCCACCGGGCAGCAGCGCCAGCCGGCGGGCGAGGGCAAGACGTTCGACCGGTCGCGGTGGACCCACCTGCCGTCGTGGAAGCAGCGCCCGCTGCCCGCCGAAGGGCTCGACGAGCGGCTGCGCGAGGCCGGGCCGTGGCTGGTGCTCACCGCCGACGGGCGCGGCGAGGCCCTGGTCGAGCGGCTGACGCGGGCCGGGGCCGAGGTGACCGCCGTGCGTGACGGCGACCGGTTCGAGCAGCACGACGACGGCAGCTTCACCATCCGCTCCGGCAAGGCCGGCGACCTCGCCGAACTGCTGTACTCGCTGGTCGTCAGCCCGCGCGCGATCGTGCACGGCTTCAGCCTGGCCGCCGCCGAGCCCGGACCCGGCGCCGACCCGGTGGCGCACTTCGCCGCCGAACAGGACCGCGGCTTCTACTCGGCGCTGGAGCTGGCCCGCGAGCTCGTCGACAACACCGGGTCCGCGCCCCGGGCGGAGCTGGTCCTGCTCACCTCCCACGCGGTGAACGTCGCCGGGGCCGAGCTGCGCCACCCCGAGCACGCCACGCTGGCGGCGCTCGCCCCCAGCCTCCAGCAGGAGAACCCGCGCCTGCGCTGCCGCCACGTCGACCTCGACGACCTGGGCGACCTGGGCGACCTGGCCGGCGGGGTCGAGGCCGCGCTGGCCGCGGCCGTCTGCGAGCACGAGGGCCCGATGGCCGTGCGCGCGGGCGAGACGTGGCTGCGCCACTACGAGCCGTTCCCGATCGACGAGCCGGACCCGGCGCGGCGGCCGTTCCGCGACGGCGACACCGTCCTGATCACCGGCGGCCTCGGCGACGTCGGGCTCGTCCTGTCCCGCCACCTGGCCGACGCGTACGGCTGCCGGCTGGTGCTCACCGGCCGCTCCCCGCTGCCGCCCCGGCAGGAGTGGGACGCCTACCTGGCCGACGTGCCGCCCGGCGGCGAGCGGACCGCCCGCCACATCCGCAACATCCGCGACCTGGAGAGCCGGGGCGCGACGGTGCTGGCCCTGTCGGCCGACGTGGCCGACGAGGAGCGCATGCGCGCCGTCGTGGCCGAGGCGGTCGAGCGGTTCGGCGGCATCGACGTCGTCGTGCACGGCGCCGGCGTGCAGGACGGCGCCTACTTCAACTTCGCCCACCTGATGGACCGCCAGCAGTGCGACGCCCACCTGGCGGCCAAGGTGACCGGGTTCCACGTGCTGCAGAAGGTGCTCGGCGACCACTGCCCGGACCGGCGCATCACGCTGTCGTCCATCGCGGCCGTGCTCGGCGGCATGACGCTCGGCCCGTACGCCGCCGCCAACGCCGCGCTCGACGCGTACGTGCGGGTGGCCCGCACCAGCGGCGGCGGGCGGTGGGTCACGGTCGACTGGGACACCTGGAACATCGACCCCGACCGGGTGGCCGGCCACAGCGGCGCCGTCGTCGACTACGCGATGACGCCCGCCGAGGGCGTGGACGTGTTCGAGCGGGCGCTGTCGGCCGCCGGGCACGCCGGCCACTTCGTCATCTCGACCGGCTCCCTGGACGCCCGCATCGCCCAGTGGGTCACCGGCGACATCCACGAGGCCGGCGACGACGATGACGACCAGGAGCGGCACCCGCGCCCCGAGCTGAACAACGCCTACGTGGAGCCGCGCGAGGGCACCGAGGCCACGCTGGCCGCGATCTGGTCCCGCGTGCTCGGCATCGACCCGATCGGCGCCCTGGACAACTTCTTCGAGCTCGGCGGGCATTCGCTGCTGGCCATCGAGCTCACCACCCGCGTCCGCAAGGCGCTGAACGCGTCGGTGCCGGTCACCGGCCTGCTGGAGTGCCCGACGGTGCGCCAGCTCGCCGAGCTGCTCGACGCCCGCGACGAACAGGAGTGAGCGACCCATGAAGCAGCCCGCGTACCTGAGGACCGTGCAGGGGTTCGCCCGCCGCGAGCTGGCGGGCAAGGACGCGTACCTGGACTCGCTGGCCGAGGCTCCGCTGCCGCTGTACGAGCGGTTCGGCGCCACCGGCCTGGCCAACTGGTGGCTGCCCAAGGAGGCAGGCGGGCCCGGCCTCGGGCTGGAGGAGAGCGTGCGCATCACCGCCGAGCTCGCCTACGCCGACGCCGGGGTGGCGTTCACCCTGTTCATCCCGATCCTGACCACGAGCATGGTGACGTGGTACGGCGGCGAGGAGCTCGCCAAGCGCCACCTCGGCGACCTCGTGGCGACCAACGGCTTCGCCGCCACCCTCGGCAGCGAGCACGCCGCGGGCAGCGAGCTGGCCAGGATCACCACGACCGCGCGCACCGAGGGCGGCGACGTCGTCCTCGACGGGACCAAGGCGTTCTCCACCAACACCGACTTCGCCCGCTTCCTCGTCGTCGTGGCGCGCGCCCAGGACGACCCGGCCGGCTACCTGGCCGTGCTGGTGCCGCGCGACACGCCCGGCATCACCGTGGACAAGCGCTGGGACGTGATCGGGCTGCGCTCGTCGGCGACCTACCAGGTGTCGCTGTCGGGCGTCCGCGTCCCGGCCGCGAACGTGCTGCGCGGCAACGGGCTGCGGCTGCTGGAGGTGGGGCTGAACGCCAGCCGCATCCTCATCGCGGCCACCGCCCTCGGCATCGCCCGGCGGGTGCGTGACGTGTGCATGGAGTACGGCGCCGCCAAGACCGTCAAGGGGGCGCCGCTGACCGGCAACGCCGTGTTCGCCGGCCGGCTCGGGCAGATGGAGATGCAGATCGAGGTCATGGCCAACCAGTGCCTGGCGGCGGCGCGCGCCTACGACGCCATCGCCGCCCGGCCGGACGCGGGCGAGGAGTTCCTGCGGCTCGGCACGCTCAAGCAGGCGCTGACGGCGAAGATGTTCTGCGGGCAGACGGGGTGGCAGATAGCCTCGACCGCGTCGGAGATGTTCGGCGGGCTCGGCTACACGCACGAGTCCGTCATCGGCAAGCTGCTGCGGGACATGCGGTACGTGTCGATCGTCGAGGGCGGCGACGACGTGCTGCGCGAGCTGGTGTTCAGCCGGTACGTGGTGCCGGTGTCCAAGCGGTCGTGACCACCACGGCGGCACGGTAGCCGGGGGCCACGTCCAGCGGGTGGGCGTGGCACTCGGGGAAGCGCGAGGAGCGTGACAGCACGGTGGCGTGCGTCGCGCTCCTTTCGCGTACGACGACGTCGCTCAGGGCGGCCAGGCCGGCGCCGGACGCCTTCACGTACGCCTCCTTGACGGTCCACAGGCGGAAGAACGCGTCCGGGCCCTCGGCGCGCACGCGGTCGGCCTCCTCGGGCTGGTAGAAGCGCCGGGCGAGGGCCAGATGGTCGGCGTCGGCGCGGACGCGCTCCACGTCGACGCCCACCCGGCCGCCCGGCGGGGCGACGGCGACGAGCGCCCAGCCGCCGGAGTGCGACAGGTTGAAGTCCGGCCCGCCGCCGTCCGCCAGGCACGGCCGCCCGGCCTCGTCCCGGCCGAACCCGAGCCCCGCCGGGTCGGCGCCGCGCGCCCGCCCCAGGATCGCGCGCAGCGCCGCGTGCGCCACCACGTAGCGGCGGCGCTCCCCGCCGTCCGCGAACGCCAGCGCGCGCTCGCGCTCGTCCTGGGACAGCAGCCGCCACCCCCGGGCCGCGTCCGGCCGGTCCAGGTCGACCCGCCACACCCGCACCCCACCGCCGGGGACTCCCACCGGCGACACCCGCGCCTCCACGCCGGCTTCCCCGGCGTCCCCGGAAAGAGTGGGCCCGGAAAGGGCGGGCCCCCGCACGGCGGCGCGCGACCTCGGGAGGGTGCGCGGCGTGCGGGGGCCGGAGGGTTCGGCGGACGCCGTCGGGGGCGGGGCCGGCGGGTCCCCCCAGACCCGCCGGCTGGTCACACCCACGGGCGCAGCGCCTGGGCGACGAGGCGGTGCGTGCGCGCCGCCTGCTCGAAGACGGCGAAGTGGCCGCCGTCGAACGGGTGCAGCGCGAACGGGGCGGCCGTCTGGTCGCGCCAGCGCGCCACCTTCTCCGGCGCGACCCGGGGGTCCGACGCGCTGGGCAGCGCCGAGATCGGCACGTCCAGCGGCGGCTCCTCCTGGTACACGTACGTCTCCTTGACGGTGAAGTCCGCCTGGACGGCCGGCAGGATCATCGCCAGCGCCTCCGGGTCGGACAGCAGCCACTCGGGAGTCCCGCCCAGCCGGCGCAGCAGGGCGACGACCTCGGGCCCGCTCATCCCGCGCACCGGCGGGCCGGGCTCGTAGGTGACGTGCGGGGCGTCGGCGCCGGACACGAACAGGTGCACCGGCTCCGGCCCGCCGCGCCGCCGGACCTCCCGGACGAGCTCGAAGGCCACCAGCCCGCCGAGGCTGTGCCCGTACAGGGCGTAGCGGCGGCCGGCGGCCGACAGCTCGACGTCGGCGAGCACCACGTCGGCCAGGTCGGAGACGAGCTCCGGCATGCTCAGGTACGGCGGCTCCTTGTGCCGCCCCTCCCGGCCGGGCGGCTGCACCGGCTGGACGGCGACGCCCGGGAGCTTGCGCTGCCACAGCCGGAACGCCGAGGCGGCGCCGCCGGCGTGGGGCAGGCAGTAGAGCGGCAGCGCCCCCGGTTCGGCCCCGGTGAGCGTCCGGAACGGCAGCCAGCGGACGAGCACGTCGTCGCTGGTCAGATCATGGACGGTCATGGTCGGTCCCTCATTCGGCGATCTCCAGCTTCACGTAGGCGGGAGGCGGCTGCACGGCGTCCAGGTCGGCCTCCAGCACCACCTGCGCGCCGTCCCGGCTCACCTCCCTGAACCCGGCGAAGGCGTACGTGATCTGCATCATGCGGTTGCGGCCGGTCTCCACGAAGTCGGCGCGGACGGCGACGCCCGCCTCGGCCGCCAGCCGCAGGATGTGGTTGAGCAGCACCATCCCCACGCCGCGTGACATGACCCGGCACGACATGAGCATCATGCACAGCCGCCAGCTCTTCTCCTCCTTCTCCACCAGGGCCAGCCCGATCTTTCCGTAGCTGCCGAACCTGTCGGTGAGCGAGGCGACGAGGAGCAGGTGGTCGGGTGACTCGCGCAGCGCGTCGAGCTCGTCGTAGGAGTAGGTGCGGCCGGTGGAGTTGAGCTGGTTGGTGCGGACGGTCAGCTCCTCGGCCCGCTGCAGGTCCTCCCGGCGGGCGGGCGCGATGGTGAACGTCATGCCGAGCCCGGCGAGGAACTCCTCGCTGGTGCCGACGAACTCCTGCTCCAGCTCGTCCCTGGCGATCTGGCCCTGGTACATGGCGCGCCGCTGGGCCGACTCGTCGGTGACGAACCGGGGCCTGAACTCGGGCCTGGCCAGCGCCTCCTCCAGGTCCAGGATGTCGACGCAGGTGACGTCGGGCACCTCGTGGGCGACCTCGGCGCGTTCGAACTCCTGGTCGTCGACGAAGGCGAACGCGTCCAGGCCGAGGTTGAGCGCCTTGGCGATGACCTTGATGGACTCCGACTTGGCGTTCCAGTTGATCTGCGGGTGCAGGAACATGTCCTCCAGCCCGAGCTCGCGCAGCTTGGCCATGGCCGTGTCGTGGTCGTTCTTGCTGGCGACGGAGTGCAGCACGCCCTTGCGGTCGAGCTCGTGGATGCGCTCGACCACGGCGGGGCGCACGGTGACGTCGCCGTCCTCCAGCAGGACGCCGTTCCACAGGGTGTTGTCGAGGTCCCACACGATGCACTTGATGCGGCCGCGGGCGGGCTTGGCGGGCAGCGCGCCTGGCCGCTCGGTGGTCACGGTCATCTGGTCGTCTCCCGTTCTGCCTGGCCGGCGATGGTGATGCGCTGGACCTCGTTGCTGCCTTCGATGATCTCCATGATCTTGGCGTCACGGTAGAAGCGCGCCACCGGGGAGCCGGGGGCGCAGCCGCTGGCGCCGTGGATCTGGACGGCCTCGGAGGCGTGCCTGGCCGCGGCGGTGGAGGCGAAGTACTTCGCCACCCAGGTGGCCATGATCGTGGCGGACTCGCCGGCGTCCTTGAGCCGGCCGGCCTCGGCGACGAGCAGCCGGGCCGCCCGCGCGTCGGTGACCATGTCGGAGAGCTTGGCCTGGATGAGCGGCAGCTCGGCCAGGGGCCGGCCGCCGACCTCGCGGCGGGCGGCGTAGTCGGCCGACGCCTCCAGGCACGCCTGGACGATGCCGAGCGACCCGGCGGCGACGCTGTAGCGGCCCAGGTCGAGGGTGCCGGTGAGGACCATGCCGGCGGTGAACCCGCTCGGGCCGAGCAGCGCGTCGGGGCCGAGGGCGACGCCGGCGAACGTGATCGTCGCCAGCATGGAGGCGCGGGTGCCGAGCATGTCGTCGATCGGCGTGACCGTCACGCCCGGCGTGTCCCTCGGCACCAGGAAGGCGCCGATGCTGGTGGCGGTGCGGGCGAAGACGAGGAACACGTCGGCCCGCTGGCCGCCGGTCGTCCACGTCTTCACCCCGTCGATCACCCAGCCGTCGCCCGTCTGGGTGGCGGTGGTGGTGATGCCGGCGGCGTCGCTGCCGGCGCCGGGCTCCGACAGGCAGAACGCGCCGAGCGCGTCCCCGGCGGCGAGCGGCGCCGACCAGCGCTCGCGCTGCGCGTCGGTGCCCCAGCGGCGCAGCGTCCACGACACCATCGTGTGCACGGTCAGCAGGCTGCGCAGCGACGAGCAGCCCCGGCCCACCTCCTCGTGCACCTCGCCGAGCGTGACCATGTCCATCGACAGCGGGTCCCACAGCCCGGCTTCGGCGGCCCGTCGCAGCAGGTCCTCGGGGACGCGCCCGCTGCTGTCGTAGGCGTCGGCGTACGGCACGACGTGGGTGTCCACGAACGCGCGGGCCGAGCTGCGGCCGGTGACGGGGGCGGCGCCCGCCGGAGCGGGCGCCGTGCTGGTGAGGGTCACGCGACGGCCAGGTCGGAGGTGAGCCGCGCCACCAGCGCGGACATGGCGTCGGCGGTGCGGAAGTTGTCGATGCGCAGCTCCTCGTTGGGGATGGTGACGCCGAACGTCTTCTCGACGAACATGACGAGCTCCATGGCGAACAGGGAGTTGACGAAGCCGAGCGCGAAGATGTCCTGCGACTCGTCGATCTCCGCCTGCGGGTAACGGCCGCGGATGAAGTCGAGGATCTGGGTCTTGCTGGACATGGGTGACTCCTTCAGCTCTGGGTGGTGTAGGTGTAGAAGCCGCGGCCTGACTTGCGTCCGTGCAGGCCGGCGTCGGTCATCTGCTTGAGCAGCGGGCAGGGACGGTACTTGCTGTCGGCGTAGTGCTCGTAGAGCACCTCGACGCTGTAGAGGATGGTGTCGACGCCGATCAGGTCGGCGGTCTCCAGCGGGCCCATCGGGTGGCCGAAGCAGCCGCGGAACACCTCGTCCACCGACTCGGCGTCGGCGACGCCCTCGTGCACCAGGTAGGCGGCCTCGTTGACGGTCAGCATGAGCACCCGGTTGGAGATGAAGCCGCACGAGTCCTTGACGTCGACGGCCTTCTTGCCCATCGCCGTCAGCAGGTCCCTGGTGCGCTGGATCGTCTCCGGCGAGGTGTGGAAGCCGGGGATCAGCTCCACGACGGGCTTGGCGGGCACCGGGTTCATGAAGTGCACGCCGATGACCTTGTCGGGGCGGCCGGTGACGGCCGCCATCTTGGTGATGGGGATGGCCGAGGTGTTGACGACGAAGACGGTGTCGGGCCCGCACTCGGCGTCGAGCGTCTCGTACACCTCCCGCTTGACGTCCCAGTTCTCCGTCACGTTCTCGATGACGAGGCTCGCCTTGGCGGCGCCGGCTGCGCCGACGGCGGTGGTGATCCTCGACAGGATCTCGTCGGGGTCCAGGGCGGGGCCGCCCATGAGGCGGCTCATCCGGGCGTTGCGGCCGATGGTGGCCAGCGCGTCCGCGAGGATGCGCTCGTCCTTGTCGACCAGGACGACCTCGTGGCCGGTCTGGGCGAGGTTCTGGGCCACGCCGACGCCCATCACGCCGGCGCCGATCACGCCGATCACGGTCATGTCCGCTCCTTCAGGTTGGGGTGTCACCGGCCGCGTCTGCGGGCGGCGGAGGCTTCGAGCCCGGATCTGCGCAGCTGCGCGCGGACCTGGCTGCCGCCTGGGTCGGCGGCCGCGGGCGCCGTGCCGGAGGCCAGGGCCTCGGCGGTGCCGGCGAGCGCGGCCACGGTGGGCGACTCGTAGAGGATGTGCGGCGGCAGCTCGGCCAGCTCGAACGCGCGGCGGACCGCCGCCACGATCGAGACGCCGAGCAGGGAGTTGCCGCCGAGTTCGAAGAAGTTGTCGTGCACGCCGACGCGTTCCAGCCGCAGCGACTCCGCCCAGATCGCGGCGATGGTCTCCTCGGCGTGGCCGGACGGCTCCTGGTAGGGGGTGAGCAGTTCGGGGCGGGGGTGCCGTTCGCCGCCGGTCCCGCCCAGGCCGGGCGAGGTCACCGCCTCCAGGGTGAAGCGGGCGCTGCCGGCGACGAGGGTGGGGAAGTCCTGGGTGGAGACGACGACGCGCGGCTCGCCGGTGGCCAGGGCGCGCCGCAGGGAGCGCCAGCCGTCGTCGAAGCCGATGCCGATCCTGGCCCGGTTGTCGCGGAAGAAGTCGCGCAGCGCCTCCTCGTAGCCGTCGAGCCCGGCCTCCCAGGCGTTCCACGTCCATTCGCCCCAGCCGATGGCGACGACGCGGCGGCCGGTGGCGGCCAGCCGGCAGGCGTAGGCGTCCAGGTAGGCGTTGGCGGCGCAGTAGTCGACCTGGCCGGGGCCGCCGCCGGTGGCGGAGGTGATGGAGGAGAACAGGGCGAGGAAGTCGAGCGGGATCTCGCCGGGTTCGCCGATGCGCAGCGCCTCGGCGACGGCGTGGACGCCGCCGACCTTGGGGGCGAGCACGTCGTCGAGCTCCTCGGGCCGCTTGAACTGCATGAGCCCCATCGCGGGGACCCCGGCGGCGTGCAGGACGCCGTGCAGCGCGCCGAACCGGTCGAGGGCGGCGTCGACGGCGCGGCGCACGTCGGCGGCGGAGGCGGCGTCGCCGGTGACGAGCTCGACCTCGGCGCCCGCCTCGATGAGGGCGGTGACCTCGGCGACGCGCCGCCTCGTGGTCTCCCCGGCGTGCCGCTCGCCCGAGAGGACGGCGGGCCATTCGGCGCGGGGCGGCAGGCCGGTCCTGGCGAGCAGGACGAGCTTGGCGGCGCGTTCGCGGGCCAGGTGACCGGCCAGGCCGAGGGCGATGCCGCCCAGGCCGCCGGTGATCAGGTAGACGCCGCCGTCGCGCAGCGGGTCGGGGGCGTCGGGCACGGGCATCGGGTCGTAACCGGGCAGCCAGCGGCGGCCCCGGCGCAGCGCCACGGTGCGGTCGCCGTGCGGGCGGGCCAGCTCGGCGGTGAGCGCGTCCAGGTCGGTCGCGGCCGGGTCGCCGGGCAGGTCGACGAGGCGGGTGGTCACGCCGGGGTACTCCAGCGGGATCACCAGGCAGGGTCCGGCCAGGGTGGCGCCGGACGGGTCGGCGACCTCCTCGCCGAGCACCTGCTGGGTGCCGGAGACGGCCACGTCGAGCGACCAGCCGCCGATGCCGGACTCGCCGGCGGCGCGGGCGAGCGCGACGAGCGTGTGCAGGCCGCGCGTGACGGTGAGCTCGTGCGGGCCCGGCTCCAGCGACCACAGGTGGACGACGCGCTCCAGCGGCCGGCCGGCGGCGCGCAGGTCGCGCAGCAGGGCGAGGAGGTCGTCGACGCTGCCGGGCCGGACCGTGTGGCCGTCCGGCGTCGCGGTGTAGGCGTCGCCGGGGCGGACCAGGGTGACGGTGGCGCCGGTGGCGGCCAGCCTGCGGGCGGCCTCGTCGGCCAGGCCGTCGCGGGTGAACACCAGCCAGGAGCCCGGCTGCGCGGCGGCGGGCGCGGGGGCCGCGGTCTGCCGCCACACGGGCAGGTAGAGCCACCGGTCCTCGGGCAGCTTGGGCAGCCCGGCGACGGCCTCGAACAGGTCCTCCGGCTCGGCGGCGACGGCCTTGGCGCGGGCGGGCGGGTCGATCCAGTGGCGCTGCCGCTGGAACGGGTAGGTGGGCAGCGGGATCCGGCCCGGCGCCCCGGCCGCGCCGCCGTCGCCGCCGTCGCGGCCGTGGTAGGCGTCCCAGTCGAGGGTGACGCCGCACAGCCACAGCCTGGCCAGGCAGCCGGCCAGCGTCTCGTCGCCGGGGGTGCCGTCGCTCGCGGCGGGCATGGTGTGGGTGATCAGCGGCCACCGCTCGGGCGGGCAGCCGGTCGCGCGGACCAGCGCGCCGAGCGACTGGCCCGGCCCGATCTCCACGACGGCCAGCTCCGGGTCGGCGAGCAGCCGTTCCGCGCCGTCGGCGAACCGCACCGTCGCGCACATGTGCCGCGCCCAGTAGCCGGGGTCGCACACCAGCGCGGCGTCCGCGACGTCGCCGGTCACGTTCGACACGTACGGCAGCGCGGGCGGGTTGAGCGTGACGTTGGCCTTGACCCACTGGGTGAGGTCGTGGGCGGCCGGTTCGAGCATGCGGGAGTGGAAGGCGTGGCTGGTCTCCAGGGGGCGGCACGGGATCTCGGCGGCGCGCAGCTCGGCGGCCAGGGCGGCGACGGGCTCGGCGGGGCCGGCGACGACGGTGACCTGGGGGCCGTTGACGGCGGCGACGTCCAGGCCGCGCTCCTCCAGCCGGAAGCGGCGGGCCAGCGCGGCGGCGGGCATCGAGACGGCGAGCATCGACCCGCCGGGCAGCTCGGCGATGAGCTTCGCCCGGTGGGCGACGAGCGCGACGGCGTCCTGGAGGGAGAGCACGCCCGACAGGCAGGCGGCGACGTACTCGCCGAGGCTGTAGCCGAGCATGATCTCCGGCTGGACGCCCCACGCCATGAGGGTGCGCGCCAGCGCGTACTCCACGGCGAACAGGGCGGGCTGGGCGAGCTCGGTGCGCGCGAGCGTCGCCGCCCGCGTCCCGTCCGGCCCGCCGCCGGAGGCGGTCTCCCGGCCGAGGAGGGCGGCCAGGCCGGGGGCGGCGGCGCGGTCGCCGGTGAGCAGGTCCGCGACGCCGGTCACGTCCATGACGCCGGCCAGCGCCGCCAGGCAGTCGTCGAGCGCCTGGCGGAAGGCGGGCTCGTGGCGGTGCAGGTCGGCGGCCAGGCCCGGGTACTGCTCGCCGACGCCCGCCAGCAGGAAGGCGACCCGGCGGCCCTGCGCGGTGTCGGTGCGGGAGAGCAGGCCCGCGCCGCCGTCCAGCGCGGCCGCCGCGCCGGCCGCGTCGGCGGCCACCAGCGCGCGCCGGTGCTCGAACGTCTTCCGCCCGGCCTGCAGCGTGTACGCGGCGTCGGCCAGCCGGACGCCCGGCTCGGCCGCCAGGTGGCGGCCCAGCCTGCGGCACGCCTCGTCGGCCGCCGCGGCGGCGCGGGCCGACACCGGCAGCACCTGGTAGCGGCGGCCCTGCGGCTCGGCGTCGCGGGAGACGGCCGGGGGCTCCTCGATCACCATGTGGACGTTGGTGCCGCCCATGCCGAGCGAGTTCAGCCCGGCGATGCGCGGGCGGCCGTCACGGGTCCGCCACGGCGACAGCTCGGTGTTGACGTAGAACGGGCCCGACTCGAAGTCGATCTCCGGGTTGGGGCTGGTGTAGTGCAGGCTGGCCGGGATCACGCCGTCGCGGATCGCGAACGCGGTCTTGATCAGCCCGCTCGCCCCGGCCGCCCGGTCCAGGTGGCCGACGTTCGTCTTGACCGACCCGATCGCGCAGTAGCGGCGCTCGCTGGTCGGGCCGAAGGCGCGGGCGAGCGCGGCCACCTCGATCGGGTCGCCCAGCTCGGTGGCGGTGCCGTGCGCCTCGACGTAGCTGATGTCCTCGCCGGTGACGCCGGCGTCGGCCATCGCGTCGGCGATCACCCGCGACTGGCCGACGACGCTGGGCGCGGTGTAGCCGACCTTGAGCGCGCCGTCGTTGTTCATCGCCGTGCCGCGGATCACCGCCCAGACGTGGTCGCCGTCGCGCAGCGCGTCCGGCAGCCGCTTGAGCAGGACGGCGGCGGCGCCGTCGCCGAACATGCTGCCCTTGGCCCGCGCGTCGAACGTGCGCACGTGCCCGTCGGGCGACTCCTGCCCGCCCGGCCCGTACAGGTGGCCGACGCGGTCCGGCACCCGGATGGAGACGCCGCCCGCCAGCGCGAGCTCGCACTCGCCGTTGCGCAGCGACTGCACCGCCAGGTGCGCGGCGACCAGCGACGTGGAGCAGAACGTCTGCACGGCGACGCTCGGCCCGTGCAGGTCGAGCAGGTACGACACGGTCGTGGGCAGCGCGTCCTTGTCGTTGCCCATGATCACTTCGAAGTCGCTGAAGCCCGCCTTGCCGCCCTCGCCGAGCAGGTGGTCGGTCATCCTCAGCAGGTAGGTGCTGATGTTGGCGCCGCCGAAGACGCCCACCCGGCCCCGCCGCTCCGGCGCGGCGTAACCGGCCTGCTCCAGCGCCTCCCAGCACACCTCCAGGAACGCCCGCTGCTGCGGGTCGGTGATGGCGGCCATGCGCGGGCTCATGCCGAAGAACGCCGCGTCGAAGCCGCCGACGTCGTCCAGCACCGGCCGCGCCGGCACGTACGCCGGGTCGCGCACCTGCTCGGGGTCGGCCCCGGCGGCCAGCAGCTCGTCCTCGGAGAAGAACGTGATCGACTCGACGCCCTCGCGCAGGTTCCGCCAGAACGCGTCCACGTCCGGCGCGCCGGGGAAACGGCCCGCCATCCCGACGATCGCGATCCGCCGGTCCTCGTCCTCGGTGACGCGCTCCACCCGCGCGGCCCGTACGGGCTCGGCCTGCGGCGCGGCGGTGGAACGGCGCTCGTCGAGCACGGCGGCCAGCGTGGCGACCGTGGGCGCCTCGAACAGGGTCACCGTCGGCACCGCGATCCCGTGCCGCTTCTTCACCAGCGCCAGCATCTGCAGCGCCACCAGGGAGTTGCCGCCGAGGTCGAAGAAGTTGTCCCGGGTGCCGACGGGCTCCACGCCCAGCACCTCCGACCAGAGCGCCGCCAGATCCCGCTCGGCCTGCGTGATCGGGGCCGTGTACGGCTGGGGCAGCTCGGGGCGGGGGAAGCGGTCGCCGCTCCCGGCCGCCTCCGGGCCCGGCGCGCTCATGGCACGCGGGAGCCGGTCGTCGAGGCCGCCCGCGGCGACCACGACGTGCGGGGCGGCGCCGGCCCGGACCCGGTCGAAGGCCGCCAGGGCCTCCTCCGCCGTCATCGAGTGCGCCGCCATCGCCGCGCCCAGGCCGCCCTCGATGCGGTCGAGCGTCACCGCCCAGGTGTCCCAGCTCGCGGCCGTCCACCGGGTGGCGCCGCCGTGGTGGCGGTGGGCGATCGCCGTCAGCGCCGCGTTCGCGGCGGCGTAGCTGCCGAACGTGATGCCGCCCAGCAGCGACGACGTGGAGGCGAACAGCACGCAGAAGTCCGGCGTCAGCTCCGTGCCCGCCAGCGCCTCGGCCAGCGCCAGCGCGCCGCCGACCTTGGCGTCGAAGTGCCGGGCCACCGCGTCCGCGTCCAGCTCGCGCAGCGGGCGGAACGTGTCGGGCGTGGTCACGGCGGCGGCGTGCACGACGCCGTCCAGCCGGTCCAGCCCGGCCAGCAGCGCGCGCACGGCGGCCGGGTCGGTGACGTCCACGCGGGGAGTGCTCACCTCGACGCCCAGCTCCCGCAGCGCGTCGACCGCGTGCCGTCGCGGGTGGGCCGGGTCGTCCGGGACGCCGCCCCGGCTGGCCAGGACCAGCCGGCCCGCCCCGGCGCGGGCCAGGTGGCCGGCCAGCAGCAGGCCCACGTCCCCGAGCCCGCCCGTCACCAGGTACGTCCCTCCCCGCCGCACCGGGGCCCCGTCCGCCGGGGTGGTGTCGTGGGGGGTGGCGTCGTCGGGGGTGTAGGCGCGGGTCAGGCGGGTGCCGTGGCGGTAGGCGACGAAGACGTCGCCGGACGGGGTGCGGAGCTCCGCCTCCAGCGCCTCGGCCACCTCGGCGGCGTCCGCGTCCCCGGCCACGTCCACGGTGGCGCAGTCGAGGTTCAGGTACTCCTGGTTGGCGACCATCGGCAGGGTCGCGGCGGCGGCCATCCCCGGGTCGGGGCGCTCCCCCGCGGCCACGGCCTGCCCGCCGCGCGTCACGACGATCACCCGCGCCGCCGTCTCGGCGGTCGCCTCCCCCCAGGCCGCCAGCATCGCCGCCACGGGCAGCACCGCCCCCCGCCCATCCCGCCCGATGGCAGCGGCCCCCTCGGAGAGAGCACGCCCGTCGAGGGTTGCGGGCTCGTCGGTGGTGGAGGGGCCTGTAGAGGTGGGGTGGTGGGCGTTGCCGCCGTCGGGGCCGGTGCCGTCGCGGCCGTCGCCGCCGTCCGGGCCGACCTCGCCGTCCTGTCCGTCGCGGTCGTCGCCGCCGTCCGGGCCGGCGCCGCCGTCGGGGCCGGGGGTTCCGGCCGGGCCAGTGTGGGGTGCGGCCCCGTCCGGGAGGCTGGGTCCGCTTGTCAGGACCGCTTCGCCGTACGAGACGGTCCCGCCGTACGGGGCGGTCTGGCCGTACGAGGTGGTCTCCCCGTACGGGGTGGCGGGGCCGGTCGGTGGGGTGAGGAGGCGGAGGTCGAGGATCGTGAGGCCGTCCGTCGTGAGGCGGGAGGCGAGGGTGGCGGGGTCGGCGGGGTCGAACGTGCAGCCGTCGGGGGTCTCGGTGAAGGCGTCGCCGGGGACTGCGGTGACGACGTCGGCGCCGGTGGCGCGCAGGGTCCGGGCCAGGGTGTCGCCGGCGCCGCCGGGGCCGCCGGGGCCGCCGGTGATGAGGACGTAGCGGGTGGCCTGGAGCTCGGACGACGCGGGCGGGGCGGGGGTCCAGCGGGGGGACAGCAGGGACACGTGCCCGGCCCGGGGCGCGGCGTCCGCCGGGAGCTCGGCGGCGGGCGAGGCGGCGGCGGGGAGGGTGGGGGTGGCGGGGGGGTTCACCCAGAAGCGCTCGCGCTGGAACGGGTAGGTGGGCAGCCCGACCTTGGCGACGGGCCGGTCCTGCCGGTAGCCGGCCCAGTCGACGGGGACGCCCGCGAGCCAGAGCCGCCCGGCGGCCTCGGCGAGCACGGCGCGGGCGGGGCGCGGGTCGGCGGCGCCGGGCAGGGTGGCGACGACGAGCGGCCAGCGGTCCGGCGGGCAGTCGGCGTGGCCGCGCGCCATGGCGCCCAGCGACTGGCCGGGCCCGATCTCCAGGAGCGCGGGTTCGCCGTCGTGCCGCAGGAGGGTGCGCAGCATGTCGTGGAAGCGGACGGGCTCGCACATGTGGCGGGCCCAGTAGGCGGGATCGGTGACCTGGGCGGCCGTGGCGATCTCTCCGGTGACGTTGGACACGTACGGGATCTGGGGCGGGTGGAGGGTGACGTGGGCGGCGATCCACGCGGTGAGGCGGTCCCGGAGGGGTTCCATCATCGCGGAGTGGAAGGCGTGGGTGGTGGCGAGCGGCCGGCACGGCACCGCGTCGGCCTCCAGGAGCGCGCGGGCGGCGGCGACGGCCTGCGGTTCGCCGGACAGGACGGTGAGCTCGGGGCCGTTGACGGCACCGACGCCGACGCCGGTGATGCCGGCGCGGCGGATGCGGTCCAGGACGTCGGCGGCGGCCAGCGGCACGGCGGCCATGGCGCCTTCGGGGAGCTCGCCGATGAGGCGGGCGCGGTGGGTGACGAGGGCGACGGCGTCGTCGAGGGTGAGCACGCCGGCCAGGCAGGCGGCGACGTACTCGCCGAGGCTGTAGCCGGCCAGGATCGCCGGCTCGACGCCCCACGACCGGACGAGCGTGGCGAGCGCGTACTCGACGGCGAACAGGGCGGGCTGGAGCGTCTCGGTGGGGGTGGCGGCGGGCTCGGCGGTGCGGCCGAGCAGGGCGCCGAGCCCGCCGCCGGAGCCGGGGCCGGGGCGGGGGGCGAGCAGGTCGGTGAGCGGGTCGGCGCCGTCCATGAGGCGGCGCAGCCGGGTGCGGCACTCGTCGAGGGCCTCGCGGAAGACGGGCTCGGTCGCGTACAGGTCGGCGGCCATGCCCGGGTACTGCTCCCCGGCGCCCGCGATGAGGAAGGCGGCGGGCCGGTCGGCGCGGGTCTCGGCGCGGCCGAGCGCGGCGCCGCCCGCCAGCGCCTCGGCGGCCTCGGCCGGGGAGGCGGCGACGAGCATCCTGCGGTGGCCGAACTGCTGCCGTCCGGCCTGGAGGGTGTGGGCCACGTCGGCGAGCCGGAGCTCCTGCCCGTCGGCCGCGAGGTGGGCGGCGAGCCGGGCGGTCATCTCGTCGGCCGCGGCGGCGGTGCGGGCGGACCAGATCAGCGGTTCGGGGCGCGGCTCCTCCTCGGTCCTGGGGACGAGCGGCGCCTCCTCCAGCACCACGTGCGCGTTGGTCCCGCCGATGCCGAACGCGCTCACCCCGGCGCGGCGGATGCGGCCCGCCTCGCGCGGCCAGCCGCGCAGCCGGGTGACGACGTCGAGGCGGGCCTCGCCGGTGCCGAGCTGCGGGTTCGGCTCCGACAGGTGGAGCGTGGGCGGGATCTCGTCGTGCCGCAGGGCGAGCGCCGCCTTGATCAGGTTGGTGACGCCGGCGGCCCGGTCGAGGTGGCCGACGTTCGGCTTGACGGAGCCGATCAGCAGCGACCGGCCGCCGTACACCTGCTGGAGGGCGGCCAGCTCGGCGGCGTCGCCGAGGGCGGTGCCGGTGCCGTGTGCCTCGATGTAGTCGATGTCGCCGGGTTCGAGGTCGGCGGCGGCCAGCGCCTCGGCCATGACGGCGGCCTGCCCCTGGACGCCGGGGGCGGTGAAGCCGACCTTGCGCCCGCCGTCGTTGTTGACGGCCCAGCCCCGGATGACGGCGTAGATCTGGTCGCCGTCGGCGAGCGCGTCCTCCAGCCGCCGCAGGGCGACGACGCCGACGCCGCTGCCGAGCGGGCTGCCGAGTCCGCGCGCGTCGAAGGCGCGGCACAGGCCGTCGGGCGGCGCGATGCCGCCCTGCTGGTAGAGGTAGCCGACGCGGTGGGGCACGTTGACGGCGACGCCGCCGGCGAGCGCCAGGTCGCTCTCGAACCCGGCCAGGCTGGAGGCGGCGGCGCACACGGCGACGAGCGAGGTGGAGCAGTAGCTCTGCACGCCGTAGCTGGGGCCGGTCAGGCCGAGCGTGTGCGCGACGCGGGTGGTGAGGGAGTCCTTGTCGTTGGCCAGGCCGACGGCCAGGTCGCCCATGACGGCGGTGATGCCGCTGGGCAGCAGGTTGTTCTGCATGTAGGAGCTGTGGGCGCAGCCGCCGAACACGCCGATGGCGCCGTCGAACCGCGTGGGGTCGCAGCCGGCGTCCTCCAGCGCGGCCCAGCTGTGCTCCAGGAACAGCCGGTGCTGCGGGTCGAGGATCTGCGCCTCCTTGGGGCTGATGCCGAAGAACGCCGCGTCGAACTCCTCGACGCCGTCGATGACGGGCGCCGCCTTCACGTACGCGGGGTCGTCCAGGAGGTCGGCGGGGACGCCGGCGGCGCGCAGCTCGTCGTCGGTGAAGCGGGTGATGCCCGAGTCCCCCGCGCGGATGGCGGACCAGAGTTCGGCGACGCCGGGAGCGCCGGGGAACCGGCCGGACATGCCGACGATCGCGATGTCGGTGCCGGCTCCTTCGATGTCGTCGATCACGTCTTGGGTCCTCATTTCCGGTTGCTGGAACGGGCCCGGCGCCGCCGCTGCCCCCGTGCGGAACTGGTGGAGAGCGCCTCCTGGGCGCCCTGGTCGCCGCCGCCGTCCAGTGCGGCCGTGAACGCGGCCACGGTGGGGTGCTCGAACAGCACCGCGGGCGCGATGGGGCGGCCGAGGTCCTTCTCGATGGCGAGCACCATGGCCATGCCGGTCAGGGAGTTGCCGCCGAGGTCGAAGAACGGGTCGTGCACGCCGACGCCGTCGATGCCGAGGTAGGCGCCCCACAGGTCGGCCATCCTGGCCTCGGCCTCGGTCCTGGGCGGCGCGTAGTCGGTGCGGAGCCGGGGGCGGGGGAAGCGCTCGCCCTGGGGGGCGGCCGTGGCGAGCAGGCCGTCCAGGTCGAGCATGCTGGTCCACGACGCGAGCACGTCGCGCAGCGGCTGCCTGACGGCCATGACGCTGCCGTGGCCGCCGGCCACGATCCGGTCGAGGAGCGCGCATCCGGCGTCGTCGGCGAACCCGTAGCGGGCGCGGTAGTCGGCGACGCGTTCGGCCAGGCCGCCGCTGCCCTTGAGGTTCTCCGACTGCCACACGTCGTGCTGCCAGGGCCCCCAGGCGACGGAGACGACACGGGTGGCGGGCGCGGCGGCGTCCAGGGCCTGGCCGTAGGCGTCGAGCACGGTGTTGGCGGCGCAGTAGTCGCCCTCGCCTATGCCGCCGAACGCGGTGACGGCCGAGGAGTAGAGGACGAGCAGCTCGGGCCGTTCCTCCTCGGGGGTGCCGGGGCCGGTCAGCTCGGCGAGCGGGCCCATCGCGTACACCTTGGGGGCGAGCACGCGGGCCGCCTCGGCGGTGGTGCGGCGTTGCAGCAGCCCGCCGGCGGGCAGGCCGGCGGCGTGGATGACGCCGTGCAGGCGGCCGAACCGTTCGCGCGCCCGCCGCAGGGCGGCGCGCAGCTCGTCCGGCACGCCCGCGTCGGCGGTGAGGAGCAGCACCTCGGCGCCCGCCGCCGTCAGGGCGGCGACGTCGGCGTCGCCGTCGGGCAGCGGGGTGCGGGCCAGCAGCGCCAGGCGGCGGACGCCGGCGCGTACGAGGTGCCGGGCCAGGGCCAGGCCGAGGCCGCGGGTGCCGCCGGTGATGAGGTAGGCGCCGTCCGCCCGCCACACCGGCGTCCCCTCCGCGCCGGGCCGGTCGGGGATCGGGGCCCAGCCGCGTGTCCAGCGGCGGCCCCGGCGCCAGCCGGTGAGCGGGTCGGCCGACTCGGGCGTGTCGCCCGCGCCGGGCTCGGTGAGCAGCTCGGCGGCGAGCTGCCGCGCGGTCCCCGCGGGCGGCTGCGGCTCGCCGGGGTCGAGGTCGACGCCGCTCCACGTGAGGTTCGGGTACTCGTGGCGGACGGCCCGGCCGAGCCCGTGGGCGAGCGCCTGGTGGGGGGCGGTGGCGTCGCCGCCGAGGATGTCGGCCGCGCCCCGGGTGACGGTGAGGAGGCGGGCGGGCCGCTCCCCCAGTGCCTGTACGGCCAGCATCAGGCTGTCGAAGCCGTGCCCGACGGCGGCGCGCAGGTCGTCGTCGCCCGTGGCGGCGGGGGTGGCGAGGCTCCACAGGTGCGCCACGTGCACGGGCCCGTCGCCGTGCCCCGCGAAGACCTCCGCGTACTGGGCGGGGTCCGACGGGTCGATGGTGAGGCGGCGGCCGTCGCGGTGCGGCCCGGTCCCGGGCACGACCTCGACGACGCGGACGCCGGACGCGGCGGCCAGGTCGGCGAGCGCGCCGCCGACGCCGCCGGGGTCGGCGAACACCACCAGCGGGCCGGGCAGCGCGAGCCCGGCGGGCGGGGCGGCGGCGGCCGGGTCGCGCCGCCACAGCGGGGCGAAGAGGTGGTCGGCCGGTCCGGCGGCCGGGGCGGGCTCGGCGGCGACGGGCTGCGCCGTCGTCTCCGGCCAGAACCGGGTGCGCTGGAAGGGGTACGTGGGCAGGTCGGCGACGTGCCCGCCGCCCGGCCTGGCCGCGTCCCAGTTCACCGGGGCGCCCAGCTCCCACAGGGTGGCGCAGGTGGTGATGAGGTCGCCGTGGGGCTCGGGGCTCGCGTTCCAGTGGGGGGCGAGCGTGCCGAGGACGGCGGTCCGGCCGCCCGTCAGGTTCTGCCGTACGAGGCCGCCGAGCGTCTGTCCCGCGCCGAGCTCGACGAACGCCGACACGTCCTCCTCCAGGCAGTGCCGTACGCCGTCGGCGAAGCGGACGGTGCTGACGAGCTGGTCGGCCCAGTACGAGGTGCTCGTGGCCTCCTCGGCGGTCAGCGGGCGGCCGGTGAGGTTGGAGACGATCGTGATGTCCGGCGGGCGGCGCGTCACCGTGTCGAGCACCGCGGCGAGCTTCTCGCGGGCCGGCTGCAGCAGCGTGGAGTGGAACGCGTGCGCCGACCGGAGCGGGCGGCAGGCCAGGCCGGTCGCGGCCAGCGCGGCCGTCGCGGCCTCGATCTCGGCCGGCAGGCCGCTCAGCACCGTCATGGCGGGGCCGTTGCGGGCGGCGACGTCCACCTCCGCGCCCGTCCCGGCCAGCACCTCCAGGACGCGGTCCTGCGGGGCCGCCACCGCCACCATGCGGCCGGCGGGCACCGCGCTGATCAGATGGGCGCGCTCCACGACCACGTGCAGGGCGTCCTCCAGGGTGAACACCCCGGCCAGGCAGGCGGCCACGTACTCGCCGAGGCTGTAGCCGACCAGCAGATCCGGGGTGACGCCCCAGTGGCGCAGGAGCCTGGCGAGCGCGTACTCGACGGTGAACAGGAACGGGTGCGCGATCGCCGCCTGGTCGAGCGGGTCGTGGGCGCCGCGCGTCTCCCCCGACCGGCCGAGCAGGGCGGCCAGGTCGCCGTTCGCGGAGGCCGTGGTCGCGCCCTCCGGGAAGAACTGGGGGCGCAGGTCCACGCCGGAGCGGCGGCGTACGAGGTCGACGCACTGGTCCACGGCCTCGGCGTACACGGGCTCGGCGGCGTACAGGTCCCTGCCGAGGCCCGCGTACTGGTCGCCGACGCCCGGCAGCAGGAACGCCAGGCGGGGGCGGCGCTTGACCCGGTGGCCGTCGCCCGGCGCCCTCAGCCGCGCCACGGCGTCGGCGGCGTCGTCGCAGACGAGGGCGCGGCGGTGGTCCAGCTCCGCGCGGCCGGTCTGGAGCGTGTGCGCCACGTCCGCAAGCCCGGTCCCGGGGCGCGCCTCCAGCCAGGTGGCCAGCCGTTCGGCCTGCTCCCGCAAGGCCGGCCCGCTCGCCGCCGACAGCGGCAGCACGTACGGCGCCCCACCCCGTCCGCCCACGGCGGCCTCCCCCTCGCCGAGATGGCCCCCTTCGAGGTGGGTGGCCCCTCCAAGGGGGGCGGCCCTTCCGAGGGGCGTGGCCCCTACGAGGGAGGCGGCCCCTCCCCCGGCGGCGGGCACCGGCCCTCCGGCCGAGGCGGCGCCCTCACCGGAGCGGGTGCTCGCTCCGGTGGGGGCGGGGGTTGCGGGGTGGGTGGGTCCTGCGGTGGGCGCCGCTGCTCCGGCGTGCGCGAGGGTGGTCGCTTCTGGCTGAAGGGAAGGGTGCGGAGGGGCAGCCTGGAGGATCAGGTGGGCGTTGGTGCCGGAGAGGCCGAAGGAGCTGACGCCGGCGAGGCGGGGGGCGTCGTCGCGGCGGGGCAGCGGCACGGGTGCGGTGACCGGTTGGACGGTGCCGTCGGCGGGGATGGCGGCGGCCGGGGTGGTGAGGTTGAGGCTGGGCGGGATGAGCTCGTTCTCCAGGATGAGCACCGTCTTGATGAGCCCGGCGACGCCGGCGGCGGCCTGGGTGTGCCCGATGTTGGTCTTGACGGCGCCGACGCGGAGGGGCCGGTCGGCGCTCCGGCCGCCGAAGACGTCGTGGAGGGCGGACAGCTCGATGGCGTCGCCGAGGTGGGTGCCGGAGCCGTGCGCCTCGACGTAGTCGATCTCGCCGGGGGTGACGCGGGCGGCGGCGAGGGCGCGGGTGATCACGTCGGCCTGGGCCTTGCGGCTGGGCGCGGTGAGCCCGTTGCTGCGCCCGTCCTGGTTGACGGCGGAGCCGCGCAGGACGGCGCGGATGCGGCGGCCGTTGGCGAGGGCCTTGGAGAGGGGTTCGAGGACGACGAGGCCGCCGCCTTCGCCCATGACGTAGCCGTCGGCGGACTCGTCGAAGGTCTTGCACCGGCCGTCGGCGCACATCATGAGCCCGGCGCACGCCTGGATGTAGAGGGTGGGGTGCAGCGAGAGGGAGGCTCCGGCGGCGAGGGCCAGGTCGCACTCGCCGCGGCGCAGGGCCTGGGCGGCGAGGTGGACGGCGATGAGCGAGGAGGAGCAGGCGGTGTCGACGGTGAGGGTGGGCCCGATCAGGTCGAGCTGGTAGGCGATGCGCCCGGCGGCGACGCTGGGGATGGCGCCCTGGCCGAGGTACGGGTCGGACAGGGCGTCGCGGCCCTGGCGTTCCATCTGGAGCCGCCCGTACTGGAGGGTGTCCATGAAGCCGACCATGACGCCGGTGCGGCTGCCGCGCATGCGGGTGGGTGACAGTCCGGCGCTCTCCAGTCCTTCCCAGGCGAGTTCGAGGAGGATGCGCTGCTGGGGGTCCATGCGGAGGGCTTCGCGGGGTGACAGGCCGAAGAACTCGGCGTCCCAGCCGGCGACGTCGTCGAGGAAGGTGCCGTAGCGGGTGTAGATGCCGCCGGGGGCGCGGGGGTCGGGGTCGTAGTAGTCGTCGATGTCCCAGCGGGCGGACGGCACCTCGCGGACCGCGTGCCGGCCGTCGCGCAGCAGGTCCCAGTAGCCGTCGACGGTGCCGGCGCCGCCGGGGTAGCGGCAGGCCATGCCGATGACGGCGATGGGCTCGTCGTGGCGCTCCTCCACCTCGGCGAGCCTGCGGCGGGTCTGGGCCAGTTCGACGGTTGCGCGTTTGAGGTAGGCGCGGAGCTTGTCCTCGGTCCCCATCGGTCGAGCCTTTCCGGTCGCGGTCATGTCGTCACAGTTCGTTGTCGATGAGGGCGAAGATCTCCTCGTCGGAAGCGGAGTCGATCTTGTCCATCACGCCGCCCGCGTCCGCGGGGGCGGCGCCGAGCTTGGTGAGCGCGCCCTGCAGGATCGGTACGAGCCGGCCTCGGATGGCGTCTCCTTCGCCGTTGGCGTTGAGCAGCAGGTCGTCGATCTGCTCCAGCGCCTTGCGCAGGGTGTCCTCGGGTGAGGGCGGCGCGGGGGCGAGGACGCCGGCCAGGTAGGCGGCCAGCGCGTTGACGGTGGGGTGGTCGAAGACGAGCGTGGGCGGCAGGCGCAGGCCGGTGTCGGCGTTGAGCCGGTTGCGCAGTTCGACGGCGGTGAGGGAGTCGAAGCCGAGCTGGTTGAAGGGGCGGTCGAGTTCGACGCTGTCGGGGCTGCCGTGCGCGAGGACGGCGGCGACCTGGGCGCGTACGGTGTCGACGAGCAGGCGGTGGGCGTCCTGGCGGGGCAGGGTGGCGAGGCGGGCGGCGAGGGCGCCGGGTCCGGCTCCGGCGGGGGCCCCGGCGGTGCGGCGGGGGGCGCGGACGAGGCCGTGGAGCATGGGCGGCAGGTCGCCGGTCTCGGCTCGGGCGCGCAGTCCGGCGGTGTCCCAGCGGGCGGCGACGACGAGCGGGTCGGGGCTGGTGAGCGCGGTGTCGAACAGGTCGAGGCCCTGCTCGACGGTGAGCGGGGCGATGCCGGCGCGGGCGAGCCTGGCGACGTCCGTCTGGGTGAGGGCGCCGGTCATGCCGGATTCGGTGTCCCACAGGCCCCAGGCGATGGACACGCCGGTGAGGCCGTGTTCGCGCCGGTGGGCGGCGAGGGCGTCGAGGAAGGCGTTCGCCGCGGCGTAGTTGCCCTGGCCGGGGTTGCCGAGGACGCCCGCGAGGGAGGAGAACAGGACGAAGAACGCCAGGTCGCGGTCCTGGGTGAGCTCGTGCAGGTGCCAGGCGGCGTCGGCCTTGGGGCGCAGCACGGTGTCGATCCGGCCGGGGGTCAGGCTCTCGACGAGGCCGTCGTCGAGGACTCCGGCGGTGTGGACGACCCCGGCCAGCGGGACGTCCGCGAGCAGGGCGGCCAGGGCGTCGCGGTCGGCGACGTCGCAGGCCGCGACGGTGACGCGGGCGCCCAGGTCTTGCAGGTCCGCCACCAGCTCACCGGCGCCGGGGGCGGCCTCGCCGCGCCGCGACACCAGCAGCAGGTCTCGTACGCCGTGGCCTGTCACAAGGCGGCGGGCCACGAGGGCGCCCAGGCCGCCGGTGCCGCCGGTCACCAGCACGGTTCCGGAAATTTCGGGTAATGGGTGGGGGTCGGGCTTGCGGCGGGCCAGGCGCGGGATGAGGGCCTTGCCGTCCACGACGCGGACCTGGGGCTCGCCGGTGGCGGTGACGAGGGCCCAGTCGGTGTGGCCTTCCTGGGCCTCGGCCAGCACGAACCGGCCGGGCTGCTCCGACTGCGCCGAGCGCACCAGCCCCCACACGGCGGCTGCCGCCGGGTCGCCGGGCCGGGTGGCGAAGACGACGGTGGCGTCGTCGGGCTGCGCGGCGACGGCGTCGAGGACGCGCGTGGTCAGCTCGCGCACGCGGGACGGCACGTCAGGCCGGTCGCTGACGCACGAGATCACCACGGGGTCGGCGGCTCCGGCCGCGGCGGCGGGGGCCTCGACCCAGTCCACGCCGTGCGCGGCCGTGCCGGTGGCGGCGCGGCGGGGCGCGGCGGCGCGGACCCGCAGGCTGCCGATCGACAGGACGGGCGCGCCGTCGGGACCGGCCGCCTCGACGTGCGTGTCGTCGCCGTCGACGGCGAGGCGTACGCGCAGCTCGGGGGCCTGGGAGGCGTGCAGGGCGACGCCGCCGAACGCGAACGGCAGCCGCAGCTCGTCGTCGCCGCCGGCCAGCACGAGCGGGTGCAGCGCGGCGTCGAGCAGGGCGGGGTGGATGCCGAACCCCTCGGGGTCGACGCCGTCGGGCAGGGCGACCTCGGCGAACAGCTCGTCGCCGCGCCGCCACACCGCGCGCAACCCCTGGAACGCCGGACCGTACTCGTAACCGCGCTCGGCCAGCCGCTCGTAGCCGCCCTCGACCTCGACCGGCTCGGCTCCCTCCGGGGGCCAGGTCCCGGCCCACGGGTACGCGGCCACGTGCGGGGCGTCGGGGGTGAGGGTGCCGGAGGCGTGCCGCTGCCAGCCGTCGGGGGTGCGGGAGTGGACGGCGACGGCGCGGCGTCCTTCGTCGCCGGGCGGGTCGACGGTGACCTGGAGGGTGACGGCGCCGCTGTCGGGGATCGGCAGCGGGGCCTCGATGACGAGCTCGTCCAGGCGGCCGCACCCGGCGTGGGCGCCGGCTTCGAGCGCGAGCTCGGCGAACGCGGCGCCGGGCAGCAGCGCGCCGCCTTCCACGGCGTGGTCGGCGAGCCAGGGCGCGCCCCGCGCCGACAGCGGGCCGGACAGCACGTACGCGTCGCCCGCGACGGGGACGACGGCGGCGAGCAGCGGGTGCCGGGAGCCGTCGATGCCCGCGCCGGTGGGGCGGGCGGGCGCCTCGTGGTCGCCGAGCCAGTAGCGGCGCCGTTCGAAGGCGTAGGTGGGCGGCTCGGCGGCCGGGTAGGGGGCGGCGGCCAGGGCGGTGAGCCAGTCGACCGGCGCGCCGAGCACCCAGGCGTGGGCGAGCGCGGCCAGCATGCGCGGCCAGTCGCCCGCGCCGCGCCGCAGGGAGGCGCAGACTCCGGCGGTGATGCCGGCGGCGTGCCGGCTGTCGTCGGCGTCGGCACCGAGCACCGGGTGCGGGCTGCACTCGACGAACAGCGGCGTGCCGGTCCCGGCGAAGGCCCGGACCGCCTCGTCGAACAGCACCGGGTTGCGCAGGTTGTCGTACCAGTAGCCGGAGGTGAGCCGGTCCGGCTCGACGAAGCGCCCGTCGAGGGAGGAGCAGAAGGCGACGCCGGTGTCCTGCGGCCGTACGCCGTCGAGGGCGGCGGCGAGCTCGTCGGCGATGGGCTCGACGAGCGGGGTGTGGGAGGCGTAGTCGACGGCGATGCGGCGCGTCCGGACGGCGTCGCCGCAGGCGGCGGCGAACTCGTCCAGGGCGGTGTCCTCGCCGGCGACGACGCAGGAGGCGGGGCCGCTGTGCACGGCCACCCAGAGGCGGCCCGCCCACGGCTCGATCCGCGTCTGAGTGTCGGCGGCGGGCAGGGCGACGGCCATCATGCCGCCGGTGCCGCTGAGCCGCAGCAGGGCGCGGGAGCGCAGGGCGACGACGCGGGCGGCGTCCTCCAGGGTGAGCGCCCCGGCGACGCAGGCGGCGGCGATCTCGCCCTGGGAGTGGCCGAGGACGGCGGTGGGCTGGACGCCGAGCGAGCGCCACAGCTCGGCGAGCGAGACCATGACGGCGAACAGGACGGGCTGGATGACGTCCGTGCCGTCGAGCGCGGGGGCGCCGCCGGTGCCGCGCAGCACGTCGACGACGGACCAGCCGGTGTGCGGGCGCAGTGCCTCGTCGCAGCTCAGCAGCCGGTCACGGAAGACGTCGCTCGTGTCGAGGAGGTCGACGGCCATGCCCGCCCACTGGGAGCCCTGGCCGGGGAAGACGAACACGGGCCGGGGGGCGGGCAGCGCCTCGCCGAGGACGGCGGCGGCGTGCGGGGCGCCGGTGGCGAGGGCGTCGAGCGCGTCGAGCAGTTCGGCGCGGCCGTCGGCGACGACGGCGGCGCGGTGCGCGAACGCGGCGCGGCGGGCCAGGGCGCGGCCGGTGGCGCGCAGGTCGGCGTCGGTGGCGGTGGCGGCGTAGCGGCGCAGGCGGGCGGCCTGGGCGCGCAGCGCGGTCTCGGTCTTGGCGGACACGGTCCAGACGAGCGGCTCGCCGGTCGTGGCGGGCGCGCCGGCGGGGGCGGGGACGGCTTCGAGGATGACGTGGGCGTTGGTCCCGCTGACGCCGAAGCTGGACACGCCGGTGCGGGCCGGGCGGTCGGCGGGCAGCGCGACCTCCTCGGTGGCCACGCGGACGCCGCCGGACTCCCAGTCGACGTGCGCGGTGGGCTCGGTGACGTGCAGGGTGCGCGGCAGCACGCCGTGGCGCATGGCCTGCACCATCTTGATCACTCCGGCCACCCCGGCGGCGGCCTGGGTGTGGCCGATGTTGGACTTGACCGAGCCGACCCACACGGGCCGGTCGTCGGCGCGGCCCCGGCCGTAGGTGGCCAGCAGCGCCCCGGCCTCGATCGGGTCACCCAGGCGGGTGCCGGTGCCGTGCGCCTCGACGGCGTCGACGTCGCGGGTGTCCAGCAGGGCGTCGGCGAGGGCCTGGCCGATCACGCGTTCCTGGGCGGGGCCGCTGGGCGCGGTCAGGCCGTTGCTTGCCCCGTCCTGGTTGACCGCCGAACCCCGGATCACCGCGAGCACGCGCCGCCCGTTGCGGATCGCCGACGACAGCCGCTCCAGCACCAGCACGCCCACGCCCTCGGACCACGCCGCCCCGTCAGCGGAGGCCGAGAACGACTTGCACCGCCCGTCCGCCGACAGCGCCCGCTGCCGCGAGAACTCGATGAACGGCACCGGTGACGCCATCACCGTCACGCCGCCGGCCAGGGCGAGCGCGCACTCCCCGCGCCGCAGCGACTGCACGGCCAGGTGCAGGGCGACGAGCGAGGAGGAGCAGGCGGTGTCGACGGTCAGGCTGGGGCCTTCCAGCCCGAGCGTGTACGAGACGCGCCCCGACAGCACGCTGGAGGCGCTGGAGGTGAACAGGGTGCCCTCGACCGAGCCGGGGGCCAGCTCCAGGAACCGGGTGGAGTAGTGCTCGTACATGCATCCGGCGTAGACGCCGGTGCGGCTGCCGCGCAGCGTGCCCGGGTCGATCCCGGCCCGCTCCAGCGCCTCCCAGCACGACTCCAGGAACAGCCGGTGCTGCGGGTCCGTCGCCAGCGCGCTGCGCGGGCTCATGCCGAAGAACCCCGCGTCGAACTCCCCGGCGTCGTGGACGAAGCCGCCGTGCCTGACGTACGACTTGCCCGCGGCCTCGGGGTCGGGATCGTAGAGGCCGTCCAGGTCCCAGCCCCGGTCGGCGGGGAACTCGGTGATGGCGTCGCCCCCGGACGCCACCAGGTCCCACAGCTCCTCGGGGCTCGTCACCCCGCCGGGGTAGCGGCAGGCCATGCCGACGATCGCCACCGGCTCGTGCCGGCGGCCCTCCTCGTCGGCGAGTTGCCTGCGGGTGTCCGCCAGTTCGACGGTAGCGCGCTTGAGGTAGGCGCGGAGCTTGTCCTCGGTGCCCATCGGTCTGGCCCTTCCGGTCTCGGTCATGGCGTCACATCTCGTTGTCGATGAGGGCGAAGATCTCCTCGTCGGAAGCGGAATCGATCTTGTCCATCACCGTGTCGGGACGGCCCGCGCCGTCCGGAGCCGCGCCGAACCTGGCCAGGCCGCTCTGCAGCACCGCGACGAGCTTGCTGCGGATGGCCTCGCCGTCGCCCGTGGCGCTGGTGAGCATGGATCCCACACGTTCGAGCGCGCCGCGCAGGGTCTCCTCCGGGGAGGGCGGCGCGGGCGCGAGGGTGCTGAACAGGTACTCGGCGAGCGAGCTGATCGTCGGATGGTCGAAGACGAGCGTGGGCGGCAGGCGCAGGCCGGTGTCGGCGTTGAGCCGGTTGCGCAGTTCGACGGCGGTGAGGGAGTCGAAGCCGAGCTGGTTGAAGGCGCGGTCGACGCTGACCTTGTCGGGGCTGCCGTGGGCGAGCACGACGGCGACGTGGCCGCGCACCCGTTCGGTGAGCAGGCGCAGCGCCTCGTCCCTGGTGAGGGTGGCGAGCCGGGACATCAGCTCGGCCACGCCGGCGGGCTTGGCGGTGCGGCGGGGGGTGCGGACGAGGCCGTGCAGCATGGGCGGCAGGTCGCCCGCCTCGGCTCGGGCGCGCAGTCCGGCGGTGTCCCAGCGGGCGGCGACGACGAGGGGGTCGGGGCTGGTGAGCGCGGTGTCGAACAGGTCGAGGCCCTGCTCGACGGTGAGGGGGGCGATGCCGGTACGGGCGAGCCTGGCGACGTCGGCCTGCGACAGGCCGCCCGACATTCCGGACGCGGTGTCCCACAGGCCCCAGGCGATCGACACCGCCGCCAGGCCCAGCTCCCGCCGGTGGGCGGCGAGGGCGTCGAGGAACGCGTTCGCCGCCGCGTAGTTGCCCTGGCCGGCGTTCCCCAGCACCCCGGCCAGCGACGAGAACAGCACGAAGAACGCCAGATCGCGGTCCTGGGTGAGCTCGTGCAGGTGCCAGGCGGCGTCGGCCTTGGGGCGCAGCACCGCGTCCATGCGTTCGGGGGTCAGGCTCTCGATCAGCGCGTCGTCCAGGACGGCCGCCGTGTGGACGACCCCGGCCGGCGGGACGTCCGCGAGCAGGGCGGCCAGCGCGGCGCGGTCCGACACGTCGCAGGCCGCGACCGTGACCCGGGCGCCCAGCCCCTCCAGCTCCGCCACCAGCTCACCGGCACCCGGAGCGGCCTCACCACGCCGCGACACCAGCAGCAGATCCCGTACGCCGTGGCCTGTCACGAGACGGCGGGCCACCAGCGCGCCCAGACCGCCCGTGCCACCGGTCACCAGCACAGGTCCTGAAATTTCCGGCAATGGGCGGGTTTCGGGCTTGCGGCGGACGAGGGCCGGGGCCAGCACCCTGCCGTCGCGGACCCGTACCTGGGGCTCGGCGACGGCGGCCAGGCTGCCCCAGTCGGCGTGGCCGTCCTCGACCTCGGCCAGCACGAACCGGCCGGGCTGCTCGGCCTGCGCCGCGCGCACCAGCCCCCACACGGCGGCGCCCGCCGGGTCGCCGGAGCGGGTGACGAACGCCAGCCGCGACTCGGCCATCCGCGCGTCGCCGATCGCCGCCAGCACCTGGGTGGTGAGCCGGCGGACGGCGGCGGGGACGTCGCCGGGCCGGTCGCTGACGCACGGGATGACGACGGCCTCGGCCACGCCGCTGCCGGGCGGCGTCTCGGACCACTCCACGGCGTACACGGCCTGCGCGGGCCCGGTCGGCGTCCCGGACGGGACCGCCCGCACGCGCAGGGAGGCGAAGGAGAGCGCCGGCTGTCCCGCCTGGGTGGCGGCCTCCAGCGCGCACTCGTCGCCGCCCGCGCCGGTCAGTCGCACCCGCAGCCGGTCCGCGCCGGGGTGGAGGAGCCGCAGGCCGCGCAGCTCGAACGGCAGCCGCACGCTCTCGTCGTCCCCGGCGACGAGCAGCGGGTGGAAGGCCGCGTCGAGCAGCGCGGGGTGGATGCCGAACCCCTCGGGGTCCACGTCGCCGGGCAGGGCGACCTCGGCGAACAGCTCGTCGCCGCGCCGCCACACCGCGCGCAACCCCTGGAAGGCCGGACCGTACTCGTAACCGCGCTCGGCCAGCCGCTCGTAGCCGCCCTCGACCTCGACCGGCTCGGCTCCCTCCGGGGGCCAGGTCCCGGCCCACGGGTACGCGGCCGCGTGCGGGGCGCCGCCCGCCGTGACGGTGGCGGACACGTGGCGGGTCCAGTCGGCGTCCGGGTCGCCGGCGGGCCGCGAGTACACGCGTACCGGCCTGGCCCCCGCGTCGTCGGCGCTCTCGGCGACCACCCGGACGGCCACCGCGCCCTCCGGCGGCAGCGTCAGCGGCGACTCGAACACCAGCTCCTCGACCGCGTCGCAGTCCACCCGCCCGGCCGCCTCCAGGACCAGCTCGGCCAGCGCCGCCCCGGGCAGCACGACCGTCCCGGACACCGCGTGCCCGGCGAGCCAGGGCGCCGTGGCCACCGACAGGCGTCCGGTCAGCACCACGGGCCCGTCCTCGGGCAGGTCGACGGCCGCGCTCAGCAGCGGGTGCCCGGCCTCGCGCAGCCCGGCCGCCGCCAGGTCGGCGGCGGGCGCGGGCGGGGCGAGCCAGTAGCGTTCGCGCTCGAAGGCGTACGTCGGCAGGTCCACGAGCCGGCCGCCCGCCGCCCGCGCGGGCCAGTCCACGCGCACCCCCGCCGTCCAGGCGCGGGCCAGGCAGCCGGCGAACCCGTCGGTCTCGGTACGGTCGCGGCGGTGCAGGGGGACGATCGCGGCGTCCTCGCGGGTGACGCAGTCGTGCGCCATCCCGGACAGCACCGCCTGCGGCCCCACCTCCACGAAGACGCCGACGCCCTCGTCCTCCAGGCGGGAGATCGCCGCCCGGAACAGCACCGGCCCGGTGATCTGGTCGAGCCAGTAGGAGGTGCTCGCCCACGTGCCGCCCGCTCCCGGGACGGCCGTGGTGTGCGGCCTGCCGAACGTCACCCCCGCCAGCTCGGCGGCGAACGCCGACAGCATCGGCTCCATCAGCGGCGAGTGGAAGGCGTGGCTGACCGGCAGGCGGCGGATGCGGCGGCCCCGGGCCCGCCACTGCTCGGCGACGGCCAGGCACTCCCGCTCGGCGCCGGACACGACCACGGCGGCGGGGCCGTTGACGGCGGCGACGCTCACGCGCGACTCCAGCCCGGCGATCGACCCGGCGACCTCCTCGGCGGTGGCCTCCACGGCCACCATCGCGCCGGGCTCGCGCAGCTCCTGCATGAGCCGGCCGCGCGCGGCGATGAGGCGGGCGGCGTCGGCCAGGGACCACACCCCGGCGGCGTACGCGGCGGCGTACTCGCCCACCGAGTGCCCGGCGACCGCGTCCGGCCGCACGCCGTGCGAGGCGAGCAGCTTGAGGGCGGCCACCTCGAAGGCGAACAGCGCCGGCTGCGTGTAGGCGGTCCGGTCGAGCAGAGCGGCGGTGGCGCTGCCGGGCTCGGCCCACATCACGTCCCGCAGCGGCCTGTCGAGGTACGGGCCCAGCGCGTCGCACACGTCGTCCAGGGCGGCGGCGAACACGGGGGACGCCGCCGCGAGTTCGCGGCCCATCCCGGCCCGCTGCCCGCCCTGCCCGGTGAACAGGAACGCCGTCCTCGGCTGCTCCCCCGCCACCCCTTCCACCACGGCCGCCCCGGCGGGCCCGCCGCTTGCGGAGCTCCCGTTGGCGTGCGCGGCGGAGGCGGTCGTCCCGTTGGCGTGCGCGGCCGGGGCGGGTGTGCCGGTGGCGTACGCGGCGAGGGCGGTGGTGAGGGCGGCGTGGTCGGGGCCGAGGACGACGGCGCGGTGCGGGAGGGCGGCGCGTCCGGCGAGGGTGCGCGCCACGTCGGCGGGCCAGGGCGGCTCGCCGGAGGTGACGGCGGCGTGCAGCCGGGCGGCCTGGGCGCGCAGGGCCCGGGGGCTGCGGGCGCTGATCGGCCAGGCGACCTGCTCCGGCGGCTCCGGCGTCACGGGCCCAGGATCGGGCTCGGGCTCGGCGGCGGGCTCGGCGGCGGGCTCGGCGGCGGGGGCCTCCTCGATGATGAGGTGGGCGTTGGTGCCGCTGATGCCGAACGAGGAGATCCCGGCCCGGCGCGGCCGTTCCCCCGAGGGCCAGGCGCGGGCGGAGGTCAGCAGCTCGGCCCGCCCGGACTCCCAGTCGACGTGCGGGGTGCGTTCGGTGACGTGCAGGGTGGGCGGCAGCACCTCGTGGCGCATGGCCTGCACCATCTTGATCACTCCGGCCACCCCGGCGGCGGCCTGGGTATGGCCGATGTTGGACTTGACCGAGCCGACCCACACGGGCCGGTCGTCGGCGCGGCCCCGCCCGTAGGTGGCCAGCAGCGCCCCGGCCTCGATCGGGTCACCCAGGCGGGTCCCGGTGCCGTGCGCCTCGACGGCGTCCACGTCCCGCGTGTCGAGCCGCGCGTCCGCCAGGGCCTGGCCGATCACGCGCTCCTGGGCGGGGCCGCTGGGGGCGGTCAGGCCGTTGCTTGCCCCGTCCTGGTTGACCGCCGAACCCCGGATCACGGCCAGCACGCGCCGTCCGTTGCGGATCGCCGACGACAGCCGCTCCAGCACCAGCACGCCCACGCCCTCGGACCACGCCGCCCCGTCAGCGGAGGCCGAGAACGACTTGCACCGCCCGTCCGCCGACAGCGCCCGCTGCCGCGAGAACTCGACGAAGATGTCCGGCGCGGCGATCACGGTGACGCCGCCGGCCAGCGCGAGCGTGCACTCGTCCTGGCGCAGGGCGCGCGTGGCGAGGTGGAGCGCGACCAGGGACGACGAGCAGGCCGTGTCCACGGTGATGGACGGCCCCTCGAGCCCCAGCGTGTACGAGACCCGCCCGGACAGGACGCTCGGCGTGCTGGAGGTGAGCAGGCTGCCCTCGACCTCTTCGGGCACCCGGTCGAGGAAGCGCGTGGAGTAGAGCTCGTACATGCTGCCCGCGTAGACGCCGGTGCGGCTGCCGCGCAGCGTGCCCGGGTCGATCCCGGCCCGCTCCAGCGCCTCCCAGCACGACTCCAGGAACAGCCGGTGCTGCGGATCCGTCGCCAGCGCGCTGCGCGGGCTCATGCCGAAGAACCCCGCGTCGAACTCCCCGGCGTCGTGGACGAAGCCGCCGTGCCTGACGTACGACTTGCCCGCGGCCTCGGGGTCGGGATCGTAGAGGCCGTCCAGGTCCCAGCCCCGGTCGGCGGGGAACTCGGTGATCGCGTCGCCCCCGGACGCCACCAGGTCCCACAACTCCTCCGGGCCCGTCACCCCGCCGGGGAAACGGCAGGCCATGCCGACGATCGCCACCGGCTCGTGCCGGCGGCCCTCCTCGTCGGCCAGCCGCCGGCGGGTCTCCGCCAGCTCGACGGTCACACGCTTGAGATAGGCACGGAGTTTCTCGTCATTCGCCACGTTCTGGCCTTTCCATAGACAGGGGGGACGTCATCGCCCGGTTGTCGATCAGGGCGAAGATCTCCTCGTCCGATGCGGAGCCGATCTCCGCCGCGCCGCCGCTGCCGGCGAGGTCGGCGGAGGGGACGGCGCTGGTGGCCCCGATCCTCGTGAGAGCGCTCTGCAGGATGGCGACGAGCTGGCCGCGCATGGCGTCCGCCTCGCCGTTGGCCGTCCGCAGCATCGACTCGGCCTGGTCCACGGCGGCCCGCAGCGTGTCCTCGGCCGACGGCGCCTCGGGCGCCAGCGCGCCGAACAGGTAGGCGGCCAGCGCGGTGACGGTCGGGTGGTCGAAGACCAGCGTGGCGGGCAGCCGGAGCCCGGCGTCGGCGTTGAGCCGGTTACGCAGTTCGACGGCGGTGAGCGAGTCGAAGCCCAGCTCGTTGAAGGCCCGGTCGACGTCCACGTCCTCGGGGCTGCCGTGCGCCAGGACGGCGGCGACGTGCGAGCGGACCAGCTCGACCAGGTGGGCGCGGCCGTCGGCCTCGGCCATCCCGGCCAGCCGCTCGGTCAGCCCGCCGGGGCCGGCGACGGCCGCCGTGCTCGCCGCCGCCGTCGCGCGCCGAGGGGTGCGGACGAGGCCGCGGAGCATGGGCGGCAGGTCGCCCGCCTCCGCTCGGGCGCGCAGCCCGGCGGTGTCCCAGCGGGCGGCCACGATCAGCGGCTCTGAGCTGGTCAGGGCCGTGTCGAACAGGTCGAGGCCCTGGTCCACGGTGAGCGGGGCGATGCCCGCGCGGGCCAGCCTGGCCACGTCCGCCTGCGACAGACCGCCCGACATGCCCGCTGCGGTGTCCCAGAGGCCCCAGGCGATCGACACCGCCGCCAGGCCCAGCTCCCGCCGGTGGGCGGCCAGCGCGTCGAGGAACGCGTTCGCCGCCGCGTAGTTGCCCTGACCGGCGTTCCCCAGCACCCCGGCCAGCGACGAGAACAGCACGAAGAACGCCAGATCCCGGTCCTGGGTCAGCTCGTGCAGGTACCAGGCCGCATCGGCCTTGGGCGCCAGCACCGCGTCGAGCCGGGCCCCGGACAGCCCTTCCAGGACGGTGTCGTCGAGCACGGCCGCCGTGTGGACGATCCCGGCCAGGGGCACGTCCGCGAGCAGGGCGGCCAGCGCGTCGCGGTCCGACACGTCGCAGGCCGCGACCGTGACCCGGGCGCCCAGCTCCTCCAGCTCCGCCACCAGCTCACCGGCACCCGGAGCGGCCTCACCACGCCGCGACACCAGCAGCAGATCCCGTACCCCGTGGCCTGTCACGAGACGGCGGGCCACCAGCGCGCCCAGACCACCCGTGCCACCAGTCACCAGCACAGGTCCCGAAATTTCGGGCAATGTCCCCGGAGTGAGCTCCTGCCGGGTCAGGCGCGGCGCCAGCAACTGCTCGTCGGCCGTGGCCAGCTGGGTCTCGCCGGAGGCGACGGCGGCGGCGAGGCGTTCCCAGGCGGTGAAGCCGGGCGCGATCTCGGCCAGGGCGAAGCGGCCGGGGTGCTCGGACTGGGCCGACCGCAGCAGGCCCCAGACGGCGGCGGTCCCCGGCCCGCCCGGCCGGGTGGCGAACACCAGCCGCGACCCGGCGAACCGCTCGTCGGCCAGCCACCCCTGCGCCAGGTCGAGGACCTCGCGCAGCGCGTCGTGCGCCGAGTACGGCAGGTCGTCGCCGTCCACGTGGACGGGTGCCAGCACGGTGGCGGGCACGCCGCCCGCGTTCATGCCGGCCAGCGAGGCGAGGTCGTAGTGGCGCGGCGCGGCGATCCCCGCCCGCTCCAGCTCGGCCGCCAGCTCGTCGGCGGCCTCGTCATACCCGACGAGCGCCCAGCCGCCGGCCCCGGCCGCGGACGGCTCGGGCAGCGGCGTCCAGTCCAGCGTGTGCCCGGCGGCCCCGGCGGCGGGCCGGGCCGCGCCGCGCGGCAGCCGGCGCAGGGCCAGCTCGGCGGCGGCGATCCGGGCGCCCGTCCCGTCGAACAGCGCCAGCGCGATCCGGTCGTCGCCCAGGTCGGTGATCCGGGCGCGCACCGTCTCGGCACCCAGCGCGGTGACGCGCACGCCGCTCCAGGAGAACGGCAGCAGCAGCGCCGACGGGTCGTCGGCCGACTCCAGCACCACCAGGTGCAGCACCGCGTCCAGCAGCGCCGGGTGCAGCACGAACCGGCCGGCGTCGGCGCGCGCCTGCTCGGGCAGCGCCACCTCCACGTACGCGTCGCCGCCGTCGCGCCAGGCGGCCCGCAGCCCCTGGAACGCGGGACCGTACGCGTAACCGCGCTCGGCGAGCAGCTCGTAGAGGCCGTCCAGGCCGATCGGGCTCGCCTCGGGCGGCCAGCCGGGCAGCCACTCGGGGGCGTCCCCGGCGCCGGGGCCGAGCAGGCCGGTGGCGTGGCGCGTCCAGGGGGCGTCGGCGTCGCCCGCCGGGCGGGCGTGCACGGTCAGGGCGCGGCGGCCCTGCTCGTCCGGCCCCGACACGCTGACCTGCACGTGCGCCGCGCCCTCCGGCGGGAGCGGCAGCGGCGCCTCCAGGGTCAGGTCCTCGACGGCGTCGCAGCCGGCGGCGGCCGCGGCCTGCAGCGCCAGCTCGACGAAGGCGGTGCCGGGCAGCAGGACGCCGCCGTCGATCGCGTGGTCGGCCAGCCACGGCACGGCCGGCACGGACAGCCGCCCGGCCAGCAGGAACCCGTCGTCGGCGGCCACCGGGAGCACGGCGCCCAGCAGCGGGTGCCCGGAGCCCGGCGCGCCGAGGCCGAACAGCTCCCCCGAGCCGCCCGAGGGGGCGGTGAGCCAGTGCCGGGCCCGCTCGAACGGGTAGCCGGGCAGGGCCTCGTGGTGGCGGCGGGCCGTGCCGAGCGCGGCGGCCCAGTCGACGCCCGCGCCGAGCACCCACGCCTGGCCGAGCGCCTTGAACAACCTCGGCGCGCCGCCGTCGCCGCGCCGCAGCGTGCCCGTGGCGCCGCCGGGCGCGCCGGCCGCCGCGAGCGTGTCCTGGACGTGGCCGGTCAGCACCGGGTGCGGGCTGGCCTCGACGAACACCGGCGTCCCCGCCGCCGCGACCGCCTCGATCGCCTGCTGGAACCGGACCGGGTTGCGCAGCCCGGTGAACCAGTACTCGGCCGTGAGCAGGCCAGGGTCGATGAACTCGCCCGCGTACGAGGAGCAGAACGCCACCTCGGTGTCGCGGGGCCGTACCCCGTCGAGGACGCGCAGGATCTCCTCCCGCAGCTCGTCGATGTGCGGGGTGTGGGCGGCGTAGCCGATGGCGACGCGGCGGGTCTGCACCGCGTCGCCGCAGGCGGCGGCGAACTCGTCGAGCGCGTCGGCGTCGCCCGCCACGACCGTGCTGGACGGGCCGCTGAACACGGCCGGCCACAGCCGTCCGGCGAACGGCTCCAGCAGCTCGCCGACGCGGGCGGCGGGCAGCGACACGGCGAGCATGCCGCCCTTGTCGCCGAGCCTCGTCAGCGCCCGGCTGCGCAGCACGACCACGCGGGCGGCGTCCTCCAGGGAGAGCGCCCCGGCGGCGCACGCGGCGGCGATCTCGCCCTGCGAGTGGCCGACGACGGCGGCGGGGTGGACGCCGAGCGTGCGCCACAGCCCGGCCAGCGCGACCATGACCGTGAACAGCACCGGCTGGATGACGTCGGAGCCCTCCATCGGAGGCGCGCCGGGGCGTCCGCGCAGCACGTCGATGACTGACCAGCCGGTGTACGGGAACAGGGCGCGGTCGCAGCGGGCGGCCTGCTCGCGGAAGGCGGGGCTGCCGTCCAGCAGGTCGACGGCCATGCCGGCCCACTGGGAGCCCTGGCCGGGGAAGACGAACACCGGCTTGACCTCGGCGGGGGCGACGCCGCTGGTGACGGCGGCGTGCGGCGTCCCGGCGGCCAGGGCGGCGAGCCCGGCCAGCAGCTCGCCCGGGTCCGCGGCCACCACCACGGCCCGGTGCGCGAACACCGCCCGCCGCGCCAGCGTCCGCCCCGCATCCACCAGCACCCCGATCACACCACCCGCGACCGCGTCGGCGGACTCACCAGCGGGGACGTCGGCGTCCGCGGAGGTGGCGGCCTCTGCGGGGGCGGCGGCCTCCGCCAGAGGGGTGGCCAACCCGGCGGTGGGTTCGGGGGTGGGGGTCTGGGTGATGAGGGTTTCGGCGTGGGTGTGGAGGCGGGCGGCCTGGGTGCGCAGGGCGGCCTCGGTGCGGGCCGACACGACCCAGACGATCGGCCCGGCGTCCGTGCCGGCCACCGGCTCCTCGTACGGGAGCTCGGCGGGCGGCGGGGCGGCCTCCACGATGACGTGCGCGTTCGTGCCGCTGATGCCGAAGCTGGAGACCCCGGCCCGGGGCGGCCGGTCCCCCGTGAGCCGGACCGGCTCGGTGAGCAGGCTGACCCCGGCCGAGGCCCAGTCGACGTGCGGCGTCGGGTCGGCGGCGTGCAGGGTGGGCGGCAGGGTCCGGTGCTCCAGCGCCTTCACCATCTTGATCACCCCGGCGACGCCGGCGGCGGCCTGGGTGTGGCCGATGTTGGACTTGAGCGACCCGAGCCAGACCGGCCGGCCGGGGTCGCGGCCCTCGCCGTAGACGGCGATGACCGAGTCGGCCTCGATGGGGTCGCCGAGCCGGGTGCCGGTGCCGTGCGCCTCGACGGCGTCGACGTCGGCGGCGGTGAGCCGGGCGTCGGCGAGCGCCTGCCTGATGACCTCGCGCTGGGCCTGCCCGCTGGGGGCGGTGAGCCCGTTGCTGGCGCCGTCCTGGTTGACGGCGCCGCCGCGCAGCACGCCGAGGACGCGGTGGCCGTGGCGGCGGGCGTCGGAGAGGCGTTCGAGCACGAGCATTCCGGCGCCCTCGGCCCAGCCGGTGCCGTCGGCCTGTGCGGAGAACGCCTTGCACCGCCCGTCGCGGGCCAGCCCGCCCTGCCTGCTGAACTCGACGAACATGCCGGGCGTCGACATCACGGTCACGCCGCCCGCCAGCGCCAGCGCGCATTCGCCGCGCCGCAGCGCCCGCATCGCCAGGATGATCGAGACGAGCGAGGAGGAGCAGGCCGTGTCGGTGGTGATCGCGGGGCCGCGCAGGCCGAGCATGTAGGCGATGCGGCCGGAGACGACGCTGAGCGCGGTGCCGGTGAGCAGGTGGCCGTCGGAGGCGCCGTCCGGCTGGTGCAGGCGGGGCCCGTAGTCGGGGGCCATCGCGCCGACGTACACGCCGGTCTGGGAGCCGCGCAGCGCCGCCGGGTCGATGCCGGCGCGTTCGACGGCCTCCCAGCAGATCTCCAGGAGGAGGCGCTGCTGCGGGTCCATGGCGGTGGCCTCGCGCGGGCTGATGCCGAAGAAGGCGGCGTCGAACCGGTCGGCGTCGTGCAGGAACCCGCCGTGCCTGGTGTCGCTGGTGCCGGAGCCGCCCGAGCCGAACAGGGTGCCGAAGTCCCAGCCCCGGTTGGCGGGGAACTCGGTGATGGCGTCGGAGCCGGTGCTGACGAGCCGCCACAGGTCCTCGGGCGAGGCGACCTCGCCGGGGTAGCGGCAGCCCATGCCGACGATCGCGATCGGGTCGTCGTCGGCCCGCGCTGAGGCGACGGCGGCGGTGGCGGGCTCCGGCTCCGTTCCGGTGAGCAGCCCGTGCAGGAAGGCGGTCAGCCGGTCGGGCGTGGGGTGGTCGTACAGCAGCCCGGCGGGCAGCCGCAGCCCGGTGGCCGAGCGCAGCTTGTCGCGCAGCTCGACGGCGGTGGCGGACTCCATGCCGAGGTCCTTGAACGTGCGGCCGGGCTCGACCGCCGCCGCCTCGCCGTAGCCGAGCAGCCGCGCCGTCGTGTCCAGCACCAGCTCGCGCACCTCGCCGCGCGACGTCCCGCCGCGCGGCGCCGCCTCCTGCGGCTCCGCGTCCAGCGGGACCGGCGTCGCCGGCGCGGTGCGGCGGGGCGTGGCGGAGGCGCCGTGGGCCAGGTGCTGGAACGGGTACGTGGGCAGGTCGATCGGGCGTCCGCCGGGGCAGAGGCGGGCCCAGTCCACCGGTGCGCCCTGCGCGTACGCCTGGGCCAGCGACCGGGTCAGCCGTTCGGCGCCGCCCTCGCCGCGGCGCAGGGTGCCGGTCACGGCGACGTCGCGGCCCGCGTCCTCGGCCGTCTCCTCCACGCCGGTGACCAGCACCGGGTGCGGGCTGCACTCGACGAACAGCGCGCACTCCTCCAGGACGGCGCGCACCGCCTGGCCGAAGCGGACGGGGCGGCGCAGGCTGCGGTACCAGTAGGCGGCGTCGAGCCCGGCGGTGTCCATCGGCTCGCCCGTGAGCGTCGAGACGAACGTCGTCTCCACGCTCACCGGCCGGATCGGGGCGAGCGCGGCCAGCACGTCCTCGCGCACCGCCTCGACCTCGGGCGAGTGGGAGGCGTAGTCGACCGGAATGATCTTGGTGCGGTGTCCGGGCAGCCGGGTGGCGAGCTCGGCCAGCGCCTCGCGGGGGCCGGAGACGACCAGCGAGCGCGGCCCGTTGTAGGCGGCGACGGACACGCCGTCGGGCAGCACGGGCTCGACCACGTCCAGCGGGGCGGCGACCGACATCATGCCGCCCTTGCCGGTGATGCCGGCGATGGCGCGACTGCGCAGGGCGACGACCCTGGCGGCGTCGCCCAGCGTGAGCGCCCCGGCGACGGCGGCGGCGGCGATCTCGCCCTGCGAGTGGCCGACGACGGCGGCGGGGTGCACGCCGTGCGCACGCCACGTCCCGGCCAGCGCGACCATGACCGCCCACAGCGCGGGCTGCACGACGTCGACGCGGTCCAGGCCGGGCGCGCCGGGGCGCTCGCGCAGGACGTCCATCAGCGCGTACGGGACGAAGGGCGCGAGGGCGTCGGCGCACTCGGCGAGGCGGGCGGCGAACACCGGGGAGGCGTCGATCAGCTCGCGCGCCATCCCGGGCCACTGGGAGCCCTGGCCGGGGAAGACGAACGCGCACCCGCCGGGCACGGCGGCGCCGGTGACGACGGAGTCGTGGGGACGCCCCTCGGCCAGGGCGGCGAGCGCGTCCCGCCGGGCTTCGCGGCCGGTGGCGAGGACGACGGCGCGCCGCTCGAACGGCGTCCGGGTGGCGGCGAGGCTGAGCGCCACGTCCACCGGCGCGACGGCGGGGTCCGCGGCGAGCGCGGCCAGCCGGGCGGCCTGCTCACGCACGGCCCCCTCCGCTCGCCCGGACAGCACCCACGGCGCCTGATCGCCCGCTCCCGTAACGGCCCCGGCTTCGGCATCGCTTTCGGCTTCGGCGGGTGCCGCCGCGCCGGGGGCGAGCGGCGGGGGTTCGGCGAGGATGAGGTGGCAGTTGGTGCCGCCCATGCCGAACGAGCTCACGCCCGCGAGCAGGCGGCCGCCGTCCGGCCAGGGGCGGGTCTCGGCGACGACGCTCAGGCGCAGCGCGTCCAGGGGGATGTCGGCGGGCGGCGTGCGGAAGTGCAGGCTGGCGGGCAGCTCGCGGTGCTTGACGGCGAGCACGACCTTGAGCAGCCCGGCGATGCCCGCCGCGCCCTCCAGGTGGCCGATGTTCGTCTTGACGGACCCGACCAGCAGCGGCTCGGCCCGTCCGGCCCCGTAGGCGGCGCCGAGTGCGGCGGCCTCCACCGGGTCGCCGGCCTTGGTGCCGGTGCCGTGCAGCTCGACGTAACGCACCTCGCCGGGCGTCACCCCGGCCTCGGCGCAGGCGAGCCTGATGACCTCCTCCTGGGCCTGCGCGCTGGGCACGGTCAGCCCTTCGCCGCCGCCGTCGTTGTTGACGGCCCCGCCGAGGATCACCGCGTGCACCCGGTCGCCGTCGGCCAGCGCGTCGGCGAGCCGCTTGAGCACGACGACGGCGCCGCCCTCGCCGCGCACGTACCCGTTGGCCCGCTCGTCGAAGACGTGGCAGCGGCCGTCCGGGGACAGCGCGCCGAACGCGCCGATGGCGGCGGTGGTCTCGCCGAGCAGGTTCAGGTTGACGCCGCCGGCGAGCGCCACGTCGCTCTCGCCGCGCCGCAGGCTGGCCGCTGCCATCTGGACCGCGACGAGCGACGACGACTGGCCGGTGTCGAGGGTGAGGCTGGGGCCGCGCAGGCCGAGCGCGTACGAGATCCGGTTGGCGATCAGCGCCCGGTTGACGCCCGTGTAGGCGTGGCGGCCGGGGCCGGGCGCCCGGTCGCGCAGGGCGGCGTAGTCCTGGGAGATCGCGCCGAGGAAGACGCCGGCGGCGCTGCCGCGCAGCGCGGCGGGCACGACGCGGGCGTGCTCGAGG
Organism: Nonomuraea sp. NPDC049725; assembly: GCF_040674795.1. Lineage (NCBI taxonomy): Bacteria > Bacillati > Actinomycetota > Actinomycetes > Streptosporangiales > Streptosporangiaceae > Nonomuraea > Nonomuraea sp. NPDC049725. The sequence goes on along the minus strand of NZ_JBFANJ010000003.1, from coordinate 495,699 downwards.
GCTTCCCAGCCGAGTTCGAGCGCCAGCCGCTGGTGCGGGTCCATCGCGGCCGCCTCGTTCGGCGAGATGCCGAAGAAGGCGGCGTCGAAGCCGTCGACGTCGTCGAGGAACCCGCCCCGCCGGTACTCGGCCGCCTCGGGCCATCGGCCTTCGGGCGCGTCCGTGACCGCGTCCTCGCCATCGCGCAGGAGTCTCCAGAAACTGTCCGGATCCGTTGCCCGCGGCAGTCTGCACGCCATGCCGATGACGGCGATCGCGTCCGGCTCGCTCCGCTGTCCCGACTCACCCATCAATGCGCCACCCCAAAGCCTCGGGCGTCCAATTGACGCCGTTTATCCGAACGGCTGTGAAGCATTTACCGACAGCCGGACGAGTTCGCGGCCATTGCATAGTGAGTGAGACCCTAATTGGCGGTTCGGACCGCGGGCACAGGTCGCAGGCGGCACCTTGTTGCCGCCATTTGTTGCCATCGCCGCCGGCCGTCCGGCCCCTTGACCCGGGCGGCGGCGGTCGGGGATGAATGACGGACGGACGAAGCCGCGGGAGGAGGGCGCATGCCCGTCGAGTCTCCGCTCAGTCACGGCCAGTTGTTCAGCTGGCGGGAGATCGAGCGGTATCCGGAGGACTGGCTGGCCGAGGCGAACCTGCCTGCCACCTGGGACCTGCGCGGCCTGTCCATCGGGCAGGTGACCGCCGCGCTGGAGCGGCTCGTCGCCCGGCACGAGGCCCTGCGGACCACGTACGACCCGGGCGGCGGCACGCCGGTGCAGCGCGTGCACGAGAGCGTGGCGCTGCCCATCGAGCGGGTGGACCGGGTGGTGACCGACCCGGCCGAGCACGAGCGGACCAAGGCGGAGCTGGTGGCGGTGCCGTTCGCGATGGCGGGCGACCTCAACTGGCGGGGCCGCCTGGTGTGCTCGCGCGGCGCCCCGGTGTACCTGACGCTGGTGTTCTCCCATCTGATCGTGGACCTGTGGTCGATCCACCACCTCCAGGACGAGTTCAAGGCGCTCACGTCGGGCGCCCGCCCGGCGCCCGCGGGCCCGCCGCCGCGCGAGGTGGCGCGGCGGCAGCGCGCGGACGCCTGGCGGCCCCGTCAGGAGGGCGCCGAGCGCTACTGGCGGTCGGTGCTGGCCGAGGGGCTGACCGACGAGCTGCCGACGCTGCCCGCGCGGGTCAAGCGCGAGCGGCTGGAGCTGACGCTGCACTCGCGGCGGCTGGGCGGCCTGGCGGCGGAGGCCGCGCGCAGGCACGGCGTGACCGCGCCGGCGGTGGTGATGGCGTTCGTCGCCGCCGGGCTGGCCCGGCACCTGGGCACCGACCGGGTGACGATGAGCTTGATGTCGTCCAACCGGTTCGCCCCGGAGGACCAGCACCTCATCGGCACCATGAACCAGCTCGTCCCCGTCGTGACCGAGGTGGACCGGCGAGCCACGCTCGCCGAGCACATCAAGCGGCTGCACTGGGCGGGGGCCAGGGCCTACCGGCACGGCAGCTACGACTTCGACCGCGTCACCGAGGTGGCCGGGCCCGCGCCGGAGCACGGCTGCTGGGTCAACCACTTCTTCCGCGCCTGGTTCAACTACGTGCAGGTGGACCGGCGGCCGAGCGACCCGGCCGACCAGACGCCGGCCGAGCTGGCCTGGACGCCCGTCGCCCAGCCGTATGGGCAGGCGTTCCGGGTGCGGGTGGAGGTGCGGGGCGGGCGCACCGGCGTGCTCATGCTGGGCGACCCCGACGTGCTGCCGGCCGAGGCGATGACGGACCTCATGCGGACGATCCCGATGGGGATCCAGCTCGCGCTGACGGAGCCGGACCGGGCGCTGAAGGACCTGTGGAGCGCGGGGGCCGAGCTGCCCCCGGCGCTGTTCCCGGCGAACCCGCCCGGCCCGCCCGGCCCGGCCGGGTCGTCCCGGTAGCGGGCCGTCATCGAGGGAGAGGCCATGGCACGCACCCTCCACCAGTGGTTCGCCGCGTCGGCGGCGCGTCACGGCGACCGGGTCGCCCTGGAGGCCGGCGGCGAGCGCTGGACGTACGCCGAGCTGGAGGAGCTGTCCGGGCGGCTGGCGGCGCTGATCGCCGGCGCCTGCGACGGGCCGCCGTCGCGGGTGGGGCTGCACGCGGGCCGCGGCCCGCTGGCCTACGCCGGGTATCTGGCGATCCAGCGGCTCGGCGCGGCGGCCGTACCCCTGAGCCCGGCCGCGCCGCCCGCCCGCAACCGGCTGGTGGCCGCGTCCGCCGGGCTCGGCGCGGTGCTGTCGGACGCGGGCCTGGAGCCGCCCGGACTGCCGGACGGCGTCCGGGTGGTGCGGGCCGGCGCCGGGCAGCCGCATCCGTCCGGCCCCGCGCCGACCGCCCGGGCGCAGGCCGACGACGTCGCCTACGTGCTGTTCACCTCGGGCTCGACGGGGACGCCGAAGGGCGTGCCGATCCGTCACCGCAGCGTGGACGCCTACCTGCGGCACGTGATCCCCCGGTACGGGCTCGGGCCGGGGTGCAGGGTGTCGCAGACCTTCGACCTGACGTTCGACCTGTCGGTGTTCGACCTGTTCGCCACCTGGGGCAGCGGCGCGACGCTGGTCGTGCCGGGCCGCTACGACCTGCTCAAGCCCGTCGCGTTCGTCTCCCGGGAGCGGCTGACCCACTGGTTCTCGGTGCCGTCGGTGGTATCGGTGGCGATGCGGCTGCGCCGGCTGGCGCCGGGGTCGATGCCGTCGCTGCGGTGGAGCCTGTTCTGCGGGGAGCCGCTGACGCTGCGGCAGGCGCAGGCGTGGCGGGCGGCGGCGCCGGACAGCGTCCTGGAGAACGTGTACGGGCCGACGGAGCTGACGCTGAGCTGCACCGAGTACCGCCTGCCCGCCGACCCGGCGCGCTGGCCCGCGACGGCCAACGGGACGGTGCCGATCGGCCTGCCGTACCCGGGCGTGGAGCACCTGGTGATCGACGGCGACGGGCGGCCGGCCGAGGAGGGCGAGCTGTGCCTGCGCGGCGTGCAGCGCTTCCCCGGCTACACCGATCCGGCGGTGAACGCGGGCCGGTTCGCCGCGTTCGACGGGCGGGTCGCGACCGGCGCGGAGACGGGCGCGACGGCGGCGCCGGAGCTGTGGTACCGCACCGGGGACCGGGTGGCCTGGCGTGACGGGGTGCTGGTGCACCTGGGCCGGCTGGACCAGCAGGTGAAGATCTCCGGCCACCGGGTGGAGCTGGGCGAGGTGGAGTGCGCGCTGCGCGGGCAGCCGGGCGTGCAGGAGGCGGTCGTGCTGGCGCTGCCCGGCCCGGACGGCGAGCCGGAGCTGGCCGCCGCCTGCACCGGGCTCGACGGGGCGGCGCTGGACCCGGTGGCGCTGGTCAAGGGGGTCACGCAGGTGCTGCCCGGCTACATGGTGCCACGCTCGGTCACGCCGGTGGCGGAGCTGCCGCTCAACGCCAACGGGAAGGTGGACCGCCGGGCCGTGGCGGCGGTCCTGCGCGGGTGACGGCTGCGGGACGGCCCCGCTCAGAAGGGCCGGGGACGGTCCGGGCGGGTCGTCATCAGCGTGGACAGCGCCAGCCACAGCGAGCCGACGGTCGCGAACGTGGACTCGTCCAGGAGCTCGTCGGGCAGCTCGACCGCGTAGCCGTTCTCGATGTCGACCATCAGCCGCACCACGCCCATCGAGTCGAGACCGAGCGCCGACAGCTCGTCGCGGGCGGTGAGCCCGGCCGACTCCGCGTACGGCAGATGCGCGCGCAGAATGCTCTGGAACCGGTCCGGAATTTCCAGCATCGCGTTACCCCCAATCCAGTGGTGAATATTCAGGCTGCCGAACGGCGGATCATCGGTCAACAATGGCGCTCCTGGCCGTTTCCCACGGCCGGAACCTGCCATTGAACAGCGGTTGTGCCGGCTGTCCCGAAAGCCGATTCTCGAATGTGTCCGCCGACCGCCGGGGGTGGGAGAAAATGAAATCCGCGAGCCTGTGCTGGGGGCAGCGCTACATGTGGCTGCGGGTCCACCAGCTGCCGCCCGGCCACCAGCACGAGACGCACGTGGTGCTGCGGTTCGACCTGCCCGCGGGGCTGACGGTCGCGGCCTGCCGGGCGATGCTCACGTACCTGACGCGGCGGCACGAGATCCTGCGCACGACCTTCGGCCCGGGGCCGGAGCAGCGGGTGTGTCCGCCCGCGCCGCTGCCGGTCACGGTGGTGACCGCCGAGCGCGACGGCGGCGCCACGCCCGCCGAGGTGGTCGAGGAGCTCAGCACGCGGCCGTTCGACCTGGCCGGGGAGTGGCCGGTGCGGGCGTGCCTGATCACCTCCGGCGGGGCGCCGCGGCACTGCGTGCTGGTGTTCAACCACCTGGCGGTCGACATGTGGACGCTCGGGGAGATCAAGCGGGAGCTGCGCACGCAGAGCGCGGGCGTCGTCGCCCGGCGCCCGGCCGCGCTGCCGCCGGTCCGCCACCAGCCCGCCGACCTCGCCCGGCACGAGGCGTCGGCGGACGCGGCCATCGTGGCGTCGCGCGCGATGGCGTACTGGCAGGAGGAGGTCGGCGCGCTGCCGGCCGACCCGTTCGCGGCGCGCCGGACCGAGCGGGCCGACGGCCCTCCGGCCGGGCACGCGACGCTGATCTCGCCGCCGATGCTGGCGGCGTCGCGGCGGATCGCCGCCCGGCACGGCGTGTGGCCGTCGCTGGTGCACGTGGCCGCCTACACGGCGATGGCGGCCCTCTACACCGGGCGCGCCGACGTGGCGCACCTGGCGTTCGTCAGCAACCGTGAGTCGCACCCGTGCCCCGACGTGCTGACGTGCATGTTCTCACCGATGCTGGTGCGGGTGAGCTGCGCGGGCGACCCCTCGTTCGGCGAGCTGCTGCGCCGGGTGGCCGCCGCGTACGGGCGGGCCGGGGAGCACGCGTACGTGCCCTACGACAAGGTCGTGGAGATGGTGTCGCGGGAGGGGTCGCGGCGCGGCGCCGCCGTACGGCTCGGCTCGGAGATCAACTTCATCAAGCAGCGCACCCGCGAGTACGGCGGCCGGCGCACCGCCTTCACCTGGAACCCGGTGCCGTGGGCGTGGGCGCACCACGGCGACGACACGTACCTGCGGGTGGACGAGTGGCGCGACGCGGTCGCGCTGTCGCTGCACGCCGCCTCGTCCGTCATGGACGCCGGCGCCGTCGAGCGGTTCCTGCGCGGCATGGAGGCGCTGGTCCTCGCCTGCGACGCCCGCGCGTCGCAAGAGGGCGCGCCCGGTCCGACGCTCGGCGAGGCGGCCCGGATCGCCGGGTTCGCCCCGGCGGGCGCGCCGTCTGACCCCGTCCCGCTGGAGACGTGGGACGGTCACGCCGGCCCCGCCGCCCGCGCCCTGGCCGACGCCGTGCGGGAGGCGCACGGCCTCGGCCCCCTCGATCTCTCCGACAGCTACACCCTCGCCGGAGGCCAGGCCCTGCGCATCCCGCAGGTGCTGGCCGAGCTCGCGCGGCGCGGCTGGGAGGGTCTGACCCTCAACCAGCTCGCCGGGCCCGCACCGCTGGGCGCGCTGGCCTCCCGGCTGGCCCAGGGGCGCCTTCACCAGAACCAGGCACACTCGGAGTGAGACCATGAACCACGCATCCACCGGCCAGGTGACCAGGTCACAGCGCCTGGTCGCCTCGGAGCGGGAGCTCCGCGACGCGATAGCACGCGAACTGCCCGGCGAGGACCTCGCCAACCTGGTCGTCATGGGCGGCCACTTCATGCTGTTCGAGGACGCGGCGTCGGGGCGGCTCGTCCCGGGCGTCATCGAGGAGCAGGCGGACGAGACGATGCGCCGCCGGATCGCCGGCCGCGTCGGCATCTTCCCCGGCTACACCTGGGAGCTGTCGGCCGGGCTGCTGCGCGACTACGCCGCCGCCGGCGTCGACACCCGGCTGCTGCTGCTCGTCAACGACTGGCAGTACGTGCCGTCGGCGGGCCGCCCGGCCTCCGAGCTGCGCGCGGAGTTCTTCGCCGGCTTCGCCGAGCTGCCCGGCTCGTACGAGAAGATCCTGCGCGAGGCCGGGCTGTCGGCCGAGGACGTGCTGCCCAGCAGGAAGCACCCGCTGGCGTTCCCGGAGACGTGGCTGAAGTACCGCTTCCAGAAGGCCGCCGACCGGCTGGTCAAGCAGGGCCGGCTGGAGAAGCGCTACCTCGACTCGGGGAACGGCGACAGCGAGGTGGCCTTCCTCGACGCCGACGGCAACTACCGCACGCTCATCAGCTGCGGCATCACCGGCTGCGCCGGCGAGATCACCGAGATGGTCTCCGAGGTGTACCGGGCGGGCTACCGGGCCATCCTGATCTTCGCGCCGGGCGAGTGCCTGATGCCCGTGCAGACGGGCGTGGACATCGCGCTCAACCTGTACGAGCTGCCGGGCATGCGGGTGGTGATCGCCGATCCTGGCGGCAGCGGCGAGATGTCCGCCGAGGAGATCTACGGCAAGCTCGTCACCGTCAGCACGTTCGGGAGCTGACGCCATGAAGGTCATCTATCTGGACGGCTGCGCGACGACGCGGGTGGACGACGAGGTCCTGGACGCGATGCTGCCGTTCCTGCGCGAGGAGTACGGCAACCCGTCGTCCCCGCACGTGCTCGGCAAGCGGGCCAGGCGGGCGGTGGACGAGGCGGCCGCGTCGGTGGCGGCGCTCCTGGGCGCCGACCCTGGCGACGTGGTGTTCACCTCGGGCGCGACCGAGAGCAACAACCTGGCGCTGCTCGGCGTGTTCGGCCACGACGACCGGGCGCCCGTCAACGGGCTGTTCTGCCCGACGGACCACAAGTCGTCGCTGGCGATCGGCCGGGCGCTGGCCGGGCGCGGCGTGGACGTGCGGGCGATGCGGGTCGGCCCGGACGGCCGCATCGACCTGGAGCACCTGGCCGGGCGGCTCGACCTGCACTCGCGGGTGGCGACCGCCGCGTGGGTCAACAGCGAGATCGGCACCGTGCAGCCGGTGGCGGAGCTGGCCGCGCTCTGCCACGAGGCGGGCGCGCTGCTGCACGTGGACGCGGCGCAGGCGGCCGGGCGGATCCCGATGCGGGTGCGGGAGGCGGCGGCCGACACGCTGTCGATCTCCGGGCACAAGATCCGCGGCCCGAAGGGCGTCGGCGCGCTGTACGTGCGGCCGGAGATCCGGCACCGGCTGCGGCCGGTGATGTTCGGCGGCGGCCAGTACGAGCTGCGCAGCGGGACGATCCCGGCGCATCTGGTGGTGGGGCTGGGCAAGGCGTGCGAGCTGGCGCTGGCCCGGCTGGAGGCCGAGCGGGCGCGGGCCGCCGAGCTGCGCGCGACCGCGCTGGACATGCTGCGGGCGGGGCTGCCGGGCGTGCGGGTCAACGGCGACCCGCGCCACGGCGTGCCGCACGTGCTCAGCGTGGTGCTGCCCGGCGTGCGCGGGGAGAGCCTGGTGTCGAGCCTGTCGTCGGTGGCGCTGGCCACCGGGTCGGCGTGCAACTCAGGGTCGCAGGAGCCGTCGCACGTGCTGACGGCGATCGGCCTGGACGCGGAGGACGCCAACAGCACGGTCCGGATCTGCCTGGACGCCCGGATGCCGTTCGAGGATCTGGTGCTCGGGCTCGACCTGGTCGTGGAGCGGGCCCGCGACCTGGCCGGCGTGGTCGTCGCCACGGGCGCTCAGGCCCCCTTCAGCCCGTCTTGAGGAACTTCCTGGCCGCTTCCACCCCTGCCTGGAAGCGGCTGGTGGCGTCCAGGTCGCGCATGAGCGTGGCGATGTGGCGGCGGCAGCTGCGCACCGACATGCCGAGCTTCCTGGCCACCACCTCGTCGGTGTAGCCCTTGGCCATGAGGGCGGCGATGGACTGCTGGAGGTCGTCGGCGACGGTGCCGTAGCCGAACTCGACGCCCTCCAGCGGGGTCGCGCTCTCCCACAGGTGGTTGAACATGTCGAGGAAGAACCGGGCGATCCCCTGGTTGCGCACCCGGGCCAGTGACACGTCGCCGTCGCCGTCGCCGAACAGGGCGACGAGCGAGCGGTCGAAGACGATCGCCGAGCGGGGCACGTTGCTGACGGTGTAGACCTCGACCCCGGCGTCCGTGAGCCGCTTCATCGCCAGCCGGGTGGCCACGTCGGCGCGGCTGCGGTGCTGGCAGATGACGCGCACCGTCACGCCCCTGGCGACCAGCACGAGGTACATCTGCGACAGGTCGCCCGCCTCGCCGATCCCGGCCTGGAGCACGAGCAGCTCGTCCCGGCAGGCGTCTCCGGCCGTCTTGAGGAAGCCGCGCACCTCCAGGTCGCCGACGAGGTAGTCCACGGTGCTGCGGGCGGCGTCGCCGCCGCCGAGGAAGCCGACGCCCTCGCGGATCTGGTCGATGAGCTCGCGCCGCCGGTAGATCTCCCGCTCGACGGAGGAGACCAGCGAGGCGACCGCGAGATCGGGGTCGACGGGCACGTACCGGCCGATGGTGGCGGCGTCGGCGCGCAGCAGCCGGTTCTCCACCAGGTGCTGGACGGCCTGGCTGACCAGGTGGACGTCGATGCCCAGGTCGGCGGCGGCCACGTCGACGGCCTCGATGGCCCCCTTGCGGGCCGCGTAGTGGTAGACGTCGGTCTCGTGCCCGCCGTCGGAGGCGGACCTGCCGGTGAACAGCGCTGTCATGGACATGGTCGTCACTCCTTCTCTCACGCCGGCGTGCGGCGGCTGAACAGGACAAGTGAGGCGGACAGCAGGAGGGCCGCCATCCCGGCGAGCACGCCGAGCTGCGGCAGCACCGCGCCGAGGCCGGTGCCGGGCTCGGCGAGCCGCAGCAGCGCGTCCATGCCCCAGGCGTGCGGGAACAGATGGCCGATCGCGTTGAGGACGTCCGGCGAGGACTCGCGCGGCCACAGGCAGCCGCCGAGCATCCCGAGGACGACGCCGAGCGGCGGACCGATCGCGGGGGCCTGGTCGGGCGAGCTGAGCAGGGTGCCGGTGAGGATCGCGGCGCCGGTGGCGACGAGCGCGAACACGCCCACGACCGCCGCCACGCCGACCGGGTCGCCCCACGAGACGCCGAACAGCAGCGCGCTGACCACGACGATGAGCGCCGCCTGCGCGAGCGCGACGATCAGGCGGCTGACGGCCTCGCCGAGCAGCACCGACCGGCGGGTCACGGGCGCGGTGAGCGCCCGCTGCAGCATGCCGAGCCGGCGGCTCTCCACGAGCGCGGCGGCCACGGCCATCGAGTTGATGAACGTGAACAGCAGCAGGTTGGCCGGGGCGGTGTAGGCGAAGCCGCCCGGGTCGCCGCTGCCGGTTGCGGTGCCGGTCACGCCGACGCGCCCCGACTCGGCCTGCGCCCGGCGTACGTGGGCGGCGGCCTCCTCGGCGGTGGCGCCCGCGGCCCTGACGGCGCGGGTGGCCTCCAGGACGGCGGCGACCTTGGCGACGGCGCCGTCGACGGCGCCGCGGGCGGCCAGGCCGCTGCCGTTGGCCTGGGTCATGACGAGGTCGAGGCGGCCGGCGCCGGGCCCGATGATCAGACCGGCGGCCAGCTCCCCCGACCGCACGGCCGAGCGTACGTCGTCCGTCTCCGTCATGGCGCGCACGTCGAGGTCGGCGTGCGCGCGCAGCTCGGCGAGCAGGGCGGCGGTGACGGGGTCGGAGCCTTCGGCGACGACGCCGACCGGCAGCTTGCCGGAGGCGCCGCCGCCGAACGCCATGCCGACGAACAGGATCGACACGAACGGCATGATCACCATGAAGAACAGGCCGGTGCGGTCGCGGGCGTGCCTGCGCAGGTTGGCGGCCACGAGCGCGGCCACCGGCCTGGGCCGGTGCGGTGCCTGCGGGGGCGTCACAGCAGCATCCCCTTCCTGAGGCCGAGGACGGCCAGGCCGCCCGCGACGAGCGCGATCGCCAGCAGGACGGCGACGGGGCCCGCGACGGCGGCCACGCCCGCGCCGGACCCGGCGAGCTCGGCCAGCGCCGTGGCGGTCCAGCCGTTGGGGGTGAGCAGCGCCGCCGTCTGCAGCGGGCCGGGCAGGCTGTGCAGGGGTACGAGGCTGCCGCCGAGGAACGCCGCCACGAACGAGATCACCATGATCACCCCGTCGGCCTGGGCGTCGGTCCTGACCCGGGCGGCGACCAGCATGGTGATCGCGGCGGCGGCGAGCACGTGCGCGGTCAGCACGGTCAGCACGGCGAGCGGGTCGCCCCAGGAGGAGCCGAAGATGAGCGTGCCGGACGCCCAGGTGGCGCAGACGCTGACCATCGCCAGCCCGAACCCGACGACGGCCTTCCCGGCGACCGGCACCCAGGCGGCGAGCGGCCCGGCGCGCATCCGGTCGAGGGTGCCGAGCTTGCGCTCGGTGAGCAGGCTGCGGAAGGACGCGCCGACGACGAAGAAGGCGAACAGCGCCGCCATGCCGGAGCCGTAGTAGACGGCCAGGTCCACCTTGCCGCCGGCCAGCGGGTCGCCGGTGAGCGCGAGCGCGGGACCGGCGGCGCCGTTGCGCTCGACCAGCTCCTTGACCTCGTCGCCGGGCACCCCGGCGAGCAGCGCGGCCCGCACGGCGAGGGTCCTGGCGTCCACGACGGCGGAGATGCGGTCCACGACCGCGCCCGCGACCACGCCGGCCAGCGGCGATCCGGCCGAGGTGAGGACGGTGACGTCGCCGCCCTCCCCCGCGCCGACGCGGGCGCTGAACCCGGCGGGGAAGACGATGGCCGCGCCGATCTCGCCGGCGTCGAGCGCCCGCCGCGCCTCCCCGCCGTCCGGCAGGTCGCGCAGCGTCACGCTGCCCTTCAGCTCCTCGGCGCCCGCCACCTCGCGGCGCACGCTCGCCGGGAACTCGCCGCCGTCCAGGTCGACCAGGCCGATGGTGGCGCGCAGCGGCGGGTCGTCGCCGCCGAGCGCCAGCCCGAACAGCGTGGCCAGCGTGACGGGGACGATCAGCGCGATGACGATCGCGGTGCCGTCGCGCAGCCTGGTGCGCAGCTCGTGCGCGCTCACCGTGAGCAGGGCCCGCCCCATGTCAGTCCCGCAAGGTGGTGCCGGTGAGGTGCAGGAACGTGGCTTCCAGGTCGGGCTCGACGACCTGGGCGGCGGTCACGGTGGCATGTCCCTCCACGGCGGTGATGAGCGACGGCAGCAGGTAGCGCCCGCCGTCGGCGAGCAGCCGCACGGACGACTCCCCGGTCCTGGCGGCCTCGCTCACGCCCTCGACGGCGCGCAGCTTCCCGAACGCGGCGGCGACGTCGCCGTCCAGCACCAGCTCCACGGTGTCGGCGCCGCCGACGAGGGAGACCAGCTCGCGGCGGGTGCCGTCGGCGACGATGCGGCCGTGGTCGATGATCGCCACCCGGTCGCAGACGCGCTCGACCTCCTCCATGTAGTGGGAGGTGTACAGCAGCGCCATGCCGTCGGCGACGAGGCGTTCGAGGCCGTCGAGAATGGCCTTGCGGCTCTGCGGGTCGACGCCGACGGTCGGCTCGTCCAGGATGAGCACCTGGGGGCGGTGCAGCAGGGCGGCGCCGATGTTGACGCGCCGCTTCATGCCGCCGGAGTAGGCGCCGAGCTTGCCGTCGGCCCGGTCGGCCAGGCCGATCAGGTCGAGCACCTCGTCGACGCGGGCGGCCAGGCCACGCCGGGGCAGGCCGAACAGGCGGCCGAAGAAGCGCAGGTTCTCCCGCCCGGTCAGCTCCGGGTAGAGGGCGATCTCCTGCGGGACGTAGCCGATCCGCGCCTTGGCGCGCAGCGGCTCGCGGGCCAGGTCGACGCCGCCGACCAGCACCTCGCCGGCGTCGGGGCGGAGCAGGCCGACGAGCATGGAGATCGTGGTGGTCTTGCCGGCGCCGTTCGGGCCGAGCAGCCCGTACGCCTGCCCGGGGGCGATGGACAGGCCCACGTCGTCCACGGCGACCAGGTCGCCATAGCGTTTGCCGAGGCCCCGGCAGGCGAGTGCGGCAGTCATCGCCGCCACCCGGGCGCGTCCTGCGGGTCGCCCTTGCCCGCCGTGTTGCCCGCGTACACCTGCCGGGCGGGGTCGGCGCCGAGCTGGTAGTCCAGCGGGCTGTTGCCGGTGACCCGGTTCCACAGCAGGTGGCAGCCGTCGACGTCGTCGCCGCCGAAGTCCTTGGACGAGCCCAGGACGAGCCCGGCGCCCATCACCGACTCGCCGCTGGGGTGGTTGTCGTGGATGCGGTTGTCGACGACGGTGACGCGGTGCGCGCCGATCAGGGCGAGGCCGACGCCGGAGATCGGCGGCCCGGCCGCGCCCAGCCCGTCCGGCTCGGCGCCCGCGGCGAGCACGTTGCCGTACAGGTCGTTGCCGGAGACGAGGCAGTCGCGCACGCCGCCTTCGGGCTCGCCCTCGTACACCTGGTTGAGCAGCAGGATGCCGATCGCGTTGCCGTGGCAGGAGTTGCCCGTCACGCGCGCCTGCGAGGAGTTGTCGACGAAGACGCCGAAGGCGTTGCCGGTGCACTCGTTGCCGGTGATCTCCGCGTCGGAGCGGGGGCAGAAGCTGAGCGCGACGCCGCCGTACTGGCTGCCGGAGGCGTGGCAGCGCACCACCCGGCAGCCGGTGGACTCGCGCAGGTAGACGCCCCAGACGGCGTTGCCGCGCAGCTCGGCGTCCCGCACGCTCACCCCGGCGACCGTGTGGGCGTAGACGCCGGCGCCGGAGAAGCCGCGCACGCTCAGCGCCTCGACGCGCACGCCGCCGGCGGACTCGCCGTACACGGTGACGCCGCTGACCACGTCCTCGGCGGCGTCGTGCAGCCGGGGGGCGCCGGCCGGGCCGCCGCCGCCGGGCTCCAGCACCGTGCGCCCGGCCCCGGCTCCGGTCAGCGTCACGCCGGGGTGCCTGATCCAGACGCTCTCCCGGTACGTGCCCTCCTCCAGGACGACGCGGGCGCCGGGGCCCGCCTCGTCGAGGGCGCGCTGGATCGGCTCGCCGGGGCGGACCGTTCTCGTCACGGACATGCGTTCCCCTTCTCGGCCAGGTAGACGATCGCCAGCGACACGAACACGCCGCCGCCCTCGCCCCACCGGGCGGCGGCGGCCACGGTCCGCGACCGGGGCGCGCCGCCGGGGGAGCTGCTCCCGGCGGCGGTCGCCGGAGCCTTCTCGGGGGCGTTCTCCGGAGCCGCCAGCCGGAGCAGGGCCGCGCGGGCGCTGGCGCCGCGCACCCGGTACGCCGCCCCGCCCGTCAGGGGCAGCCCGGTGGAGTCGGCCAGCTCGCAGGCCGCCTCGTCCAGCAGCGGGCGCGCCCACGCGGCCGGGGACTCCTTCACGGCCTCGAAGTCGTGCCAGGTGAAGCCGGGCGGCCGGCCGCCGACGGCCTTGATCAGGCTCTCCTTGACCGAGACGGCGACCGGGCCGGCTCCCAGGCTCCGCTCGGCGGCGGTGGCGACGTGCCGGGCCAGCAGGTGCCCGCCCCGGCCGACGGCCGCGGCCAGCCGGTCGGCCTCCACGATGTCCACGCCCAGCAGGACGGCCGGCGCGCTCACGCGAGCGCCCCCGCGCCGGTCCCCGCGACGAAGGACGTCAGGGCCGCCGTGTACTCCTCGGCCCGCTCCACCATCGGGATGTGGCCGCTGTCCTCGACGAGCAGCAGCTCGTGCCCGTCGCGCCCGGCCAGCGCCTCCGCCCACGGCGCCACGGGCGTCATCCTGTCGTGCCGCCCCCACACGTACAGGGCCGGGCAGGTCACCTTGTCCAGCGCGGGCGGCACCCGGTAGGCGCGGGTGGCCTTGAGGCTGCGCGCCATCGACACCATCGACTCGGGGCGGGCCAGCAGCTCGCCCGCCTCCGCCATGCGCTCGGCGGAGAAGTGGCAGCCCTCGTGGAACAGGGCGGCGACCATGCGGCGGCCGAAGTCCTCGCCGGTCGGCCGGATGCTGCCGCGCCGGTCGAAGCTCAGGCCGACGTCGGGGTCGGCGGACAGGCCGGGGGCGCCGCTCACCACGATGCCGCGCACCCGGTCGGGGCGGCGGCCCGCCAGGTCGATCGCGACCAGGCCGCCGAGGGAGTTGGCGCAGACGACGACCTGGCCGTCCGCCCCGGCGGCGTCGCAGGCGTCGAGCAGCGCGTCGCCGAGCCGTTCGATGGAGCCGGCCAGCCGCCGGTCCAGGCCGCAGATCGGCTCGTTCGTCCGCAGCACCGGCACGCCGGCCCGCTCCAGGCTGCGGTAGGGGTGGTCCCAGATCCAGCCGCCGGCGAACAGCGCGGACATGAACACCACGGCGGTGTCCGCGTCGCCGAGCCGGTGCTCGGTGGTGAATTCCCTCATCGTGGCTCCAGTCACAGCGTCGGGGCGTCGTCGGGGGTCCAGCCGCACCCGCAGGCCGCCCCCGAGGCGACGACCTGCTCGCACGTCGGGCAGCGGGCGTAGTCCCGCGCGGAGGCGGGGTACCAGACGCTGGTGTGGACGCGGGTGCACAGGCCGCTCCTGAAGAAGCGGCGCATGGCCCGCTGGTGCGGCCGGGCGTGCACGGCGCGCATCGACTCGGGCCGGTCGAAGGCGCTCAGCGTGAACTTGCGCCCGCCGACGTCGAACGTGGTCACGCCGAGGAATCCGCGCGTGGCGCGCAGCGACTTGACGATCTCGACGCTGAGCAGGTCCACGTCGGCGGCCTCGGCGTCGTCGCGGATCTCCAGCCAGGTCAGGACGAGCGCGCCGGGCCGCTCGGTGCGGCCGGTGGCGGCCCTGGCGCTCACGCCGAACTCGCGGGTCCCGTCGGAGCCGGGGATGAAGCGGGCCGTGTGGCCGAGCGCCGCGGCGAGGGCGAGCCGGTCGAACGTGCGCCGCACGTGCGGGCCGTCCGCGCCGGCGGTGACCAGGTCGACGCCGTCGACGGCGACGGCGCCGCCGGTCGCGGGCATGCCCAGGTACGGCTCGCGGTGGTCGGCGGTCAGCCGCCACGACACGGCGGCGGCGCTCTCGTCGCCGGTGACGCGCTCCACGTCGAAGCGGGCGTTCCTGAAGCGGGACAGCGTGGCGGCGGCGTGCGCGGCCAGCGCCTCCCCGGCCAGCGGGGCCCCGGTGTCGGGGTCGGCGTAGGTGGCGGCGGTGGCCGCGACGGCCTCGGCGTCACCGGACCCCCACGCCTCCAGATGCGCCTCGGCGAGCTTCCTGGCGTCCATCAGCGGCCCCCGCCCTCGATCAACCGGTTCGTCCGCATGGCCCGGGCCTCGTCCTCGGGCAGGCGGGTCGTGGGCTCGGTCCGGGATTCGCCAGGGAGGCGGGTCGTCCGCTCGGTCCGGGGTCCGTCCTCGGGGAGGCGGGGGGTGCGGACGGCCAGGGCCAGGGCGCGCAGGTCCGTGTGGCTGACCGACACCCGGATCCACCCGGGCACGGACGCGGCCAGCGCCGGCAGGTCGCCGAGCAGGCGCACCGACGGCGGATGCCCGTCACGGCAGGCCGCGTCCGCGGCGCAGGCCGGGGTCGGCAGCGGCAGGATCTCCACCTGGCCCAGCCGCTCGGCGTCCGCCGGCAGCCCGAGCAGGCGCAGCACCGCCCGCTTGGCGGCCAGCCGGCCCGCCCAGCGCTGCAGCGTCCGCCCGCCCGACCTGACCCGTTCGGCGCGGGTGAAGACGACCTCCAGCGGCATGCCGGCGACCAGGTCGCGCGGGCCGCCGAGCCCGGCGTGGCCGACGATCGCGCTGCCCCACCGCCTCACGCCGCCACCCCCTTGGCCAGGCGTCGCGGCGTGGCCGGGTCGGCCATGCTCAGGCAGCGCACCCCGGCGCGGCGGGCCAGCCCGGCGAGCACCTTGCTGTCGCCCACCTCGACGAGGGACGGCGCGAGCGGCGCGACCGCCGCCATCGTGGCGGTCCAGCGGACCCGGCCGGTGAGCTGGGCGACCAGGGCGCGGCGCAGGACGTCCACGTCGGTGGTGGGCTCGCCGGTGACGTTCGGGACGACGGGGACGCGCGGCTGCCGCAGCGGCGCCCCGGCCACCGCCGCCGCCCACGCGGCCTCGGCCCCGGCCATCAGCGGCGAGTGGAAGGCGTCCCCCACCTTCAGCGGCACGATCTTGACGTCGGGGGCGAGCCCGGCCAGCCGGTCCAGGCCGGGCGGCGCGCCCGACACCACCACGTGGCCGGGCGCGTTCTCCAGTGCCACGACGACCGGCTCCCCCGGCTCCGACGCGGCCCCGGCCAGCTCCTCGACCCGCTCCACCGGCAGGCCCATCACCGCCCGCATCCCGCCCGACGCGGCCACCCCGGCCATCAGCCGGGCCCGCAGCTCGACCAGCCGCACGGTCGCGGCCAGGTCCAGGACGCCCGCCGCGTGCAGCGCGCTCAGCTCGCCCACGCTGTGCCCGGCCACGACGGCGGGCTCGTACCCCTCCTCGTCCAGCACGGCCAGCGCCGCCAGGTTGCACGCCGTCACAGCGATCTGGGCGTGCTCGGTGGCGACCAGCCGGTCCAGCGGCCCCCGCGCGCACAGCGGCGCGATCGGCCGCGCCAGCAGCGCGTCGACCTCGTCGAGCCGCCGCCGGGCCGCCGGGCTGCGGCGCAGCCAGGCGCCCATGCCGACGCGGACCGTCCCCTGCCCGGGGAAGAGATAGCCGAGCATGTGCCGTCCCCTCTAGAGCCGGCGCCGGGGGCGCCGCTCCTCGTGCGCGGGCCGCTCGGTGCCGAGGAAACCGAGCAGCAGCTTGCTGACCTCGTCGGGGGCGTCCAGGGGCAGCCAGTGACCGGCGTCCTCGATCCGCTCGTAGCGCCACGGGCCCTTCACGTACTTGCCGGAGGCGGTCATGCCCTCCTCCAGCAGCGCCTTGTCACCCGCGCCCCAGATGCCGAGGGTCGGCGCGTACACGGGCGGGAACGGCCGGGCCGGGCGCAGCTCGGCCTCCGGCGAGCGGTTGGCCCGGTACCAGTTGAGCCCGGCGGTGAGCGCGCCCGGCCGGGCCAGGTCGCGCAGGTAGCGGTCGTAGTCGCCGTCGCGGCCCATGATCTCCTTGAACAGCCGCCAGCCGTTGCGCCGCAGCAGCTCCTCGCTCACGCCGGGGAACTGGTAGAAGAGCATGTACCAGGAGGCCGCCCGCTGCTCCAGCGACGGCGTGGCGAAGACGCCCGGGTGCCCGACCGACAGGACCACCAGGTGGTCGAGCCTGCGCGGCATGAGGAAGGCGTACATCCACGCGATCGCCGCGCCCCAGTCGTGGCCGACCAGGTGCGGGCGCTTGATCCCGAGCTTGAGCGTGAGCGCCACGACGTCGTTGACGATCGTCTGCATGCCGTACGCCTCGGCCTCCTGCGGCTTGCTGGAGTCGCCGAACCCGCGCAGGTCCGGCGCGATCACGCGGAAGCCGCCCTCGACCAGCGCCGGGATCTGGTGCCGCCACAGGTAGGAGGAGTCGGGGAAGCCGTGCAGGAGGATGACGGGGTCGCCCTCCCCCTCGTCGATGTAGGCGAGCTCGATGTCGTTGACGCTTACGGTCTTCTTCTCGGTCATGCGGTCTCCCTGAACAGGCGCTCAGCGAAGAACTCGCTGAAGCCGAACTCCGGTACGTCCTCGGGCGCGACCATGTTGAGCAGCCCGGTCACCTGGGCGGCGAAGTTGCGCGCCATCAGCCTGCGGACCCGCCGCCTGCGCTCCACCGCGGCCGGCCCGAACTCCACGTGCAGCCTGCTGATGATGGACGCGCCGAAGTCCAGCCGTTCCAGCCGCGAGCCCCGCTCCTTCACGTACGGCTCGAACGCCGCCGGGGACCAGTCGGAGGAGGCCAGGAGGATGTCGCACACGGTACGGGCGTCACGCATGGCGCACGACAGGCCGGTGCCGAGCACCGTGTCGGCGTTGCCCGCCTCGTCGCCGATGAGCACGACGCCGTCGGTCAGCGGCGGCCCCTCCGGCACGCTCGACACCGACGGCCACACCGACAGCGGGCCCGCGGGCCTGGCCCCGGTCACCGCCCTGCCGCGGTCGGGCAGGCACTTCAGCGCGTACGCGGCCAGGAACCGCTCCACGCCGCCCGGGCCCCGGTAGCGGTGCTTGTTGGCCACGGGGAAGTTCAGATAGAGGCGGGCCCGGCCGTAGCCCTGCGGGAACACCATGAACATGACGTCGCCCTCGGTGCCCATCGCCTGCACGTCCGGCGGCCAGCCGTCCATGCCCTCGACCATCATGCCGCCGCCCCAGTGGTGCATGGAGTTGCGCATGGTGACGCCGATCTGGCGGCCCACGGTGCAGCCGCGTCCCGTCGCGCCGAGCACGAGGCGGGGGCGCAGCTCGTGCTCGCCCTCCTCCGTCCGGTAGGTGACGACGGGCCGCTCGCCGGCGACGACGCGGATCCTCGCCGCGTCCATCACCAGCCGGGCGCCGCCCGCCACCGCCTGCTCGGCCATCAGCGCGCACACCGCGTGATGCGGGAACGACATCGGGCCGCCGACACCCGGGATGAACCGGGTCATGTCCACCGCCTCGACCTCGTCCTCGGTGACGGCCTCGTCCCAGGTCATCCATTCGCGGATCTCCCAGGCGCCACCGGCCGAGAAGCAGTCGTCCACGCCGAGGCGCTGCGCCTCCACGATCCCCCACGGCGCCAGCCACTCGCCGCGTACGAGATCGTGGTAGGTCGCCTGCTTCTCCAGCAGCACCACCGACAACCCGCCGGCGGTCAGCTTGCAGGCGGCGGAGGCGCCGGCGATGCCCCCGCCGACGATGACGACGTCGGGCTGCTCGGGTCGGGTCACTGCCCCCACCTCTCCCAATAGGTGCGTTCACCGGCGCTGTAGCGGGCCGCCGGGCGGAAGCCGTCACCCAGCGTGTAGGCGACGGGGATCATGCACACCTGCGTGACCCCGGACGGGATGCCGAGCAGCCGCCCGGTCTCCCGCTCGTGCGGCACGTGCAGGCAGGTGATCGTGCTGCCGAGGCCCCGGCTGCGCAGGGCGAGCTGGAAGGACCAGATCGCCGGGAAGATCGAGCCGTAGAAGATGCTGGCCCGCGTCTCGCCGTGCTGCACCAGGTGGCCGGGGTCCTCGGCGACCTTGCTCGCCATGCGCTCCCGCCAGCGGGCGTTGATCTCGGCGATGTCCGGCGGCCGGCCCAGGACGCACGGGATCACCAGCACGGGCACGGCCGCGATCGTCTCCGTCAGCGCCCGTGCCGAGTCGAAGTTGCGCCGGGCCTGCGCGTCGTTGCGCCGCCGGCCCGCGTTGGTCCACATGTCGTTGCGGTGGAACGTCCACGACGAGCGGATCATCTCGGCGAGCTTCTCCTTGACGCCCGCCTCGGTGATCACCAGCCAGCGCCAGTTCTGGTGGTTGTTCGCGGTCGGCGCCTGGACCGCCACCTCCAGCGCCTCCCGCACGATCTCGCGCGGCACGGGCCGGTCCAGGTCCAGCCGCCGGCGCACCGACCTGGTCGTGGTCAGCAGCCTGTCCGTCTCGGCCACGTCGAACGGCCTCTCGCTCACACCGCCTCCAGCAGTACGGCCCCGCGCAGGGAGTCGTGCGCCGCCGTCAGCGCCACCGCCCGCTCCACCGCCCGGGCCAGCTCCGGCCCCGCGACATACGGCCCGCCGGCCGCCTCACCGTCCGAGGACCCGGCAAGCTCCGGCGCCCGCTCGGGGCCGGAGGCTCCGGCCAGGGCGAGGGTGTGCGCGGCGGGGGTGGTGAGGGCGGGGGTGGTGAGGGCGGGGGTGGTGAGGGCGGGGGTGGTGAGGGCGGGGGTGATGCCGTCGCGGACGGCGAGGGCGGCCAGGGCGATGTTCATGGCGCCGGTCGCCGACTGGCAGTCGCCGATCAGGGCCGCCGAGGCGGTGAGGAGCGCGCCCGGGATGCGCGCCCGGACCGCCGCCGCCTCCTCGGCGTCGCGCGGCAGCCCGGTGGCGGCGCCGACGACCAGGCCGGGCGCCGCACCGGGCAGTTCCAGGCTGCGCGCCACCGGCTCGGCCCCTTCGCCCGCCACATGCCGCGTCCCGGCCACCCGCGCGTACGGCCTGCCGCCACGCTGGGCGCAGTGCGCGGCGGACTCCACGACGAACGCCACCGCCCCCGACCCGGCCCCCTGAGCCACCGGCCCGGAGACCCCGGCCTCCCCCTCACCGCCCGCGACCCCGGCCTCCCCGGGGACGCCCCCCTCGGCACCGGAAGCCGGGGCTGGGAGCCCGTACGGAAAGCCCGAATGCGCGGACGGAGCGGAGGCGGCGGACGCGGAGCCCGCGCCCGCCGGGGTGGCGGTCGCCTGGGGGGCAGGGGTTTCGTCGGCGGCCACCACCAGGACGACGTCGGCCTTGCCCGCGGCGATCATCTCCAGGGCGCAGTCGAGGGCGATGGACGCCGACGCCGCGCCGTTGCAGATGGTCGTGGTGGGCCCGCGCAGTCCGAGCGTCTGGCAGACGGCGCCGCCGGTGGCGTTCAGGACGACGTTGGAGAAGCTGAGCACGGCGGGCTTGTTGGGGTTGAGCGCGATGCTGTCGTCGAACCCGCCGGTGCTCTCGGCGGACCCGGCGCCGGTGGCGAAGACCAGCGCGACGTCGTCGAGCGCCCGGCGGGGCAGTTTGAGCCCGGCGTCCTCCCAGGCGAGCCGGGAGGCGGCGATGGCCAGGCGGGACAGCCGGTTCATGTGCCGCCACAGCGACCGGGGCGCGAACGTGCGGCCTTCCAGTGAGGGGGCGCGCCCGTCGGCGCGGCGGCCGGCGGTGATGGCGGCGGCGGTCTCGGCGATGCCGGTGCCGGCGCCGGTGACCGGTCCGAGCCCGGTGATGACGGCGTCGCGGCGGGGCGGCGGGTCGTGCGGGCGGGCTTCGCCGGACGGGCCGGTGCGGGGCCGGGTCAGCACGAGGGAGACGTTGTTGCCGCCGAAGGCGTAGTTGTTGGAGACGACGGTGTCGATGGTCATCGGGCGGGCGTCGTTGGGCACGTAGTCGAGGTCGGCGCGGGAGTCGTCGTCGAAGCCGATCGTGGGGGGCGCGACGCCGTGCCGCAGGGCGAGGACGGAGGCGACGGCCTCGACGGCTCCGGCCGCGCCGAGGGTGTGGCCGACGAACGACTTGATGCTGCTCGTGGGCACCTGGGGGGCGCGCTCGCCGAAGACCAGGCGCATGACCTTGGCCTCCATGGCGTCGTTGGCGGGGGTGCCGGTGCCGTGGCCGCTGACGTAGTGAACGTCGGCGGGGGTGAGCCCGGCGTCGGCGAGCGCGCGGCGGACGGCGCCCGCGCCGCCTCGGCCGGTGGGGTCGGGGGCGGTGGCGTGGTAGGCGTCGGCGGACAGCCCGTAGCCGGCGACCTCGGCGAGCGGGGTGGCCCCGCGGGCGAGCGCCAGGTCGAGCGGCTCCAGCAGCAGGAACGCGGCGCCTTCGCCCAGGTTGAGCCCGTCGGAGTGGCTGTAGGGGCGGCAGGGCCCGGTGCTGAGCGCCTGGAGCCCGGCGAAGCCCGCGTACGTGCCGAACAGGAGCGGGTCGACCCCGCCGGCGAGGACGGCGTCGGCCTCGCCGGTGAGGATCTTGTCGCGGGCCAGGCCGACGGCGTTGCCTCCGGCGGCGCACGCGGTGGAGACCAGGACGCGCGGGCCGCCGAGGCCGAGCCGCCGGGCGACCACGTCGGCGGTGTGGTGCATCGGCTGGTAGCGCCCCTGCGGCCCGGGGGTCGCCTGGCACTTGCCGAGGATGATCCCGAACCGCCCGGGATCGGGCCCCGCCGGGCCCGGCCCGCCGACGCCGGAGCCGAACCCAGGGCCGGCGCCCGGCCCGGGGTCCGGGAGGGGCAGGCCGGCCTGTTCGATCGCCTGGCGGGCGGCGACCAGGGCGAGCCTGGCGGTACGGTCGCCGGCTTCGACGCCGGCGGGGAGCTGGGTGTCGATCCAGGCGTCGGGCACCTGCCCGGCGTGCCTGGCGGCGAACACGGCGTACGCCGGGTCCTCGATGGGGGCGAGCCCGCCCCTGGCCGTGGTGAGCCGCGTCCAGAACTCCGCGGGGTCCCTGCCGGCCGCGCAGATGATGCCCAGACCGGTGACCACGACGGGCCGCAGCGCCATGCTCTGCCTCCTTCTCAGCGTGACCGGCCGATCAGATGATCGGGATGCTCCAGCTCTTGGGCACGATGTACGGGCTGGTCAGCGTGGTGACGCCGAGACCGCCGACGGTCAGGTCCAGTCCGGCGGCCGCGAGTTCGGGGTCGACGCGGGCCAGGCCGAGGGTGGCGCCGAGGCCGGTGCTGTGGACGGCGTGGACGACCTCGCCGACGTCCTGGCCGCCGGCGAGCACGCGGGTGCCGGGCGCGGGGACGCCTTCGCAGCCGGTGAAGCCGACCGTGCGCCGCCCGTCCCCGCTCTCGAACGCCTCGAGTACGGCCTCGCGTCCGACGAAGTCGTCCTTGGTGATGTCGACCAGCCAGTTGGCGCCGATCTCGATCACGGTGGCGCCGGGGGTGGCCTCGTGGCGCGGGATGGGCTGGCGCACCTCCAGCATGGCCAGTTCCAGCGCCTCCTGCCCGGCGGCCTGGGCGTGCTCCAGCGCGCCGGCCCACAGGCGCGACGCGGCCTCGCGCGGGACGATCATCTGGTAGCCGTACTCGCCGGTGTAGCCGGTCCTGGCGAAGACGATGTCCACGTCCTCCCAGGTGGCGTCCACGACCGATTCGAACGGCAGGGAGGCCAGCTCGCCGTCGATGAGCCGGCCGACGACGCCCCACGCGTACGGCCCTTCGAGGCCGATGACGGTCAGCTCGGCGGAGCGGTCGGTGATCTCGGCGCCGTCGACGGCGTGGGCGTTCAGGTGGTCCAGGAGCTTGGAGCCGGCGCCGCAGGAGCTCTCCAGGAGCAGGCCGTCCTCCCTGCCGAAGGCGATGACCTGGTCGACGACCTGGCCGGAGTCGTCGAGGACGAGGCTCATCATGCAGCGGTCGGAGGTCAGGTACTCCACGTCGCGGGCGAGGATCCGCTGGGCGAAGTCCACGGCGGCGGGGCCGGTGATCTCGATGAGGCGGTGCCCGCCGAGGTCGAGCACGGCCGCCCGTTCGCGCAGCACCTGGTACTCCCCCGCGAGGGTGGAGAAGCGCAGCGGTACGGTGACGTCGCCCACCTGGCCGTAGACGGTGTCCTCCGGATGCCGGGTCGCGAGGACGCTTGCCATGTTCACACCTTTCGCACGGAACGTTGGTTCGCCGGGTCGGCGATGGTGAGGTTTCCTTCGGCGGCGATCTGGCCGTCGACGCGGGCCGAGACCCGGTATTCGGCGAACCCGCCGCCGCCCCCGGTGCGCTCGGCGGTGAGCACGAGCTGGTCGCCGGGCACGACGGGGCGGCGGAAGCGCATCGCCCTGACGCCCGCCAGGTAGCTGATCTCGCTGGCGCCGGCCAGGGCGAAGACGACGCCGGCGAGCTGGGCCATGGCTTCGACCATGACGACGCCGGGCAGGACGGCCTCGCCGGGGAAGTGTCCCTGGAACCACAGCTCGGTGCCGGTGACGTTCTTGGTGGCGGTGCCCTTGACGCCGGGGACGACCTTGCCGACGCGGTCGAGGAGCAGCATCGGCCAGCGGTGCGGCAGGACGGCGCGGATCTGGTCGTGGTTCAGCCCGGAGACGGGCGGCGCCTGTTCGGCGACCGTCATGCCGTGGCCCGCAGGCTGGGGTCGACCTCGTCGGCGAGGCGGGACACCGAGCCGAACACGGCCATGTCGCTGTCGTAGAGCGCGACGCCGAACTCGGCCTCGATGGCGACGTACAGTTCGAGCACGTCGAGGCTGTCGAGTTCGAGGCCGCGGCCGAACAGGGGCTGGTCGTCGGTGATCCAGCCGGGTTCGATCTCCAGGTCGAGCCGCGAGACGATCATCTTCTTGATCTGGCTGCAGGTCTGCTGCCGCTGCGCGGCCCTGGCCCGCAGTTCGTCGATGGTCATGGGTTCTCCTTGTGCGCCGGGCTGCTGCTGGTCGGGCGGGTCACTGCAGGCCGCCGCCGTGCGCGACGACCACTGAGCCGGACATGTACGAGGCCTTGTCCGAGGCGAGGAAGCTGACGATGGCGGCGATCTCCTCGGGGCGGCCCATGCGGCCCAGGCGGATGCGCGACTCGTACCGCTTCTTGATGTCGGCGGGCACCTTGCGGGTCATGTCGGTGGAGACGAAGCCGGGGGCGACGACGTTGGCGCGCACCCCGTGCGGGGCGGCCTCGTTGGACAGCGCGTGGGTGAAGGCGATGATCGCGCCTTTGGACGCCACGTAGTTGGTCTGGCCGGGGAAGCCGCCGTCGAGGCCGCTGGAGGAGGAGATCGTCACGATCGACCCGCTCCGCTGGTGCTGCATGATTTTGAGCGCTTCGCGGCAGGCGAGGAAGGTGCCGACGAGGTTGGTGTCCACGGGGGTGCGGAACTGCTCCAGGCTCATCGCGATGAGGTAGCGGTCCAGGGTCACTCCGGCGCTGGTCACGAGCACGTCGAGGCGGCCGTGTTCGGCGCGGACGTCGCGGAAGAGGCGCTTGACCTCGTCCTCGTCGGTGACGTCGGCGCGTACGGCGGCGGCGCTGCCGCCTTCCGCCGTGATCAGGCCGGCGACCTCCTTGGCGTCGTGCTCGGAGCGGGCGTAGTTCACGACGACGTGGGCGCCCTCGCGGGCCAGGTCGAGGGCGACGGCCCGGCCGATGCCGCGCGACCCGCCCGTCACCACGGCCACGGATCCTGGGGCAAAGAGCATCATCTCTCCAGGAATTCGATAATCACCGGATCGATCAACTGGATCTTCTCCCCATAAGCTACTAAGCCCCGATATCACCCCTGTATCACGCAGATATCTGCGCATTGACCTGAATAATCGCGATATATGACTCTGGGGCCATGAATGAGCTCAATGCGGAAGTTCTGGTCGTCGGTGGCGGGCCCGTCGGGCTGTGCGCCGCCATTGAGCTCGCCCGCCACGGAATATCGGTGCTCCTGGTGGAAAGGCACGCGGGCACGGCGATTTTCCCCAAGGCCCGCCTGATCACCACCAGGACGATGGAGCTGCTGCGCGCCTGGGGCCTCCAGGAGGAGGTCGAGCGCGCCGGCATGCCCCGTGAGGAGTACCTGGCGGTGGGCGTCGGCAGCTCCCTGACCGCGCCCGACTTCGTCCGCTCGGCCGCCGAGCTGGACCGCGACGCCCCGCAGAGCCCCACGTACACGTTCCTGTGCTCGCAGGACCGGCTGGAGGTGATCCTGCGCCGCCACGCCGAGTCTCTGCCCGGCGCCGACATCCGGTTCGGCGTCACCATGACCGGCCTGCGGCCCGGCCCCGGCGGCGTGACGGCGGGCCTGCGCGACGAGGGCGGCCGCGAGACGTCCGTGACCTGCCGGTACGTGGTCGCCGCCGACGGCAGCCGCAGCGGCGTGCGCGACGCGCTCGGCATCGCCGTCGAGGGCCCCCCGCCGCTCGGGCACATGATCAGCATCATGTTCGAGGCCGACCTGGGCTTCCTGCCGCCCGACCGGCGGGCCGCGCTGTCGTTCCTGCGCGACCCGCCGTGCGCCGTGGAGGCCGTGGACCACGAACGGCGCTGGATGGTGCAGACCGGCTACGAGCCCGAGCTGGGCGGCAGCCCGGCGGACTTCACCGAGGAGGTGTGCCTGGCGGCGGTGCGCGCGGCCGTCGGCGTCCCGGACCTGCCGGTCACGCTGCTCGGCGTGATGCCGTGGCTGCAGCAGGCCAAGGTCGCCGCCGCCTTCCGCGCCGGGCCCGTCTTCCTGGCGGGCGACGCCGCGCACGTGGCCACGCCGCAGGGCGGGTTCGGCATGAACTGCGGCATCCAGGACGCGCACAACCTGGCCTGGAAGCTCGCCGCCGTGCTGCGCGGCGCCGCGGGTGAGGCGCTGCTGGACACCTACGAGGCCGAGCGCCGGCCCGTGGCCGTCCGTACCGTGGACGAGAGCCTGAACAACGCGCTGATCACCTTCGAGATGATGGAGGGGCGGCTGTCGATGCGGGAGGCGATCGAGCGGCAGGCGGGGCGGCGCAGCAACGAGGGCCTGGTGCTGGGGTTCGCCTACGACTCCGCCGCCGTGCTGCCCGACGGCACCGCGCCGCCCGCCCCCGCCGACCCATACCGTACGTACGTCCCCGCCGCGCGTCCCGGGCACCGCGCGCCGCACGTCTGGCTGTCCGGCCCCGGCGGCCGCCTGTCGACCCTGGACCTGCTCGGCCCCCGCTTCACCCTGCTCACCCCGCCGGGCAGCGGCTGGCTCGCGGCGTCCGCCCACCTCACCGCGTCCCTCTCGGTGGTGGAGATCGCCCCCGACGACCTCACCGCGCCGCCGGACGCGGGTGGATCGGCCCGGGCTCCGTACGTGTCCGCGACGTGGGCCAAGGAGTACGGGGTCGGCCCGGAGGGGGCGGTGCTGGTGCGGCCGGACGGGCATGTCGCCTGGCGGTCCGCGGCGGGCCCGGCGTCGGCGCGGGCCCTCGCGGAGGCGCTGGCCGGGGTACTGGGGCACGGACGGTGAGCCGCGGGGCCGGGGCGTCAGGCGGCGGCGCGGGAGCGGAGGCGCGCGGCGCCGAGCCGGAGGGACAGCGGGTTGCCGCCCGAGGTGCCGACCAGGTCGGCGACCGCCTGGGGGCCGAGGGCCGCGCCGACGAGCAGGTCGGCCAGGCGGGTGGCGGCCTCGTCGGCGAGGGGCCGCAGGAACGCCCGGTGCGCGCCCTGCCGGGCGACGAGGTCGTCGAGCGCGTCGGCGCTGGTGACGATGACGCGGCAGCCGGGCCCGCCGGGCAGCAGCGGCAGCACCTGGTCGGCGCTCTCGGCGCCGTCGAGCACGACGAGGACGCGCCGGCGCGCGGTGCAGCTCCGGTAGAGGGCGAGCTTCTCGGCCGGGTCGGCAGGCAGGTCGGGGGCGCCGAGGGCGCGCAGGAACCGGTCCAGGACCGGGCCGGGCCCGGTGCCGCCCATGTCGGCGTAGAGCTGGCCGTCGGGGAAGCGGTCGAGGCGGCGGTGCGCCCAGTGCACGGCCAGGGTGGTCTTGCCGACGCCCGCGGGACCGCTGAGCACCATGGGGCCGGGGGCGCGGGCGGAGCCGAGGATCGCGTCGAGGGCGACCAGCTCGGCCTCGCGGCCGACGAACGGCAGGACACGCGGCGGGAGCTGGCACGGCACGACGCGGGCGGCCGGCCGGGCGGAGGCCGGGGCGGCGGGCGGGCGCATGAGGGCGGACTCGTCGCGCAGGATCTGCTCGTGCAGCCGCCGCAGCGCGGGGCCGGGTTCGAGGCCGATCTGCTCCAGCAGGTAGCGGCGGGTCTCCTGGTAGGTGCGCAGCGCGTCGGCGCGGCGGCCGGCCCGGTACTGGGCGAGCATGAGCTGGGCGCGGACGCGCTCGCGGAAGGGCGATTCGGCGACGAGGGCGAGCAGTTCGGGGATCACCTGGTGGTGGCGGCCCAGCTCGATCTCCAGCTCCAGGCAGGTCTCCAGCGCCTCCAGCCGTGACTCGGCCATCCGGGCGGCGTCGTAGCGCAGCCCGCGGATGTCCTCGAACGGCTGCCCGCGCCACAGGGCGAGCGCGTCGCGCAGCAGCAGGACGGCGTCCTCCCGGGCGGCGGCGTCGGCCCGGCCCCGGGCCTGTCCGACGAGGTCGCGGAAGCGGAGCCAGTCGATGCTGGCCGGGGCGGCGCGCAGCAGGTAGCCGGGGCTGGAGGTCTCGATGAGCCCGGCGCCGAGCGTGCGGCGCAGCCGCGACACGCAGATGGCGACCTGCCGCCAGGCGCTGCGTGGCGCGGATCCGGCCCACACGGCCTCGACGAGCCGTTCGACGCTCATCACGCGGTTGGGGTTGAGGAGCAGGCTGGCCAGGATGACCAGCTCGCGGTGGGCGCTCATGGGCAGTTCGGCGCCGTCCTTGACGACGGTGAGCGGGCCGAGCACGCGGAACTCGAAGGCGGTGTCCATCAGGCGGTCAGCCTGCTTTCGAGCACGTCGGCGGCGCGGGCGGTGCCCCCGGCGGCGGCGATCTCGCCGCGCATCGCGGCGGCGGCCCGGTGCATGGTCGCGTCGGCGGCGACGTCGAGGACCGTCTCGACCAGCAGGCCGGGGGTGAGGGCGGCGGGGTCGAGGGTGCGGCCGAGGCCGAGTTCGGCGATGCGGCGGGCGCTGACCCGGTCGATGGCGGTGGCGGGGACGACGACGGCGGGGCGGCCCCAGTGCAGCGCCTCCATAGCGGTGCCCATGCCGCCCTGGGTGACGGCGACGCGGGCATGGCGCAGCACGTCGAGGTGCGACACCCAGCGGTGCGCCTCGACGGTGGGCGGGAGCGGGCCCAACTCGGCGGGGTCGAGGCCGTCGCCGAGGGTGACGACGGTCCGCCAGGGCAGTTCGGCGAAGGCGCGCACGCAGGTGCGGACGAGCTCGGGGCGGCTGGTGAGCACGGTGCCGAAGGACAGCAGCGCGATCGGCAGGCCGTCGCCCGGCGGCTGCCATCCGGTGAGGAAGCGGCGCTCGTCCAGGCAGGGGCCGACGAAGGCGAACCGCTCGTCGAAGGTGTCGCCGGCGTACTGGAAGGCGCGCGGCAGCGCGACCACGTTGGAGTCCTGCACCTGCCACCACAGCTCGGCCGGGTCGGCGGTGACGCCGTGGGCGGCGGCCAGGTCACGGGTCCTGGCGAGCATGCCGTCGACCCAGCCGGGCAGCTCGGGGCCGGGCCCGCCGCCGCCGTCCTCGGCGTAGACGGCGGTGAGGAAGGAGAAGTGCTCGTTGGCGGCGAACACCGGGATGAACTGCGTGGCGGGCACGTCCCATTTCCTGGCCAGGACGCGGCCGGCGTGCAGGACGGACACGTCGTAGACGATCACGTCGGGCCGGTGTTCCGGGCCTGCGGCGGCGAGCATCGCCGCGCTCTCGTCGAGGAAGAGCGAGAGCAGGCCGAGCGGGTCGTCCTCCAGCTTGCGCAGGTCGACGTCCCGGTAGATCGACTCGTACGGGAGCAGGGTGGCGCCGGCTCCCGTCACCAGCCCGGCCATGGCGGGCGAGGTGAGATAGGTGACCTGGTTGCCCCGTCGGACGAGCTCGGCCGCGACGGCGAGGCCGGGAATGACATGTCCGTGGTCGGGCTGGCACATGAAAAGAAAACGCCCCGTCATGTGAGGCCTCCCCGCAATGATTGCGCATTTACGTGCGCTGCCCAATCTATGGACGGGCGGGAGAATCGGTCACCCCTAGCTTCCCCCTCACCTTCGCGGCGCTTTCTAGGGGTTCCCCCGATCGGGGCCCCGCTGTTTATTCTGGGGCCGCCGGAGCCAGCAGGAGGACGAATGGTCACGCGCGTCTGGGATTATCTGCCCGAATACGAATCCGAGCGAGCCGACATCCTGGACGCCGTGGAGACGGTGTTCGCCTCGGGGCAGCTCGTGCTGGGGCAGAGCGTGCGCTCGTTCGAGGAGGAGTTCGCCGCCTACCACGGGGTGCGCCACTGCGTCGGCGTCGACAACGGGACTAACGCGGTCAAGCTGGGGCTGCAGGCGCTGGGCGTCGGGCCGGGCGACGAGGTGATCACGGTGTCCAACACTGCGGCGCCGACCGTGGTGGCCATCGACGCCGTGGGCGCCGTCCCGGTCTTCGTCGACGTGCGCGCCGGCACGTACCTGATGGACGTGGAGCGGGTGGCGGCGGCGATCACGCCGCGCACCCGCTGCCTGCTGCCGGTCCACCTGTACGGGCAGTGCGTGGAGATGGAGCCGCTGGAGCGGCTGGCCGCCGAGCACGACCTGGTGATCCTGGAGGACTGCGCGCAGGCGCACGGCGCCCGCCACCACGGCCGGGTCGCCGGCTCGATGGGGCACGCGGCGGCGTTCTCGTTCTACCCGACGAAGGTGCTGGGGGCCTACGGCGACGGCGGGGCGACGATCACCTCCGACCCGGAGGTGGAGCGGGCGCTGCGGCGGCTGCGCTACTACGGGATGGAGAAGACGTACTACGTGGTGAGCACGCCCGGCCACAACGCGCGGCTGGACGAGGTGCAGGCGGAGATCCTGCGCCGCAAGCTGCGCCGGCTCGACCGCTACGTGGACGGCCGCCGGGCGGTCGCCGCCCGCTACGCCGAGGCCCTGGCCGGCACCGGGCTGGTGCTGCCGGAGACGGCGCCGGGCAACGAGCACGCCTACTACCTGTACGTGGTGCGCCATCCGCGCCGGGACGAGATCCTGGAGGCGCTGCGCGGCTTCGGCATCCAGCTCAACGTCAG
Source organism: Nonomuraea sp. NPDC049725 (assembly GCF_040674795.1). Classification (NCBI taxonomy): domain Bacteria; kingdom Bacillati; phylum Actinomycetota; class Actinomycetes; order Streptosporangiales; family Streptosporangiaceae; genus Nonomuraea; species Nonomuraea sp. NPDC049725. The sequence goes on along the minus strand of NZ_JBFANJ010000003.1, from coordinate 465,614 downwards.
CTACCCGTGGCCGGTGCACACGATGTCGGGGTTCGCGCATCTGGGTCACGGGGCGGGCAGCCTGCCGGTGACCGAGGCGCTGGCCGGGGAGATCTTCTCGCTGCCGATGTACCCGTCGCTGCCGGTGGAGCTGCAGGACCGGGTCATCGCGGCGCTGCTGAAGGTGCTGTAGCGGGCGCGTAGCGGGGCAGCAGGCCGAGCGCCGCCGCCTCGGCCAGGGTGGGGGCGGCGGCGTCGCGCTCCGACAGCAGCGGCGTCTCCCCCGCCGGCAGCGGCAGCGCCAGGTCCTCGTCCAGGACCGACAGCGTGAGGTCGTCGGCCGCGCGGTACTCCGACGACAGCAGGTAGCACATGACGGTGTCGTCCTCCAGCGCGGCGAACGCGTGCCCGGCGCCCGGCGGCAGGTAGACGGCCCGGCCGTTGCCCGCGGTGAGCTCGACCGCGTCCCAGCGGCCGAACGTGGGCGAGCCGGCGCGCAGGTCGACGACCATGTCCAGGGCCCGGCCGCCGGCGCAGAAGACGTACTTGGCGGTGCCGGGCGGGACCAGCGTGTAGTGCACGCCGCGCACGACGCCGCGCCGGGAGACGTTGCGGCTGGCCTGGGCGACGGTGAACAGCGGGCGGCCCACGGCGGCGGCGAACGCGCTCTCCTGGTAGGGGGAGGCGAAGCTGCCGCGCCGGTCGGGGTAGACGTCGGGCTCGAAGGCGAAGGCGCCGGTCACGGCGAGCTCACGGTGGCGCACGGGTCATCCCCTGACGAGGTGGACGTCCGGCACGTACAGGATCCAGGAGCCGCCCGCGTCGCGGAACGCCGTCTCCTTGGCCATGATCTCCTCGGCGTGGTTCCAGGCGAACAGCAGCGCGTAGTCGGGGTACGGGTCGGCGAACGCCTCCGGGCCGAGGACGGGGATGTGCGAGCCGGGCGTGAGCCTGCCCTGCTTGGCCGGGGTGGTGTCGCAGATCAGCGGGACGAGGTCGGGGCCGATGCCGCAGTAGTTGAGCACGGTGGCGCTCTTGGCGGTGGCGCCGTAGCCGTACACGGTGGCGCCCCGCGCGCGCAGGCCGGTCAGCAGGTCCACGAGGCTGTCGCGGATGCCGGCGACGCGGCCGGCGAAGGCGGTGAGCGTCGCGGGGGTGGCCAGGTCGGCGGCCTCCTCGGCGGCCAGCAGCTCGGCCACGGCGGGCGTGGGGGTCCTGGCGCCCTCGCGGGCGAGCGTGTAGCGGACCTCGCCGCCGTGCACGGGCAGCCGTTCGACGTCGACGAGCTCGAAGCCGTGGCGGCGGGCCATCGCGCGCACGGAGGTGGCGGCGAAGAGGTAGAAGTGCTCGTCGTAGATCTGGTCGAAGGTGGCGCGCTCGACGACGTCGCCGAGGTACGGGTCCTCGAAGACGAAGACGCCGCCGGGCCGCAGCAGCGTGGCGACCCCCTTCATGATCGAGTCGAGGTAGGGGATGTGGCACAGGGTGTTGGCGGCGTAGACGACGTCCGCGGGCCCGTCGAAGGCGCGGATGCTCGCGGCGGTGGCGGCCTCGAAGAAGTCCTTGCGCACCCGCACGCCGCGGGCGGCGGCCAGGTCGGCGACGCCGCCGGACGGCTCGACGCCGAGGTGCCTGACGCCGGCGGCGGCGATCGTGGCCAGCATGGTGCCGTCGTTGCAGCCCAGCTCGACGACGAACGGGTCGGGCCCGGTCAGCTCGGTGGCGAGCAGCCGCCCGGCCAGGGCGCGGAAGTGCTCGCGCATCACGGCGGAGCCGGACGACAGGTACGGGTAGCCGTCATGGAACATCCGCTCGCGCGGCACCTCGTGCAGGAGCTGCACCATGGCGCAGCTCTCGCACACGCCGACGGCCAGGTCGAAGAAGAACTCCTCCCCGGGGTCGGCGGGGAGGACGAAGGCGTCGGAGACCGGCTGGCGGCCGAAGTCGGCGAAAGGGTGGAGACGGCCCGAGCAGATCCGGCACGCCATGCGCTCCTCCTTAGTCGGTGTCCCGGCGATAGCGCACCCAGACGTCGCCGGTCTGCACGTATCCGGTGAGCCGCACGGTCACGCCGTCGGGCGCGAGCGGCACGGGCGGGCGGTTGTAGACGGCGCCCATCCACCGGCGGACGACCTCCTCGTCCCGGACGATCCAGCCGCGCGGCACCACCACGGTGATGTCGCCGAACCAGGAGGTGATCTCGATGTCGAGCTGGACCTCCCGGTGCGGGCAGTCGGCCCGGGTGAAGTCGACGCGCACCTTGCCCCACCGGCCCGCCTTGGCGCTCAGGTAGGCGGGCACGCTCCAGCGGCCCACCTGGGCGAGCTTGCCGCTGGTCGTGTGCAGCTGTAACGCGCCGCCCACGGGTGCGGGCAGCGCCGCGGTCGCCGCGACCGCCGCGGACGGCGGGCCGGGGTGCGGCAGGTCGGCCACGACGTCGTCCAGCTCGCCCAGCGTGCGGGCGGAGTAGGTGCGGTCGACGCGGTCGTTCAGCTCTTCCAGGCTGATGCGTCCCTCGCTGACGGCCACGCGCAGCATCTCGGCGACTCTCTCGCGGTCGTGGTCACTGGCCCGCACTTCCCGGTGATCGGTCATGGCGTCCACCCTAGAAGGGTAGGAATGCGGCGGCCCAGTGCAGAACCCCTATCCTCTGACCTCGCGCGGGACAGGGGTGGGCACGCAAGGCAGGGGTTGAGCGGCTCGCGTGGCCGGTGGCAGCGTCGGCGGTGGGAAAACCGTTGTGAGGAGCCTGCCATCAGCGACGTACACGAGTGGTTGCGCGAGATGGCCGGGCACACGTCGATGAGCGTGACCCGGCTCCCCCTGGAGGAGCTGGCCGGCTGGCGCGAGGACCCGGCGACGGGCAACATCCACCACCGCAGCGGCCGGTTCTTCACCGTCGAGGGGCTGGACGTGCGCCGCCCCGGGTGGGCGGTGCCGGCCTGGACACAGCCCATCATCAACCAGCCCGAAGCGGGCATCCTCGGCATCCTGCTCAAGCGGCCGGGCGGCGTGCCGCACCTGCTGATGCAGGCCAAGAACGAGCCGGGCAACGTCGACGGGCCGCAGCTCTCCCCCACCGTGCAGGCGACCAGGAGCAACTACACGGGCGTGCACCGGGGGCGGGCGGTGCCGTACCTGGACTTCTTCCGGGAGCGGCGCGGCCGGGTGCTGGCCGACGTGCGCCAGTCAGAGCAGGGCGCGTGGTTCTACCGCAAGCGCAACCGGAACATGGTCGTGGAGGTCGGCGAGGAGGTGGCGGCGGCCGAGGGGTTCCGGTGGCTGCCGCTGCGGCTGGTGCGCGACCTGCTGTCGGTGCCGGACCTGGTCAACATGGACGCGCGGACGGTGCTGGCGTGCCTGCCGGCGCTGGACGAGCCGGGCGGCGGTGACGGGTTCGGCGGTGACGGGTTCGGCGGCCTGCTGGCCCGCTCGCGCGACCCGCTGGCGGGCGCCCGGCACGACGTGCAGGAGGTGCTGAGCTGGCTGAGCGGCATCCGCTCGACGGTGGACGTGCAGGCCAGCCCGCTGCCGCTGAACCGGCTGCGCCGCTGGCACCGGGACGCGGGCCGCATCACGCACGAGAGCGGCAGGTTCTTCGACGTGATCGGCGTGCGCGTGGAGGCGCGCGGCCGGGAGGTCGACCGGTGGACGCAGCCGATGATCGAGCCGGTGGGCACCGGGCTGGTCGCCTTCCTCGTCCGGCCGATCGGCGGGGTGCTGCACGCGCTGGTGCACGCCCGCGTCGAGCCCGGCTACACCGACGTGGTGGAGCTGGCCCCGACCGTGCAGTGCACGCCGGGCAACTACGACCACCTGCCGGCGTCGGCCCGGCCGCCGCTGCTGGCGCACGTGCTGGCGGCGCCGCCGGAGCGGGTGCGCTACGACACCGTCCTGTCGGAGGAGGGCGGGCGCTTCTTCCACGCGCGCAACCGCTATCTGGTGGTGGAGACGGACGAGGACCCGCTGCCCGGCCACCCGTCCTTCCGCTGGCTCGCGCTGCACCAGCTCGACGCGCTGCTGCGGCACAGCTACTACCTGAACGTGCAGGCGCGCAGCCTGAACGCCTGCCTGCACGGGCTGGCGAGCGAGCCGGTCAGCGGAGGTGCGCGATGACCTCGCCGAAGTCCTCCATCGCGGAGTCCATCACGGTGACGTAGGTGAAGCCGAACCGTTCCCGGTCGCGCCGCACCTGCTCGGCGATCTGGGCCGGGGTGCCGGCGAACAGCGTCGGCACGTCCAGGAGCTGGCCGGTGGTGAGGTCGGGGGCGTAGCGGCGCAGGCCCTCCAGCCCGGCGCGGCGGTCGCGGGTCAGCACGGTGGCCTTGGACAGCACGTTGAGCTCCGGCGGCGCGGCCCGCCCGGCCGACTCGGCGCGCACGTGCGCGACCCGCTCCAGCAGCGTGGCGGCGTCGACGAGCGCGGTCCTGCCGTACTCGGGCCGGTAGGGGGCGCCGGTGAAGCTGACGATCTCGGCGGTGCGGGCGGCCAGGGCGAGCACCCGGTCGCCGTGCCCGCCGATCATGAGGGGCGGGCGCTTGCGGTCCAGCAGCCGGTCGAGCTCGGCGACGAGCCTTTCCAGCGTGCGCGTACGGGCGCCCGCGCCGAACGGCAGCCCGGCCGCCTCGAACTCGGCGCGCACGTAGCCGGTGCCGAGCCCGAGCTCCAGCCGCCCGTCCATGAGCCGGTCGAGCGTGACGACGTCGCGGGCGAGCAGGGCGGGCCGGTGGAAGGAGGCGTTGAGCACGTACGTGCCGATGAGCGGCCGTTCGGTGGCCTCGGCGGCGAGCAGCGCGGTGGGGAACGGCGCGAGCAGGTTCAGGTGGTCGGGGACGGCGATCACGTCGTAGCCGAGCGCCTCGGCGCGGCGGCACCGGGTCACCCAGGCGTTCCTGGAGCAGTCCTCGGCGATGAGCACGACGCCGAACCTCATCGCAGCGTGCTCTCGTGACCGCGGGCGGGCGGGACGGCGGGCGGGACGGTGTGCGCGGCGGCGATCGCGGCGACGGCGGTGACGATGAGCCCGCCGCCGGTGCGCCACCTGCCGCTGAACCCGGTGAGCGGGCGGCCCATCCAGCGCGGCCCCGGCACCAGCAGCTCGGCCCGGAACGTGCCGCGCAGCGGGTCGACGCTGACCACGGCGTCCTGGAAGTCGAGCCAGCGCCCGGCCAGCGGGAACCACGCCTTGTAGACGGACTCCTTGGCGCTGAACAGCAGCCGGTCCCAGCTCGTGCGCGGGTGGCGTTCGGCCAGGCGGCGCAGCATGTCGCGCTCGCCGGGGACGGAGACGACCTCCAGCACCCCGGGCGGCAGCGGCGCGTCGGGCTCGGCGTCGATGCCGACGGCGCCGGGCTCGGCGCTGACGGCGGCGGCCCGGTAGCCGGCGCAGTGGGTGATGCTGCCGATGACGCCGGGCGGCCAGAGCGGCTCGCCGTAGGAGCCGCTGAGGATCGGGACGGGGTCGAGGCCGAGCCGCCGCATGGCCCGGTGGGCGCAGTCGCGGGCGGTGGTGAACTCGGCCCGGCGCTTGACGGCCACGCGGCGCACCAGCGCGGCCTCCTCCGGGAAGAGGATGACGCCGGCCGGGTCGGTGAAGGTGTCGAAAGACTTGACCGTCACCGGCAGGATCTCCTCGATCACCTAATCCTCCTCGCACCCCGTATAACCGGCACATTAGCCGCCGTCCAGGGTGGCCGAAAGGAAGGCCAATCATCTTTATGGGTGCCGCCGGATTTTCTGGGGTAGGGACAGGGGTTCCGGCGTGGCCGGGAAGCCGGGAGGTCCCCTATCATGCGCAGGGGCACATCGGGGGTTGACTGACCAATCCCACACTTTGTGAAGTACGGGGTTGCCACGCGATTTGAAGCCCCTTTTGATAGGAAGGCGCACACGTGGAAAGCGACGGAATGTAAGGGGATTCGTGCGGTACACGAGGCTCGGCCCGTCGGGGCCGGTTATCTCCGGCGTCGGGCTCGGCTCGCTCGCCCTGTCCGGCGCCTACGGGCCCGTCGGCGACACCGACGCCGACCGGCTGCTCCGGGCGGCGCTCGACGCCGGCGTGACCTTTCTCGACACGGCGGGCTTCTACGCCGCGGGCCACGTGGAGAGCATGATCGGCAAGGCGGTCGCGCGCCGGGGCGACGGCGTGGTGGTGGCCACGCGCGGCGGGGTTCGCCGTCACGGCCCGCGCGGGACCGTGGAGTCCGACGGGCGGCCCGGCTCCCTGGAGCGTGACTGCGACGCCTCGCTCAGGCGGCTGCGCACCGGCCGCATCGGCCTGTTCTACCTCGACTGCCAGGACGAGCGCGTCCCCGTGGAGGCGGGCGTGCAGCGGCTGTCGGAGCTGGTGGCGGCCGGGAAGATCGCCCATGTGGGGCTGACCGGCGGCACCCCGCAGCAGGTGCGGCGGGCGCACGCGGTGCACCCGATCAGCGCGGTCGCCGTGGAGTTCTCGCTGTGGGGGCGGCGGCCGTCGCAGGGGCTGCTCGACACCGTGCGGGAGCTCGGCATCGCCGTGGTCGCCGCCCGGCCGCTGGGCCGCGGGTTCCTCACCGGCCGGATGGGGTCACGCCCGGCGCTCGGGGCGGGCGACTGGCGGCACGCCGATCCGCGCTTCGACGCCGAGCAGCGCGAGGCGTGCGCGCCGCAGCTGAAGTCGCTGGAGGCGATGGCCGCCCGGCTCGACGTGGGGGCCGGCCGGCTCGCGCTGAGCTGGCTGCTGGCGCAGGGCGACTACGTGGTGCCGGTCCCGAGCACGCGCGACCCGGTGCACCTGGAGATGAACCTGGCGGCCTCGTCGGTCGAGGTGCCGTCGGCGACCCGCGACGCGCTGGCGGAGCTCTTCCCGGCCTGCCCGTCGGGTCAGTCGTCGCCGCCCCTGCTCTGAGGCGGGATGAGCGAGGCGGCCAGGGCCTTGTTGACGGCGTCGATGCGGGAGGCGGCGTTCAGCTTGACGAAGATGTTGCGCATGTGGCGCTTGACCGTCGCCTCGGCCAGGCCGAGCCGGCGGGCGATCTGGTTGTTGCTGAGCGCCTGCGCGGCCAGTTGCAGCACCTCCAGCTCCTTGTCCGACAGCACGCCGGTCGAGGGCGCCTCGACGCGGGCCAGGCTGCTGCGGGAGACGGCCAGCACGAGCCGCGACGGCTCCTCGTGGACGCTGCGCACGGCCGAGATCAGCTCGTGCCGGTGCACGCTCTTGAGCAGGTAGCCGCGGATGCCGGCGGCCAGCAGCCGGGTGAGCAGGTGCGGGCCGTCGTACATGCTGAGGATGATGATGCCGGTCTCCGGCGAGAGCGCGCGGATGCGGCCGACGGTCTCGGTCACCTCGTCGCCGGGGATCTCCACGTCGAGCAGCACCACGTCGGGCAGCGTCTCGGCGACCACGCGCACGGCGGTGGCGGAGTCGCCGGCCTCCCCCGCGACGCTGATGTCGCCGACCGACTCCAGGATCTCCCGCAGGCCCTCCCGGAACAGGGCGTGATCGTCGACCAGGACCACGGAGATCCGGGTGTCAGGCGTCACGCTGTCCACCGGGCCGCCTCTTGAGTGGGACGAAGAGCTGGACCAGGCAGCCCCGGCCCGGCTCGCTGGAGATGAGCACCCGGCCGCCGAGGAGTTCGGCGCGCTCGCGCATGGAGGTGAGGCCGACGCCGTCGTGCTCACGGGCCCGGGCGGGGTCGAAGCCGTGGCCGTTGTCCTGGACGGAGGCCGACAGCTCGTGCGGGGCGATGTTGACCCGGACCACGACGAGCTTGGGGCGGCCGTGGCCGAGCGCGTTGCGCACGGCCTCGCGGACGATGAGGAACGCCTCGTCGAGGACGCGCGGCGGGGCCCACGACTCGTCGCCGCTCACGTCGAGCCCGACGGAGACCACGTCGTCCTCGACGGTCTCGATGAAGCCGAGCAGCGCCTTCTCCAGGCTCTTGACCGGGACCTGCGGGTGCAGTTCGGAGGTGATCTGGCGCAGGTTCTCCATCGTCTCCTGGACGGCCTGCTGGGCGAGGCTGATCTTGGCGGCGGCGCGGGCGGCGTCCACCGGCCGGTAGACCTCCGACAGCGCGAGCTGCTGGTGGGCGACGCTGACGCCGTGGCCGATGCGGTCGTGCAGCTCGCGGGCGATGCGGCGGCGCTCGTCGTCCTGGGCCTCGTGGACCTGGTTGAGCAGGAAGCTGTGGTAGCTGTCGGCCGACTCGCGCACGCGCCGGGACAGGCTCTCCTCCATGCCGCTGACGGCCAGCGTGATCAGGTCGGCGGGCGAGTCGTACGCGTCCGCCAGCCCCCGGGTCAAATGCCGCAACGCCGCACGGAAGAAAAGTGAGCCCGCCTCAAGTGAGGCTTTGGGATGGACGCCGCCCGCGGCCCGCGCGTTTCCCACCTCGCGCGCGTGAAATTGATAGAGCTCGCCCACCTGCACCTTTCCGGCACGGAGCGTGGCCGCCACGTCGTCGAGCACCTGACGGGCGGTGGAGAGCGCGAGCTCGCGCGCGCTCTGATCTGCGAAGACGACGTTACCGGCGGTCTGAAGGGCTGATTCGAATTCGTTGAGGATTAAATCACGACACGATTCGACTAATTCCGCCGGGTCCCCCGTGGCCCCGTGTGCCGCCTCCAATGTCCCCCCTCCGCCGCCGCGCGTTGAGCGTTCTCCAAACTATCGCGCGACCAGGAGACACATGCAACATTTGGGTCAGATCCATGACAAAAACGCGGTCAGGTGAAGAAGATGTTGCGTTCCCATGAACGCTCCATACGGGCGGCGCGCCCGCCGCCGCCCGCCGTCCCCGCCGCCGGCGCCGCCCTCCGGGCCCCGCGCGGCCGGCAGCCCCGCCGCCGCCACCGCCACCACGCCCGCCGCCAGCGCCGCCACGACGCCGCCGAGCGGCGCCCGCGCCAGCGCCACCGCCAGGGCGAAGGCCACCAGCAGCACCACCGCGGCGCCCACCATGACCTGCCGCGACATCCGCTCCCCGATGAGCACGCCGAGCGTGCGCCGGCCGGCCGCCGTGTCGCCCTCGATGTCCGACAGGTCCTTGGCCGGCACGCCGACGAACACCATCCAGCCGATCGCCACCCCGGCGAACAGCACCAGCGCCGTCGGCGCGGCCACGCCGCCGCCCGCGGTCGCCACCGTGAAACCCGCCAGGTACGACAGCAGCCCCGACAGGCACAGCACCGCGACCGTGCCGCCCGAGGTGTCCTTCAGCGGCAGCGGCGGGCCCGAGTACAGGTAGCCCAGCACCAGGTTGCCGGCGATGATCCACGGCATCTGCCCCGGCAGGCCCGCCGTCGCCACCAGCGAGAGACACCCGGCCCCGGCCGCCACCACGGCGGCCAGCCGGGCGTCCAGGTCACCCCGGGCGATCGGCCGGCCCGAACCGTTGATCTGGTCCTCCGCGACGTCGGTCACCCCGTTGAAGAGGTAGATCGCGAAGATCGACAGCACCCAGGCGGCGGCACCCTGGGCGACCTGCGGGAAGGAGGCGGCGGCGGTCGCGGCCGGCAGCGCGAGCGCGACGCCGGTGAGGTAGCGCAGGGCCGAGACGGCCAGCACCAGAGGTCGGGCCTCTGCGACGCAGAGACCGAGGGCACGCGCGGACAAGGCTGCCATGTCCGCATTGTGAGCGGCCCGCGCCGGGCCTGACATAGGGGCGATCCGAAGGTTGTAGCCGGGACTGCGCCTTTCGATACGGGGGGTGGTACCCGGGGCTATTACCGGAGAACTCCTGATGCCCCGTCTTGCCCGGCCCGCGAGCCCCCTTATAACGTCCGGCCATAACGCCGGGAAAGCCGAACCGCGGGGGCCGGACCTCACCTTAGAAACGACTCCGGTGAATTCCAACCCCTGTTCCGAGGAAAACGAGGGTCACCCACGAAAGGAATTCCGCCATGCAGGGTGCCGGACGTTACACCGGTCTCACGCCCCTCGATCTGCCCGATCGCACCTGGCCGGGCAGGCGCATCCACTCCGCCCCCCGCTGGCTCTCCACCGACCTGCGCGACGGCAACCAGTCGCTGGCCCGCCCCATGTCGCCCGAGCGCAAGCTCCGGATGTTCGACCTGCTGGTGCGGATCGGGTTCAAGGAGATCGAGGTCGGCTTCCCCGTCGCCAGCCAGGACGACCACGACTTCGTCCGGCTGCTCATCGAGCGCGACCACATCCCCGACGACGTGCGCATCACCGTGCTGACCCAGGCCCGCGAGGAGCTCATCCGCGCCACCGTGGACAGCCTCAAGGGCGCGCCGCGCGCCACGGTGCACGTCTACAACGCCACCTCGCCGCTCTTCCGCGACCTGGTGCTCGGCGTCGGCCGGGCCGGCTGCCGCGACCTCGCGGTACGCGCCACGCACGTGCTGATGGACCAGGCCGGGCGCGCCCTGCCCGGCTGCGACCTGGGCTACCAGTACTCCCCCGAGCTCTTCAACGAGACCGAGCCGGACTTCGCCCTGGAGGTGTGCGAGGCGGTCATGGACGCCTGGCAGCCGGAGGCGGGCCGGGGCATCATCCTCAACTTCCCGACCACGGTCGAGCGGTCGCTGCCGAACGTGTTCGCCGACCAGATCGAGTGGCTGGGCCGCAACCTGTCGCGGCGCGAGCACGTGTGCCTGTCCGTCCACCCGCACAACGACCGCGGCACCGGGGTCGCCGCCGCCGAGCTGGCGCTGCTGGCCGGGGCCGAGCGCGTCGAGGGGTGCCTGTTCGGCAACGGCGAGCGGGCCGGCAACGTCTGCCTGGTGACGCTCTGCATGAACCTGTTCACCCACGGCGTCGACCCGGGCGTCGACCTGTCCGACATCGACGACGTGCGGCGCACGGCCGAGGAGTGCAACCAGATGCCGGTGCACCCGCGCCACCCCTACGCGGGCGACCTCGTCTACACGGCCTTCTCCGGGTCGCACCAGGACGCCATCAAGAAGGGGTTCGACGAGCTGGAGCGCCGCGCCGTCACGACCGGCGCCCCGGCCGCCGCGCTGCCGTGGCGCACCCCGTACCTGCCCGTGGACCCCCGGGACGTCGGCCGCACGTACGAGGCTGTGGTGCGGGTCAACAGCCAGTCCGGCAAGGGCGGCGTCGCGTACGTGATGAGCGCCTGGCACGGGCTCGCCCTGCCGCGCGGCCTGCAGGCCGACCTGTCGGCGCGCGTGCAGGCGCGGGCCGACGCCGAGGGCGGCGAGCTGTCGCCCGGCCGGATCGGCGAGCTGTTCCGCGACGCGTACGCCGACGACGGCGCGCCGGCGGAGCTGTTCGCGCCGGTCACGGCGACGCTCTGGGTCGACGGCGCGGTGCCGCACGGCCTGCGCCAGTCGCTCGCGCCGTGGGGCATCGACGTGCGGGCCGTGCACCGGGCCGCTCCCCCGCTGTCGCGTCACGGCGCGATCGGCCGGCGGCCCCTGGTCCGCCGCGCCCCGCACGACGCCGTCGTCTACGCCGAGTGCGGCGCCGGCACGGAGAGTGATGGCACGGGCGAGGGCACGGGCGGGGGCACGGGCGAGGTCGCGTGGGGGGTGGGGGCCGGGGCCGACGTGACGGCGGCGGCGTTCTCCGCCGTGCGCGCGGCGAGCGCCCGCCTCGCCGGCCGCGCCCACCACCGCCCCGCCCACCCCCTGAACCCGCACCCCCTGGAGTCGCGCTCTCTGGAGCCGCGCCCCCTGGAGCCGAGCGCGAGGGAGCCGCGGCCGAGGGAGCAGCGTCAGGTGGAGCAGCTTCCGCTCGCGGCCGCGGGGTGAGGCCGGCGATGGCCCGCGTCGTCCCCAGGAAGCCGCGCCCGCACCGCCGCCCCGGCCCCGAGGCCGGCCTCGACCTGCGCACCCCGTCGGGGCGCCGGCTCCCCTACTGACCCGACCGACCGAGTGCTGAGCAAGGAGGGCCGCCATGGCCGAGGACGTCGAGCGCCAGGAGATGGCCACGCTCCGGGAACTCCTGGACGAGGCCGCCGCCGGCCGGGGCCGCGTCGCGATGGTGACCGGCGCGATCGCCACCGGCAAGAGCGCGCTGTTGTACGGCCTGGCCGAGCACGCCGGCGACCACGGCGCCGTCCCGCTGACGGCGACCGGCTCGCCCGCCGAGAGCGCGCTGCCGTTCGGCGTGCTGTCGCAGCTCCTGCTCGGCGCGCGGATGTCGGAGGACAACCGCGCCACCGTGGCGAGCCTGCTGCGGGAGGGGTCGCGCGGCGCGGCCGGGCCGGGCGACGACGTGGACGTGCTGATCGTGGACGCGCTCTGCACGGTGCTGCTGGAGCTGGCGGAGCGGCATCCGCTGCTCGTCGTCGTGGACGACCTGCAGCACGCCGACCGCGCCTCGCAGCTGTGCCTGTCGCATCTGGCGCGGCGGATCGCGTACGCGCCGGTCATGCTGGCGGTCACCGTCCGGGACCCGCACGCGCTCGGCGGCCTGCACGCGGAGATGCTGCGGCAGCCGCACTGCCGCGCGGTCCGGCTGGCCCACCTGTCGGCGGCGGAGGTGACGCGGCTGGCGGCCGGGGAGGCCGGGGCCGGGCAGGCGGCCCGCTGGCACGAGCTGACGGGCGGCAACCGGCTGCTGGTGGACGCGCTGCTGGAGGACCACCGGATCGGCGACGGCCGGGGCGAGCGTTACGCCGAGGCCGTGCTCGCCTGCCTGCACCGGGCGGGTGAGGCCGCGCCGGGGGTGGCGCGGGCGCTGGCCGTGCTCGGCGAGGCGGGGCCGGTCGCCCGGCTGCTCGGCGCGAACGAGGCGGCCACCGCCAAGGAGGTCCTGGCCCTGACCCGGGCGGGGCTGCTGGACGGCGGCCGGTTCCGCGACGAGGCGGCCAGGTCCGCCGTGCTGGCCGGGCTGGACGACGGCGAGCGCGTCGGCCTGCACCTGCGGGCGGCCGAGCTGACCTACCACGACGGCGCGCCCGCCCCCGTGGTGGCCGGTCACCTGCTGCGCGCCGGTGACGCGAGCCGGCTGTGGGCGCTGCCGATCCTGGAGGAGGCGGCGGCGCAGGCGCTGCGCGACGACGGCGTGGAGTCCGCGATCGAGTACCTGAAGCTGGCGCTGCGGTCCTGCCCGGACGAGCGGCGGCGGGCGGGCATCGCGACCACGCTGGTGCGCGCCCGCTGGCGGATCGACCCCGGCACGCCCGCCGGGCAGCTCGGCGAGCTGACCGAGGCGCTGCGCCAGGGGCACCTGAGCGGCGGCGACGCGGTGACCCTGGCCAAGGCGCTGCTGTGGCACGGTCACGCGGCCGACGCCAGGAGCGTGCTCGGCCACCTGCGCAAACTGGACGAGCTGGACGAGCTGGACCGGGAGGCGGTGGCGGAGGTGACGGCGGCGCACGCCTGGTTCCGCAGCAGCTGCCCGCCGTTCCTGGCCGACCTGCCGGAGCTGAGCGACGAGCAGGCGGGCGGCGCCGCGTACTCGCTGAGCGCGGACCGCCGCACCGAGGCGGTGGGCGCGCTGGTGCGGGCTCTGACGCAGGGGCCGCTGCCGGAGACGGCGACGACGGCCGAGCGCATCCTGCGCGGCTCCCGGCTGGACGAGATGACGCTGGACACGGTGGAGAGCGCGCTGCTGGCGCTGACGTACACGGGCCGGGCCGACCTGGCCGCGCCCTGGTGCGACTCGTTCATCGCGGAGGCGGCCTCGCGCCGCGCGCCGGGCCGGCAGGCGCGGCTGTCGGCGATCCGCGCCGAGATCGGCCTGCGCCGCGGCGACCCGGCCGCCGCGGCGGCGGACGCCCGGCTGGCGCTGGAGCTCATCCCGCCGGACAGCTGGGGCGTCGCCGTCGGCGGGCCGCTGGGCAGCCTGCTGCTGGCGGGCGCGGCGATGGGCCGGTACGAGGAGTGCCTGCCGCCGGTCACCAGGCCGGTGCCGGAGGCGATGCTGGAGGCGATGCTGGAGACCCGGTTCGGGCTGCACTACCTGTACGGCAAGGGCCGCTTCCACCTGGCTGCCGGGCAGGCGCGGCAGGCGCTGCGCGACCTGCGGCTGTGCGGCGAGCTGATGGGCGAGTGGCAGCTCGACAGCGCCGAGTTCATCGCCTGGCGGCTGGACGCGGCGCAGGCGCTGATCGCCCTCGACGAGGCGGACGAGGCGCGGCTGCTCGTGGAGGAGCAGCTGGCGCGGGCCGCCGGGTCGCGGCGGGTGCAGGGGATGGCGCTGCGGGTGCTGGCCGCGACCGCCGAGAAGCGCCACCGCGTGATGCTGCTGCGTCAGTCGGCGGAGCTGCTGCGCGACGGCGGCGACACGTACGAGCTGGCCAGGTCGATGACGGGGCTGGCCGAGGCGTACCACGCGGTCGGCGAGTTCCGGCGGGCGGCCGTGATGGGCCGCCGGGCCCGGGTGCTGGCGCACGAGTGCCAGGCCGGCGCGCTGAGCCGGGCGCTGCCGGACGGGGCGTGGGAGGCGGGCGAGGCCGGCGCGCGGCCGGTGCTGAGCGACGCCGAGCGGCGGGTGGCGTCGCTGGCTGCCGACGGCTACTCCAACCGGGAGATCTCCGCCAAGCTGTTCATCACGGTGAGCACGGTGGAGCAGCACCTGACGCGCGTCTACCGCAAGCTGAGCGTGACCCGCCGCGCGGACCTGCCGGAGACCCTGTCGGCCCAGCAGCTCTGACTCACAGGGGGATGTTCGTGTGGCGGCCCCGGGCGCGGGGGGCGCGGGCGATCGCGTCGGCGAGCCGGGCGCGGGTGGTCTCGGGGGCGATGACCTCGTCGACGACGCCGAGGTCCACGGCCCGGCCGACGCCGCCGGCGGTGCGGCGGTGCTCCTCGGCGAGGCGGGCGCGCAGCTCCTCGCGCTCCTCCTCGGGGGCGGCGGCCAGGGCCTTGCGGTGCAGGACGCCGATCGCCGACTCGGCGCCCATGACCGCGACCTCGGCGCCGGGCCAGGCGAACGTGGTGGTGGCGCCGAGCGAGCGGGAGTTCATCGCGATGTAGGCGCCGCCGTACGCCTTGCGGGTGATGAGCGTCACGCGGGGCACGACCGACTCGGCGAAGGCGTGCAGCAGCTTGGCCCCTCGCCGGACGACCCCGCCCCACTCCTGGCCGACGCCGGGCAGGTAGCCGGGGACGTCGACGAGCACGACGAGCGGGATGCCGAACGAGTCGCACATGCGGACGAAGCGGGCGGCCTTCTCGGCGGAGAGCGAGTCGAGGCAGCCGCCCTTGTGGATCGGGTTGTTGGCCAGCACGCCGACGGTGGCGCCGCCGAGCCGCCCGAGCGCGACGAGGACGTTGGCGGCCCAGCGCGGCTGCAGCTCCTCCATCAGCCCGTCGTCGAGCACGGCCCGCACCAGGGGCCGCACGTCGTAGGCGCGGCGCGGCGAGGCCGGGAGCAGTGCGCGCGGATCGGCCACCGCCCCGGCCCCGGCGGCGGCGCACGTGCCGGGGCGGCCGAGCAGGCCGGTGAGGCGGCGGGCCCTGGCGCAGGCGTCGGCCTCGTCGGCGGCCAGGACGTGGGCGACGCCGGACTTCCTGCCGTGCGCCTCGGGCCCGCCGAGCCCGGCCATGTCGATGCGCTCGCCGGTGACGCTGCGGACGATCTCCGGGCCGGTCACGAACACCCGCCCGGCGTCGGCCATGACGACCACGTCGGTGAGCGCGGGCCCGTACGCGGCGGCGCCGGCGGCCGGGCCGAGGATGACGGAGATCTGCGGGACGACGCCGGACGCCCTGGTCATGGCGGCGAACATGCGGCCCACGCCGTCCATGGACTCCACGCCGTCGGCGAGCCGGGCGCCGCCGGAGTGCCACAGCCCGATCACCGGGCAGCCGGACCGCACGCCGTCCTCGACGGCCTCGACGATCCGGGCGGCGCCGGCCGCGCCGAGCGCGCCGCCCATCAGCCGGGCGTCGGTGCAGTAGGCGACGACCGGCGCGCCCTCGACCAGGCCGCGCACGGCGGTCACGCCGGTGGCGTCCTCGTCGTGCGGCGCGGTCATGGAGCCGGGGTCGAGCAGGCCCGCCAGCCGGACGGCGGGGGCGCGCGGGTCGGGGGCGGGTCCGGCGACGGGGGCTTCGGAGGTCTCGATCGTGGACACGACGGTCATCGCTGACATCCCTCACATGCTCGTCACGGGGACGGTTCGGGGACGGGGTCACGGCGAATCTCGCAACGCCGCGGCCGCCTGCCAACCCCTGTCCACGGCGGCGCCCGTGACCTGTTGTGGCCGTGGTTTCCGGCCGTTGACCGGCCCGTTCGCCCCGGGGTTCGATACGGCGATCCCCTTATCTGGAGGACTGTCGTGGCTCTCTGGTCCTTACCCGTCGTCACCGCGCTGGTCGCGGCGACGACCTTTCCCTATGGCGCCCCCCAGGACGTGACGGTGGAGCGCGATCCGGTTTCCCTGGTCAACGTCTTCCACGGGACGAAGGAGGCGGCGCCCGACTTCGACCACGGCGGCGGCGGGGGCATGACCTTCCCCGGCGCCGTCCTGCCGTTCGGCATGATGCAGTGGAGCCCCGACACGGTGGAGGACGCCGGCGGCGGCTACCGCTGGGAGGACAACCGCCTGCGCGGCTTCTCGATGACGCACATCTCCGGCCCCGGCTGCACGGGCGCGCAGGACTTCCCGGTGACCCCGTTCTCCGGGGCGGTCGGCCGCTCGCCCGCCACTCACGGCGAGGACTACGTGCAGACGTTCTCGCACGCCAACGAGCGGGCCTGGCCCGGCTTCTACTCCAGCACGCTCGACAGCGGCGTCAAGACCGAGCTGTCGGTCTCGATGCGCGCGGGCGTCGCCCGCTTCACCTTCCCGGCAGGCAAGCCCGGCACCGTGCTGCTCAACACCAGCGGCTCGGTCAACGGCGTCGACGACGGCGAGACCCGCATCAGCGGCAACACCGTCGAGGGCTGGGTGCAGACCGGCGGCTTCTGCGGCCCGCCCACCCGCTACAAGATCTACTTCCACGCCACGTTCGACCAGCCGGTCACCGTGTACGGGACGTGGAAGGACGACGAGGTGCGCCCCGGCGGCACCGCCGTCGCCAACGCCGGTCCCGCCCGGGTGCGGGGTGACGTGGTGACGTCGGACGACGTGGCCGTCAACGGGCCGGGCTCGGGCGCGTACCTGCAGTTCGACCCGGCGCGGCCGGTGCAGATGCGGGTCGGCCTGTCGTACGTGAGCGTCGACGGCGCCGAGCGCAACCTCCGCGCCGAGATCGCCGCCAAGAGCCTGGACCAGGTCGCCCGCGAGGCGCGCGGCGTGTGGGACGAGCGGCTCGGCAAGGTGCGGATCGCCGGCGGCACCGACGCACAGCGGCGCACCTTCTACAGCAACCTCTACCACGCGCTGCTCCAGCCGCACGTGTCGGAGGACGTGGACGGCGCCTACACCGGGTTCGACCAGAAGCCGCACCAGGTGCGGCCCGGCGAGCACCACTACGCGACGTTCTCCGGCTGGGACATCTACCGCAGCGAGGTGCAACTCCTCGCGCTGCTCGCGCCGGACGTGGCCGGGGACATCGCGCAGTCGATGTACGACAACGCGCAGGCCGTCGGCAACGTGTGGGACCGCTGGTCGCACCAGACGGCGATCACCGGCGTCATGGTCGGCGACCCGTTCCACTCGATCGTGTCCACGATGTACGCCTTCGGCGCGCGCGGCTTCGACGCGGAGGCGGCGCTGAAGGCGATGGCCGAGGCGGCCAGGCGGACCGGGCCGCGCGACATCGGCCATCCGCTGCTCGCCTACGACGAACGGCCCGGCAACGCGGCGTTCATGCGCGAGGGCCACGTGCCGTACGACCCGTCGGCGACGCTGGAGTACGGCGTGGCCGACTTCGGGATCGCGCAGCTCGCCGCCCGGCTGGGCGAGCGGGACACGGCGGCGGAGTTCATGCGCCGCTCGCAGGCGTGGCAGCACATCTACAACCCGGGCAGCGGGTGGATCCAGCCGCGCATGGGCGACGGCTCGTTCACCTGGCCGTTCGACCCGGCCGCGCCCGACGTGTACATGGAGGGCAACGGGGCGCAGTACCACTGGCTGGTGCCGCACAACCCGGCCGGGCTGTTCGCGGCGATGGGCGGCGCCGGCAAGGTGGTGCCCCGGCTGGACGAGTACTTCGGCGAGCTGAACGCCGGACCCGCCGTGGCGCGCGCCTACCTGGGCAACGAGGTGTCGCTGCCGTCGCCGTGGCTGTACGCGTGGGCCGGGCAGCCGTACAAGACGCAGGAGCTGGTGCGGCGGGTGCAGCGGGAGCTGTTCGGGCCGGGCCCGGACGGGCTGGTCGGCAACGACGACCTGGGCGCGATGGGCTCCTGGTACGTGTGGTCGGCGATGGGGCTGTTCCCGGCGATCCCGGGCCGGGCCGAGCTGCTCGTGAGCACGCCGCTGTTCGACCGGATCACGATCGACCGGCCGGGCGGCGACATCGTCGTCAACTCCTGGGGGCAGGGCTCGTACGTGCGGTCCCTGCGGGTGAACGGCGCGGAGACGGACCGGGCGTGGCTGCCGGAGTCGTTCGCCACCGGCGGCGGGCGGCTGGACTTCGCCGTCGGCTGGTCCCCGGACCGGAGCTTCGGCGCGGACCCGGCGGACGCGCCGCCGTCGTTCGGCGACGGGACGCTGCCGTACCTGGCGGGCTTCAGCCGGGGCAGCGGCCCGGTCGAGCCGGGCGGCACGTTCGCGACGGAGCTGGCGGTGCGCTCGACGGGCCCGGCCGCCACGCTGACCTGGGAGGCCAGGCCGCCGGACGGCGTCACCGTGTCGCCGTCACGCGGCACGCTCACCGTGGGCGCGGGCGGGCAGGAGCGTCAGGCGCTGGAGGTGTCGGTGTCCGGCGACGTGCCGCGCGGCTTCGTCAGCGTGCCGGTCGTCGTGGGCGAGCGGCGGGCGTCGGTGCGGCTCAACGTGGCGGCGCGCGGCACCCCCGAGTGGCATCACAACAACGTCGGCGTCGGCGACATGACCGCTCCCGGCGAGGCCAACATCGACGGGCCGGGCTTCAGCCTGTCGGCGCAGGCGCTGGCCGAGGCGGGGCTCACGCCGGGCGGCACGGTGACGTGGCGGGACTACTCGTTCACCTGGCCCGACCGCGGGCGCGGCGAGTGGGACAACGTGCGCACCGGCGGCAAGGCGCTGGAGGTGGCCGCGCCCGACGGCGCCACGAGCGTCGCCTTCCTGGGCACGGGCGTGAACGGCTGGCCCGAGTCGCAGGTCACCGTCACCTACGCCGACGGCACGACCAGCACCGGCAGGCTCGGCTTCAGCGACTGGATCCTCGACTTCGGCGGCGGGCAGCCGCAGTTCGGCAACGAGGTCGTGGCGCGCACGCCGCACCGGCTGTTCTGGGGCTCGTGGGCGTTGCAGCCGGTGCCGGCGCACGTGTACGCCTCGCAGCCGATCGCGCTGGACCCGGGCAAGAAGGTGCGCAGCTTCGCCTTCTCCGACCCGGAGGACGGCGAGCTGCACCTGTTCACCTGGGCGTTCAGGTAGCCCACACCGGGGCGGCGCCCCTCAGGCTCAGCATCATCGAGTAGAGGGACGTCGTCGCGGTGATGAAGACGCGGTTGCGCTTGAGGCCGCCGAAGACGAGGTTGGAGGCGCTCTCCGGCAGGTGCAGCCTGCCGAGGAGCGTCCCGTCGGGGTGGTAGGCGTGGATGGACCGGCCGACGGCGGCCCACAGGCGGCCGGTGTCGTCGAGCCGCATGCCGTCGTAGCTGCCGTCGGCGTCGCCCTGCTGCTCGGCGAACACCTTGCCGCCGGTGAGCGTGCCGTCGCGGGTGACCTCGAAGACGCGGACGTGGCGGCGCTCGGTGTCGGCGACGTAGAGCAGCCGCTCGTCGGGGGAGAACGCCAGGCCGTTGGGGCGGGCGAAGTCGCCGGCCACCATGCTCACCTCGCCGCTGCCGGGGTCGATCCGGTAGACGTGGCAGCCGTCGATCTCCGGCTCGGCCCGGTGGCCCTCGTAGTCGCCGAGGATGCCGTAGGGCGGGTCGGTGAACCAGACGGACCCGTCGGAGCGCACGACGGCGTCGTTGGGGCTGTTGAGCCGCTTGCCGCGCCACCGGTCGGCGAGCACGGTGACGGAGCCGTCGTGCTCGGTGCGGGTCACCCGGCGGGCGCCGTGCTCGCAGGAGATCAGCCGGCCCTCGCGGTCGAGGGTGTTGCCGTTGACGTAGCCGGCCGGTTGGCGGAAGGGGCCCACGGTGCCGGTCAGCTCGTCCCAGCGCAGCATCCGGTCGTTGGGGATGTCGCTCCAGACCAGGTAGCGGCCCGCGGGGACGTAGACGGGCCCTTCGGCCCAGCGGGTGCCCCGGTGGAGGCGCTCCAGGTTGCGGTCACCGGTGACGTCGGCGATGCGGCGGTCGAACGCCTCGAACTCCACGGGGATGAGGTCCACCCGCTCTTCTTACCAAGATCTGCCCCGCCCGGCCAGCACCTTTTTGACCACAAGCGTTGGTCTACACTTGTTGGCATGGCGTTCACGGAAAGGTCCGAGGCCACGCGCACGGCGATCCTCGGCGCGGCCCGCAAGCTCTTCGCCGAGCAGGGGTTCGCGGGCACCACCATCCGGAAGGTGGCCTCGCTGGCCGGCGTCGACCCGTCCATGGTGATGCGCTACTACGTCAACAAGGAGGGTCTCTTCCGCGCCGCGGTGGACCTGCGGCTCAACCTGGAGGAGCTGCCCGCGCCGCCGCGCGAGCGCCTCGGCGAGGCGATGGCGCGCCACTTCCTGTCCCGCTGGGAGGGCGACCTGTCGGACGAGGCGATCATGCTGCTGCTGCGCTCGTCGTCCACGAACGCGCTGGCGGCGCAGAGCATGCGCGACGTGTTCACCTCCCAGGTCGCCTCGTTCGTCGGCCGGGCGCTCGGCTGCGGGCCGGAGGAGGCGGCGCGGCGGGCCGGGCTGGTGAGCACGCAGCTGCTCGGGCTGGCCTTCACCCGTTATGTCGTACGGCTGCCACCCGTGGTCGCGATGTCCGCCGAGGAACTGGCGCGCAGCGTGGGGCCGGTGGTGCAACACTATTTGACGGGCGATTTGCCATAGTTTGTCAAGTTTCGTACCTTATGCGCGCAATGCCCGGACCGTGGGCCCGTTCGCGGGGCCCGCGGCCGCCGAATCCGCGTCACGCGGAACCGGGGACCCACTCTCTCGTGGGGTGAATCGGCGCGCCGGCTCCCCCCGGCCGCGCCCGTAGGGCACTTCCAGGCCCGAACCCGTCAGCTAACCCGGTAGGCGGCATGGAAGCAAGGAGCACAGCCCCTCATGCCCACCTCCCTCTTCTCCAGCGCCCGGCCGCGCCGCTGGGGCCGCGCCCTGGCCGGCGCCGCCCTCGCCGCCGGCGTCCTGACGACCGGCACGACCGCCGCCCAGGCGGCCACACCCGTCACCACAGCCACCACGGCCACCACAGCCTCTTTCGCCGGCCCGGCGTCGTACGCGCCCGCTGACGCGCCCGCCGTGCTCGGGCGGGCCGCACTGGTCGTCGACACGTCCACCGGCGAGGTCCGCTACAGCAAGGACGCCGGCGAGCGCCTTCCCGTGGCGAGCCTGACCAAGATGATGACCGCCCACGTCGTGCTCCAGGAGGCCGACCCGGCCGACGTCGTCGAGGTGACGGCCGAGGACGTGCGCTACGCGGCCCGGGGCGGCGCGGCCGTCGCCGGGCTGCGCGCCGGTGACCGGCTGCCGGTGCGGGACGTGCTCCACGCCCTGATGCTGCCGTCCGGCGCGGACGCCGCCCACGTGCTGGCGCGCACGTACGGGCCGGGTGTCGAGGGGTTCGTCGGGAAGATGAACGCGGCCGCCCGCGAGCTGGGCATGGCCGACACCCTGTACGTCAACGCCGACGGCATGCCCACGAACGGCGGCGGCCACTCCACGGCGGCCGACCAGGCACGGCTGGCCGAGGCGGTGCTGGGGAACGAGACGCTGAAGTCGATCACCTCGACGCGCCACCACTCGGTCGAGGCGACGAGTGAGCACGGCTCCTACTCGTGGCGCAACACCAACCGGCTGCTCGCCCAGCCGGGCGCGGTCGGCGTGAAGACCGGCTACACGCGCGCCGCCGGTTACACGCTGGCGTTCGCCGCCGAGCGGGACGGCCGGCTGCTGGTCGGGGTGATCCTCGGCGAGAGCGACTCCGGCCGCCGCTTCGACACCGCCCAGGCGCTGCTCGACTGGGCCGCCACCGCCGGGAAGGCGTGACGGCTCAGGCGGCCCGGCCGAGCAGGACGCCGCCGCCCACCCCGAGAGCGAGCGAGGCGACGGCCGCCACGCAGGCGACCGCGCGCGCCAGGCCCGGGGGCGGCGCGGCCGGCGGGTCGCCGCGGAACACCACAGCGACCCAGCGCAGGTAGTAGTACAGGCTCGCCACGGTGTTGACCAGGACGAGCACGGCCAGCCAGGCGTAACCGCCGTCCCACGCGGCGGCGAACACGAGCACCTTGGCGACGAACACGGCGGCGGGCGGGATGCCCGCGAACCCGAGCAGGCACACCACGAGCGCCAGCCCGAGCCCCGGCGCGGCCCGCCCCAGCCCTCGGTAGCCGTCGAGCGTGCCGCGCCCGGTGGCGGCCACCACGGCGAACGCGCCCACGTTCGTGACCGCGTAGGCGGCCAGGTAGAACAGCACGGCGGGGCGGGCGAGCGCGGTGTGCTGGGCGACCGCGACCGGCACGAGCACGTACCCGGCCTGGCTGATCGTGGAGTAGGCGAGCAGGCGGCGCACATCGTCCTGGTGGAAGGCGGCCAGGTTGCCGAGCGTCATCGTGGCGGCGGCGACGATCGCGACGAGGACGTCCCACCCGCCGGGCCCGAGCTCGTCCGCGACGCGCAGCAGCGCCGCCAGCGCGCCGATCTTGGGCACGGTGGTGACGAACGCGGCGACGGCGACGGGGGCGCCCTCGGCCACGTCCGGCACCCAGAAGTGCGCGGGCACCCCGCCCGCCTTGAACAGCAGCCCCGCCAGCAGCAGCACCACACCGCAGGCCGCCGCCGCGCCGGGCGCGAGCGCGAGCGCCGCCCCGGCCGCCCGGTAGCCGGTGGCGCCCGCCAGGCCGTACAGGAGGGTGACGCCGGCCAGCATCAGCACGCCCAGGAACGCGCCCATCAGGTAGTACTTGAGCGCCGCCTCGGTGCCCGGCGCGTCCTTGCCGAACCCGGCGAGCGCGTAGGCCGGGATGCTCGCCAGCAGGTACGCCGGGACGAGGACGAGCAGGTCACCGGCCCCGGCCAGCAGCACCGAGCCGAGGGCGGCGAGCATGACGAGCACGTACGCCTCGGCCTCGCGGCGGTGCCCGCGCGCCTCGGCGGCCACCAGGGCGATCACCAGGAGCGTGCCGCCCGCCACGACGGCGCGGGCCGCCTGGGTGAGGGCGTCGGGCGCGTACGAGCCGAACGCGGCGCCCCCGGTGGCGGTCACGGTGGCGGTGACGGTTGCGGCCAGGGCGGCGGCGAGCGCGGCGGCGCAGATCCACGCGACCGCGCGCTGCCGCCCGCGCGGCACGAACATGCCGGTGAGCAGCCCGGCGACCGCCCCGGCCAGCAGGAGCAGCTCGGGCAGCAGCGCGGCCGGGTCGTCGTTCACCGGCCGGCCAGCGAGGAGAGCGCGGCGGCGGCGGGCTCGATGAGGTCCAGCAGCCACCGGGGCGCGACGCCGATGAGCACCGACAGCGCCAGCAGCGGCGCCACGGCGGCGGTCTCGGCGGGCCGCAGGTCGGTGACGCGGCCGGTGAGCTCGCCCGGCCCGCCGAGCAGCACCCGTTGCAGGGCGCGCAGGAACAGCGCGGCGGTGATGAGGATGCCGAGCACGGCTGCGGCGCCCAGGACGACGGCCCCGGCGCCGATCACGCCGACGAAGATCTGGAACTCGGCGATGAACCCGGAGAACCCGGGCAGCCCCAGCGACGCGAACGCGGCCACGGCCAGCAGCGCGGCGAACACCGGGGCGCGTCCCGCGACGCCGCCGAACCGGTCCATGTCGTACGTGCCGGCCCGGTCCCACAGGACGCCGGTGAGCAGGAACAGCGCCCCGGTGATGAGGCCGTGGCTGACCATCTGGGTGACCGCCCCGGACACGGCCAGCTCCCCGGCCCGCCCGCCGCCCGGCGCCAGCCCGGCGGCGCCGAGGGCGAGCACGACGTAGCCCATGTGGTTGACCGAGGTGTAGGCGACGAGCCGCTTGAGGTTCGGCTGGGCGAGCGCGACCAGCGCCCCGTACAGCACGCTGACCAGCCCGATCGCCATGATCAGCCACGCGTGGGCGCGCCAGGCGTCGGGCAGCGCGGGCATGGCGACGCGGGCCAGGCCATAGGTGCCCATCTTGAGCAGGATGCCGGCCAGGATCGCCGACCCGGCGGCGGGCGCGTCCGTGTGGGCGGGCGGCAGCCAGGTGTGCACCGGGAAGACCGGCGTCTTGACCGCCAGCCCCACTCCGACGGCCAGCAGCACCAGCGAGGCGACGCCGGGCGACCCGGCGTAGGGCGGATTGCGGGCCAGCTCTACCAGGTCGAACGTGCCGCCGCCGAGGAACAGGCCGACGAAGCCGAGCAGCAGCGCCAGCGAGCCGAGAAAGGTGTAGAGGAAGAACGTCAGCGCCGACCTGGCCCGGTCGCCGTGCCCCCATCCGGCGATCACGAAGTACATGCCGACGATCGACAGGTCGAAGAAGACGAAGAACAGCAGCAGGTCCAGCGCGGCGAACAGGCCGAGCGAGACCGACTGCAGGAACAGGAACAGCGCCGCGTGCGCCCGCTCGCGCCGCCGTTCGCCCAGCGAGTGGACGCCGCACACGAGGAACAGCAGCGCGGTCAGCGCGATCAGCGGCAGCGACAGCCCGTCCACGCCGACGTGGTAGCCGGCGCCCAGCGTCGGGATCCAGCGCAGCCGCGTCTCGTACCCGATCCCGCCCCGGTACCCGGCCCACATGGCCGCCACGAGCGCCAGGTCGGCGGCCGACACCGCGATCCACACCCAGGTCGCGGCCCGCCCGCGCACGCGCGGCACGGCCAGCAGGCCGAGCGCGGCGGCCAGCGGCAGGAAGATCACCACGGTGAGCACGGTCACCGCACCAGCATCAGCACGACGGCCAGCAGCAGGAACGCGGCCGCCGCCTGGGCCAGGTAGAGGTGCGCCTGCCCGGCCTGCGGGCGCCGCGCGGCCCGGCCCAGGGCCCCGGCGCCCGCCGCGACCGCGTGCACCAGATGCTCCAGCGGGCGCTCCACCCGGCCCCGCCCGAGCCACGCCGCCCCGCCGAGCGCCCCGGCGGCGCCGCGCACGACCCCGTCGAGCAGCCCCTCGGCCCGCCGTCCCGCCACCCCGGCCGCCGCCGTCACCCCGGCCGCCAGCCACTCCCCGGTACGCGCGAGCACCCGGTCGTCGAACCGCGCCAGCGCCCCCGCCAGCGCCTTCACCGGCTCCCACACCCCGCCGATCGCCCCCTGCCGCAATCCGAGCCACCCCCGCAGCCCCACCGCCAGCCTGCCCTGTCCCAGCTCCGCGGCCCGCTTGCGCCACGCGGTTCCCTGACGCGCCCGTACGCCGATCGCCCATCCGGCGGCGGTCACGGCGCTCGCCACCAGGCCCGTCACCACCAGCCCCGCGGCCTCGGGCCCCGGCTCGCCGCCTGCGCCGACGAGCTCCCGCCAGCCCGCGTACACGGCGGGCAGCCCGAGCACCGACAGCCCGGCCGCCACCGGCGCGAGCGCGAGCAGCGGCCCGGTCACCGCGCGGGGCACCCGCCGCTCCCTCGCCGCCGTGGGGAACGTCCCCGGCCGCCACACCGCGGCCAGCGCCCTGGCCGCGTACGCGGCGGCCAGCAGCGCCGCCGCCAGCGCGACCGCGTACAGGCCCGGCGACGGCACCGCCGTGAGCACGGCGTCCTTGGTCACCCAGAGCGAAAGCGGCGGCACTCCGGCCAGCGCCAGCGCCCCCACCGCGAACGCCACGCCCACCGGGCGGCGCCACCGCCCGGCCCCTCGCAGCCCGGCCAGAGCCTCGGTGCCGAGCGCCGTCAGCCACACCCCCGCGCACAGGAACAGCAGGCTCTTCACGGCCGCGTGCGCGACCAGGTGCGCCGTCCCCCCGGCCACCGCCCCTGCCCCGGCCGCCAGCACCATGAACCCCACCTGCGCGCACGTCGACGCGGCCAGCAGCTGCTTGAGGTCGCGCTGCGCCAGCGCCACCGCGCCCAGCAGCAGCGCCGTCACCGCCCCCGCCCACGCGACGGCCGCCGCCGCCCACCCGGTGGCCGCGAGCAGCGGCTGCACCCGCAGCAGCAGGTACGCCCCCGCCGCCACCATGGTCGCCGAGTGCAGCAGGGCCGACACGGCGCTCGGCCCCGCCATCGCCCCCGACAGCCAGTACGAGAACGGGAGCTGCGCCGACTTGCCCAGCGCGGCCAGCACGATCCCGGCCGCGGCCAGGTCCCGCCACGGCTGCCCGGCCTGCGCGATCCCGGCGAGCTCCAGCGTCCCGGTCGCGGCGAACGCGCACCCCGCCGCCACGTACAGCCCGAGATCCCCGGCGCGGGTGGTGACGAAGGCCAGCCCCGCCGACCGCACCCGCCCGTGCTCACGCCACCAGAACCCGATCAGCGCGTACGAGGCCGCGCCCATGATCTCCCAGCCCGTCAGCAGCAGCATCAGGTCGGCGGCCGTGACGGTGAGCAGCATCGCCCCGGTGAACAGCAGCATCAGCCCGAAGAAGCGGCCCCGCGCCGCACCGGACGGCAGGTCTCCGGCGGCGAACACCAGCACGGCCAGCGCGATCGCCGCCACCGTCACCGCCATCACCGCCGACAGCCCGTCCACCGCGATCCCGGCCGGCGTGCCGCCCGGCGGGGCCGCCACCGCGACCAGCGTCGTCCCCCACACCGGCCGCACCGCCGCGGCGAGCGCCGCGAGGGTCAGCGTCACCGCCGTCACCGCGACGGCCACCGCCGCCGCCACCCGGTCCGCGCGCCGCCCGGCCAGCGCGAGCAGCGCGCCCGCGACGCCCGGGGCCGCGGGCAGGAGCCAGGCGAGAGCGCTCATCCCTTCAGGTCCCCCGCCTCGTCGGTGGTGTCGACCTGCCGGGCCCGGTAGAGGGCGGTGACGACGGCGAACCCCGCGGCCATCTCCAGCGCCATCACGGTCACCGCCACCAGGACCAGCACCTGCCCGTCCGCGGTGGCCGGCGCCAGGTGGTACCAGAAGGCGCCGCCGGCCACGATCACGCCGTTGATCATCAGCTCCAGGCCCATCATCAGCATCACGATCGACTGCTGCGACAGCACCCCGTACACGCCCACCGCGAACAGCGCGGCGGCGAGCAGCAGGAACGCCTCCAGCCCCATCGAGCCTCCCTAACGGCGGTCGTAACGGCCGCGGTCGGTCGCCAGCACGACGGTGGCGATCATCGTCGCCAGGATGGCCACCCCGATGACCATCATGACCAGCATCTGCGGACCCATGATCGACATGCCGAGGGCGTGCGCCGGGTCGGGCGGCGGCGTCCCCCGGCGGGCCGGCCACGGGGTGAGCAGCGCGAGCGCCGCCAGCCCGGCGAACACCGCCCCCGAGACCGCCAGCGCGAACCGCCTGCCGTGCACCATCGTCATCGGCATCAGCCCGGCCGGGTTCATCATGAACATGATCATGAACACCGCCATGATCATCATTTCCATCACCATCATCAGGACGATCAGCACACCCAGGTACGCGAGATCGATCAGCAGGAACAGCACGCCCACGGCGGCCAGCGACACCAGCAGCGCGAACGTCGCCCGCGCCATCGAGTCGACCGTGAACACCGCCACCGCGCCCGCCACCGACAGCACCGCCAGCGCCCAGAACGCCACCACCGCCATCAGATCACCACCAGCCCGACGACCAGCATCTGCAGCAGCGCCGCCGGGATCAGCACCAGCCACGACGCCTGCGTGAACCGGTCCATCCGCACCGCCGGCACCCGGCGGCCCGCCCACACCAGCACGCCCAGCACCGCCACCGTCTTGGTCAGCGTCCAGGCCCACGACGGCAGCAGCGGCCCCGCGCCGCCGCCCAGGAACAGCGGCACGGCCGCCGCCGACGCCACCACCAGGAGCGCGTACCGCCCGGCCTGGAAGACCAGGCGATCCGGCCCCGCCAGCTCCGCCCGCACCCCGCCCGCCACCTCACCGCCCACCGGCTGCCCGAACGGCCCCCAGAACGCCATCGCCAGCGCCGACACCAGGTAGATCACGAACGCCACCGGCATCCACACCACGAACCACACCTCCCGCTGGGCGGCCGCGACCTCCATCACGCTCAGCGACCCCGCCCCCAGCGCCGCCGTGATCAGCGCGAACATGTGCGGCAGCTCGTACGCCAGGCCCTGCGCCACGAACCGGTAGCCGCCTACCAGCGGGAACACCGAGTTCGGCGCCCAGCCCGTCAGCCACACCGCGCCCCAGACGCACACCTCCATGGCGTTGAACCACACGACCCCGACGGCCGACTCCACCACCGGCCGCTCCCCCAGCGGCAGCACCACCCCGGCCAGCACCGCCGCGGCCGGCAGGCTCCACACCCCCGCCCTGAGCAGCACCAGGTCCGGCAGCACCGTGCGCCGCCGCTGCTGGGTCAGCAGCCGCGCCACCTCCCGCAACGGCGCCGTCGCGGCGCTCCCCCACGCCGCCGGCCGCGCGGCGAGAGCCGCGTCGAACGCCGCCGCGGCCACCGCCAGCACCGCCAGCGTGACCGCGTAGCCGACCAGCGGCCCCACGGTCACGGCCGCCCGCCGTCAGGATCGAACCCCGCCACGACCAGCCGCGCCTGCGCCAGCTCACACCCGGCCAGCAGCGACGGCAGCACCTCCAGCAGCCTGCCGCCCTCCCCCACCGGCCCCCTCGGCCCCACGTCATCGGCCAGCGGCGACCGATCGCCCAGCAGGCCCAGCGCCCCCTCGACCGCCGCCAGCCACGCCTCCATCCGCGCCAGCACATCCCCGTCACACGCCGCCGGCCCCCGGAGCCCCAGCGCCGCCCCGTCGGCCCGCCCCACCCCGCGCAGCATCCACCGCAGCACCCACGACCTCCGCACCCGCCGCGCGAACCGCGCGAACCTCCCCACCACCCACCCCTCCCCACCCGGCCCTCCCCCCACGCCCACCCCACGACCCGCAGCCCACTCTCCGCTCGGCAGGTGGCCGGGGCGAAACGACCACCCTTCCCCGCCCGCCACCTGGTCGGCGTGGGGCGGGTTTCCCTCACCGATGAGGTGGTGGTCCGGGGGTGGGGGCGGGCTGGTGGGCGGGAGGTGGAGGGCGCGGGTGACCAGGTGGTCGCGGAGGAGGCGGGCCTCGGCGGCGGCGGCCGGCCAGCCCGCGACGGCCAGGAGGCGGCCGAGGCTGTCCAGGTGGGCGGCGGCCCGGTGGGCTTCGGCCTCGCCCCGGGTCACCGGCAGGCCCGCCGCCGCGGCGAGCCAGGGCGCGTCCCAGAACCGCTCCCCGTCCGCGGGGCCGTCGAAGCGCGCCTCCGCCTCCTGGATCACGTCACCCTGCATCGTCGTCTCGATGACCAGCCCGGCCGGCCAGTCGGGCAGCACCGGCCCCAGCGGCACGTGCAGCCGGTCAAGCGTCAGCCCGTCCCGATCCGGCCCCCTCTCCGCCATCGCCAGCCCACCGGGACTCCCCATGTGATGCTCATGCCCTCCACCATGCCCACCGTGACCGCTGTGGGCCCCACCGTGGCCGCCGTGAGCCCCGCCATGCTCGGCGCCATGCCCGTTGCCGTGTTCGCTGCCACCGGCCCCGCCGTCGTGGTCTCCGCCGGGTGCCCTGCCAGGCTCGCCACCGTTCCTCCCGCCGTGCCCGGCGCCGTGTCCGGTGCCATGCCCTGGGTTGTGCCCGGGGTCGTGCCCTCCGCCGTACGTGGTATCCGGTGGGGTGGGGTGGGTCTGGAGGGTGGGGTGGTGGAGGGGGGTGGTCAGGAGGGTGGTGACCTGGGCGGGGGTGGGGGCGGCGGGGAGGTCGGCGCGGGCTCGGGGGCCGGGCATGGCGGCCCAGACGGTCTCGACGGCGTCCGCCAGGCGGCCCGACGGCGGTCCGCACACCACCAGCAGGTTCGCGGCGGCGGGCGAGCCGGCCGCCAGCCAGTTGCGTTCGGCCAGCGCGGCCTCGGCGAGGAGCCGCGCGCGGGTGCCGTACGGCACGGCGACGACGAGGGGACGCACGGCGGCCCGGCGCACCAGCCACTCGCTCATGCCCATCGGAACGCGCCCTCGCGCCAGGCGTACAGGACGCCGGTCATGAGCAGGGCCAGGAAGGCGAACATCTCCACCACGGCCATGGCGCCCATCTCGGCGACGACGAGGGCCCACGGGTACATGAAGATCATCTCCATGTCGAAGGCCAGGAAGACGAGCGTCACGGCGTACCAGCGGACGTGGAAGCGGGACAGCGCGTGCTCGGCGGGCCGCCCGCCCGACAGGAACGGCCCGGTGTCCAGCGCGGGCGGCTGGCGCAGGAGCGCGGCGACCCCGTACACGCCGCCGATCCCGGCGGCGAGCAGCAGCAACAGGCCGAGCACGGCCGCCCAGGCTTCCATGCGCTGTCGCTTCCCGGGACCCAGCCCCCCGAAACGGCCCCCGAAACCAGCCCGCGGAAACGGCCAGCCTCAGAGGTCGGACCAGGTCACGTCGTCGCGGGCGGTCAGGGCGTCGGCGACGCGGTCGAGGGGCAGGGGCCGGGGCATCGGATACGTGAACGGCACCGACCCGGTCCGCAGCGTCCACACCGTCCAGGCGGGCAGCCGTTCGCCGAGCTCGGCGGCCAGCGGGCGCAGTTCCCTGCTGGAGACGCCGGCGCCGTGCACGCACGCGGGCAGAGGAACTTTCCTCTGGGCGCGGCTACGGGTGTTTTTGCCGGTTCGGCAACAGGATTCACGGTGACCGCGCCGCTTCGCCGATGATCGGCGGGAACCACTTGGAGGATGACATGCCGAAATACGCCCACCGTCTCGTTCCCTCGCCCGCGGGCCGGATCCACCTGGTGGAGGAGGGGGCGGGGCCGCTCGTGCTGCTGGTCCACGGGTTCCCGGAGTCGTGGTACTCCTGGCGGCACCAGTTGCCCGCGCTGGCCGCCGCCGGTTACCGGGCGGCCGCGGTGGACGTGCGCGGTTACGGCCGCTCGTCCAAGCCGGCGGACGTGGCCGCGTACCGGATGGTCGACCTGGTGGAGGACGCGGTCGCGGCGGTGCGCGGGCTGGGCGAGGACACGGCGGCGATCGTCGGCCACGACTGGGGTGCGGGGATCGCCGCGCACGCCGCGTTGCTCAGGCCGGACGTGTTCACCGCCGTCGCGATGCTGAGCGTGCCCTACACGCCGCCGGGCGGGCCGAGGCCCAGTGAGGCGTTCGCGCGGATGGGCGGTGACGAGGAGTTCTACGTCGCCTACTTCCAGGAGCCCGGCCGGGCCGAGGCGGAGATCGAGCCGGACGTGCGCGGCTGGCTCGCCGGCGTCTACGCCGCCCTGTCGGCCGGGACCATGCCGCCGCCGGGCGCGCCGGACCCGCACTTCGTGAGCCGGGGCGGCCGGATGCGCGACCGGTTCCCGTCCGGGCCGCTGCCGGGCTGGCTGAGCGAGGCCGACCTCGACGTGTACGCGGCCGAGTTCGAGCGGACGGGGCTGACCGGAGGGCTCAACCGCTACCGCAACATGGACCGCGACTGGGAGGACCTGGCCGCTCACGCGGGCGCGCCGATCGCGCAGCCGTCGCTGTTCGTCGGGGGCGCGCTGGACGCCACCACCACGTGGCTGTCGGCCGCCGTCGAGGCGTTCCCCGTGACGCTGCCCGGCCTGGTCGCCTCCCACCTGCTGGACGACTGCGGGCACTGGGTGCAGCAGGAGCGTCCCGAGGAGGTGAACCGCATCCTGACCGGCTGGCTGGCCGGTCTGTGACGCCGGGTCAGGAGTTGGCCGGGGCCAGGTGGGCGCGCTCCCCCTGGGCGCCGAACAGCGTGAGCACCTCGGCCGGCCGGCTGCCCGCGCTGCCGATCCAGTGGGGGACGCGGGTGTCGTACTCGGCGGCCTCGCCGGCGCCGAGCCGGAACTCCCGCTCGCCCAGCACGAACCTGGCCTCCCCGTCGAGGACGTAGAACCACTCGTAACCCTCGTGGGCCTGCAGCTTCGTCGTGGACTCCCGCCCGGCGGGCGGGTAGACGACCTTGTACGCCTGGACGCCGCCGGCCCGCCGGGTGAGCGGCACCATCACCAGCCCGTGCCGCCGCACCGGCCGCAGGTGGATGCGCGGGTCGCCGGTGGGCGGCGCGGCGACGAGGTCGTCGAGCGGGACGCCGTGCGCCCGCGCCAGCGGCAGCAGTTGCTCCAGCGTGGGGCGGAGCCTGCCGTTCTCCAGGCGGGACAGGGTGCTCGCGGTGAGGCCGGTCTCGCCGGCGAGCGCGGCCAGCGTGGCGCCGCGCGCCTTGCGCAGGGCGCGCAGCCTCGGCCCGACTCCGGCGAGGACGTCTTCTTCAGGGCGTTCCATCCCCTGATGATGCGGATCCGCAACTTTCCTTGCAAGCCGGGAAGAGCGGCGGCGATGCTGGCCATACATCACCGACGAAGGGGGCGACCCACATGGATTCCACCCGGACCCAGCGGCCGGGCGGCGAGGACGCGGTGCTCTCCCGGGCGCGGCCCGCCGGTGAGAAGGCGACGCTGCGGGGCTTCCTCGACCGCCTGCGCGACGCCGTCGCCGCCAAGGTCGACGGCGTCCCGGAGCCCCAGGTCAGGACCGCCGGGGTGCCGTCGGGCACGAGCCTGCTCGGCCTGGTCAGGCATCTGGCGTACGTCGAACGCTTCTACTTCCTCGGCGAGGACGCCGGCGACTGGGCCGCGACCATGCGGCCCACGGCCGAGGACACGGTGGACGGCGTGCTCGCCCGCTACCGCAGGGCCGTCGAGCAGGCGAACCGGGTCATCGACGCCTGCCCCGACCTGGACCTGCCCGCCCCGCGGCCTCCGGGCCGGGGCGGGACGCCGTCGATGCGCTGGGTGCTGGTGCACATGATCGAGGAGACCGGGCGGCACGCCGGCCACGCCGACATCCTGCGCGAGCGGATCGACGGCGCCACCGGCCGCTGACCGGCCGCTGACCGGCCGCCCTCGTCACCCGGAGGCGGCGAAGAAGGCGCGCAGGTGCCGGTTGACCGGCTCCGGGCAGTCGAGCTGCGGCGCGTGACCGCACCCCTTGAGGATCTCCAGCCGCGCGTCGGGCAGCAGCTCGGCGAAGCGGCGGGCCCGCTCGACCGGCTGCACGGTGTCCTGCTCCCCCCACAGCACCAGGACCGGCGTCCTCGTCGCGGGCAGGGCGCGCTCGGTCGGCCCCCAGTCGAGGCGGCGTTCCAGCAGGTACGTGGCGCGGATGTTCTCGTGGAAGGTCATCGGCGCCCACCACTCGTCGACCAGCTGTGCGGTGACGCGCTCCTTGTTGACCATCATGCCCTCGGCCAGGCTCTCCACCGCTGACCGGCCGGAGGACAGCTTGACGGCCAGCTCGCCCACGACGGGGAGCTTCAGCGACTCCCACATCCAGGTTCCGGGCAGGTCCAGGCCGGTGGCGTCGAGCAGCGCGAGCCTGCTGACGCGGGCGGGGTGACGCTGGGCGAAGGCCAGGGCCCAGCCGCCGCTCCAGGAGTTGCCCGCCAGGGCGGCCCGCCGCACGCCGACGGCGTCCATGAACGACCCGACGGCGGCGGTCATCGCGTCCAGGTCGTAGGCGAAGCCGGGGTCCTTGAGCCGGGTGTAGCCCTGGCCGGGCAGGTCGACCACGTACACGGTGTGGTCGCGGGCCAGCGCCGGCAGCTGGTCCTTCCAGCCGATGACCGAGGTGCCGCCGGGTGACAGCAGGATCACCGGGCTGCCGGACCCGGCCTTCACGTAGTGGAAGGCGGCGATCGGGGTGTCGGCGTAGCGGGACCCGGCCTGGGCCAGGAAGGGCGAGCGGAAGGCGCGGCCGTCCTCGGCCGGCTGCCAGCCGTACGCGCCGAACAGCGTCACGGCCACCAGCAGCGCGAGCGCCGCCGCCAGCACGCGCGGCCAGCGGCGCCTGCGTCCGGGCCGCCGGGCCCGGGTCGGGGGTGTGTCGTCAGGGCGGACCATGTCATCCTCGGTCTCTGTCGTCGAGTCGTTCATGGTCCGGACGGGCGGACGGTCCAGGGTGTGACGGCCGTTCCCGGTGATCCCGCTCACCCCCCGGGTTCCCGGCGCGGCAGGGCGCGGGCGAGGACGGCGGTGAGAGCGCCGGCCGCGACGACGGTGAGCAGCCCGGCGCGCAGGCTGACGAGGTCGGCGACCACCCCGACGAGGGGCGGCGACAGCAGGAACCCGCCGCGCAGCAGCCAGCTCACGACGGTCAGCCCGGTGCCGTCGGGCAGTCCTGGCAGCTCGTCCGCGGCCTGCATGGCGGCCGGCACGACGGTGGCGAAGCCGAGCCCGGCCAGCGCGAACCCGGCCAGCGCCGCCGGGACCGACGGCACGGCGAGCGCGGCCCCCATCCCGGCCGCGGCCAGGACCGCCCCGGCGCGGACGACGGCGCGGCGGCCGAACCGGTCCACGACGCGGTCTCCGGTCAGGCGGCCGGCGGTCATGGCCGCCTGGAGGGCGACGACGGCCAGCCCGGCGGTGGCGGCGTCGGCGCCCAGGTCGCCGCTGAGGAAAAGGGCGCCCCAGGACTCGCCGGCGTCCTCGACGAGCGCGCCGCAGGCGGCCAGCAGGCCGAGCACGGCCAGCATCCGCACGGCCGCCCCGGGGAACGCCTCCCGCCACCCGCGCCCGCCAGGGTTTCGCCTTCCGGCGGGCCGCTCGGCGTCCTCGGCGCCGGGCAGCAGGAACCGGTACGCGACGAGCGCGACGACGCTGAACAGCACCGCCGAGATCGTCAGATGGACCGGCAGGGGCAGGCGCAGCCCGGCGGCGGCCGCGCCCATCAGGCCGCCCAGCACCGCGCCGACACTCCACAGTCCGTGCAGCGAGTTGACGATGGAACGCCCGTAGAGCCGCTGGACGCGCAGGCCGTGGGCGTTCTGCGCGACGTCCACGACGGCGTCCAGGGCGCCGAAGGCGAACAGCACGCCGGCGAAGGTCACCCAGTTCGGCACGAAGCAGACCAGCAGCGTCACGAGGCCGGTCAGGGCGATCCCGGAGGCCGCCACCCGCGCCGAGCCGAGACGGCGGATGGCCGCCCCGGCGAGCAGCCCGGCCACGAGCGCGCCCAGCGGGGCCCCGGCCACGGCGGTGCCGAACACGGCGTTGCTCACGCCGAGGTCGGCCTTGAGCTCCGGGTAGCGGGGGACGAGGTTGAAGAAGACGGCCCCGTTGGTGAGGAACAGGGCCGCGACGGCGGCGCGGGCGCGGCGGGCCTGGGCGGTGGGGGGCGCGGCGGGCATGGAGATTCCGATCAGGTGGCACGGGCGGGAGGCGCGGTCAGCGCAGGAAGCGGTGGACGGCGTGCCGGATCTGCTCCGGCGTCATCGGGTCGGTCGACAGGGCGCTGTGCAGCACCAGGCCCTCGATGAGCGCGTCGAGCTCCCGCGCGGTGGTGGGGTCGAAGTGGCGTTCCAGCGCGCGGCGGCTGCGTGCCATCCACGCCTGGGTGACGGCGCGCAGGGCGGGGTCGCGGGCGGCGGCCACGTACAGCTCGACGCTCAGGACGAAGTCCCGCCGGGAGCCGAGCAGGTCGTCCGACACCAGGGCGATGACGGCCTCGGCGGCGGCGTCGCGGTCGGCGGCGGCCGCCAGGCGCTCGTCGAAGACGCGGGCGACCGCGTCGGAGTGCCGGGTGAACGCCTCGGCCAGGACCTCCTCCAGGGAGGCGAAGTGGTAGGTCATCGAGCCGAGCGGCACGTCGGCGGCGCGGGCGATCTCGCGGTGGGTGGTGCGGGCGACGCCGCGTTCGGCGATGACGGTGAGCGCGGCGTCGATCAGCCGGTCGCGCCGCCCGGGGTCGTGCCGGCGCGGACGCCGCCGGCCGGGCGACGGCGTGGCACCGGTCATCCGGCGGCGGGATCGGAGCCGGCGGCGGGTCCGGCGGTGCGGATCACGCGGGCGGGGTTGCCGACGGCGACGACGTTGGCGGGCAGGTCGCGGGTGACCACGGCCCCGGCGCCGACGACGGTGTTGTCCCCGATCGTGACCCCGGCCAGGACGATCGCGCCGCTGCCCAGCCACACGTTGTCGCCGATGGTGATGGGCGCGGCGGCCTCCCACCTGGCGCGGCGCAGCTCCGGGTCGACCGGGTGGGTAGGGGTCAGGAGCTGGACGTACGACCCGATCTGGACGTCGTCGCCGATGGTGATCGGCGCCACGTCCAGAGCGACGAGGCCGAAGTTGGCGAAGCAGCGGGCGCCGATGCGGATGTGGCCGCCGTAGTCGACGTGCAGCGGCGGCCGGATCTCCGTGCCCTCGCCGACCGAGCCGAGCAGCTCGGTGAGCAGGCGGCGGCGCTCACCGGCGTCGCGGGCCGGTGTGGCGTTGAACGCCTCCGTCAGCTCCGCGGCGCGCATGAGGTGCTCGGCCAGCTCGGGGTCGTCGGCGATGTACAGGTCACCGGCCAGCATCCGCTCGCGCATCGTCCGGCCATCCGCATCAGGCATCATACGTACAAGCGTACACATGCCGATTTTTGCCGATCAGGCGCGGTCGAGCCGCTGGAGCAGCCCGTACACGAACAGCGCCCGGTAGCCCGCGCCCTCGTGGGTGAAACCGGCCGTCCAGTGGTGCGGCGCCCCGCCCTCGCCCTGCGTCGCGCCGGGGAAGGCGGCGAGGTCCGCCACGACGCACGCCCACGGGACGAGCTCGCCGAAGGCGGGCGCGGCGCGGGGGCTCGGCCGGACGAACCACTGGTTCCACACCTCGCCGCCGGGGCCCGCCAGCGCCTCGAACTCCAGGCCCGGCCACGACGGCAGCGCCCACCGGAACACCTCGCACGTCAGGCTGCCCGCCTGCCGGACGCCCCGGTGCGCCGGCGGGCCGAGGGTGCGGCACAGCGCGGCGACGCCCTTCGGCGCCCCGGGCGCGTACGCCATCCGGGTCCAGCGGGCGTGCGCGTCGCGCAGCTCGGCCCGGGTCGCGCCCATCGCGGCCAGCGCCTCCTCCACCCGCGCCGGGTTGAGGTCGCGCATGCGGTGCATCAGGGCCAGCTCGAACTGGCGCACCCCGAACGTCATCCGCCCTGTATACCGTGCCGCGCCATGCCAGGTCAGGCGGGCGCGGGTCAGGCGGGCGCGGGTCAGGCGGGCGCGGGTCAGGCGGGCGCGGGTCAGGCGGGCGCGGGTCAGGCGGGCGCGGGTCAGGCGGGCCGGGCCGGGGGCAGGCACACCGGGTCAGGCGGGTGGGAAGGTGACGGTCACCGTCAGGCCGCCGCCCGGGTTGGGGCGGGCGCGGACGTCGCCACCGTGGGCGGCGGCGATGGAGGCGACGATCGACAGGCCGAGCCCGGCGCCCTGCTCGCGGGTCGTGCCCAGGCGGCGGAACGGGAGGAAGAGGTCGCCGAGCCGGTCGGCCGGCACCTCGGGGCCGGTGTTGCCGACGGTCAGGCGGCGCCCGGCGAGCGTCACCTCGACGGTCCCGCCGGGCCGGTTGTAGCGGACGGCGTTGTCGACGAGGTTGGTGACGAGTCGGTTGAGCAGGACGGCGTCACCGTCCACGACGCACGGCTCGATCCGCGCCGTGACGCTCACCGGGCCGCCCGCCTGCTCGGCCAGCACCAGCCGGGTCACCTCGTCCAGGGCGACGGGGGCGCGTTCGCGCAGGCCGTGCTCGGCCTGGGCGAGCAGCAGCAGGGCGTCAATGAGCCGTTCGCTGCGGCGGTTGTGCGTCAGCAGCTTGTCGCGGATCTCCCCCAGGTCCGGGGGGAGCCCGATCTCGATGGCGGCCCGCTGCACGGCCAGCGGGGTGCGCAGCTCGTGCGAGGCGTTGGCGATGAAGCGCCGCTGCGCGTCCACCGAGCGTTCGAGCCGGTCGAGCATGGCGTCGAAGGTGTCGGCGAGCTCCTTGAGCTCGTCCTGCGGCCCGGTCAGCGCGATCCGCTCGTGCAGCGTCGACAGCGACAGCCGCCGGGCGGTGGCGGTGATCCGGTGCAGGGGCCGCAGCAGCCTGCCGGCCACCAGCCAGCCCGCGAGCAGCGACACCAGCGCCAGGACGCCCACCGCCAGCCACGTCACCTCCCACTGATAGCCGACCACGTCGTCCACCAGCTCGGGCAGCGGCGGCCGCACCCCGTCGCCGCCTCTGCCGCCGGGCGGGACCTCGGCGGCGGGGGGCGGGACGGGCAGCCGCCCGACCCGGGTGGACAGCGCGTGGCTCAGCAGCAGGTTGACGGTGACGAGCAGCACCACCGACGTCAGCAGGAACAGCCCCGAGTAGACGAGCGTCAGCCGGACCCGGATCGTCGTCACAGCAGGTAGCCCGCGCCGGGCACCGTCTGGATGCACGGCGGGTCGCCGAGCTTGGCCCGCAGCCGGCTGACCACGACCCGGACCACGGTGGTGAACGGGTCGACGTTCTCGTCCCACGCCTCCTCCAGCAGCCGCTCGGCGCTCACCACGGCGCCGTCGGCGCGCATCAGCGTCTCCAGGACGGCGAACTCCTTGAGCGACAGGTGCAGGTGGCGGCCGTCGCGGGCGGCCTGGAGGCGGTGCGTGTCGACCATGATGCCGTGCCTGGTCAGCACCGGCGGCACCCCGGGGACGCTGCGCCGGCCGAGCGCCCGCACCCGCGCCACCAGCTCGGCGAAGTCGAACGGCTTGGGCAGGTAGTCGTCGGCGCCCATGCCCAGCCCCTCGATCCGGTCCGGCACCGACCCGGCCGCCGTCATCATCAGGATCCGGGTCCGGCAGCCGCGCGCCACCAGCTCACGGCAGACCAGGTCGCCGTGCGTCCCCGGCAGGTCCCGGTCGAGCACGAGCACGTCGTAGTCGCTGACCGCCAGCCG
This sequence comes from Nonomuraea sp. NPDC049725, assembly GCF_040674795.1. Classification (NCBI taxonomy): domain Bacteria; kingdom Bacillati; phylum Actinomycetota; class Actinomycetes; order Streptosporangiales; family Streptosporangiaceae; genus Nonomuraea; species Nonomuraea sp. NPDC049725. The sequence goes on along the minus strand of NZ_JBFANJ010000003.1, from coordinate 426,778 downwards.
CTGCGAGGCGGCCATGCCGTCGTACACCACGTCCACGGCCATCGCGTGGCGGCGCAGCCCCACCGCCACCAGATCGGCCAGATCCCGCTCGTCCTCGGCCACCAGAACCCGCATGCCGCCGTTCGTATCGCGGCGGGCGTAACAGCGGCGTTAACGATCGCGTTCACAGCCGCGCAACGGGGCCGCCGCCACGCTGGCGGCCATGATCAGAACACTCTGCGCCGCCGCGCTCGCCGCGGCCTGCGCCCTGTCCCCGGCACCCGTTCCCGGCCCGTCCAGTCCCTCGGAGCCCGGCGGCCGGTGCGCCCCCGCGACCGCGCCGCCGCCGCAGCCGCCGCCCCCCACCACCGTGAACACCCTGCGGATGGCGTACCACTGCGTGCTCGACCACTACTACAGCGGCCCCGCGATGGACCCGCGCGAGCTGCTGAAGAGCGCGTTCTCCGCCTACACGCAGGACCTGATGCGGCGCGGCGCCGACCGGCCCGGGCTGCACCTGCCCGCGCTGACCGGCGACCGCGACGGCGACTGGGCGGCGTTCGCGAAGGTCCTCGGCGACGGCGACCCCGCCGCGCTGCGGGCCGCGATCACCGGCATGGTGGACTCGCTGCAGGACAACCACGCCCGCACGGCCCGCCCGTCGCCGCCGCCGGACGGCGGGCCGGGGGACGGGCCGGTCGGCACCGGCATCGCGGGCCTGTCGGCGGCGCAGGGGCCGAGGTTCGACCCCGCGGCCCGGCCGCCGCTGTTCATCACCCGCGTCCTGGACGGCAGCCCCGCCGACCGGGCCGGCATCCGGCCGGGCGACATCGTGCTCAAGGTCAACGGCATCCCGGTGTTCGTCGGCGACCGGCCCAACACGACCGTCTTCGACGTCCTGCCGGGCCCGTCCGTCCGGCTGACGCTCAAACGGCCCACGTCCGGGCAGGTCCGCACCGTACGGCTCGTCGAAGGCCCCCTCGACCCGCCGCGCGACGAGGTCACGTCGAGGAAGCTGCCGGGCGGCGCCGTGTACGTGAAGCTGCCCGGGTTCTTCCCCGGCGCCGCTGACCAGGTGCTGGCCGAGCTGCGGGACAAGCCGGAGGCGGTCGTGCTCGACCTGCGCGGCAACGGCGGCGGGTCGCCCCGGGAGGTGACGCGGCTGCTCGGCGCGTTCGCGCACGGCGAGGTCACCAGCTACTTCTGCCCGCTGAACGGGGAGTGCGCGGCCAACCGCACCAACGACAGCGTCCCGCTGCTCGGCGCCCGGCTGGTCGTGCTGGCCGACCGGGGGTGCGCGTCGGCCTGCGACGACTTCAGCGCCGCGGTGAAGGGGCTGCGGCTGGGGACGATCGTGGGGACCCGCACCGCGGGCGCCGTCTCCGGGCCCGCCGCCGGCTACCTGCTGGACGACGGCACCGTGCTGGGGCTCCCCAAGGTCCGGCACCTCGGCCCGAACCGGGAGATGATCGACACGATCGGCACGCCGGCCGACCACCACGCCCCGATGACCGCCCTCGCGCTGGCCACCGACCGCGACCCGGGCCTGGCCAAGGCGCTGGACCTGCTGCGCTGAACGCCGGTTGCGCCCGTGCCGCTCGCTCTTCTATGTTATGCCCCATAACTAAGGTAAGCCTTACCTGGGAGAGCGAGTGGCGAGCAGGGGTTACGCCGGGGCCATGATGAAGACCTTCGGCGCCGTGGAGCACACGCTCACCGTCGCCGCCGTCGACGACGTCACCCCGCACTACCGTCGCATCACCTTCGACGCGCCGACGCTGTTCGACGGGCAGCCGATCGAGCCCGCGAGCTGGGTACGGCTCTGGGCGCCCGACCCCCGCCGGCCCGGGCGCGAGCACCAGCGCGGCTACACGCTGCTCGACCCCGATCCGGAGACGCGGCGGGTCAGCATCGAGTTCCTCATCCACGAGCCCGCGGGGCCCGCCAGCGCCTGGGCCGCCCGGGCCGGGACCGGCGACACCGTCCAGGTCACCCGCTGGGCCTCCGGGCATTTCACCCCGCCCGACCCCGCCCCCGACGGCTACCTGCTCGTCGGCGACGCCGCCTCGCTGCCCGGCATCAACGCCATCCTCGCCGCCCTGCCCGGCACCGCCGAGGTACGCGTCCACCTCGAACGCCACCACGAGCACGACACGCTCATCCCCGTCACGCCGCACCCCCGCGCCACGGTCACCTGGCTGCCCGCCACCGGCGACCCCGCCGCGCTCGCCGACGCCATCGAGGAGCGCGACTGGTCCAACTGGTACGCCTGGGTCACCGCCGAATCGGCCGCCACCAAGCACGTCCGCGCCCGGCTCAAGGACCTCGGCTTCCCCCGGGGCGACGTCAAGGCCCGCGCGTACTGGATCCGCGGCCAGGCGATGGGCACCGGCCGCGACCACACCCCCGGCGAGGAAACCCCCACCGGCACCCGCCCGGCCCGAAACCAACCCCCTCCCCCCGCAGGGGGTGCGGCGGCGGGCGCGGAGGCGGGCCTCGCGGAGGCGGGCGCGACGGCGGGCGCGACGGCGGGCGGCCCCGCCGCACGCGCGGGCTCGGGAGGGTCCGCTGCGGGCTCGGTGGGGTGGCGGTCGCGGGCGGGGGCGCGGCTGCTGGCGCCGTTGCGGGGCCGGCTCCTGCTGGCCGGGGCGTTCCAGGCCGTGGTGAGCCTGGTGCAGCTCGCGCCCTACCTGCTGCTGGTCGAGCTGTGCCGCCGCCTGCTCACTGCCGGCCCGCAGGCGGCGGGACTGGCCGGGCTGGGGGTGGGGGCGCTGGCGCTGATGGGCGGCGGCGCGGCGCTGGCGGGCCTGCTGGTGGCGGCGATGCACGTGCTCGACGCGCGGTTCGGTCACCGGGTGCGCGCGGACGTGGTGAGCAAGCTGGCGCGGCTGCCGCTGGGCTGGTTCACCGAGCGCTCGTCCGGCCGGGTCAAGCAGGCGGTCCAGGACGACGCGGAGAGCGTGCACTACCTGGTGACGCACGCGGTGCTGGACGTGGTGGCGGCGCTGGTGGCCCCGCTGGCGGTGCTGGCCTACCTGTTCACGGTCTCGCCGGCGCTGGCGGCGGTGCTGCTGGCGCCGCTGCTGGCCTACCTCGTCATGTCGGCGCGCATGGTGCAGGCGTCGGCCGCCGAGCTGGCCGGGTTCACCGTGTGGGAGCGGCGGGTGGGCGCGGAGGCGGTCTCGTACGTGGACGGTCTGACCGTGGTCAGGGCGTACGACGCGGGCCCGGCGGGCGGCTTCCGGGCGCTGCTGGGCGAGCGGGCGCGGTTCCTGGAGCGGTGGCAGCGGCCGCTGATCCGCCGCAGGACGGCGGTCGACCTGGTGACGCGCCCGCTGACGAGCCTGCTGCTGATCGTCGTGGCGGGCGCGCCGATGGTGGCGGGCGGCCTGCTCGCCGCTGCGGACCTGCTGCCGTTCCTGCTGCTCGGCGCGACGTTCGGGAGCCAGTTGCTGGCCGCCGCGTTCGGCCTGGGTTCGGTACGTGACGCGCTGGCGGCGGCGCGGCGCATCGGCCTGCTGCTGGTGGAGCCGGAGCTGCCCGAGCCGCGGCTGCCCCGGCCGCTTCCCGGGGCGGCGGGCCGTACGGTCCGGTTCGAGGGGGTGGGGTTCGGCTACGACGCGCGGCGGCCGGTGCTGTCGGGCGTCGACCTGGAGTTCGCGCCGGGGACGGTGACGGCGCTCGTGGGGCCGAGCGGCGCGGGCAAGTCGACGCTCGCCGCGCTGCTGGCGCGCTTCCACGACGTGGACGCCGGCCGGATCACCGTCGACGGCGTTGACCTGCGCGAGCTGTCGCAGGACGAGCTGCACCGTACGGTCGGGTTCGTCTTCCAGGACGTGTCCCTGCTCCGGGCGAGCGTCCACGACAACATCGCGCTGGCCAGGCCGGACGCCTCCCGGGAGGAGGTGGAACGGGTGGCCAGGGCGGCGCACGTGCACGACCGGATCGCCCGGCTGCCGGACGGCTACGACACGGTGCTCGGCGAGCGGGCCCGGCTGTCGGGCGGCGAGGCGCAGCGGCTGACGATCGCGCGCGCCCTGCTGGCCGACGCGCCGGTGCTGGTGCTGGACGAGGCGACGGCGTTCGCCGACCCGGAGTCCGAGCACCTGGTGCAGCGGGCGATCAGCGAGCTGGTCGCGGGCCGTACCGTCGTGGTCATCGCGCACCGGCTGTACACGATCACGGGCGCGGACGCGATCGTGGTGCTGGACGGCGGCCGGGTCGTCCAGCGTGGCACGCACGAGAGCCTGCTGGCCGCCCCCGGCCTCTACCGCGACCTGTGGCAGGCCGCCGCTCCCCTGGAGACCCTGACATGATGATCTTCGACGTGCTCCGGCTGGCCGGCGACCGGGCCGCCGTCGTCCGCTACCTGGTCCTGCTCGTGGTGAGCGCGGCGGTGCGGGCGGGGGCGGTGCTCACGCTGGTGCCGCTGCTCGGCGCGCTGTTCTCCGCCGGGCCCGGCGCCGCTGCGGGCTGGATCGCGCTGCTGGCGGCGCTGGTGGCGGCGGGCTGGGCCGCCGACCGCGCGGTCGCCGTCGCCGGGTTCGCGATCGGCTTCGAGCTGCTGTCCGGCATGGAGGCGCGGGTGGTGGACCGGCTCCAGCGCATCCCGCTCGGCTGGTTCACCGCCGGGCGGCGGGCCGAGGCGCAGCGGGCGCTGACCTCGTCGGGGCGCGAGCTGTGCCAGGGGGTGGCGCACCTGCTGACGCCGGTCGCCGGGGCGCTCATCACGCCGCCGCTGATCGGGGCCGGGCTGCTGCTGGTCGCCTGGCCGCTCGGCCTGGTGGCGCTGGCGGCGGCGCCGGTGCTGCTGGGCGCCATGTGGGCGAGCGGCCGGTGCCTGCGCGCGGCCGACGACGCCTACGCGACGGCCTCCGCCGAGGCGGGGCAGCGCGTCATCGAGCTGGCGCAGGCCCAGCCCGCGCTGCGCGCCGCCGGGCGGACCGGCGTCCGCGGCACGGCGGTGGGGCGGGCGCTGGACCGGCAGCGGTCGGCGGCGCTGCGGCTGATCGGTTTCAGCCTGCCGGGGCAGGTGCTGTTCGGGCTGGCCACCCAGGCGGCCCTGCTCGGCCTGGTGGCGACGGCGGTCATGCTGGGCGTGACCGGCGAGCTCGGCGGCGCGCAGGTGGTCGCGCTCGTCATCGTGGCGGTGCGTTTCGCCGAGCCGTTCGCCACGCTGGCGGAGCTCTCCCCGGCGATGGAGGCGCTGCGCGGCACCCTGACGCGGGTCCGCAGTGTGCTCGACGCGCCGGTGCTCGGCGCGGACGCCCCCGCCCCGGTCGTGCCCGACCCGGGCGCGCCCGCCCTGGAGCTGCGCGACGTACGCTTCGGCCACGAGCCGGGGCGGGACGTGCTGGCCGGGGTCTCGTTCACGGTGGAGCGCGGCACCACCACGGCGATCGTCGGCCCGTCGGGCGCGGGCAAGTCGACGCTGCTGGCGCTCGTCGCCCGCTTCCACGAGGCCCGGGAGGGCAGCGTGCTGGTCGCCGGGCACGACGTGCGCCGCTACGACCCGGCCGCGTTGATGGGCGGGCTCGGCATCGTCTTCCAGGACGTCTACCTCTTCGACGCGAGCCTCTGCGACAACGTCCGGCTCGGCGACCCGGACGCGCCCGACGAGCGGGTCCGCGAGGCGGCGTCGGCGGCCCGGCTCGACGAGGTGATCGAACGGCTGCCCGACGGCTGGGACACCCGCGTGGGCGAACGCGGCACGGCGCTGTCCGGCGGCGAGCGCCAGCGGGTGAGCATCGCCCGCGCCCTGCTCAAGGACGCGCCGCTGCTCCTGCTCGACGAGGCCACGGCCGCCCTGGACGCCGCCAACGAGCGGGCCGTCGTCGCCGCGCTGGAGTCGGCGGCGGGGCGGCGGGCCACCGTCGTCGTCGCCCACCGGCTCAGCACGATCGCCCGCGCCGACCAGGTGGTCTTCCTGGAGGACGGGCGGGTGGCCGAGGCGGGCGCCCCGGCCGAGCTGCTGGCCCGGGGCGGGCGTTTCGCCGCCTACTGGCGGCAGCGCGAGCAGGCCGCCGCCTGGACGCTCGCCTGACTGCGGGCTGCCGCCTTCCGCCCCGGGTACGGCCGGGCCTATCGTGTGGTCGTTCATGAAAGGTCCGGAAAGGAGTGGGATGCCGGACATCCGGCCGCTCCGCCCGGGCGACCCCGAGCGGATCGGCGGCTACCGCCTCACCGGGGTGCTCGGCTCCGGCGGCCAGGGCGTCGTCTACCACGGCACCGCCGACGACGGCCGCCCGGTCGCGATCAAGCTGCTGCACAGCCACCTGGGCCACGACGACGACGTCACCCGGGGCTTCCTGCGCGAGGTGGAGGCGGCGCGCCGCGTGGCCGCGTTCTGCACGGCGGCCGTGCTGGACGTCGGGACGCTGGACGAGCGGCCCTACATCGTCAGCGAGTACGTCGCCGGAGACACCCTCCAGGCACTGGTGCGCTCCTCCGGGCCGCGCACCGGCGGCGGGCTGGACCGGCTCGCCATCGCCACGCTCACCGCGCTGGCCGCCATCCACCGGGCCGGGATCGTGCACCGCGACTTCAAGCCGGGCAACGTGCTGATGGGGCCGGAGGGGCCGACCGTCATCGACTTCGGCATCGCCAAGGCGCTCGACGCCACCACGCACGCGTCCGGGCCCGTCGGCACGCCCACGTACATGTCGCCGGAGCAGTTCACCGGGGAGCGGGTCGGGCCGGCGTCCGACGTGTTCAGCTGGGCGGGCACCATGGTGTTCGCGGCCACCGGGCGGCCGCCCTTCGCGGGTGACACGGTGCCGGTCATCCTGAACGCGATCCTCACCGACGAACCCGACCTGACCGGCGTCCCGCCGCACCTCGCCGAGCCGATCCGCGCGTGCCTCGCCAAGTCCCCCGCCGCCCGCCCGGCTCCCGCCGACCTGCTCGCCACCCTCACCCAGTCCGGCGCCCCCGATGCCGCCCAGCGCCTCATCCCCCGCCCGGACCACCCCGCCGGCCAGCACACCCCGGCCCCGCACACCCCGACGCCGCACGGTCCGTACGTCCCGGCCCCGGGCACCGGGCAGGCGCGGCCGTCAGGGCAGGGCCCGTACGGCGCGCCCCAGGACGCCGGGCAGGGACCGGCTCAAGGCGGGGGCGGCCACGCCGGGCGGGCGGACCGGCAGCCGGAGGGGGCGTACGGCGCCGCGCCCGGGGCGCCGCATGCGCAGGGGCCGTACGGGCCCGGGGCGCCCGTGCGGCCGTTCGGGCCGCCGGGGGCGGGTGGTCCGGAGCGGGCCTTGCCGCCGGGGCCCGGAGCTCATACCGCGTCGTCCTCCGGCGGGCCCGAGACGGTGGCGGGGCGGGGTGGGGCGGTGAGCCGGCGGGTCCTCATCGGGGGAGTCGCGGCGACGGCGGCCGCGGCGGTGTCCGCGTTCGCGATCCTCCGGCCGGGAAGCGGCGTCTTCGAGGCGAACGGACCGGCGGACCCCACGGCGACCGGGACCGCCCGTACGGCGAGCCCCGGCACGACCGGCACGAGTGGCACGACCGGCACTACGGGCACGACCGGCACGGCGACCGACGGGGCGACGCCCACCGCTACCGACGGCACCCCGGGCGCGGCCACCGCGCCCGCCACGGCGGCGCCGCAGCCCGTGCCGTTCGGGTCGTTCGTCGTGGAGCCCGTCACCCTGCCGCGCGGGAGCGGCACGCCGGTGACGCTCGCCGCCTCGGGCGCGCGGGTCGCGTGCGGCACCGACAACGGGACGGTCCTGACCTGGGACCTGAGCACGACCGCCACCGCCGCCCGGGTGGCCAGGCTGGGCGACGGCGGCGCGGCCGTGACGTGCGTCGCGTGCGAGGACGGGGACCGGGTGGTGTCCGGGCACGCCGACGGCCGGATGCGCGTGTGGGGCCCGGACGCCCGCCACGGGGCCGGCGACCCGATCATCGGCGTCACGCTCGCGGGCGGCAAGGCGGTGGCGATCTCCCAGAAGTACGACCTCGTCAGGGACCTCTACAGCGTCGCCCGCCTGTGGGACGTCGCCGGGGGCGAGCAGCTCGGCAAGCCGATGGGCGAGCACTTCCAGGGCATCGACGCGCTGGCGTTCGGCAGGCTGGACGGCCGCGACGTGCTCGTCACCGCCGACGGCCGCAACCGGGTCCGCGTCCGCGACCTGTCCGGCGGCGGGGTGGCGCACGACTTCCGCACCGGGGACATCGGCGGCGTCGAACGGCTGGCCTGCGTCGAGCGGGAGGGCCGCACGCTGCTCATCTCCACGCACCTCGACGCCACCCTGCGGGCCTACGACCTGGCGAGCGGGAAGCGGTCGGGGAAGTGGTCGTTCGGGGCGCGCGGGACCGCCGCCCTGGTCGCGGGCCTGCTGGACGGGGTGCCGGTCGCGGTGGTCGCGCACAGTCCTGGCGGCGGCACGTACGTGCGCGTCTGGAACCTCGACACGGGCGAGGTCATCGGCGAGCTCCTCACCACCGGCCCGGAGGTCCGCGCGCTGGCCCTGGCGGAGGTCGCCGGCCGTCCCGTGGTCGCGGGCGCGGCGGGCGGGGTCCTGTACGTGTGGAGTCTGGGAGGTACGTGACCCGCGCGGTTGCCGACCCTGGTCCACCAAAAGACGCACATACCGGAAAACAAAGGGTATTGGACGATTTTCCGGATCGGCGTTTCAGGGAAGGACCGGATCATGGTGAAGAGAGCGCGGGTCGTGGTCGTCGGTGCGGGGTTCGCGGGGCTCGCGGCCACGAAGAGGCTGGCCCGCGCCGGCGCCCTGGTGACGCTGGTCGACCGCAACCCGTACTCGACCTTCCAGCCCCTGCTCTACCAGGTCGCCACCGCCGGGATGGGCCTGTCGGACGTGTCGTACCCGATCCGCACGTTCGCCGCCAAGTGGCCGAACGTGCGCACCCGCCGGGCGACGCTCACCAGGGTGCTGGCGGACGAGCGGCGGGTGGAGTTCGAGGACGGGACGGGGCTGGACTACGACTATCTCGTCCTGGCCACCGGCGTGACCACCAACTGGCTCGGCATCGAGGGCGCCGAGGCGAACGCGCTGCCGATCTACTCGCTGCACGACGCGGCGGCGCTGCGCGACCGGCTGGGACAGTACCTGGAGGACACGGCGCTCGGCCGCCGCAAGAGCACGCACGTCGTGGTGGTGGGCGCGGGCGCGACCGGGGTGGAGATGGCGGGCACGCTGGCCGAGCTGCGCCGGCGCACGCTGCCGCTCACGCACCCGGAGATCGGCCCCGACCGGACGAGCGTGACGCTGGTGGAGCGCTTCGAGTACGTGCTGGCCCCGTACAAGCCGAGGCTGCGGGACGCGACGGCGGCGGCGCTGCGCAGGCGGGGCGTCAAGCTGCGCCTGAGCTCCACGGTCGCGGCGGTCGAGGAGGACGCGGTGCTGCTGAGCGACGGCACGCGGCTGCCGAGCGACCTGACCGTGTGGGCGCTCGGCGTGACAGCCCCCGAGCAGGTCGGGAGCTGGGGCCTGGAGCAGGGCAAGGGCGGCCGGATCACGCTCACCGACGCGCTGAACGTGCCCGGCCACCCGGAGATCTTCGTCGCGGGCGACCTGTCGGGGCAGCCCGAAGCGCAACCGCAGCTCGCCCAGCCGGCGATCCAGATGGGCGACCACGCGGGCCGGCAGATCGCCGCGGCCATCCAGGGCCGGCCGCCACAGCGGTTCTCCTACCGGGACCCGGGCATCATGGCCACCGTGGGCAAGGGGGAGGCGGTGCTGCAACTGCCCAACGGGCTGACCGTGCGCGGGTTCCCGGCCTGGCTGGTGTGGATCTTCATCCACGTGTCCTACCTGCTGGGCGGGCGCAACCGGGCCAGCGTGCTGCTCAACTTCTTCTGGCGCTACGCCGGGCCGCGCCGCAGCGCCACCAGCGTCTCCCGCTGACCGCGCGCTCAGCAGGGGATGGAGCACGGCCGGCGGAGCGGGTCGAACCGCTCACCATAACCTGGCCGAGGGGCCGGAACCGGCGTTTCCTGCCCGATCGTTTGCCGTGTCGCTGAGCCGCCTCACGCATGCATAGATTTACGGTTTGTGTCCGTGAAGACACAGTGTGTGAGCGCCATATGCGGAGTGACACTCGTCGGTTTGATGGCGGCCGTCCTGGCCCCGATGCCCATCGCGGCGGCCCAGCCCGTCCCGCTCGTCGAGGAGGACTTCACCGGGGCGAGCGCGATCCCGGAGTTCATCGCCGTCGGCACGGCCTGCCTGACCGGCGCCCCGGCCGCCCAGCCACCGGCGGGCAGTCACCCGCTGACCGGCTGCCCGGCGGACTCCGTGGGGCCCGTCCCGCCCACCGGCGGCGCCCCGTACGGCTATCTGCAGCTGACCAGCGCCGGCAACGACCAGGCCGGAGCAGCGCTCTACAACGAGCCGATCCGCGCCGACCAGGGCATCGACGTGACGTTCGAGCAGTGGCAGTACGGCGGCACCACGCCCCCGGCCGACGGCATCTCGTTCTTCCTCATCGACGGCTCGGCCACGCTCACCGCGCCCGGCGCGTTCGGCGGCAGCCTCGGCTACGCGCAGAAGCTGCCCGACGACCTTCCCAGCAACCCGTTCCAGCCCGGCGTCAACCAGGGGTACGTCGGCGTCGGGCTGGACGTGCTCGGCAACTTCTTCGGCGACTGGGAGCAGCGCGGCCTCGGCTGCGCCGAGCGCTCCCCCGCCGGGACCGGGTTCCGCAACCCCGCGCCGGGGCCCAACATGGTCACCGTGCGCGGACCCGGCAACGGCACCCAGGGCTACTGCTTCCTGACCGCCACCGCGACCGGCCTCGACACCGGCGGCCCGTGGACGTCCACGCTGCCGGGCCAGTTGCACGGGCCGACGACGACGCTGCCCGACGACGTCACCCCCGAGGACGCCGAGCGGCTTCTCACGCCGTCACGCCGCACCGTCAACGTGCGCATCACCCCCGCGCCCGACCCGGTGCTGACCGTCACCATCGACTTCAACGACGGCGCCGGACCGCAGCAGGTGCTCACCACGCCCGCGCCCACGCCGGTGCCCGAGACGTACAAGTTCGGGTTCGCCGCCTCCACCGGCATGTACACCGACGTGCACCTCGTCCGCAACGTGGTCGTCCGGCCGGTGGCCGAGCTGCCCGCGCTGAGCCTGGAGAAGCGGCTGGCCACGGGCACGACCGTGCCCGACCCCGCGCCGGTCGGCACCGTCGTCCGGTACGAGTACGTGGTGACCAACACCGGCAACATGGACATCACCGGGCTCACCGTGACCGACGACGTGGTCCCGATGGTCGCCTGCCGGCAGAACACGCTGGCGGTGGGCGCGTCGATCGTCTGCACCGGCAGCCACACCATCACCGAGGAGGACGCCGCCCGAGGCTCCGTCACCAACACCGCCGTGGCGCGCGGCACCGCCGAGTCCCACGCCGTCGAGTCCCCCGAGGCGCAGGTCACCGTCCGGGCCGGGGGCGGCGGCGGAACCCTCAAGCTGGTCAAGAAGGTGGACGCGTCGCACCCGTACCGGCCCGGCGACCGGGTCACCTACCGCTACCTCGTGCGCAACGACTCCTCCCGCACCGTGACCGGGCTGCGGATCGACGACAGCCACATCACCGGCGTCACCTGCCGGGAAACGACCCTCGCGCCCGGCGCGAGCACGGTCTGCACCGGCACGTACGTGGTCCCGGCCGTCCCGCCGGGCCCCGCGCCGAAGTGCCGGCACCGCCATCACTGCCACCGCGCCATCACGAACACGGCCCGCGCCAGTGCCGGCGGCCTCACCTCCGCACAGGCCCGCGCCACCATCAAGGTCGCGGTCAAGCCCCGGCACTGCCACCCGGGCAAGGGCAAGTCCTCCGGCTGCGCCCCGGCGCCCGCGTGACCCACCGCCGTCCGGCGGCGGCGCCGCACCGCACCGCCGGACGGCGGCAGAGTTGTCGGCCCACCGGACAGGGCCCGTCGATCGGCTTTTGATCTGTCTGTGACCTTGGCGGCCGAACATGCGATCATGATCAAGGGGACCCTGCGGATCGTCTTCACCGGTGAGGACCTGGCTCGCGTGCGCATCGCCAGCCGACTGGACATCATGTGGGAAATGGTGCTCAGCCTGCACACACTGCAGCGGCCAGGCGGCACCGGCGCGATGTCCGGCTGGCGGCGGCAGGTCCGCGCAGACCTGGCCGAGGCCGGGCTGCTCACACCGGTACGGGAGAAGCTGGTGCCGCTGGCGCCGATCAAGGCGTACTTCCCCGACTTCCTGACCCCCTACGAGTCGACGAACGGGTTCCAGCAGGGCCTGGACGTCCTGGCCGACACGCCGTCGGCGCGCGTGCGGCACGAGCTCGACCAGTTGCGCCCGCACGCGCCCGTCCCCGCGACGCTGGACGACCTCGCCCGCGGCAGCCGGCACGCGATCCGCGACCTGGCACGGCTGAGCGAGCGGTACTGCCAGGTCGCCTTCGGCCCCCGCCGGACCGCGATGGAGCACACCCTCGGCCGCGAACGCGCCAGGCTGGCCCGCCTGCTCACCGACCAGGGCGTGGACACGATGCTCGCCGGCCTCGGACCGTCGATCCGGTGGCGGCCCCCGGTGCTCGAGACCGACTACGCCACCGGCCGGTACGAGATCCACCTGCGAGGCCGCGGCCTGACCCTCATCCCCTCCTACTTCGGGCGGTTCACCCCGGTCGCGATGGCCGACCCCAGCCTGCCGCCGGTCCTGGTGTTCCCGACCCCGCACGGAACACCAGAACCCGGCCCCGGTCCCGACCCGCTGCCCGACCTGCTCGGCGCGACCCGGGCCCGCATCCTGCGCTGCATCGCCGCCACCACCGGCTGCACCACCAGCGAACTCGCCCGCAGGACCGGCGCCTCCCTGTCGTCGGCCAGCGCGCACGCGCAGGTGCTGCAACGGGCCGGGCTGATCACCAGCACCCGGCACGCGAACATGGTCATCCACCAGCTCACCCGGCTGGGCGGCGACCTGATCCACCGGCAGCAGTGATCGCGTCCCCGGCCCGGTGAACGCCTAGGGTCGTCCCCGGGTTACCCGTTGCACGGCGACGTCCAGCGGTTGACCCAGTCGATCTTGATGACGGTCACGTAGACGCGCCCGCTGGGCCACTCATGTCCCGACCCGAGATCGCCGTCCTCGGCGCGGTGAACGCACGTCGTGTGCCTGGATCCGGTGTCACCCCGGATGTACGTGACCAGGACGTGGTCCTCGGTAATGGCGACCTCAGTCGTATGCAGGCGTGAATGTCAGCCCTGCCAGGGAAATGGCAGCCACGGCTGCCGGAATGAATTTCTTCAGCATGAATTCTCCTCGCTCGTGGCTGAATAGCCGATTGGGCGCGGAGTCAGTACATCCCATCGGCCCGGAGATCGTCACCCAGTTCCGGCCTGAGCAGGAACACGCAGGTCAAAGGCGCTGCGCTCCGCCGCTCCGGTTGTAGACCAGGAGCTTCGACCTGTATGTTCCGGGAGGGAAATCTCATCCGCCGTTGTCGGTGCAGGGCGCCCGGCGACCGCCGAAGCAGCGCCTGCCGGCTCGCATCTTTTCTCCTCGCGCGAGAGCCCCGGCGGATTGTTCCGCATCCCCTTTTCGCCGGTGCGAAGAATTCCCGGACACCGGACGTGTTCACCGCTTGGAGGAGAAGAGTTGGGACGTCGTGAGCAGCCGCTGGATCCGGCGGACGGGCCGATCGCCCGTTTCGCCCACGAGTTGCGCGAGCTCCGCCATAAGGCCGGTACGCCCACGTACCGCATGATGGCCGCCCGCGCCCACTACTCCGTCACGACGCTGGCGCAGGCCGCCGCGGGTGAAAGGCTGCCGTCGCTCGACGTGGCGCTGGCCTACGTCCGGGCGTGCGACGGCGACGCCGAGCACTGGAGGCGACGCTGGGAGGAGGCCGGTGAGGAGGCGCGCGAGCTCGCCGCGGCCGGCCGGGACGACGCTCGGGCCCCCTATCTCGGGCTGGCCCGCTTCGAGGAAGCCGACCACGGCCGGTTCTTCGGCCGTGACGCGACGGCCGACCGGCTGGCCGCGCTGGTCGGCGCGCACCGCCTGGTCCTCCTGGTCGGCCCCTCGGGCAGCGGGAAGTCCTCGCTGCTGCGCGCGGGCCTGCTCCCCCGGTTGCGCGAGCGGGAGGATCGGCCGCCCCCCACGGTTCGCGTGCTGGCGCCGGGAGCGGATCCGCAGCGCATCCGCCCCGGGCAGGCCGACGAGGTGATCATCGTCGATCAGTTCGAGGAGCTCTTCACCCTGTGCGCCGACGCGGAGCGGCGGGACGCCTTCGTCGATGCGCTCCTGGCCGAGGCGCGGCGCGAGAACGGCGCCCGGGTGGTGATCGCCGTGCGGGCCGACTTCTTCGGCCACTGCGCCGGGCACCGCTCCCTGGCCGAGGCCGTACAGGGATCGACGCTGCTGGTCGGGCCGATGAGCACGGCCGAGTTACGTGAGGCGATCGTCAGGCCCGCGTCCGCCGCCGGCCTGATCGTCGAACGCGAGCTGACCGCCCGCATCATCGCCGAGGTCGACGGCGAGCCCGGCGGGCTGCCGCTGATGTCCCACGCGCTGCTGGAGACCTGGCGCCGCAGCAGCGGCAAGGCCCTGACCACGGCCGCGTACGAGGCGTCCGGCGGCATCCACGCCGCCATCGCCCGCACCTGCGAAGCCTGCTACGCCGATCTCAGCCCGCCGCAGCGGGAGCGGCTGCGGCACCTGCTGCTGCGCCTGGTCGAGCCCGGCCGTGGCACGCCCGACACCCGCCGCCCCATCGGCCGGAGCGAGCTGCCCGCCGACGGCGACACCCGGCTGCTCCTGGACCGGCTGGCCGCGGCCCGCCTGCTCACGCTCGGCGACGCGCAGGTGGACCTCGCCCACGAGGCGCTGCTCACCGCGTGGCCACGGCTGCGCGGCTGGATCGAGGCGGACCGGGAGCGGATCCGGCTGCAGCGCCGCCTGACCGAAGCGGCCACGGCCTGGCGGGATCACGACCGCGATCCGGGCGGCCTGTATCGCGGGGCGCCTCTGGCGGCTGCCCGCGAGCACTTCACCGTCTCCGGGAAGAGCCGGGGCAGCGGCCCGGGCAGGTTCCTCGGCAGGCGGCCGGAGCAGCTTTCGGAGGAGCTCACTCCGCTGGAGCGCGAGTTCCTGGCCGCCGGGCTGGCGGCCGGGGAGCGGGAGCGGCGCTCGGGCACCCGACGGACGGCGGCGATCTCCGGACTGCTCGTGCTGACGCTGGTGGCGGCCCTGCTGGCCTGGCAGCAGAACACGACCGGCCAGACCCGCCAGCGCGAGGCCGAGGCCCGGCGCGCCGCCGGCATCGCGGAAAGCCTGCGCGAGACGGACCCGGTCAGGGCGATGCGCCTCGGCCTGGCCGCCTGGCGGGTCGCCGACCTGCCCGAGACCCGGTCCGCCCTGCAGGCGGCGGCCACGCAACGCCACCAGGACGTCTTCACCGATCCCGACGGCGCCCCCGGGACCATGCGTCACCTCAGCACCGACGGCCGCACCCTGGTCAGCGTGGGCGCCGCCCAGGTCTCCGCCTGGGACGTGGACACTCGCCGCCGGACGGCTCTCCTGCCGGGGCTCGGCGCCGAGCACCCGCGGGCAGGGGCGAGGACGGGCGACGCGTGGACGCTGCCCATCCTCACGCCGGACGGAGCCGTGGTGTCGTGGGATCTGGCCACCGGACGCCGCGACGACAGGGAGCTGGGCCCGGCGAAGGACGGGTTCGAGATGGGGACGAGCGGGCGCAGCGTCATCGGGTACAACGCCGAGGGATCCCGCTACCGGATCCTGGCGTGGGACCTCGCCCGGAGGCGTGAGCTCTTGCGGGTGAGCGTCCCCAGAGAGCCCTCGGCGCCGTTGGAGTCGACGTGGGATGCCGCGCCCGCCATGGCGCGCAGCTACGCCGAGAGGCGGACGGTCACCGCACCGGACTTCCCGGACGCGACGCTCAGCCCGGACGATCGGTACCTGGCGCTGTGTGTTCCGGGGCGGCGGTTGCAGGTGTGGGACGTGCGGACGGGCAGGAAGACGGACACCGCCTGGGCGCCGGTTCTTGGCCGGCGTCAGTGCCAGTACCAGTTCGTGCGGTTCACGCCCGACAGCCGTCGCCTGGCGGTCGTCACCGATGAGGGGGTCCGCCTGTGGGACCTCGCATCGGGCGCCGAGATGGCCTCCATCGCCCATCGGAACGTCAAGGAGATCGGGTTCAGCGCGGACGGGGCCTTCCTGGCCGCTTCCGACGGGGCCGACCTCCTGCTGTGGCGAGTCTCCTGGCCGGGCAGACCGGTCTTCCGCCACTCGCTCATGGGCGAGCAGGTCGCCGACCTGCGCATCGACACGCAGGCGAACCGGATCCGCTACCTGGCGGGCTCCAGCTGGGCGTGGCCGGCTGCCGTACGCACGCTCGATCTGGGCGCCGCCCCCACCCCGCAGTGGCAGGAGGACGCGGCCGGCCAGGCGGTGTTCAGCCCGGACGGGACCCGGCTGGCGCTCGCCTACGAGGCGCGCGAGCGGGGAAGCGTGCTGTTCCGGCTCCACCGGACGCTGTCCGCCGGGCCACCCGCCGACCTCCCGGAGGTTGCGTGTCCCCCGAAGGAGCACGCCATGCCGGGCTGCTCGATCCTGCTCGCCTTCGCCTCCGACGGGAGAACGCTGGCCTTCGGCAGTTCGGAGTCGTATCCCGCCACGGGGCCGACCCGCGTGTCCCTGTGGGACGTGGCCGGCCGGCGCACGACGGACTCGCTCGTGCTGAGCACGGAGAACAAGCCGCCGACCGGCGCGATCGCCTTCGGGCCCGGCGACAGGTCGCTCCTGGACGCGCAGCATCACCAGGGAGGAGCCACGATGGTCTGGGACCTGCGCCGGCGCACCATCACGAGGGCGTTGCCCGACGTCACCGCGGACCGGATCGCCGTGCACCCCGTCCGGCCGCTCGTCGTCACGTCAGCGGGTGATGTCGTGGACTTACGGTCGGGCGCGAAGAATGCGCCCTCGGCCGGGCCCGGCCTCATCGAGGCGCAGGCTTTCAGCCCCGGCGGCAGGTACCTCGCCACGGGGGACGCCTCGGGCAAGACCGTCCTGTGGGACGGTGCCGTGCGGCGCCGCATCGGCGTGCTGAACGCGTTCGCGGCGAGCGGCTCCGATCCGAGCCGGGATGTCACCGCGCTGGCGTTCTCCCGTGACGAGTCCGTGCTGGCCGTCGGGACGGCGGACGGCACCCTGCGACTGTGGGATGTCGCTTCCCGGCTGCCGATCGGAGCGCCCCTGCCCACCCCCGGCGACGCCATCCTGGCCCTCTCCTTCGGCGCCGGCGGCGACTCCCTGTACGCCGCCGGACAGCACGTGCCCGTCCAGCGCTACGACGTCGGCCCCGCCGCCTCGGCGGCTGCCGTGTGCCGTCGCGCCGGAGGCGGGCTGCCGGCGGCGGACTGGCGGACCTACTTTCCGCGGCTGCCGTACCAGCGGACGTGCCCGCCGGTCACCGGGGCGACGGCGTCACCTTCTGCCGTCCCTCCGGGACGCGTCAGGGAACGGTGATGTTCGGGCTCTCGAGCGAGCCGATCGATCTGTCGTTGCGGTCGTAGGTCGTGATCTTCGACCTGAACGTCCCCCGGGCGTTGTAGAGGTAGACGTTGCCCGAGCGGGCCCGGCTGCACGCCTCCTCCGGACCGGTCTTCCATACCGTGTCGTACGCGCCGCTGACGATGGAGACCTTGTAGTAGGCGCAGGCCGATGGCATCTCATCCGCGTACGCGTCCGCGATGACGGTGGTTCCGCTCTTCGAGATGCACGGATAGACGCTGACGAAGCCGTTGCCGGTGTAGGCCGCGCGGCATCCGCCGTCCGCCGCCGCCGAAGCGACGGCCTGGGCCTGCGCCGCCGGGGACTGCGACAGAAGCAGTGCCGCACCGAAGGCGCCTGCCAGAAGAGCCTTGCTGACTCGCATCATTCTCCTCGTGTGTAAGGGAACGTTCGTGTTTCCGCATCGCAGTCTTCGGGCTGGGGAATTGTTTGCCAGCCCCGTTTCACCAGGGCAAACAAAACGCCGGGGGCAAGCGGAACGGCAGGAACGGCATGGTGCGACTTCGGCTACCATGAGTCACGTTGCTCCACCTCAGGCTGAGGGGCCCGCGACGTCACGGCCAGTGACGGAGCCAGTGGAGCGGCCCGGCGAGTTCCTCCACGCCGGGCGCGCGGGCCCCGTGGATCTTTCCCCCCTTTTCAGGACACCTCCCCTGGGCCCGTGTGCTCATTCGATCAGAGATGTCAAAGGAAAGAACCTTGGCCCGCTTCGACACCATCGCCGCCCTTCGCATCGCGAAGGCGCTGCTCACCTTCACCGTCGGCGGCTTCGCGCTGCTCGTCGTGTTCGGCAACCTCACCGACTACGGCACGAACTTCGAGTTCGTCCGGCACGTGCTGGCCATGGACGCGCAGAAGCCCGAGCTCGCCGCGGTCAGCCAGATCAACTACCGCGCCATCCCGTGGACGTGGGCGCACCACGCCGCCTACATCGGCGTCATCCTCACCGAGGCGGTCATCATGGTGACCTGCCTGATCTCCGCCTGGCAGCAGATCAGGGCCGTCGGCCGCGACGACGCCGCCTTCCACCGGGCCAAGCGCTGGGGCGTCGTCGGCTGCACGGTCGGCCTGCTGCTGTGGTTCTTCGGCTTCCAGGCCATCGGCGGCGAATGGTTCGGCATGTGGATGAACGGCACCTGGAACGGCATCCCCGACGCGGTGCGGCTGTGCACGTACATCGGGATCGTGCTGATCTTCCTCAGCCTCCGCAACGACGCCCGCGAGAGCGCCTGATCGGAGCGGCAGGGGTGGCGGCTCGTGGCCGTGTCAGCCGAGTGACGCGTAGGCCAGATAGGCCGCCACCCCGTACGCCAGGTGAGGGACCACGTCCGAGATCCAGTCCGCGGCCGACCAGGTGCGCGGGTCGGTGATCCCGAGCGCGGTGAGCGGCCCGGTCGAGCCGATCATCGCCAGCCCGGCGAGCATGGGCACGCCGACGGGCCAGGCCGGCCGCCTGCCCGAGGTGAGCAGGCCGTAGCAGAGCGCCGCCATCGCGCCGGTGCCGTAGCCGAGGAGCGCACCCAGGGCGTCCTTGCGATGGCCGGCCCGTTCGTCGTCGCCGAGGTCGGCGTGCGCGCGTGCGGCCAGGTCCGCTATCGCCCGGCGGGGTGTCCCGCTGGCCGGACGGGCGCGGATCGCCATGTCCAGGTAGGAGCAGGTGTTGAGCGCGCTGGTGCCGGCGGCGCCGGCGAGCCAGCTTCTGAGCAGGACGTTCATGTCGGCCACCTCCGCGCCGAGCCGGATCTCCGGTTCCCCTGCCCGGTGGGGGCCTGTCGATGCCCCTTCTCGCGGCGGCTCTAGGCGTGCCAGAGGGCGGCCAGTTGCCGGGTGGCGAGCCAGGACGGGATGGCGCGCAGCAGGGCGTCGCGCAGCCAGGCGGGGGCGCCGGTCTGGCTGGTCAGGCGCGACTGCCGGGAGGCGGCGCGCATGACGCGGTCGGCGCGGGGCCGCCGCTCGGCGTCGTAGCGCAGCAGCCGCGCGGCGACGTCGCCGGGTCCGGCGCCGGTCAGGCAGCGGGTGAGCGCGGCGGCGTCCTCGAACGCCTGGCTCGCGCCTTGGCCGAGGTCGGGCGGCATGGCGTGGGCGGCGTCACCGAGGAGCGCGATCCGGCCGGCGGCGTAGGAGGGGAGCGGTTCGGCGAGGCGGGCGATCGGGTCGACGTAGACGTCGCCGGGCGGGGTGGCCTCGATGAGGGACGTGACGAGCGGGTGCCAGTCGGCCATCAGGGACAGCATCCGCCGCCGTGCCTCGTCCGCCCCGGGCGGCGGGCCGTCGAGGGCGGAGTCGGTGAACCAGTACAGCCGGTCGGGGCCGACGGGGAACAGGCCGAACATCGCCCCGCTGCGCCGGTCGACGAACTGGCCGGCGAGCAGGCTCGGGTCGAGGCCGGGCGGGCGGGGCAGCATCCCGCGCAGGTCCATCCGGCCGGTCCGGCGCAGCCCCGGGTGCCCGGGGAAGAGCTGGGCGCGCAGCCTGCTGCCGATGCCGTCGGCCGCGACGACGGCGTCGGCCGTGGCGACGGGGGCGCCGTCGGCGATGACGGTCACGCCGGTGTCCCGCGCCTCCACGCGGTCGACCGGGACGCCGGTGCGCACCAGGTCGGCGGGCAGCGGGGCGCGGATGGCGCGGTGCAGCTCGGCGCGGTCGAGGATGGCGAGGCTGCCCACCTTCCGCTGGCCCTGGACCGCGTCGGTGACCAGCAGCGGCCGGCCGCGCCAGTCCCGCAGGCCGCCGCTCGCGGCGTGCAGGCCGTGCCGGCGCACGTCCGCGGCCAGGTCCAGGATGTCCAGGGCGCGGAGGCCGTTCGGCATGACGACGATCCCGGTGCCGGCCTCCCGCAGCTCGGCGGCGCGCTCGAAGAGCGTCACCTCGTGGCCCGCGCGGTGCAGGCCGACGGCGGCCGCCACTCCCCCGAGCCCCGCTCCGACGACGGCGATCCTCATGCGCCCTCCCCATTCACTACGATCGTACTAGTACGTTTATTGGTAGCATGGGGGTGTGCCGCCCACCAATCCGGCCCGGCGCCGGGCCATCGCCGACGCCGCCATCGCGCTGCTGGCGTCGGCGGGCGCGCACGGGCTGACCCATCGGGCGGTGGAGAAGGAGGCGGGGTTGCCGCCGGGCACGGCGTCCAACTACTTCCGCAGCCGGGAGGCGCTGCTGGTGGCCGCCGCCGAACGGGTGGCCGAGCTGCACCACGCCGACACCGACCGCGCCGCCGACACCGACCAGGCCGCCGACACCGACCGGGCCGCCGGCATGGTCGAGTTGCTGGCCGAGTCGCTGCTGACGGCGGCGACCACGCTGCGCACCCGCTACCTGGCGATCTTCGAGTTGCAGCTCGAGGCGGCCCGCCGCCCGGCGCTGGCGGCGGCGCTCGCGCGCCTCCACGGGTCGGCGCTGCGGATCACCGCAGGCCATCACGGCAAGGTCGGCGTGACGATCCCGCGCGAGCGCGTCCCCGCGATGCTCGCGCTCTACGGGGGCGCGCTGTTCACGCTGGTCACGGGGCCGCCGGAGGCCGTCACCAGGGAGGCTGTCCGCCGCGTGGCCGAGGTCATCGTGGACGGCGCCGTCGCACGGGAGTCCGGGGGCGGCGGGTCAGTCAGGCGCTGAGGCCACGGCGAGCACGACGGCGCGGACCGCCTGCCGGACCCGGTCGTCGCCCACCTCGGCGCGGACGGCGGTGACCGTCTCGGCGCCGAGCGGGGCCAGCAGGGCATGGGCCAGGGCGTCGGCGTCGCAGCCGGGGCGCGTCTGGCCGAGCAGGATGGCCACGTGCCGGTGCCAGAACCGGTAGGCGCCGATCCGGTAGCGGGCGCCGGGGCCCGCGGTCTCCGACATGCGCACCAGGTCGAGGTGGCCGGCGAGGTAGTCGAGGTAGGCGTCGGCGAAGGCGGCGAGCCGGTCGGCGGCGGGCGCGCCGGGGCCGAGCGGCGGCGGGCCGGAGATGACGCGCTGCTGCAGTTCGCGTTCGCGTTCGTCGAGCAGCGCCACGGCCAGGCCGGACCGGTCGCCGAAGCGGCGGAAGACCGTGCCCTTGCCCACTCCGGCCTCGGCGGCCACGGCGTCCATGGAGACGTTCTCCACGCCCTGCTCGCGGAACAGTTTCGCGGCGGCGGCCAGCACTTTCTCGCGGTTGCGCGCGGCGTCGGCCCGTTCCTTGGGCGGCCTGTTCCGGAGGATCTCCAGCGGCTCGCTTGACGAAGCGGACTGCGGTCCGCTAACTTCCGAATCATCCACAGAAACGGACTGTAGTCCAGTTATTCGGAGGTCGCAATGACCGCACTCATCACCCGTGACGAGCTCAAGGCCGCCATCGACGCCGGGACCGTCGTCGTCGTGGACGCGCTCGGCGGCGAGTACTACGCCCAGCAGCACCTGCCGGGCGCGATCCCCCTGGTGGAGAGCGAGGTGGCCGAGCGGGCCGCCGAACTGCTGCCCGACAAGGACGCGGCGATCGTGACCTACTGCTCCAACCCGGCCTGCCCCAACAGCGAGGCGGTCGCCCGGCGGCTGGCCGCGCTCGGCTACACGGCCGTGCGCAAGTACCGTGAGGGGATCCAGGACTGGGTCGAAGCCGGCCTTCCGGTCGAGACCGGCCTGCGCGTCTGACCCCGCCCCGCCCCGGCCCGCGCCTCAGCGGACCGGGGCGGGACCCGCCTTCGGGAGGCCGGGGAAAACGTGTGCGCGGGGCATGTCAAGACGGCGCGGACGGCTCCGACCATCAGTCGGAGGGCGCCACCGGGCGCCCTGGCCACCGAAGGAGATGTCATGAAATTTCTGCTGATCATGCATGTGAACCCGCTGATCTGGGACTCGCTGACCGAGGAGGAACGCGACGAGGTGATGAACGGCCACGGCGCCTTCATGGACACCGTGAAGCGGTCCGGCGAGCTGCTGGGCACCACCGCGCTGGCCGAGCCGGCGCAGAGCGCCGTCGTCCGGGTGCGCGACGGCGTCCCGGCCGTGACGGACGGCCCGTACCTGGAGGCCAAGGAGTACCTCGGCGGCTACTACCTCGTCGAGTGCGAGAGCCGGGAGCGCGCGCTGGAGCTGGCCGCGCTCATCCCCGACGCCGGCGTGCCGGGCCTCGGCATCGAGGTGCGGCCGGTCGTCTTCTCGGGCTGAGCGCGATGAAGTTCTTACTGAGCCTCTACGGGGACGCGGCGGGCCACGAGGCGTTCGTGACCGCGGCCCGGCAGGCGGGCGAGCTGGTCGGCGGGCACGCGCTCGCCGACCCGTCCCTCAGCGCCGTGGTCCGGGTGGTGGACGGCGTGCCGGCGGTGACCGAGGGCCCGTACGCGGGCGCCGGGGAACACGTCACCGGCCAGTACGTTGTCGACTGTGAGAGCCGGGAGCGCGCGCTGGAGCTGGCCGCGCTGCTGCCGGGCGGCGTGGAGGTGCGCCCGCTGATGGACCCGGCCGGACTGGAGATGTGAAGGTGGACGCGAGCGCCACAGAACGGCTCGGGGACCTGCTGCGCGAGCTGGCGCCGCAGGTCCTCGGCGTGCTCATGCGCCGCTACGGCGGGTTCGAGGAGTGCGAGGACGCGGTCCAGGAGGCGCTGCTCGCGGCGGCGTCCCAGTGGCCCGCCGAGGGCGTGCCGGACAGCCCGCGCGCCTGGCTGATCACGGTCGCCTCCCGCCGCCTGGTCGATCACGTACGCAGCGAGCAGGCGCGCCGGCGCCGGGAGGTGGCCGCGGCCGTGCGGGAGGCGCCGGACGCCGACCTGGCCCCGGCGCCGGGCGAGGAGGGGCCGGGTGACCGGGACGACACGCTCACGCTGCTGTTCCTGTGCTGCCATCCGGCGCTGACGCCCGCGTCGCAGGTGGCGCTCACGCTGCGGGCCGTCAGCGGCCTCACCACGGCCGAGATCGCACGGGCGTTCCTGGTGCCGGAGGCGACGATGGCGCCGCGGATCAGCCGCGCCAAGCAGCGGATCAAGGCGGCGGGCGCGTCGTTCGAGCTGCCGCCGCCGGGCGAGCGGGCCGACCGGCTGGACGCGGTGCTGCACACGCTCTATCTGATCTTCAACGAGGGCTACACCGCCAGCTCCGGCCCGGAGCTGCACCGGGGCGAGCTGACGGCGGAGGCGATCCGGCTCACGCGGCTGGTGCACCGGTCGCTGCCGGGCGACGGCGAGGTGGCCGGGCTGCTGGCGCTGATGCTGCTGACCGAGGCCCGGCGGCCGGCCCGCACCGGCCCGGACGGCGGCCTGGTGCCGCTGGCCGAGCAGGACCGCGGCCTGTGGGACGCGGCCCTGGCCGAGGAGGGCACGGCGCTGGTGACCGCCGCGATGTCGACCTCGCCCCTGGGCCCGTACCAGCTCCAGGCGGCGATCGCGGCGCTGCACGTGCAGGCGCCGCTCCCGGAGGACACCGACTGGGAGCAGATCCGCATCCTGTACGGGGTCCTCGGCCGGATCGCGCCGAACCCGATGGTGACCCTCAACCACGCGATCGCGGTGGCGATGACGCGCGGCCCGCGCGCCGGGCTGGACCTGCTGGAGAGCCTCGACGACGATCCCCGGATGGCCCGCCACCACCGGCTGCACGCCGTCCGGGCGCATCTGCAGGACCTGGCCGGCGAGCACGACGCCGCGCGGGAGAACTACCGGCTGGCCGCCCGGCTCACCACGAGCCTGCCCGAGCAGCGCTACCTGCGGCAGAAGGCCGAGGCGCACGGCGAGGCGGGCTGACCGGGACGCCAAGGGGGCCGGGCGGACAGCGCCGCCCGGCCCCACCTTCTCGTCCGGCGTTCCGTTCGCCAACCCCCCGATAGGCGAACGGCCGCCCGGTCATCGCCGTCAGCCTCCGCGCGGCTCTGACCTCGCCGTATTGCTACCCCGCCCGGCGTAATCCCCCGGTCAAGCGTGGCCAGATTCACGGACAGATCCAACCTGGCGCACATTGTTGACCGGCGACGCGAATCTGTCTAACGTCGGCCGCAGGGCCGGCCCCGGCAGCCCCGATTCGCGGAAGGAGTCCCGATGACGGCGCTCGACCTGGACGAACTCACCGCCATCGACGTCCACACCCACGCCGAGATCTCCGCCTCCGGGCACCCGTCGCTCAGCCCGGAGCTGTCGGCCGCCTCCGCCGCCTACTTCAAGGTGCGCGGCGCCCGCGAGCCCGCCATCCCCGAGATCGCGGCCTACTACCGCGAGCGCAAGATGGCCGCCGTGGTGTTCACCGTGGACGCCGAGCACGCGACCGGGCACCCGCCGATCCCGTCCGAGGAGGTCGCCGCCGCCTGCGCCGAGCATCCCGACGTGCTGATCCCGTTCGCCAGCGTCGACCCGTGGCGGGGCCGGGCGGGCGTCCGGCTGGCCCGCCGCCTGGTGGCCGGGCACGGCGTGCGCGGCTTCAAGTTCCACCCCAGCCTGCAGGGCTTCGCCCCGAACGACCGGATGGCCTACCCCCTGTACGAGGCGCTGCAGGAGCTGGGCGTGCCCGCGCTGTTCCACACCGGGCAGACCGGCATCGGCGCGGGCGTGCCGGGCGGCGGCGGCATCCGGCTGAAGCACTCCGACCCGATGCTCGTCGACGACGTGGCCGCCGACTTCCCGGACCTGACGATCATCCTGGCGCACCCGTCGTTCCCCTGGCAGGACGAGGCGCTGGCGGTGGCCACGCACAAGCCGTCGGTGCACATCGACCTGTCCGGCTGGTCGCCGAAGTACTTCCCGCCGCAGCTCGTCCGTTACGCCAACACGCTGCTGAAGGACAAGGTGCTGTTCGGCTCCGACTATCCGGTGATCACCCCGGACCGGTGGCTGGCCGACTTCGCCGAGCTGGACATCAAGCCGGAGGTACGGCCGCTGATCCTCAAGGACAACGCGGCCCGGCTGCTCGACCTGGACAAGAGCGATGCGTGACGGCGGCGTCGGCTCCTGGCCGGAGCGCCGGGCCCGCCGGACGCCGGACCGGGTGGCCGTCGTCCACGGCGGGCGGCGCGTCACGTACCGGGAGCTGCACGAGCGGGTGCTGCGGCTGGCCCGCGTGCTGCGCGGGCGGGGCGTGGGGCGCGGCGACCGGGTGGCGTACCTGGGGGCGAACCATCCGGCGTTCCTGGAGACGCTGTTCGCCACCGGGACGCTGGGGGCGGTGTTCGTGCCGCTCAACGTCCGGCTCGCCGCTCCCGAGCTGGCCCACGTGCTGTCCGACTGCGGCGCGGCGGCGCTCGTGCACGCGCCGCCGGCGGCGGAGCTGGACGTGCCGTGCCGGATCCCGCTCGGCGACTACGAGGAGCTGCTGGCCGAGGCGGAACCCGAGGCGGCCGGCGAGGCCGTCTCCGCCGAGGACCCGTGCATGATCATGTACACGTCCGGCACGACGGGGCGGCCCAAGGGCGCGGTGCTCTCCCACGCCAACGTCACCTGGAACAGCCTCAACGTGCTCGTGGACGTCGACCTGGCCGCCGACGAGGTGACGCTGGTGGTCGCGCCGCTGTTCCACACCGCGGGGCTGAACATGACGTGCCTGCCGACGCTGCTCAAGGGCGGCCGGGTGGTGCTCATGGACGCGTTCGACCCCGGCCGGGTGCTGGAGACGATCGCCGCCGAGCGGGTCACGTACCTGTTCGGGGTGCCCACGATGTACGACGCGCTGGCCGCGCACCCCGGCTGGGCCGGGGCGGACCTGTCGAGCCTGCGCACGCTCAACTGCGGCGGCGCGCCCGTCCCGCTCCGCACGATCGAGACGTACCTGGCGCGCGGGCTGGCCTTCAGCCAGGGGTACGGGATGACCGAGGCCTCCCCCGGCGTGCTGTATCTGCCGCCGGACCAGGCGGTGGCCAGGGCGGGCTCGGCGGGCGTGCCGCACTTCTTCACCGACGTGCGGATCGCGCTGCCCGACGGCCGCGACGCCGCGCCGGGCGAGCCCGGCGAGGTCCTGGTCCGGGGCCCGAACGTGATGACCGGCTACTGGGGCGGTCCCCCTGCCGCCCCGGACGGGTGGCTGCGCACCGGCGACGTCGCCCGCGCCGACGCGGACGGCTACGCCTACATCGTCGACCGGATCAAGGACATGTACGTCTCCGGCGGCGAGAACGTCTACCCGGCCGAGGTCGAGGCGGTGATCGCGACCCATCCGGGCGTCGCCGACTGCGCCGTGATCGGCGTCCCCGACCCGACGTGGGGCGAGACGGGCCTGGCGATCGTCGTCCGCGAGCCGGGCGCCGAGGCCGGGGACCTGCTGGACTACCTGGACGGGCGGCTCGCCCGGTACAAGATCCCCCGGTCGGTCGTCTGGGCCGACAGCATCCCGCGCACGGCCTCGGGGAAGATCGTGAAACCCGCGCTGCGCGCCCTCCACGGGGCCGGCCGGTCGCGTACGGCTACCTGACGCCCTCGCTGATCGGCCCTTCCGCCAGGTCGGTGCGGCTGGTCTCGCGCAGCGCCAGCGCGCACCCGACCGTGAGCAGGCAGAAGGCGGCGATGACGGCGGAGATGACCATCGTGCCGCCGCCATCGTTCGCCGCCCGGATCTGCGCGAAGACCACCGGGGCGAGTCCCGCGCCGAGCCCGGCGAGCTGATAGCCGAGCGAGGCGCCGGTGTAGCGGCTGCGGGTGGAGAACAGCTCGGCGTACAGGGCGGCGAGCGGCCCGTACATCATCGGGTGGATGACCGACTGGCCGAGCACGAGCAGGAGCGTGAGCAGGGCCACGCTGCCCGTGTCGGCCACCGGGAAGAGCAGGAAGCTGTAGACGGCGGCGAGGACGGCGCCGGCCAGGACGACGGGCCGTCGGCCCACCCGGTCCGACAGCGCCGACCAGCCGAGGATGCCGAGGATCGCCAGCCCCGAGGAGAGCGTCAGCCCGTTGAGCACCTCCTGCCGGGCGAAGCCGGCCTCCACCCCGTAGGCCAGCAGGAACGTGGTGAGCGTGCCCTGCAGGACGAACGCGGACAGGCCGACGCCGACGCCGAGCAGGAGCGTCCTGGGGTGGTGGCGCAGCACGTCCAGCAGCGGCGCGGAGGCGTCCTGCCGCCGGGCGGCCGTGAAGACCGGGGTCTCCTCGACGCGGGCGCGGACGAACAGGCCGACGCCCAGCAGCGCGATGCTGATCAGGAACGGGACGCGCCAGCCCCAGCTGAGGAACTCCCGCTCGCCCAGGACGGCGGCGCTCCCGCTGAGCACGGCGGTGGACAGCAGCATGCCGGAGGGCGCTCCGGCGTTGGTGAAGCTCGCCCACAGGCCGCGCCGCCCGGTGGCGTGCTCGGCGGACATCAGCACCGCGCCGCCCCACTCGCCGCCGACCGCGACGCCCTGGACGACGCGGAGCAGGACGAGCGTGATGGGGGCGAGGCTGCCGATCTGCTCGTAGGTGGGCAGCAGGCCGATGAGGAAGCTGGCCACGCCCATGAGGACCATCGTGAGGATGAGCATGCGCTTGCGGCCCAGCCGGTCGCCGAAGTGGCCGAAGATCACGCCGCCGAGCGGGCGCGCCAGGTAGCCGGTGGCGAACGTGCCGAGGCTGGCGACGGTGGCCGCGAGCGGGGGCAGCCCGGAGAAGAAGACCTTGCCGAACACCAGGGCGGAGGCGGTGGCGTACAGCAGGAAGTCGTAGTACTCGATGACGCTGCCCAGGTAGCTGGAGGCGACGGCGCGGCGGAGCTGGACGGGTTGCGCGGAGGCCGGCGATTCGGTCATGGCGTTGGTTCCTTCGCAGGGGGGTGACGGAACACCATTGAACGCGGGGCAAACTCCCGATCTGCGTCATAGCTTTGCCCAACAAATGGGACCCGTCTACCCTCTACTCGTGACTTCCGACGACGGGGACGGCGCCGCGCACTCCTCCTCACCGCGCCCCCAGTCGCTGATGTTCAGCTTCCTCGGCGTCTACGTGCTCGGCCGCCGCGTCGCCGTCTACTCCGGCAGCGTCATCGACGTGTTCGCGCGCCTCGGCGTGACCGAGGAGGCGGTGCGCTCCACGCTGACGCGCATGGTCAACCGGGGGCTGCTGGCCCGCCACCGGCAGGGCCGCAAGACCTATTTCGGGCTCACGCCCAAGGCCACCGGCGTGCTGGAGGACGGCCGCCGCCGCGTCTGGGAGACCGGCGCCGTCAACCGCGACTGGGACGGCACCTGGACCCTGGTCGGGTTCTCGCTGCCCGACAGCCTGCGCGGCGCCCGCCACGACCTGCGCTCACGGCTCGTGTGGGCCGGGTTCGGGCTCCTGCAGAGCGGGCTCTGGATCGCTCCCGGCGTCAAGGACGTGACGGAGACGGTGACGGAGCTGGGGCTGCACGAGCACGTGACCGTGCTGGCCGCGCGGGCGCTCAAGCCGACCGAGTCGGCCGACCTGGTCCGGGCCTTCGACACGCCGCGCATCGCCGAGCGCTACCGCGCCTTCCTCGACCGCTGGCACGACGGCGGCACGCGGCTCGGGCTGCCCGACGACCTGGCCCGGCAGCTCCTGCTCCACACCGACTGGCTGGGGCTCGTCCGCCAGGACCCGCACCTGCCGGCCGAGCACCTGCCGGCCGACTGGCCCGCCATCCGGGCCGAACGCGCCTTCCACGAGCTGGCCCGCGCCTGGGAGGAGCCCGCCCGTGCCCTGGCCGCCGCCGTCCTGGACGAGCTGCCCGTCGGCCAGTGAAGGTCAGGCCGGACACCTACCCGGCGGCGGCGCCTACTTGCCGAAGCCCGCCGTCAGCCCGCTGAGGAGCTGGCGGCGGCCGACCACGTACAGGACCAGGATGGGCAGCGTAGTCAGCACGACGGAGGCGAGCACCGCGGGGACGTTGATGCTGTACTGGCCCTGGAAGCTCCACAGCGCCAGCGGCAGCACGCGCTTGTCCGGGCTCTGGGTGAGGATCAGCGGCAGCAGGAACCCGTTCCAGATCGTCAGCGCGTTGTAGACGGTCACCGTGACCACGGCCGGCCGCGTCAGCGGGAAGGCCAGCCGCCACAGCGTGCCCCACTCGCTGGCGCCGTCGAGCCGCATCGACTCGAACAGCTCCTTGGGCACGTCGCGGATGAAGTTGGCCAGGATCAGCACCGACAGCGGGATCGCGAACGCGATCGACGGCAGGATCAGCGCCAGCAGCGAGTCGTACAGGCTCAGCCGGATGATGATCAGGTAGATCGGGATGACGGTCGCCTGCAGCGGGATGGCCAGCCCCATGAGGAACAGCCAGTTGACCGAGCGCAGGAACCTGCCGTTGCCGCCGCGCACGATCGCGTACGCCGCCATGAACGAGACCGTGACCGCGGGGATGACCGCGCCGGCGGTGACGATGAGGCTGTTGGCGAAGTACAGGACGAAGTCCGACTCGATGACCAGCCGGTAGGCGTCGAGGTTCGGCTCCGTCGGCGGCGCCAGCGGGTTGGTCGCGTAGTAGTTGCTCTGCGTCTTGAAGCTGGTGATGACGATCCAGTAGATCGGGATGACGACGATCGCCAGCCACACCAGGCTCACGGCGCCGGCGACCCAGTTGGGACGCTCGCGCCCGGGGGTTCTGGTGGCCATGTCAGGCTCCCTCCAGCCTGCTGTCGCTGCCGGTCCCGCCGCCGAGCCGGCGCAGCAGCAGGGCCAGGGCGAGGCCGACCAGGACGAGGATGACGGCGATCACGCTGGCCGGGCCCATGAGGTTGGCCTGGAAACCGCGCTTGTACATGTCGAGGGCGAGCACCCGGGTGGCGTCGCCGGGCCCGCCCGCCGTCAGCACGAAGATCAGGTCGAAGAACGTCAGCGACCCGACGACCATGAGCGTCGAGGAGGTCACGATCGTGTACTTGAGCTGCGGCAGGGTGATGCTGAAGAACTTGCGGATCCGGCCGGCCCCGTCGAGCTCGGCGGCCTCGTACATCGAGCGCGGGATCTGCCGCGCGCCGCCCTGGTAGATCAGCGAGTGGAACGGGATGAACTGCCAGGACACCACGAAGATGACGACGCCGAAGGCGAGTGCGGGCTCGCCGAGCCAGTCCTGGGCGAGGATCTCCAGCCCGAGCCCGGCGCCGAGCCCGAAGTTCGGGTCGAGCAGCGCCTTGTACGTGATCGCGATGGCGGCCGAGCTGAGCAGCAGCGGCACGAAGTACACGACCGACAGCACCGCGCGGTAGCGCTGGTGACCGGCCAGGAACACGCCGAGCAGGATGCTGGCCGGGGTCTGCACCAGCCAGGAGACGGCCATGACCAGGAACGTCACCCACAGGGCGTGCGGCAGCCCCGGGTCGGCGAGCACCGCGGCCCAGCTCTCCAGGCCGGTGAAGTGGATGTCGCCGAGCCCGTCCCACGAGGTGAAGCTGAGCACGAGCACGCCCACGAGCGGGACCACGCCGAAGGCGCCGAAAAGCAGTAACGCGGGCACGGCCAGCCACGCGAGCGAGCCGTGCCGCGGGGGTGCGCTCACTTGCCGATGACCGCGTTCAGGTTGGTGGCGAACTCCTCCGGCGTCACCGAGAGCTGGAAGAGCTTGGCGATGTTGTCCAGCAGCGTCTCGGCCGCCGTCGGGCTGAGGGCCTGGTCCCACGACTGCTGGAAGCTGCCGGCCTTGCTGGCGACGCCGTAGACGAAGTTGAGCCAGTCGGCGTCCTTGGAGCCGGCGAAGTTGCTGTCGGCGCCCTGGACGATCGGCACCGCGCCGGTGCCGACCCAGCCCTTCACCTCCTCGCCGTCGAGCACGCCGGTGGCGAAGAACTTCTTGGCGATCTCCTTCTGCTCGGCGGTCGCCTTGGAGGAGATCGACAGGTACTGGCCGGGGTTGCCGACGGTGTTGGAGGGGTCGCCCTTGCCGCCTTCGACGGGCGGGAAGTTCATGAAGCCGAGGTTGCCGCCGGAGACGAAGTCGCCGCCGTCGGCGGCCATCATGCCGTACGTCCACGAGCCGTGCAGCATCATGGCGGCCTTGCCGGTGTAGAGGAGGGCCTGGTCGGCATTGGAGTCGGCGGTGATCGAGGAGAAGCCCTTGATGAAGCCGTCGGCCTTGATCAGGTCCTGCATCTTGGTGAGCGCGTCGATGGCGGCCGGGTTGGACCAGGCGTCCTTCTGCCCGTCGAAGACGGCCTGGAAGACCTCGGGGCCGGCGATGCGGTCGAAGAGGAACTCCAGCCACATCATGTTCGTCCAGCGCGACTGCCCGCCGAGCGAGAACGGCGCGATGCCGGCCGCGTTGAACTTCGGCACCAGGGCCATGATGTCGCCCCAGCTCTGGGGCGGCTCGGCGCCGATCTTGTCGAACAGCTTCTTGTTGTAGAACAGGACGATCGGCTGGACGGTCTCGCACGGCATCGCGTAGATCTTGCCGTCGATGGTGGCCGCGCCGAAGGAGGAGGGGAACAGCCGGTCCTTGACGGCGGCGTTCTCGCCGAACCACGGCGTCAGGTCCTCGACCTGCCCGGCCTGGACGTAGCTGCGCAGCGTGCCGCCGCCCCAGCCCCAGATGAGCGTGGGCGCCTGGCCCGCGCCGATCGCCGTCTTGATCTTGGCCTTGTAGGCGTCGTTCTGGAAGGTCGTTCCGGTGATCTGCCCGCCGGGGTTGGCCTTGTTGAAGCGCTCCACCGCGCCGGCCCGGATGCCTTCCTGGGGCTGGCCGGAGAGGTACCAGTAGGTTGCTCCGCCGCCCCCGCCTCCGCCGCCTGTCGGCGTGCCGCCGGCCCGGGTGGGCCCGGAGGTGCCGCAGGCGGCGAGCGCCGCTCCCAGGGGCAGACCCATGGAGAGGCTGAGGAAGGTACGGCGAGACGTTGTCCTGGGCTCCACGCTGATCTCTCCCTGTCGAAACATTTCGAAAATGACCGCGCGGGAGGCAATCTAGGATCGGCCCATATGCCTGTCAACCCCCTGTATCCAGACGTGTCCATGTTGTACTCTCACACGGGCGCCTAGCTGTTCAAACGGGGTCAGGCAAGATCTCCGCGCAGGTCGCCCGGCATTGTCGACAATATTTCGAAACTTTCGGCGGCTTTAAGGAGCAGCAGATGACGGCACTTGATCGGACGCCCACGCCGGGCCAGGTTACCCGCCCCTGGCGAGACCCCGCCCTTCCCGTGGCCGACCGGGTCGACGCCCTTCTCGCGGAGATGACGCTTGAGGAGAAGGTGGCCCAGCTCGGCAGCTGGTGGCCCGGCAACGACATGCAGCCCGACGGGGGCGAGTCGGGCACGGCCAACGTGGCGCCGATGCAGGACGTGTTCGCGGCCACCAAGTCGGCCCCGCCGGGCCCGGTCCACGGGCTCGGCCATCTGACGCGGGTGTTCGGCAGCGCGCCGGTGACGCCCGAGCAGGGCGCCGCCGAGGTGGTGCGGCTCCAGCGGGCCGTCGTGGACGGCTCCCGGCTGGGCGTCCCGGCCATCGTGCACGAGGAGTGCCTGACGGGTTTCACCACCTACGGCGCGACCGTCTACCCGGCGGCCATCGCCTGGGCGGCGACGTTCGACCCCGAGCTGGTGGAGCGGATGGCCGCGGCCATCGGGCGCGACATGCGGGCCGTGGGCGCCCACCAGGGCCTCTCGCCGGTGCTGGACGTGGTCCGCGACTACCGGTGGGGCCGGGTCGAGGAGACCATGGGCGAGGACCCGTACCTGGTCGCGACCCTCGGCACCGCGTACGTGCGCGGGCTGCAGGGCGCCGGGATCATCGCCACGCTCAAGCACTTCGCCGGCTACTCCGCCTCGCGGGCCGCGCGCAACCACGGGCCGGTGCCGATGGGGCGGCGCGAGCTGATGGACGTGATCCTGCCGCCGTTCGAGACGGCCGTCACGCACAGCGGCGCCGGGTCGGTGATGAACTCCTACTCCGACGTGGACGGCGTCCCGGCCGCCGTCGACCCGTGGCTGCTCGACGAGGTGCTGCGCCGCGAGTGGGGGTTCACCGGGACCGTCGTGTCGGACTACTGGTCGATCCCGTTCCTGGCCACCATGCACGGCGTCGCCGCCGACACCGCCGAGGCCGGGATGCTGGCGCTGAGCGCGGGCGTCGACGTCGAGCTGCCCGACACGCTCGGGTTCGGGCAGCACCTGGCCGACCGGGTGCGCCGCGGCGAGCTGCCCGAGGAGGTGATCGACCGGGCGGCCCGCCGCCTGCTCACCCAGAAGGCGGAGCTGGGGCTGCTCGACGAGGACTGGACGCCGGAGCGGTCGGTCGCCGGGGCCGCCGCCGCCGACCTCGACTCCCCCGCCAACCGGGCGCTGGCCCGCGAGCTGGCCGAACGCTCGATCGTGCTGCTCGACGCGGGCACGGCGCTGCCCCTGGCGCCGGGAGCGCGCCGGGTCGCCGTCGTCGGCCCGTGCGCCGACGACGCGCGCACGTTCATGGGCTGCTACGCCTTCCCCAACCACGTGCTGCCCCGCCACCCCGGCCTCGGGCTCGGCATCGAGGCGCCGACCGTGCTGGAGGCGCTGCGCGCCGAGCTGCCGGACGCCGAGATCGTCCACGAGCGGGGCTGCGACGTGCGCGACGGCGACCGGTCCGGCTTCGCCGCCGCCGTCTCGGCCGCCGCCGGGGCCGACCTGTGCGTGGCCGTCGTGGGCGACCTGGCCGGCATGTTCGGGCTCGGCACCTCGGGCGAGGGCTGCGACGCGGAGGACCTGCGGCTGCCCGGCCCGCAGGAGGACCTGGTGACGGCCCTGGCCGCGACCGGCACGCCGGTGGTCGTGGTCGTCGTCTCCGGCCGCCCGTACGCGCTCGGCGAGGTGCACGCCCACGCGGCGGCGCTGGTGCAGGCGTTCATGCCCGGCGAGGAGGGCGGCGCGGCGATCGCCGGCGTGCTGTCCGGCCGGGTCCAGCCCGTCGGCAGGCTGCCGGTGCAGATCCCGCGCAGGCCCGGCGGGCAGCCCGGCACCTACCTGCAGCCGCCGCTCGGCGTCGACAGCGCGGGCATCAGCAACCTCGACCCGACGCCGCTGTTCCCCTTCGGGTACGGGACCTCCTACACCACGTTCGAGGTCGGCGAGCTGCGCGTCAGCGACGCCGAGGTGCCGACCGACGGCGAGTTCACCGTCTCGGCCACGGTGCGCAACACCGGCGGGCGGGCCGGCGAGGAGGTCGTCCAGCTCTACCTGCGTGATGTGCTCGCCCAGGTGACCAGGCCGGTGCGGCAGCTCACCGGCTTCGCCCGGGTCCGGCTGGAGCCCGGCCGCAGCGCCGAGGTGCGCTTCCGCGTGCACGCCGACCGCACCGCCTTCACCGGCCGCGACCTGCGCCGCGTCGTCGAGCCCGGCGACCTCGACGTGCTCGTCGGCACCTCGTCCGCCGACCTGCCGCTGCGTGGCCGGGTCCGGCTGACCGGGCCGCTGCGCGAGACCGGGCCCGGCCGCCGGCTCGACACGCCCGTGGAGGTCGTCCCGCTGGACGGGCCCGATGCCGGCGCGTCCTAGGCGCGCCACGCTGGCCACCGTCGCCGCCTCGGCGGGGGTGTCGGTGGCCACCGTGTCCAAGGTGCTCAACGGCCGCAGCGACGTCGCGCCGGAGACCCGGTCGCTGGTGCAGGAGCTGCTGCGGCGGCACGACTATGTCGCGCCGCCGCCGCGCCGGGCCGAGGCCGGGTACGTGATCGAGGTGCAGTTCGACGCCGACCTGAACGCGTACTCCAGCGAGATCATCCAGGGCGCGGTGCTGGCCGGGGCGGAGAGCTGCGCGTCGGTCGTCGTGAGCATCGCCAAGGTCGCCGACCGCACCGCCGCCTGGGCCCGCGACCTGGTCGCGGGCGGGCGGCGCGCGCTGGTCGCGGTCACCGGCGAGATCTCGGCCGCCGAGCTGGACGCGCTGGCCAGGGCGCGGCTGCCGCTCGTCGTGATCGACCCGCTGAACCTGCCGCGCGCCCGCGTGACCAGCGTCGGGTCGACGAACTTCGCGGGCGGGCTGGCGGCGACCCAGCACCTGCTCGCCCTGGGCCACCGGCGCGTCGCCTACCTCGGCGGGCCGCCGGCCGCCGCCTGCAACCAGGCCCGGCTGCACGGTTACCGGGCCGCGATGGAGGCCGCCGGGGCGCCCGTCCCACCCGGCCACGTCCGGTACGGCGCGTTCCGCTACGACGACGGGCTGACGGGCGGGGCCGCGCTGCTCGGCCTGGCGCAGCCGCCGACGGCCGTCTTCGCGGGCTGCGACGAGACCGCGCTCGGCCTCATGGAGGCGGCCCGTGCACGCGGGCTGCGCATCCCCGAGGATCTCAGCATCGTCGGGTTCGACGACACGCAGATCGCCCAGATGGCCTCGCCGCCGCTGACGACCGTGCGCCAGCCGCTGCGCGAGATGGGCGCCGTCGCCCTGCGTACCGCGCTGCGGCTGGCGGCGGGCGGCACGGTCGAGTCGCACCACGTCGAGCTGGCCACCGAGCTGATCGTCCGGGCCTCCACCGCCCCGGCCCCCGGCGGGTAGGCCCTCGCCGGGGGCGCCGGTGTCAGGCGGGGGCGGCCTCCTGCTCGTCCTCGCGGGGAGCGGGGGCGGCGGCTTCGAGAGCCTTGTCGCGGCGGTAGGCGCGCACCGAGTAGGCGACGGCGGCGGCCCAGACGATGGCGATCGCGATGTAGACGACGGACTGGACGCCGCCCGGCGCGTCGATCCAGTCGCTGCGCAGCAGGCTGCGCACGTTGGTGAGCACGATGACGCCGCCCACCGCCGAGCCGAGGACGCGGGGCGGCACGTGCCGCACCAGCCAGGCCGCGATCGGGGCGGCGATCACGCCGCCGAGCAGCAGGACCCCGACCCAGGCGAAGTCGATGTTCTCCGAGCCGAGGCCGACGATGAAGCCGACGGAGGCGGCGATCGCGACCAGGAACTCGCTGGCGTCGATCGAGCCGATGACCTTGCGCGGCTCCATCCGCCCGCTGGCCAGGATGGCCGGCGTGCCGACCGGGCCCCACCCGCCGCCGCCGGTGGCGTCGACGAACCCGGCCACGACGCCCAGCGGCGCCAGGAACCGCCGGCGCAGCGGCTTGCCCAGGTTGCCGCGCGGCAGCCCGAACGCGGTGAAGCGGATGAGGATGTAGACGCCCAGGGACAGCAGGATGAGCGACATGACCGGGGCCGCGACCTCGGTCGAGAGGCTGGACAGGAACGTCGCGCCGGCGAATGCGCCGAGCGCGCCCGGGATGCCGATCCTGGCGACGACCTTCCAGTCGATGTTGCCGAAGCGCCAGTGGGACAGGCCCGAGGCGAGTGTGGTGCCGATCTCGGCCAGATGCACCGTGGCCGAGGCGGCCGCCGCGTTGGTGCCTACGGCCAGGAGCAACGTGGTCGAGGTGACCCCGTACGCCATGCCGAGGCTGCCGTCTACGAGCTGCGCCGCGAATCCGACGAGCCCGAGCAGGATGAGCGCCCGCACGTTCCCACCTTTCCGATGTACCCTACTTATTAAGTAGGAATAATCATTTATGAGAACGGGCATCCGGTCAAGGGGGTGGCCCCGCCCGGCCGCGGGCGCGGGGGCGCATGGGCGGGGTCCGGAGGGTCAGCCGCTCCAGTGGTTCAGGTGCAGGACCTCGTCCAGAGGCCGGCGGCGGGCGGGCTTGAAGGTGTCACCGGGGTAGTAGGCGGTGGGGATGAGCGCCCCCTGCCGGACGTCGCCGGGGAGGCCCAGCAGCTCGGCGACCTCGCGCTCGTACGCCAGGTGCAGGGTCGTCCACGCGGTGCCGAGCCCGCGGGCGCGGGCGGCGAGCATGTAGCTCCACGCGGCCGGCAGCAGCGAGCCCCACAGCCCGGCCTGGCTGCCCTCCGGCAGCTTCCCGTCGGGCACCCGGATGCACGGCAGCACCAGCACCGGCACCTCGCCCATGTGCTCACCCAGGTACGCCGAGCTCGACGACACCCGCCGCTGCACCTCGGCCCGCGCCGGGTCGTCCTGGAACAGGTTCCCGGCCGACGAGCCCGACGCGTGGTAGGCCCGGACGGACCGGCCGTAGTAGTCGCCGATCCTGGCCCTGGTGGCGGGGTCGGTCACCACCACCCACTCCCACCCCTGCCGGTTCCCGCCGGTCGGCGCCTGCAGCGCGATCTCCAGGCACTCCCGCACCAGCTCCATCGGCACCGGCCTGTCCAGGTCCAGGCGCTTCCTTACGCTTCTGGTGGTGGTGAGGACTTCGTCGATTCCTAGCCTTTGTGTGGTCATGACGGCATTCATCCCCAGGGACGTCACCGGCGAAAGATCCGCTCAGCGGCGGCCCCGGAAGGTGCGGCGCAGGTCCGCCACCCACTCCCGGGGGAGCTCCCACGGGATGAAGTGCCCGCCGCGCTCGTGGCAGGTGATGCCGGCGTGGTTGTACCAGGCGGCCCGGTCGCCGTCGAGGAAGCTCCGGATCCGCTGCTCTGCCGTCGTCACGCCCGGCGGGTTCTCGTAGCTGACGAACGTGATGCCCGTGGGCGCCTCGACGACCGGCCACCGGTCGTGCGACGGGGTCCACGGGTAGCGGTTGTTGTTGGCGTACGTGCGGATCGAGCTGGCGATCGCGTCGCCCGCCCAGAAGATCGTCGCATGGGTGAGCAGGTCGTCCTTGGAGAACACGTTCTCCACGTCGCCGTCGTTGTCGGACCACTTCGCCCAGCGTTCGAGCATCCAGGCGAGCATGCCGGCCGGGGAGTCGGTCAGCCCGTGCGCGAGCGTGGACGGGGCCAGCACGTGCGCCGCCAGATGCGCCGCGAACCGCCGGTCCAGGGCCACGAACCGGTCGTGCGCCTCGGCGGGCAGGCCCTCCGGGATGGGCAGGCCGCCGCTCAGGTCCCAGGCGCGGTCGCCGTTGAACATCGTGAGCTTCTGGGCCGAGCCGATATGGATGCCGTACAGCTCGGCGGCGTACTTGTGGCCCAGCTGCCCGGTGACCAGCGCGCCCACGTCGCACCCGGCGGCGGCGTACCTGTCGTGCCCCAGGACGCCAGTCATCAGCTCGTGCCACACGTCGGCGATCTTCCAGAAGTTCATGTCCGGCCGATGCGTCAGCGGGGTCGAGAAGCCGAACCCGGGCAGCGAGGGCACGATCACGTCGAACGCCTCCGCCGGGTCGCCGCCGTGGGAGGCGGGGTCGGCGAGCTCGTCGACGACCTTCGACCAGTGCCAGAACGTCCAGGGCCAGCCGTGGCTGAGGATGAGCGGCACCGGGTCGGGGCCGACGCCCGGCCGGCGCATGAAGTGCACGGGCACGTCGCCGACGTTCACCCGGTAGTGCTCGTAGGCGTTGATCTCCCGCTCGGCCGCCCGCCAGTCGTAGCCGTCCGCCCAGTAGGCGACCAGCTCGCGCAGGTGGTCGCCGCGCACGCCGTAGAAGCCGTCGTCGTTGCCCGCGTCCAGCGGCAACCTGGTCATGGCGAGCCTGCGGCGCAGGTCGTCGAGCACCTCGTCGGGCACGTGCAGCGGCTCGGGGCGGAGGGGGAAGGGGCGGTTCGTCAAGGGAGGCGTTCTCCTGGTCATCGAGCTTCTAGCCATCGAGCTTCTGCTCGTCGGACATCTGCTCGTCGGGCTTCTGGTCGTCGAGGCGGGCGGCGATCTCGGTCAGCCGGGTCAGGACGGCCGCGTAGCCGGCGAGCGCCGCGCGCTCGTCGTCGTCCAGGTGCTCGACGAGGCGGGCGACGCGCGTCACCCGTTCGGCGTGCCGGGATCGGACGATCTGCGCGCCCTCCTCGGTGAGGGTCAGCAGGACGGCGCGCCCGTCGCGCGGGTCGGGGCGGCGTGACACCAGCCCGTCGCGTTCGAGCTTGGCCACCAGGCTCGTGAGCGCGGGCTGTTTGAGCTGCTCGGTCGCCGTCAGGTCGGTGAGCCGCATCGGGCCCCGGCGCGCGAGCGTGTGCAGCACGGACAGGGTCGAGAAGCTGAGCCTGCGAACCGACGGCAGGCGGATGAAGTGGGTGTTGAAGTCCTCGATCGCGGTGACGAGCGCGCCGAGATCGAGGGCCTCCGGTGAGGGTGCCACCCGGCATTTATATCAATATTCGATGTAATCGCGCAGGGGGGTCGACGGCCGGACGGTCCTCTGTCCGGCCGTCAGACCGGGGCGTACCCGGCGTCAGACCGGGGCGTACCCGGCCGGGCGGCTGGTGAAGGCGCCCCGGCCCTGGGTGCGGCTGCGCAACCGGGTGGCGTACCCGAACAGCTCGGCCAGCGGGACCGTGGCGGTGACGACCGCCGTGCCGCCCCGCGCGGCCGAGCCGGTGACGCGGCCGCGCCGGGCGGCCAGGTCCCCGAGCACGCCGCCGACCGCGTCGTCCGGGACGGTGACCGTGACCTCGGCCACCGGCTCCAGCAGCACCATCGCGCAGGCGCGCAGCGCCTGCCTGAGCGCCAGCGCCCCGGCGGTGCGGAAGGCCGCCTCGGAGGAGTCCTTCACGTGCGTCGCCCCGTCGGTGAGCGTGACGCGCAGCCCGGTGACCGGGTGCCCGCCGAGCGGCCCGGCGGCGAGGGCGTCGCGGCATCCGGCCTCGACCGCGCGGACGTACTCGCGCGGCACCCGCCCGCCGGTGACGGCGGAGCGGAACGCGAAGCCGGCCGCCGCGTCGAGCGGCTCCACGTCGAGCTGGACGTGTGCGAACTGCCCGGCGCCGCCGTCCTGCTTGACGTGCCGGTACAGCACGCCGGTCACGCCGCGCGCCACCGTCTCGCGGTGGGCGACGCGGGGCCGCCCGGCGGCGACGTCCAGCCCCCGCTCGCGGCGGATCTTCTCCACGGCCACCTCCAGGTGCAGCTCCCCCATGCCGGACAGCACGGTCTGGCCCGTCTCCGGGTCGGCCCGCACCGACAGCGACGGGTCCTCCTCGGCCAGGCGGGCGAGCGCGCCGGCCAGCCGGCCCGCGTCCACGCTCCGCCTGGCCTCGACCGCCATCGAGACGACGGGCTCGGCGGCGGCGGGCGGTTCGAGGACGAGCGGCGCGTCCGGCGCGCACAGCGTGGCGCCGGGCCGGGCCGCCTTCAGCCCGGTGACGGCCACGATGTCGCCGGCCACGGCCCGGTCGACCTCGGCGTGCCGGTCGGCCCGCA
The DNA here is from genome assembly GCF_040674795.1 of Nonomuraea sp. NPDC049725. Taxonomy (NCBI): domain Bacteria; kingdom Bacillati; phylum Actinomycetota; class Actinomycetes; order Streptosporangiales; family Streptosporangiaceae; genus Nonomuraea; species Nonomuraea sp. NPDC049725. Next base: position 386,340 of record NZ_JBFANJ010000003.1, on the reverse strand, counting down.
CGCGCAGGACCCGCCCGGCGCGCTCGGTGCGTCCGGCGCCCGCGTCCAGCACGGCGTCCCCCTTCCGCAGCGTCCCGGCGTACAGGCGCAGGTACGTCAGCCGTCCGCCGCCGGTCGAGTGGACCTTGAACACCAGCGCGGCCAGCGGCTGCGTGGGGTCGGCGGCCCGGCCGGGCACGGCAGGGACGTCCAGCGGCGACGGCAGGTAGGCCACGACGGCGTCGAGCAGCGGCTCGATCCCCCGGTCCCGGTAGGCGGAGCCGCACAGCACGACGACGGCCCGGCGCGCCAGCGTCAGGTCGCGCAGCGCCGCCCGCAGCGTCGCCTCGCCGACCGGCGCCCCCGCGCAGAACTCCTCCAGCACGGCCGGGTGCAGCTCGGCCACGGCCTCCTCCAGCAGCCCGCGCCGCCGCCGCGCCTCCTCCAGCAGCTCCGCAGGGACGGGACGCTCCTCGTACGCACCGTCCCAGACCAGCGCCCGCATGCGCAGCAGGTCCACGACGCCAGTGAAGCCGTCCTCCCGCCCGATGGGCAGCTGGACGGCCAGCGGCGTGACGCGCAGGCGGTCGCGGATCGAGGCGACGGCGGCGTCGAGGTCGGCGCCGGCCCGGTCGAGCTTGTTGACGAAGGCGATGCGGGGCACCCCGTGGTGGTCGGCGCGCCGCCAGACGGCCTCGCTCTGCGGTTCGACGCCCGCGACGCCGTCGAACACGGCGATCGCGCCGTCGAGCACCCGCAGCGAGCGCTCGACCTCGTCGGCGAAGTCGACGTGACCGGGGGTGTCGATGAGGTTGACGCGGTGGCCGTCCCAGGCGCAGGTCACGGCGGCGGCGAAGATGGTGATGCCGCGTTCGCGCTCCTGGGCGTCGTAGTCGGTGACGGTGGTGCCGTCGTGCACCTCGCCGCGCCTGTGGGTGGCGCCGGTGACGTACAGGACGCGTTCGGTGATGGTGGTCTTGCCGGCGTCGACGTGGGCGAGGATGCCCAGGTTGCGGACGAGGCCGAGCTGGTTGGTGTCACGCACGGTCCGTGGCCCTTTCGGGATCTGTCTGGACAGGACAGCGCGATTCGCCCGGAGGCCCCTCGGTCAGGGGGCGGCCGGGGACGTCCGGCGCCGGCCGCGCAGCGGGCGCCGGACGGACGGGGACACCAGGATCACCTCGTACCGTGACAGAAGCCGCGACAGGGGGACGGCGCTGCGGCGCATGGCGGTCCCCCTCACTGGTCTCGGCGGTCGCGCCGACCCTACAGAGATCGGTACGGGACGGGCATCCGATTTGTTTCCTACCACGTGGTAAGTTCGGTTTTCCGGGCACCCGGGTGCCCTGGACAGCAGAAAGGCCGGTCGGTGACCGAACCCACCACACGCCGGATGACCAAGGGCGAGCGCACCCAGGCGCGCATCCTGGACTCCGCCATGGAGCTGTTCTCCCGCTCCGGCTTCCACGCCGTGTCCCTGCGCGACATCGCCGCGCACGCCGGGCTCACGCACGCCGGGCTGCTGCACCACTTCCCGGGCAAGGACGCGCTGCTCATCGAGGTGCTCAAGCGCCGCGAGGTGCTCACCGCCGAGCTCGTGGCGGCCACCGACCCCGGCCTGGACCCGGTGGAGATCATCAGGCGGCACGTCGACCAGCTCGCGGCCAGCATGCGGACGCCGGGACTCGTCGGGCTGTTCGTGAAGCTGTCGGCCGAGGCCACCGACCCCGGGCATCCGGCCCACGCCTACTTCGTCGAGCGCTACCGCCGGCTGCGCAAGGGCGCCGCCTGGGTGCTCGCCGAGCTGTTCGCGCAGGCCACGCCGCCGCTGCCCCACGACCCGGACGTCGTCGCAGGGCAACTCCTCGCCGTGGTCGACGGCCTGCAGACGCAGTGGCTGCTCGACCCCGACCGGGTCGACATGCGCGCCTCGGTCGCCGCCTTCCTCACCGAGCTGGGATTGGACATCAGTTGAAGGATCTGACACTCGCCGAGAAGGCCTCGCTCACCTCCGGGAGCGACACCTGGCACACCACCGCCGTCCGCGACGTCGTACGCGCCCTGACCCTGTCGGACGGGCCGCACGGCCTGCGGCGGCAGGACGAGAGCGCCGGCGACGCGCTCGGCCTGACCAGGAGCGTGCCCGCCACCTGCTTCCCGCCCGCGGTGGGGCTCGGCTCGTCCTGGGACCCGGAGCTGGCGCGGCTGGTCGGCGCGACGATCGCCCGTGAGGCCCGCGCGCAGGGCGTGGACGTGGTGCTGGGGCCCGGCGTGAACATCAAGCGCTCGCCGCTGTGCGGGCGCAACTTCGAGTATTTCTCCGAGGACCCGCGCCTGTCCGGGGTGATGGGCGCGGCCCTGGTCGACGGCATCCAGTCGCTGGGCGTCGGCGCGTGCGTCAAGCACTACGCGGTCAACAACCAGGAGACCGACCGGATGCGGATCAGCGCCGACGTGGACGAGCGGACGCTGCGCGAGATCTACCTGCCCGCCTTCGAGCACATCGTCCGCGAGGCCGCCCCCTACATGGTGATGTGCGCCTACAACAAGGTCAACGGCGTGTACGCGAGCCAGAACCGGTGGCTGCTGACCGAGGTGCTGCGGGAGGAGTGGGGGTTCGACGGGCTCGTCGTGTCCGACTGGGGCGCGGTGGCCGACCGGGTGGCGGCGCTGGAGGCGGGGCTCGACCTGGAGATGCCGCCGACCGGCACCGACGCGGAGATCGCCGACGCGGTCCGCGACGGCAGGCTGCCCGAGGAGGTGCTGGACCGGGCAGTCGGGCGGCTGCTGCGGCTGGCCTCGCGGGTGCCCGCCGCGCCGGCCACGACCGGCTGGGACGCCGACGCGCACCACGAGGTCGCCCGGCAGGCGGCCCGCGCCTCCGCCGTGCTGCTGAAGAACGACGGCGACGTGCTGCCCATCGCCCCCGGCCGCAAGGTGGCCGTGCTCGGCGAGCTCGCCCGCACCCCGCGCTACCAGGGGCACGGCAGCTCGCACGTGGTGCCGACCCGGCTCGACTCGGCCTGGGAGTCGCTGGCGGCGGCGCTGGACGGCGCGGTGTTCGCGGCCGGCTACCGGCTCGACGGGCAGGCCGATCCCGAGCTGGAGCGGGAGGCGGTGGAGGCGGCGGCCGGGGCCGACGTGGCCGTGCTGTTCCTCGGGCTGCCCGACTCGGCCGAGTCCGAGGGCTTCGACCGTACCGGCATCGACCTGCCCGGCGACCAGACGGCGCTGCTGCGCCGGGTGGCCGGGACGGGCGTGGACGTGGTCGTGGTGCTGTCCAACGGCGGCGTCGTGTCGGTGTCCGGCTGGCAGGACGCGGCCTCGGCGATCCTGGAGGGCTGGCTGCTCGGCCAGGCGGGCGGCTCCGCCCTGTCCGACCTGCTGCTCGGCACGCACAGCCCGTCCGGCCGCCTCACCGAGACGATCCCGCACCGGCTCGCCGACGTGCCCTCCCACCTGCACTTCCCCGGCGGCGACGGGCACGTGGTCTACGGCGAGGGCCGCTACGTCGGCTACCGCCACTACGACACGCTGGACGTGGACGTCGCCTACCCGTTCGGCCACGGCCTGTCCTACACCACGTTCGCCTACTCCGGCCTGGAGGCCCGCGAGACCGGCGCGAACGAGTGGCAGGTCGAGGTGACCGTCACCAACACCGGCAGCCGGTTCGCGCACGAGGTCGTCCAGCTGTACGTGGCCTTCGACGAGGAGCGCCCCACCCGGCCCCGGCACGAGCTGCGCGGCTTCGCCAAGATCGGCCTGGAGCCGGGCGCGAGTGAGCGGGTCTCGTTCATGCTGACCGGCCGCGACCTGGCGTGGTGGTCGGCGTCGCGGGGCGGCTGGCGGATCGACCCGGGCGCGTTCACCGTCGAGGTGGGCGCCTCCTCGCGCGACATCCGGCAGCGGCTGGAGCTGAGCACGCCGGGCGACGGCTGGGCGCCGCCGCTGACCGCGATGTCGACGCTCGGCGAGTGGCTGGACCATCCCGTGGGGAGCCGGGTGCTGAAGGAGGCGTTCGGCGGGTCCGCGCTCGACCGGTTCAGCCCGGCGCTCATGGGGCTGGCCAGGGGGATTCCGCTGGCCAAGTTCCGGACGTTCGGCATCGGGCTGTCGCCTGAGGTGGTCGACCGGCTCGTCGCCGCCGTGGACGGGTGACGTTTCCGGGCGTTTACCGGATATGTCGGGGGCTGGGGGTCATGGCCGGTGATTTCGATAGCCTTGCCTGATTCCACTCCCCCGACGGAAGGACGGGCACGTGCTCGACGATGCCGGCCTCCAGGCGCTCCGCGAGGCGGCGCGCCTGTCTCCGGACAATCTCCCCCTGCGGCGGCACCTCGCCGACCAGCTCCTGGCCAAGGGCTACCTGGCCGAGGCGGAGGCCGAGTTCCGGGCCGCGCTCGTGCTCGCGCCCAAGGACGCAGACGTCTCGGCGGGGCTGGCGGAGGCGTTCGTCCGGCAGAGCTCCTACGGTGAGGCGCTGGCGGCGCTGGAGCCGTTCCTGGGCGAGCCCGGCTGCCCGCCCCGGCTCGGTGTGCTCGCCGCGCGGGCGCTGCTGGGCGAGGGTGAGGTCGCGGCGGCGGCGCACCGCTACCACGACGCGGTCACCCAAGACCCGTCGCTCGCCGATCCCGCCCTCGCCGCCCGCCTCGCCGCCCCGCCCCAGGCCCTGGGAGGACCGGCGCCCTACGGACCGGGCGCGAACGGACCGTACGGCGGCGCCCCCTCGGGCCCCGCACCCTACGGCGGTGCGCCGTCGGGGCCGGTGTACGGGGGCGGGGCTTACGATGCGCCGTCGCCCGCCACGCCGGCGGCGGAGACGAGCGCCGAGGTGGAGCGGTCCCGGTTCACGTTCGCGGACGTGGCGGGCATGGAGGCCGTGAAGGAGGCGCTGAAGGTCAAGCTGCTGCTGCCGATCCAGCAGCCGGAGCTGTTCGCCGCGTTCGGCAAGCGGGCGGGCGGCGGCGTGCTGCTGTACGGGCCGCCGGGCGCGGGCAAGACGCACCTGGCCAGGGCGGCGGCGGGCGAGCTCGGCGCGTCGTTCGTGAACGTCGGCCTGGCCGACATCCTCGACATGTACATCGGCTCCAGCGAGCGCAACCTGCGGGCCACGTTCGACCTGGCGCGGCGCAACCGGCCGTGCGTGCTGTTCTTCGACGAGGTGGACGCCTTGGCGGCGCGCCGCTCCGACATGCGGCAGGCGCACAACCGGCAGATCGTCAACCAGTTCCTGGCCGAGCTCGACGGCGTGGACCAGGACGCCAACGAGGGCGTCCTGGTGCTGGCGGCGACGAACGCGCCCTGGTACATCGACGTGGCGTTCCGCCGCCCTGGCCGGTTCGACCAGCTCGTGTTCGTGCCGCCGCCGGACGCCTCCGCGCGGGCGGCGATCCTGCGCATCCTGTGCCGGGACAAGCCGATCGCGGAGATGGACTACGACGCGGTGGCGCGGGTGACCGAGCACTTCGTCGGCGCCGATCTGAAGGGCGTGGTCGACCGGGCCGTGGAGGCGAAGCTGCAGCAGTCGATCAGCGCGGGCCGGGCGATCCCGCTGGCGACGCCCGACCTGCTGGCGGCGGCGAAGAGCGTGCGGCCCACGTCGGTGCGGGAGTGGATGGCGACGGCGCGCAACTACGTGCTGCACGCCAACGACTCGGGGGCATGGGACGAGCTGATGCCGTGGATCAAGGCCAAATGGTGAGAGCCAGACGGTGAAAGCGCGATGGTGAAGAAAGCGCGATGGTGAAAGCCAGATGGTGAAGGCCGCCGGCCCGGTGCAGCGGGCGCGGGCGCTGCTGGAGCTGCGCCGGCCCGCCGACGCCGAGCGGGAGCTGCGCGGCCTGCTGGCCGAGGAGCCGGAGCACGCGGTCGGGCACGCGCTGCTGGCGCTGGCGCTGGCCGAGCAGCGCCGGCCGGGCGAGGCCGTGGCGGAGGCGCACGAGGCGGTGCGGCTGGCGCCCGACTCGTGGTTCCCGCACTACGTCGCGGGCCAGGTGCACAACCGGGCGCGGCAGCCCGACCAGGCGATCGCCGCCGGGCGGGCCGCGCTCGCGCTGTCGCCGGAGTGGCCGCCGATCTGGGAGCTGCTGGCCCGCGCGCACGTGCTGAAGGGCGAGTGGCCGCTGGTGGCGGGCGCGGCGGAACGCGGGCTGGCGCTCGACCCGGAGTCGGCGGACCTGATGAGCCTGCTGTCGCTGGCGCAGACGGCGCTCGGGCAGACGCGGGCGGCCACGGAGACGGCGGGGCGGGCCGTCGGGCTCGCGCCGGAGAGCGCCACGGCGCACCTGGTGTACGGGCGGGCGGCGCTGGCGTCCGGTGACGCGCGCGTGGCCGCCGGCGCGTTCCGCGAGGTGCTGCGGCTCGACCCGGGCTACGGGCAGGCCAGGGACCTGCTGGTGACCGCGCTGAAGGAGCGCAACCCGCTCCACCGGTGGCTGTCGCGGGTGCGGCGCAGGTTCCTGGGCGGCTGGTGGCTGGTGTTCCTGCTGCCGGCGCTGCCCCCGGTCATCGCGGTGTTCGTGCTCATCGCGCTGCTGCACTGGGCGGCGTGGGTGACGGAGGCGGTCACCGTGCTGCGGCTGGCCCGCGCGAAGGCGACCGGGCTGCTGTTCGACGGCGGCGAGTCGCGGGTGGCGCTGGCCTGCTGCGGCCTGCTCGTGGCGGGCGCGGCGACGCTGATGGCGGGCGTCGTGCTCGGCAGCGACGTCCTCGGCACGGCGGGGGCCGCCGTCATGGCGCTGGTCACCGCCGTGCAGGAGGCCGCGCACACCGGCTCGCCGCGCGGCCGGGCCGTCCTGTACGGGTGGGCGGCCCTGCTGGGCCTGGCGGTGGTGGCGTCGCTGGTGTCGGGGGTGTGGCCGATCGCGCTGCTGACCGTGTACGCGGCCCTGGCCACGATCTGGGTCGCGGCAGGCGTACGACGGGTCTTTGGGCCTCTTGGAGATGCCCGCACTTATTGAGAATCTGGGAGGCGGGACCCCGGAGGAGGCGATCGATGAGCGGATCCGCAGGCCGCCATGAGATCCGGCGGATCCGGCTCGAAGGAGGCAACGACGGGGGCGCGATCCGGATCGGCGCGACCGTCAGGCGGGCGGCGCGGGCGTGGACGCCCGCCGTGCACGAGCTGCTGCGCCACCTGGAGCGCAAGGGCTTCGCCGGGGCGCCGCGGGCACTGGGTTACGACGAGCAGGGCCGGGAGGTGCTCACGTTCCTGGAGGGCGAGACGCTCGGCAACCGGCTGGTGTGGCCGGAGTGGACGCGGACGGAGGAGGCGCTGCGCCAGGTGGCCCGCTGGCTGCGGGACTACCACGCGGCCGTGGCCGACTTCACGCCGCCGCCCGACGCCCGCTGGCGGGTGGGCGGGCAGTGGTCGCCGGGGCAGATCATCGGGCACAACGACGCCAGCCCGTTCAACGCCGCCTGGCACGAGGGGCGGCTGTCGGGCTTCTTCGACTGGGACTTCGCCGGGCCGGTGGACGCCGAGTCCGACCTGGCGTGGACGGCGCTGAGCTGGGTGCCGCTGCACGCGCGCCGGGTGGCGGAGCTGGAGGGGTTCCGGGCGTTCGACAGGCGGGCCGAGCGGCTGCGGATTTTCCTGGACGCGTACGGCTGGCACGGCGACCCGGCGGTGATCGTCCGCGAGATCCAGGCGCGGATGAGCGCGCGGGCCCGCGACATCCGCGCGGGCGCGGTCGGCGGCGACCCGCTGTATGCCAAGCTGCTGCGGCAGGGGCGGGCCGAGGACATGGACCGCGCGGTGCTGGAGCTGGAGGACTTCGCCTGGTGAACGGGGAGGGGCCCGGCGCGAGGCTGCGCTTCGGGGCCGGCGCCGAGGGGATCGAGCGGATGGCGGCGTCGCTGGTCGGCGAGGCGTTCGCGCCGCACCGGCACGACCGCTACGCGATCGGGATCACGCTGCGGGGCGTGCAGACGTTCCGCTACCGGGGCGAGGCGCGGCACTGCCTGCCGGGCGAGTGGCACATCCTGCACCCGGACGAGCTGCACGACGGCGCGCCGGGCACCGAGGAGGGGTTCGGCTACCGGATCTTCTACGTGGATCCGGCGCTGGTGGGCGAGGCGCTGGGCGGCGGGCCGCTGCCGTTCGTGCCGGACCCGGTGGTGCGGCGGATGCCGCCCGCGCTGGCCGCGTGCCTGCGGCGGCTGGACGAGCCGCTCGGCGAGCTCGAACGGGTGGAGGTCGCGCTGGCGATCGCCCGCTCACTGGCGGCGCACGCGGGAGCGCGCCAGGCCGGGCGGGGCGCCGGGCGCGCGGCCGCGGCGGTGGAGGCGCTGGCCCGGGTGCGTGACCTGATCGCGGCCGACCCGGCGGCGCGGCATCCGGTGGCGGTGTTCGAGCGGGTGTCGGGGCTGGACCGGTGGACGATCGCCCGGCAGTTCCGGGCCGTGTTCGGCACCAGCCCGACCCGGTTCCGCACGATGCGGCAGCTCGACGTGGCGCGGCGGGCGTTGCGCGCCGGGCTGCCGCCCGCCGTCGCCGCGCAGGCGGCCGGGTTCGCCGACCAGAGCCATCTGACGCGCAGGTTCAAGGGCGCGTACGGCCTCACGCCCGCGCGCTGGCAGGCCGCCTGCGGTTCAGCCGGTCCTGGCCTCGATCGCCCGGATGACGGCGGCCATGTCGAGGCCGCCGTGCCCGAGCGCGAGCGTCTCGGCGAACAGCTCGTGGCAGGCGTCGAGGAGCGGTGAGGCGAGCCCGGCGGCGCGGGCGGCTTCGGCGATGAGCCGGTTGTTCTTGAGCACGTCGGCGACCGCCGCCTGCGGGGACAGCTCGCCCTCGACGAGCTTGGCGGCCTTGCCGCGCGACACGGCGCTGGCCATCGGGCCGGTGGCCAGCACCTCCTGGAAGCGGCGCAGGTCGAGCCCGTGCCCGGCGGCGAAGTGCGTCGCCTCGGCGAGCCCGGTGACCATCGTGATGAGGAACAGGTTGACCGCCAGCTTCATCAGCAGCGCCGACGGCGCCGGGCCGCAGACGACGCTCTTGTGGCACATCGGCCGCAGCAGCGGGCGCACGTCGGCGACGGCGGCGGGGTCCCCGGCGAGCATGGCGACGAGGCGTCCCTCCTCGGCGGGGCCGCGCGAGCCGGAGACGGGCGCCTCCACGTACCGGCCTCCGGCGGCGCGCACGTCGGCGTCCAGCCCGGCGGAGTGGGCGGGCGAGGTCGTGCCCATGTGCACCACGGTGCGCCCGGCGACGCGGGCGGCGAACTCCGGCGTGCCCCGGCGCAGCACGTCGTCGACGGCGGCCTCGTCGGCGAGCATGAGGAGGACCGTGCCGGCGCGGCCGAACACCTCGGCGGCGCTCGCCGCCACGTCGGCGCCGGCCGCGCGAAGGGCCTCGGCGCGGGCGGGGGTGCGGTTCCAGACGACGAGGCCGCCCGCGCGGGCCAGGTTGACCGCCATGGGCCCGCCCATGAGGCCCAGGCCGATGAAGCCGATGTCCATCCCCTCGTTGTAGCCACAGCGGGCGGGCGGGGTCTTGAACGGTTGTGCTCAGGGGACGGGCGGGGTCTTGGACGGTTGTGCTCAGGGCGCGGGCGGCGGGAGCGTGAAGCGGGCGTGGACGCGCGCCTGGGCCGCGTGCCCGCGCAGCAGGACGATGCCGAGCGGGCGGCCGTTCGGGTTGCCGTCGGCGTCCCAGGCGCCGCGCAGCACCCCGGCATGCGCCCGCAGCCGGCGCACGTCGCGCAGCCAGGCGGTAGACTGCGGCGGCCCGGTCGCGGCCGGCTTCGGCAACGTGAACATCACGAGATCTCCTCGCCATGTTGGCATCGGGATGCTCAACAGCGAGGGCAGCAGTCTGTCGGGCATCGCGATGGAAATCGCGGCAAGCGGGCGGAAGGTCGGCAAGGTGAGCGGCACCATCGCGGCGGACCAGATGTTCTCGGCCGAGGCAGCACCCGGTCGCGCAACGCCACCCACAGCACGCCGGGCCTCCAGCGGGCCCACGGGTTCTGGCTGATCACCGCATCAGGCGCAATCACCGGCACCTACCAGTTCGAAGTGAAGGCCGGCGCTTCCCGGCTGCTGCACAGGGTGAACGCCTCGGCCCAGCTGGCGGGACCGCGAATCCTGGTCACCAACGTCGCCGTACTACCTTGACCGCAGGCAACCTGTCGGTGCGCTTCCTCCCCGACCAGGTCCTGTTCCAGGACGGCCGCCACGTCGCCGACCTCGCCTACCAGCGCCTCCACATCGGCGTGGAGGACGACCGCTTCATCGAAGCAGGCCCGGTGCCTCGCGAGGGCACGATCCTGGACTTTACCTGACGCTACGTCAACGTCAGAGGCGGTCCCGACCGCCGGTTCGAGCACAACCTCCGTCTGCCCATCCTGCTTTACGGCAGGCTCATTCTCCACAAACCACAGCGGTCTCAACCTCGTCTGGGATGCCTCTCAGGTCCCGCTCGTCCACGCTGTGGCGAACGCACTCCGCCAATCCATCGCCAGCCGCTCACCTGTGATCCACCCCTGAGGTGGTCCACCCACCCTCCGCCCGCGGGGCCAGCGGGCGGCTGCCTTCGCACTCCATTGATGCCATCGTGGAGGAGCTCGGTCGTCTGCGTGAGCTGCCGTACCCTGAACCCGGGCGGCAGCCGTAGCCCGAATGGGCCGACATTGATGCGGCCACGTCCCACTCCGACGACCACTGCCGACCCGAGCACCCCGTCAATCCTTATCGCGATGCTGGAGCCCGTGCAGGTACCCGGCTACCCGAAGTTACGATGACGGCCGCGGGTGCCCATGAAAGTGTTGGCACGGAAAAGTGCTGTCGCCGTATTTCGCGAGAGCACCGCAGACCTAATGTTCGGCCCTGGGAAGTTAGGTTACGCAGCGTCGTGGGTCAGTCATTCGACTTCTCGACGGTGACGACCTGGCTGGCCTCCGCCGGTCCGGTACGGTCATCGCCGGCCCATCGCACGGTGTAGGTGTACTCGCCTGCCTCCGGCATGTCAGCGAAACGATATGTTCCGTTGCTGCTGATCCACACCGCCCACTCGACAGTGTCGCCACCATCGGCGTTGAGACTGCGCTGAATGGTGATCGGGACACGGCTCGGCGGAGTGGTGCCATCGGCCTGCGACGTGCCCCTGAAGACCAGCGTCGTGCCGGCGACCGCGCTCGTCGGCCCCGTGAGCGTGAGCCCGACCTTGTATCTGACGGCCGTGGTGACCGAGGCCTTGCTCCAGCGGTGCTCACTGTTGCCGTTCCAGAGCACGGTGTAGGCGAACGGCCCTCCGGTTGAGGGGGTGTCGGTGATGGTGAAGGTTCCATCCGCAGCGGTGGTCGCGCCGGGCAGCGTTGCGGTGGTGCCGTCGGGAGCTGTGCGGGTCACGGTGAGAGACTGCACACCTGGGGCCGTTTCTTCGGTGAAGCTCAGTCGCCCAGTCAGGGTAAGCGGTTGCTGAGCTATCCCGCCGGGCTGCGCCGTCAACGTCAGCGTGCTTGCCGGCAAAGTCACGTCGTGGAGTCGCCACAGGTAAAGCTGGTCGGTGTCCGACTTCACCAGGCTGTAGACGTCCCGGCCGACGTACGCGGCGCTCCCGCTCACCACTTCGCCTTGCGGAGGGTTCGTGGCGTAGAGCGTGGTTCCCGAGGCTTTGTCGTACACCGTCATCCCAACGCCCCACGCGCGTGCCCCCGCGATGAAGGCGCCGTCCGGGCTGACGGCGACGGTGCGCGGCCAGCCCTCGGCCTCGGGCCCCTTCTCGTAGGCGCGCACCTTCGCCAAGGTGGTGGCGTCCCACACGGTGAAGGCGTCCGGGAGCCTGAAGGCCGAGATGATGTGCGAGCCGTCCGGGGTGACCGCGATGTCTTCCAGACCTTGGTTGCTGTAGGCGTGTCCGTCGATCTCGCCGCGCAAGACGGGAGCGGCACCGCTCACGTCGTAGACGAACAGGTCGGTCGGGCTGCCCGTGAACTCGCCGACCACCAGCGTGTCCCCAGCTGCCGCGAGGTACGGGGACGACTTGAGCAGGGAGGTGTCGGCCACTACCGGCTGGGACGTCGGTGCGGATAGATCGAAGCCGAGGACGCCCGTGGCGTCGCAGCCGTAGCCGATCCACAACCGTTCACCAGTGAGTGCCAGGCTGAAGGGGCATCCATAGACGGCGAGGTCGATGCGCCGGGTGATCTCCCGCGTGGCGGTGTCAATCTCGGCCACCTCCTTGGTGTCCTGCAGCGCCGCGTACACGCGGGTACCGTCGGCCGTCATGGCCAAGCCGGAAGCGCCGGACACTCCAGTGATGACCCCCTGGATTTCGCCAGTGGCGTCGGCGACGACGATGCGATCGCCAATGGATACGACGACCTTGTCGCCTCCGGCCACCAGGTCACTGCCATGGGCGAAGGCGCCGAGGTCGGTCATGGAGTCCTCGGCGGACGCCGTGGGCGCCAGGGTAACGAGGAGACCGGCGCTCAGGGCCAGAACACCAGCGAGCGCGGCTGGCCATGATGCGGTGGACCTGCGACATATCGCGGGTAAGAGGCGCACGTGGATCTCCGCTCACGAGGGATGAAAAAGACGAAACGCCTTCGATCAAGCCAGACGGTGACATCTCGGGTCAAGATCGACGGTCAGTAGTCACCCATGATCACCGACGCGGGTTCGGTCACCTATGGTGATCACAGCAGGTCGAGAGCCTGGTAAGTGGCATCAAATCGTGACCATGGTGGATGAAACCCCCGCAGGGAGGCACTTCGACAGCGTGGTGCGCCGGGTGAGTGAGAGCCTCCTCAACGCCGCATCATGTGGCCTTCACCATCGAAGAGGCGGCCAGCAGCCGGCGGGCTGTGCAGCCGGCGAGTGGAAGCACGGTTCACACCTTGACCCCCAGAACAGCGCCACGCGTGGTGATACTCACCCGGCTCGCGACATTTACCGGGTAGATGGTGCATCGTGCATCAGCACGCCACAGAGGAGACGGAGCGTGAGCGATGAGGCCGGCTTCACCCGTATGTTCCATGAACACTACGAGGCGGTGCTGCGGTATGCCTGGCGACGGGTGGGTCCTGTGGAGGCCGCGGACATAGCAGCAGAGACGTTCAAGGTGGCCTGGGAGAAGTACCACCGTTTCCCGTCCGGCCAACCCTTGCCCTGGCTGTACGCGACCGCCCGGAACCTCATCTCGAACGCGATCCGACGGGACAACCGGCGAGACGGTCTCCTCTGGGACGGGTCCCTGATGCTCTCCGACGTCGAAGACGACCATGCCGCCGGTGTTGCCGCACGACAGGAAGCGCTGACCGCGTTACGCAGCTTGAGTGAGGCCGACCGGGAGCTGCTGCTGTTGATGTCATGGGAAGGGCTCGACCTGCGCCAGGCGGCGGCGGTGGTGGGCTGTTCACGGCCGACGGCGGCGATGCGGCTGCACCGCGCCCGTAAACGACTGAGCCACCTGCTCGCCAAGGACGCACCACCCATCGCCGACCGGAAGCCGTCTTTCGAGGGGAACAGCCTGTGACCACCGATCTCGAGCAGCTCACCCGCTTGCTCCGGGCCCACGACCCAGCCCAGCACGTGCAGGCCGGGCCGGGCGATCTCACCGCAACTCTGGACGCCATCCTCGGGGACTCCGCCTCGGCCGCTGCCACGCCACGACGTCGCTGGATCCGGCGCCGGTGGCTCGCCCTCGCTCCCGTGGCGGCCGTTCTGGTGGGCTTGGCGACCGCTCTGCCGGTCCTTCTTCAGCCGCAGGAGGTGGGGCCGTTCGTCGTGGGACCGGCCAAGGCGCTGGCGTTCGCCGAGAACGGCGACTACATCAACGTGCGGATCGTGGACCCCGACGCCGACCCTCGGCGCTTTCGCGAGGACTTCGCCGCTCACGGCCTGAACGTCACCCTGACCATGAAGCCCGCCTCGCCGAGCCTGGTCGGCACGCTCGTTTCGGTGTCCGCTCCCCAGCGGCGAGTGACCTTCCATCCCGACGGGTTCACCATCGACGGCGAACCCGACGACAACCGCATCAAACTGATCGAAGGCGCTGACTGCGGCCGGATGTGGTGCCAGGCCGGCGTGAGCATTCCCGCCGGCCTGCGCAGTCCGTTCGAGCTCGTTTTCGGCCGCCCCGCCCGCCCTGGGGAGAGGTACGAGATCACTGGTGACCCCGTGGCGCGTGGCGAGGTTCTGGAAGGGGCGGAACCCGCCAATCACACGGTGGCCGAGGTCAAGTCCCTGCTACGGGAGCGGGGTGCCATCGTCGAGTCCTACCACCAGGCCCCGCCTGAACCGCTTCCCCGTGACGGCGCCGGATGGGACTTCTCGGCGCACGTCCTGCGACCGGAAAGTGTCCCTGATGACTGGTACGTGCACGAGGTGTTCGGCGGCCACGCGCCGAACACGGTCGGACTTGTCGTCGCCCCTCGACCTACGGCCGATCCACACTGAGCATCGTTGTACGGCTCTCCGCTTCACGGCCGGCCACGCCCTTGCCTCACCATGAGCAAAAGCGCGGGTTGCGTCGAAAGCCGCCAGACGGAGCACACGTCCTCTGAGGTGATCGACCCTTTCCAGCTCCCGCCAGTACCGGGCGCTGCGGGCCGGTTCATGCTTCCGTCAGGCAGCGAGACCGAGTCCGACACTACGGCCCATGTCGATGTCGACCCTGCCCGTACGCGTGGGCGTTGGACCGAACAAGGGCGAAGGACCTCCCTTGTCGGCGTCGATCAGCCGCTTCTGCCAGGCCGGGTCCTTGAGGACGGACTGGTGCAGGTGCAGGCTGAGCAGGGAGACTTCCTGATGCTCCTTGTCACTACCGGCGGCTCGTACGGGCCCGTCATGCGCACTTTCCGGCCAGCCAGCGGCGGTAGTCGGCCGGGTAGTCGGTCAGCACGCCGGCCGGGCCGCGCTTGAGGATCTTCGTCCAGCGGGGGACCTGGGCGCGCCAGCCGGGCGGCGGCTCGTCCCAGGGGACGCCGTCGGTCCAGCGGACGGCCTCGCCCCGCAGCAGGCCGGGGTGCCGCGTGGCGAGCTCGCGCTGGATCCACGGGTCGGCCGAGTAGAGGAGGATGCGCTGGGCGTCCTGTCGTTCGAGGATCGGGCCGGACAGCTCCTGCCAGGCTTCCTCGGAGCGTCGCAGGATGGGTCTGGCCTGGCGTTTGATCTCCAGCAGCGCGATCAGCCCGGCGGCCGCGGCGTGGTCGAGCCAGGAGCCGAGCGTGTGGACGCGCTCGCCCGCGTAGGGGCCGCGCGAGACGCGGCGGGACCGCAGGCCGCCGTCGTCGTCGGCCCACCACAGGTCGGTGATCTCGCGGTTGGGCCCGCTCAGGCCGTTGGTGGTGGTGTTGTGCCACATCACCGCCTGGGTCCCGTCGCGGGTGAGCTGGACGTCGGCCTCCAGGCCGTCGGCGCCCTCGGCGCGCATGTGCTCGATGCCGGTGGGGTGGTTCGGCTGGCGGATCAGGTCCTTGGCGCTGGCTCCGGGGTTCTTCGGGTAGCCGCCGTGCCCGAACACCAGCGGGCAGCCGGGCAGCCGTCCGGCAGCGGCGGGCACGAGCGCGGTCGCGGCGAGCTCGGTCAATGCCACGGCCACCGCCAGCGGGATGGTCACTACGAGGCCCCCTCGTCGTAGGTCCGGCACGACGAGGCTATGGGCGGGGCCGGACCCGATCAAGCATCCGCTCCCGGCCTGTCACCAGGGCCGTCTCTACGGGCCTGGGGGCTCGCCGCCCGCGGGGCGCCGGTGGAGCAGGCCGAACTTGGTCCACATCCGCTCGGCCGTCTCGATGGCGGCGGCCGTGCGCGCCGGGTCGACGGCGGCGAGCTGCGCGACCAGTGCCTGGGCGACGGCCAGCCCGGCGGTCAGCGACGGGAAGAACGCGACCCCCTCCGCCGGGACCATCACGACCTCCTCGGCCGCGTCCGCCAGGGCGGGGCTGGCCGCGTCGGTGAGCGCGAACACCCGGGCGCCGCGCGCGCGGGCCTCGTGCGCGGCCAGGACCGTGCTCTCGTACAGCCGCCAGAAGCTGATGGCGATCAGCACGTCGCCGGGCCCGATCGCCGCGACGGTGTTGGACAGCTCGGAGTCACCCGCCGTGACGGCCGCGACGGGGTAGCCCGCGATGCGGGCGTTGTGCGCGAGCGCCATGCCGACCGCCGCGTAGCTGCCGTCGGCGACGATCACCGTGCGGCGGGCGGCGGCGACGGCCTCGGCGACGGTCCGGATCACGCCCTCGTCCAGGCGGCGGTTGAGCAGGGCGAGGCTGTCGAGGTCGCGCCGGAGCGAGCGGGCGCTGGGCGAGCCCTCGCCGCTGTGCTCGGCGGCGACCTGCGGCGCGCTGAGCGACGAGAGGTAGCGGGCGCGCAGCTCCTGCTGGAGGGCGGGCCATCCGGCGAAGCCGAGCGCCTGCGCGATGCGGGTGACGGTGGCCACGTTGACGCCCGCGAGCGCGGCGAGCTCGGCCGCCGAGCCGAACGACGCCCGGCGCGGCTGCGTGATGAGGATGTCCAGCACCGCCGCGGCCTTGGGGCGCAGCCCGCGTTCCGGCACGCGGTCGCGCAGCCACTCCTCGAAGCTGTCCGTCACGCGCCCCTCCCTCGCCGGGAGACATCGTACATTTTCCAAATATTGCAAGGACCATTGCATCTTGCCCGATTTGCACTATACGTTGCAATAACTCCCCCTCCCTGGCAGGGCCCCGTGCCCTAGGAAGGCTGCGCCATGACCTTGCTGGCCCGGCTGGACCGGCTCCCCCTGAGCCGTCCGCACTACCTCCTGCTCCTGATAGGCGGCCTCGGCTACACCTTCGACGGCATGGACTCGGCCGTCGTCGCGTTCCTGCTGCCGAGCGCCCAGGAGGCGTGGAACCTCAGCAACGGCCAGCTCGGCATCATCGGCTCCGCCTCGCCGTTCGGCTTCCTGTTCGGCGCGATCGCGGCGGGCCTGCTCGGCGACCGCATCGGCCGCAAGAAGGTCATGATGTACGCGCTCGCCTTCTACGCGGTGTTCTCCGTCGTGGCCGCGTTCGCGCCGAACTACGAGGTGTTCCTCGGCGCGCGGGTGCTGGCCGGGGCCGGCGCCGGCGCGGAGAGCGCGATCATCGCGCCGTTCCTGTCGGAGTTCGTGCCCGCCAAGCGGCGCGGCTGGTTCATCGGCGCGCTGGCCGGGTTCTTCTCCTTCGGGTTCGTCGGGGCGGCGCTCATCGGCCGGTTCGTGGTGCCCACGTTCGACGACGGCTGGCGGATCGCGCAGATCATCACCGCGGTGCCCATCCTGATGCTGCTGTGGTGGCGGCGCTCGCTGCCGGAGTCGCCGCGCTTCCTGCTGCAGCACGGCAGGACCGCCGAGGCCGAGGCCGTGGTCGCCGACATCGAACGGCGCGTCGAGCTCGCCACCGGCCGGCCGCTGCCCCCGGTGCCCGAGACCGCGACCGCGCTGCCCGTCCAGGAGACGCCGAAGGTCACGCTGGTCAACGCCCTGCGGTTCCTGTGGAGCCGGGCGATGGCCAGGCGCACCGGCGTCATCTGGCTGATCTGGTTCGTGATCACGTTCTCGTACTACGGCTTCTTCTCCTGGATCCCCACCCTGCTGGTGGAGCGGGGCATCACGGTGACGAAGAGCTTCGAGTTCTCGCTGATCATCTACCTGGCGCAGATCCCCGGCTACTTCTCCGCCGCCTGGCTGTCGGAGCGGCTCGACCGCAAGAACACCATCGCGATCTACCTCGCGGGGTCGGCCGTCAGCGCCTTCTGGCTGTCGCAGATGGACACGCCCGTGTCGATCACGGTCGCGGGCGCCGTGCTGTCGTTCTTCCTGAACGGCACCTACGCCGGCGTCTACTCCTACACCCCCGAGGTGTTCCCCACCTGGATCCGGGCCACCGGAACCGGCCTGTCGAGCGCGTTCGGCCGCGTCGGCAGCATCCTCGCTCCCACCATCATCGGCGTGTCGTACGCGAGCCTCGGCTTCGGCGGCGTGTTCGGCATGACCACCGCCGTGCTCGCGGCCGGCGTGATCTGCGTGATGGTGTTCGGCCTGGCGACCGCCGGGCGTTCCCTGGAAGACCTGACCGAGCGGGGCGAGCCCGCCGGCGCAGCTAAGGAGATGACGTCGTGACCGGGCTGCCGGAACTGCAGGAGAAGGTACGCGAGCAAGTGGGGGCGCGGTTGTTCACCGTGCTCGCCTGGATCCCCGAACGGCGCGCGCTGCGCCGCGTGCACAGCAGCCACCCCGAGCAGTACCCGGTGGGCGGCGAGAAGACGGTGGAGGTCGCGCAGGAGTGGCTGACCCGCTGCATCGAGCAGCGGCTGCCCTACCTGGGCCGCGACCGGGCCGCCGTACGCGAGATCTTCGCCGACCACGAGCTGATCGAGAGCCTCGGCTGCGGCGCCATCGTCAACGTGCCCGTCGTGGACGGCGGCACCGTGCTCGGCGCGCTCAACATCCTCGACGCCGAGGGCAGCTACGACGAGACGTCCGTGGCCGCCGCCCAGGCGCTCGCGCCGCTGGCCGTGCCCGCGCTGCGAGGCGCCCGATGAGCCTGCTGCTGCGCGACGCCCTGCTGCTCGACCCCGCCACCGGCGACTTCACCGAGACCGACCTGCGCTGCGCGGACGGGCGCGTCGCCGAGACCGGCCGCGGCCTGACCGCCCCCGACGGCACGCGCGTCGTCGACCTGGCCGGCGCGGTCGTCGTCCCCGGCCTGATCGACGCGCACGTGCACGTCACCGCCGCCACCGCCGACCTGGGCGGGCTGACCTCCTGGTCGCCCTCGTACGTGGCCGCGCACAGCGCCCGCATCATGGGCGGCATGCTGGCGCGCGGCTTCACCACCGTCCGCGACGCCTCCGGCGCCGACTACGGGCTCGCCGACGCGCAGGCCGAAGGGCTGATCCGGGGGCCCAGGCTGCTGTTCTGCGGCCGGGCGCTCAGCCAGACCGGCGGCCACGGCGACTCGCGGGCCCGGGGCACCCGGGTGCACGACGACCACCCGTGCTGCGCCGGGCTCGGCCGGGTCGCCGACGGGGTCGACGCCGTGCGCGCCGCCGCCCGCGACGAGCTGCGCAAGGGCGCCCACCACATCAAGGTGATGGCCTCCGGCGGCGTCGCCTCCCCCACCGACCGCATCGACTCCACCCAGTACTCGATGGAGGAGCTGCGCGCCATCGTGGAGGAGGCCGAGGCGGCCAACCGCTACGTGGCCGCGCACGCGTACACCGCACGCGCGGTCAACCGGGCGCTGGAGGCGGGGGTCCGCTCGATCGAGCACGGCAACCTGCTGGACGACCGGAGCGTGGAGCTGTTCCTGGAGCGTGACGCGTTCCTGGTGCCGACGCTGGTCACGTACTGGGCGCTGAAGGAGGAGGGCGTGGCCCACGGGCTGCCGGAGCCGAGCTGGCGCAAGGTCGACGCGGTGCTCGGCGCGGGCCTGGCGGCGCTGGAGCGCGCCGCCAGGGGCGGCGTGCGGCTGGTGTACGGCAGCGACCTGCTCGGCGGCATGCACCGGCACCAGAACCAGGAGTTCCGCCTGCGCGGCGAGGTGCAGAAGCCGCTGGACGTGCTCCGCGCCGCCACGGTGAACGCGGCCGAGCTGCTCGGCATGGCCGGCGAGATCGGCACCCTGGCCGTGGGCGCGCACGCCGACCTGCTGGTCCTCGACGGCGACCCGCTCGCCGACCTCGGCGTCCTGGCCGACCCCGGCCGCATCCGGCACGTCGTCCAGGCCGGGGAGCTCGTTTCCTGAGCCGCCACCGCCGTGGCGGCCCGTCCCGGGCCCGGCGTGGGGACGTCCTCCTCCGGGCCCTGGCAGGGCGAGACGGCCGGCCGCAGGTCTTCCACGGCCGGAAGCGCCTGATCCATAATCAGGCGGTCGGCTGTCGATGAATTGCTGAGGCAATGACGGATATTTCCCCATTACAGCAATCCGATCCCGCGGACCTCGGCGGGTTCGTCCTGCTGGGACGATTACGGCACGACGACCGCGGGCCCGTGTTCCTGGCCCGCGACGCCGACGGCCGGCACGTCGAAGTCGCCTGGCTGCCCGGCGGGCCCGGCGCGGCGGACCGCGTGACCGCCCTGACGGAGCTCGACGCGCCGTCGCTGGCCCGCGTCCTGGCCGCCGGGGTCGCCGGTGGCCGGGCGTACGCGGTGACCGAGCACGTCCCCGGGCGGTCGCTCGCCGCCGCCGTCGCCGCCGACGGCCCGATGACGGGCACCGCGCTGCACCGGCTCGCCATCGCGACGGCCTCCGCCCTCGTGGGGCTGCACCAGGGCGGCGTCACCCACGGCGACCTGCGCCCCGGCACCGTCGTCCTCGGGCCCGACGGCGCCCGCGTCACCGGCTACGGCCTGGCCCCCACCGGCGCTCCCGAGCAGGTCATGGGCCCGGCGGACGACGTGCTCGCCTGGGCCGCCACCATCCTGTACGCCGCCACCGGTTCGGCCGATCGCGGCCTCCGCCACGAGCCCGGCCTGGCCGCACTCGAAGAGCACCTGCGCCCCGCCGTCGCCGCCGCCCTGGCCGAGGACCCGGCGGCGCGGCCCGACTCGGGCGACCTCCTGCTCCGCCTCATCGGCCACTCCACCCGTACGCTCATCCCCGACGCCGCGCCCCACTCCCCCACGGACGAGTTCCGGGCAAGCCCGGGGGCGGACGGCCCGGCGAGCCCAGAGGCGGACGGCCCTGCGAGCCCGGGGACGGACGGCCCGGCGAGTCCGGGGGCAGACGGCCCGGCGAGCCCGGCGGGGGCCCGCCCCGCTGCCCCGCGCCCGGCGTCGGAAGGCGACTCCCCTGGGACGGCCGCACCGTCCCAGGCCGGAGCGGCAGGGCGTTCCCCGGGAGGCGGCGCCGCAGCCTCGGGCGGGGTGGCGTGGCGGGGGTGGCCGGGGCTGGCGGCGGGGGCGCTGGCCGTGGCGGTGGTCTCCGCCGGGGCGGGCCATCTGATCGCCGACCGGGTGGGCGCGGCCTCGCGGCCCGTCCCGTCGCCGACGCTGTCGCTGCCCGACCTGTCGGTGACCGCCGCGGGCCCGCGCGCGCTCCCGTCCCCGCAGGTCACGATGCGGGCGGCCGGGATCGCACTCTCCCTGTACGAGCATCCCGGCGACCCCCAGCGCGTCGTCGCGTACCGGAACGAGCGCGGCACCTGGCTGCGCGCGGCCCAGTGGGACGGGTTCATCGAGGCCGGGGTGGCGGCGGACGACGTGGCCGCCTCGCCCGACGGCACCCGGGTGGCTTTCCAGGCGGGCCGTGACGTGACGGTCGCCGACCGCCGCTCCGGCGAGCGCTTCACCGTACGGGTGCCCGAGCGGGCCGCCTCCCCCGTGTGGGACCGGGCCTCGTCCCGGCTGCTCCTCACGGTGAGCGGCCCGAAGCGGAGGACGGCCGGATTCGCCGTCCTGGACACCGCCACCCGGCAGGCCCGCACCGTCCCCACGGAAGGCGACACGGGACCGTACGCCTGGACCCCCGGCGGCGACGGCGTCGTCGCCTCGCACGACAGCGGCGGCCACACCGGCCTGCGCTTCCGCGACCTGGACGGCCGGGAGGCGCGCACGATGCCGTGGACCGGGCCGAGCGTCGGCCGCGCCCTGTTCTCGCCGTCGGGCCGGCTCATGCTGACCGACTGCCCCAGCGGCGGATCCCATTGCGCGTGGGACGCCGCCACCGGCGTGCGCGTCGCCACCTACGTGAACACGATCAAGGGTGCCGAGATGTGGGGCTGGTACGACGATGACCACCTGATGATCCTGGACCCGGGCCGGACGCCGCACGAGTTCGTGGCGCTGGACTTCCGTGAGGGCACCCGGCGGCTGCTGGCCACCCTGGAGGCGGCCGACGACACCCCCGGTCTGCGCCTGGCCCGGGCGGCCCGGTGAACGCCCGCGCCGTGGGCGGCTACCGCCTCGCCGGCACCCTCCACACGGGCTGCTGCGGCGTCTCGTACCACCTGGCGACCTCCCCCTCGGGGCGCACGGTGGTCGTCCGCCACTACGGCAGGCCGGCCGAGCGCCGCCCCGACCTCGCCCGGATCGCCCGCCTGCGCGAGGCCGCCCCCGTCGGCGCCGTGGCCGTCCTGGACGCGGGCCCTGACCACGTGGTCACCGAGTACGTCGAGGGCGGCTCCCTCCTGGCCCGCCTCACCCCGGCCGCTGCCGCCGGCGGCCCCGGTGAGAGCGGAGGCGGGGCGGCCCGTACCCGGCCGGACCCTGCCGCCGACAGGCCAGGTGATGCAGGCAGTGGGGCGGTTGAGGGGGCGGCGCTGCGGCGGCTGGCGATCGGGACGGTGACGGCCGTGGCGGCCGCGCACCGGGCCGGGCTGGCTCCCGTGGGGATCCGGCCGAGCCGGGTGCTGCTCGGGCCGGACGGGCCGCGGCTGCTGTGCGCGGTGCCGGAGGTTCACGACGTGCTGAGCGGGGGGCACGACACGTCGCCGATCGATCTGGAGCCGGGTGACCTGTTCGCCCCTGAGCGGACGCGCGGCGGTGAGCTCGGGCCCGCGACGGACGTGTGGGCGTGGGCCGCGACGGTGGCGTACGCCGCCGCCGGGCGGGATCCGTTCGGCGGGGGCGGTTTCAGCGGGCGGCTGGCCCGGATGGCGGAGGGGGCGGCGAGCCTGGCCGCGCTCCCGCAGGGGCCGTTGCGTGAGCTGCTGGCCGACTGCCTGGCCGTCGACCCGGAGGTGAGGCCGACGGCGGAGCAGGCGCTGTTGCGTCTGATCGAGGAGACGGTCCTGATCGTCCCGAGACCCGTCCCGAGGCCCGTCCCTGGGCCCGTCCCTGGGCCCGTCCCTGGGCCCGTCCAGCAGGCGGCCGGCGTGAGCGCGGTGGAGGCTGCCGGGGTGGGGAGGAAGCGGCGGCGGGGGGTGGTGGTGGCCGCGGCGGGGGTGGTGATCGCGCTGGTGGCCGGGGGTGTGTCGGCCGGGGTGACGCTGGCCGTGGGCGAGCCGGGCGCGGGGGCGGCGCGGGTGGCGCAGCAGGCGCGGCCCGGGGGGACGTGGACGCCGAGGGCGGTGGCCCCGGCGGACGGGCCTCCTGCGGAGGGGGCCGAGGTGCCGCTGCCGGGCGGGCTCGGGGTGGCGTACGAGCATCCCGGCGACCGGGTGCGGCTGACGTCGGTGCGGGTGGGCGAGAGCCGCCGCTACACGCGGGACCCGCGGACGGGCCGGTTCGGCGACGCCGGGCCGCACACCGTGGTGGCGGAGGCGTCGCCCGACGGGCGTTACACGGCGAGCTTCAACACGCTGTACGCGGCCGCCGGGGATCATCTGGCGGTGTGGTTCGCCGACCATCTGACCGGTGAGCGGTTCAGCGTGCCGGTGCTGCGCCCGCCGTACCAGTCCGTCGGCCTGAGCTGGTCGCGGCGGGGTGGCCGGCTGCTGCTGTCGGTGCAGCGGTTCGAGAAGGTCGGGGAGGAGAACCAGCCGTTCAGCGCCGGGTACGTGATCATCGACGTGGCGGCGCGGTCGGCCAGGTTCGTGCCGACGGGTGACGGGGCGGAGGTGCGGCAGGCGGCGCTGGCGACGGGCGGGAAGGTGAACCCGCTGAGCTTCTACGCCGAGTTCCGGTGGATGCCCGACGGGCGGTCGGTGATCAGCCGCTATCTGACGGCGGAGTGGGGGCAGGGCGTGCGCGTGCGGGACGCGGAGTCGGGCCGGGTGACGCGGATGATGCACTGGGTGGGGCATGTCGTGGGGGCGACGGACATGTTCTCGCCGAGCGGCGGCCGGTTCGTCACGAGCGGGTGCGCGAAGCGGTTCGCCGCCTGCGTGTGGACGGCGGCGGGCGGCGCCCGGGTGGCCACGGTGCCGACGCGGAAGGGGGCGGGCATGGTGGGCTGGTACGACGAGGAGCACCTGATCCAGGTCGTGCCCGGCGGCGGCGACCGCAGCGAGGTGGTGGTGACGGACTTCGCCGGTGAGGTGGTGCGGGTGCTGGCCGAGCTGCGCACGCCGGGTGAGCCGCTGGTGGACGTGCGCTACACGCGGGGCTGACCGGTGGCCGCCGCGGTGCAGCCCGGCGATCCGGCGCGGATCGGCGCGTACGTGGTGCGCGGGCGGCTGGGCGCGGGCGGGCAGGGCGTGGTCTATCTGGCGCAGGCGCCGGGCGGGCGGCCGGTGGCGGTCAAGGTGCTGCGGGCCGCCGACGAGGAGGCCGCCGCGCTGCTGCGCCGGGAGGCTGAGGTGCTGCCCAGGATGGCGGCGTTCTGCACGGCGCAGGTCCTGGAGGTCGGCGCGGCGGGGGCCGAGCCGTACGTGGTGAGCGAGTTCATCGAGGGGCCGACGCTGCAGCAGGCGGTGGCGGCGCGCGGCCCGTTGCGGGGGCGGGAGCTGCACCGGCTGGCGGTGGGGACCGCGACGGCGCTGGCGGCGATCCACCGGGCGGGGGTGGTGCACCGGGATTTCAAGCCGGGCAACGTGCTGCTGAGCCCGGAGGGGCCGAGGGTGATCGATTTCGGCATCGCCCGGCCGGTGGGGGACGCGGGGGCGGGTGACGAGGTGGCGGGGACGCCGCCGTACATGGCTCCGGAGCAGTTCAGGCCGAGGGCGGCGGGCGCGGCGGCGGACGTGTTCGCGTGGGGGGCGACCATGGTGTTCGCGGCGTCGGGGGCGCCGCCGTTCGGGGCGGGGCCGCTGCCCGCGCTCGTCCACCGGATCATGCGGGCCGAGCCGGATCTCGGCGGGCTGGACGGTGATCTGCGTGAGCTGGTGGCGGCGTGCCTGGCCAAGGATCCGGCGCGGCGTCCGGCGGCCAGGGAGGTGCTGCTGCGCCTGCTGGGGCGCACGCCGTCGGCCGTGTCGGACCCGCTGGCGGCGGGCAGCGCCGCCGCCCGGGCCGGGGGTCCTGCTCCCGAGGGCACCGCGCGGCTCGCCGCGCCGATCAAGGCGGGCGGGAAGGCGGGCGGGAAGGCGCGGGGGTGGGTGGCGGGGGCGGTGACCTCGGTCGCGGCGCTGGTGGCGGTCGCGCTCACGCTGCTGTACGTCGCCGCCCGGCAGGGTCCGCCGGCTGCCGGCACCCGTACGGTCGTGGTGCCGGAGCTGGGCGCGACGCTGCACGAGCACCCGAGGGACCCGTTACGGCTGACGTCGTTCCTACGCGGGTCCACGGACCTGAGCGAGGGCCTGGCGTTCGCCGCCGGTGTGCGGCTGCCGGGCGAGGACACGTTTCTGCCGGTCACGGAGCGGATGGCGCCGGTGATCTCCCCCGGCGGGGATCGGGTGGCGTACGTGCACGAGTCGCCGGACCTGGCCGTCGAGAACGCGGGGGCGGTGCGGTTCACCGCGCGCGACCTGACGGGCGCGTTCTGGGTGGACGTGGTCGAGCCGCCGCTGGCGCTGCGCCGCCCGTCGTGGTCGCCGGACGGCTCCCGGCTGCTGGTCAGCGTGTGGGACCCCCGGCTGGACGACCGCACCACGGGGTTCGCCGTCGTCGACCCGGCCCGCCGCACCGCGTCCGTGGTCAGCGCCCCGGCGCCGGGCAAGGAGGACTACGTGTGGGCCTCCGGCGACACCCTGGCCCGCGCGTCGGGGACCGGCGAGATCACCGTCCACTCCCCCGCCGGCGCCGTGCTGCGCACGCTGGGCGGGGTGCGGCAGCCGGCGGGCACGGTCCCGGTGTTCTCCGCCGACGGCAGGCTCGCCACGCTCTGCCCGGGGGCGGAGGACAGGGCGTGCGTGCTCGACGCCGCCACGGGCCGCCGTCTGACGACGCTGCCGCTGCCGGCGGGCGGGGTGCTCTGGTTCTGGTACGGGACGGACCACCTGGCCGTCTACTCCGCGGCCTCCTCGGCGGTGCGGGCGGTGGATCTGACCGGCGATCCGGTGCGCACGCTCGCCGAGTTCGCGACGGGGGGCGCCTGGACCGTCCACTGGGCGGCGCGCTGACCGGGAGCACCGGTGACCGCCGTCAGGCGGACGGCTCCAGGCCGAGGATCGCGCCCGCGCCGCGCAGCAGCTCGGCGCGGAGCTCCGCCACGGGCACATCGGGGAGCTGGCTGACGGGGTCGGCGACGGCGGCGAACGCCTGGGCGGCCCGTACGCGCTCGCGCCACCCTGCGCCGGACCCGGCGAGCAGGTCGACCGCCCGGCCGGTGAAGGCGGTCACGCGCGAGATGACCCGCGCGCTCTCGTCGGCGTAGACGGAGGCGTCGCGCAGGAGCAGCGCCATCGTCCGGCGGTGGGCGAGCATGACGTCGAGGCACCCGGCGAGCAGGTCACGGCGGACGTCGGTCCCGGCGGGGGCGGACTCGGCGGCCCGGATGGCGGCTTCGAGCTCGTCGATCGGCGGCGTGACGAGGCTGTCGAGGATCTCGCTCTTGCTGCGGAAGTGGTGGTAGAGCGAGGGCTTGGAGATGCCGACCCGTTCGGCGACGTCGCGCATGCTGGCGGCGCGGTAGGTCTGGGCGGCGAACAGGTCGCGGGCCGCCTCCAGGATGCGCTGCCTGGTGTCGCCGGGTTCGTTACGCACTGACGCCGCCTCATCGAGCCGAAGGTGTGCCGCCCAGCCTAGCCGACCTTCCGGTCGGTAGGGTACGGTCACGTCCCGACCGACCGGTAGGTAGAGAGAAGGGCGTGGACGATGACACGGACCGACGGCATGACGGCGGCGGGCTACGAGCCGCTGCGGGAGGCGTTCGAGCGCAACTTCGCCGAGCGCGGCGAGGTCGGCGCCGGGCTGACCGTCTACCGGGACGGGCGGCCGGTCGTGGACCTGTGGGGCGGCGAGGCCGACCCGGGCACGCACCGGCCCTGGCGGCGCGACACCATCGCCCCGCTCGCCTCCACCTGCAAGGTGTTCGCCTCGGCCGCGGTGCTGCTGCTGGCCGAGCGGGGCCTGGTGGACCTGGAGGCGCCCGTGGCCCGCTACTGGCCGGAGTTCGCGGCGAACGGCAAGGCCGGCATCACCGTGCGCACCCTGCTCGGGCACCGCGCCGGCCTGCCCAGCATGCACGCGCGGCCCATCACCTGGGAGGATCTGCGCGACTGGACCCCGATCACCGACACGCTCGCCGCCGCGGCCCCCGAGTGGCCGCCCGGCACCGCGCACGGCTATCACGGGGTGAGCATCGGCCATCTCGCCGGGGAGATCGTCCGCCGGGTCTCCGGCGTGACGCTGAGCGAGTTCCTGGCCCGGGAGATCACCGGCCCGCTGGGCCTCGACTGTTACGTCCGGGTGCCCGGCGCCGCGCTGCCGCGCCTGGCGACGATGGTCGTGCCCGACGCCGGCACCGTGCGCTTGGGCATGCAGGTGCCGGAGCTCGCCGGGTTCGTCGCGGCGCTCGCCGACCCCGGCAGCCTGTCCTACCGCTCCTTCTACGGCAGCGTCGCCATCGGCTGGGACGCCACCAACGACCCGCGCACGTACCAGGTGGAGAGCCCGTCGATGGACGGCGTCGCCTCGGCGCACTCGCTGGCCCGCTTCTTCGCCGCCCTGATCGGCGAGGTCGACGGCGTCCGGCTGCTCGGCCCCGGGCTGGTCGACCGGGTGCGCACCCCGCAGGCCGAGGGCATGGACCGCACCCTGTGCGCGCACACCGCCTGGGGGATCGGCTTCGCCGTGCCCGGCGGCCCGTTCTGGCCCGCGCCGCCGCGCCTGACGGGCCTGTTCGGGCAGGGCGGCGCGACCGGCTCGTTCGGCTTCGCCGACCCGGACCGCCGGATCGCCTTCGGCTACGTGCCCAACCGCGGCTCCGAGCTGCTCGAAGGCGGCGACTTCCGCGTCCGTTCGCTCATCGAGGCGCTGTACGCGACGCTGGAGGACCGGGAACGCGGGTGAGCCCGGGATTCGCGCACGAAGGGGCGTACATGTGGATCTTCAACGAGTAGGCTCGTCGCACATCCTGCCCCATTCGCCCGGGAAGGCGACCGATGACCGAAGAAGCGCTCAGCCGCATCAACACCGAGGTTCCCAGCCCCGCCCGCATCTACGACCTGTGGCTGGGCGGCAAGGACAACTACGAGATCGACCGGATCGTCAGCGAGCAGATCCTCCAGGCGGTGCCCGAGCTGCCGGTGCTCGCCCGGACCAACCGGGAGTTCCTGGGCCGCGCGGTGCGCTACATGGCGGGCCAGGCCGGGGTCCGGCAGTTCCTGGACATCGGCACCGGCATCCCGACCGCGAACAACACCCACCAGGTGGCGCAGTCGGTGGACCCGGGCTGCCGCGTCGTCTACGTCGACAACGACCCGGTGGTGCTGGTGCACGCGCGGGCGCTGCTGCAGGGCGAGTCGGAGGGCGACACCTCGTTCATCGACGCGGACCTGCGCGAGCCGGAGAAGATCCTGGAGGCGGCGCGCGACCTGCTGGACTTCGGCCAGCCGATCGGGCTGATGCTCCTCGGCGTGGTGGACTTCCTGCCGGACACCGGCGAGGCGCGGTCGATCATCGGGCGGCTGATGGAGCCGATGGCGCCGGGCAGCCATCTGGCCATCTCGCACGGCCTGGTCGGCAAGCAGCTGGAGGAGGGCGTGCGGCACTGGAACGAGAGCGGCGGCGCCACGATGACGCTGCGCACGCTGGAGGAGGCGACGAGCTTCTTCGACGGCCTGGAGCTGCTGGAGCCGGGCGTGGTCGCGCTGCCGAAGTGGCGGCCGGACCCCGACACGCTGTACGCGGACCGCGAGGCGGTCTACTACGCGGGGGTGGGCCGCAAGTCCTGAGATGGGATGCCGTGCCGGGGCGTCCCCGGCACGGCATGGTCCCGCCCGTCAGCCGTTCTTCGCCTTGGCGTAGTCGCTCGCGCCGCCCGCGAAGTCGTAGACCAGGACCTGCTCGTCGCCGACCACCCAGGCGTCGTGGCCCGGCGGGCAGACGAACACCTCGCCGGGGCCCACTTCGGACTCCGTGCCGTCCTGCATCCGGATGTGCAGCCGCCCGCGCACGACGAACCCGTTGTGGTGGACCTCGCACAGGTCGGTGCCCGCGATCGGCTTGACCGACTCCGACCAGCGCCACCCCGGCTCGAACGTGGCCACGCCGAAGCTCAGGCCGGTCAGCTCGCACACCTCCAGGTGGCCCATCGGGAAGTCGCGCCGTTCGTCCGGCTTGTCGATGCTCTTGACTTCGATCATGACGTCCCCCCTCCGTCACTTTTCAGTCTTCCACCGGGTCCGGCGGGTCACAAGACGATCGGGAATTGGGCCTTGTCGCAGGTGGGTGTCAAGGCTAGTGTCAGGCCAACTCTTAGGAAACTTTCCTATAAGTTACACCCCCCGGCAAGAGAAGGTGATCAGGTGAAGCGCGTCCTCGCGTCCGCGTGCGCCGCCGCCGTCGTGGGCGGGCTGGCCTTCGTGCTCCCGCTGTCCAGCGCCTCCGCCGCGGCCTGCGCCGCCGCGTGGAGCTCCGGCGCCGTCTACACCGGCGGCATGACCGCCTCCCACAACGGCCGCAACTGGTCGGCCCGATGGTGGACGCAGAACGAGACCCCCGGCAGCTCCCAGGTGTGGGCCGACCAGGGAGCCTGCGACGGCGGCGGCACCACCCCGCCGGGCTCGTGCGACCACCCGAACTGGGTGGCGGGCACCTTCTACGCGGCCGGCTCGATCGTGCGCTACACCGACGGCCGCTACTACCGCGCCGAGCACGACAACCCGGGCTACGACCCGGTCGTCTCCACCTGGTACTGGGAGCCGTACACCTGCGGAGGGAGCACGCCCACGCCGACGTCCACGCCCACCGGCCCGCCGGACCCGTCCGGGTTCGTCGTCAGCCAGGCGCAGTTCAACCAGATGTTCCCGAACCGGAACTCGTTCTACACCTACAGCGGCCTGACCGCCGCGCTGAGCGCGTACCCGGGCTTCGCCAAGACCGGCAGCGAGACCGTGCGCAAGCAGGAGGCGGCGGCCTTCCTCGCCAACGTCAGCCACGAGACCGGCGGCCTGGTCCACATCGTCGAGCAGAACACCGCGAACTACCCGCACTACTGCGACTCGAGCCAGCCCTACGGCTGCCCGGCCGGGCAGGCGGCCTACTACGGGCGCGGCCCGATCCAGCTGAGCTGGAACTTCAACTACAAGGCCGCCGGTGACGCGCTCGGCATCGACCTGCTGCGCAACCCGTGGCTGGTGCAGAACGACGCGGCCGTGGCGTGGAAGACCGCGCTGTGGTACTGGAACACGCAGAACGGTCCCGGCACCATGACCCCGCACAACGCGATGGTCAACGGCCACGGCTTCGGCGAGACGATCCGCAGCATCAACGGCGCCCTGGAGTGCGGCGGCCGCAACCCGGCCCAGGTCCAGAGCCGCGTCAACAACTACCAGCGCTTCACGCAGATCCTCGGCACCACGACGGGAGGCAATCTGACCTGCTGAGCATGTTCGCCGCCTGGCGGGTACGGCTCCCTCATGGTGACAACAGCCGACCGTGAGGACGTCCGGGACCTGCTCGCGCGGCAGGCTCAGCTCGTGGAGGTGCTGCCCGGCCGCGAGTACGCCTGGGCGCACCTCCCGGGCGCGGTCAACGTGCCGCTCAAGGGCTTCGACGAGGCGGCGACCGGCGCGCTGGACCCGGGGCGGCCGGTCGTCGTCTACTGCCACGACTGGCTGTGCGACCTGAGCCCGCGCGCCGCCCGCCGCCTGGACCGCCTCGGCTTCGGCGACGTGCGCGACTACGCGGCGGGCAAGATGGACTGGCTGTCGGCCGCGCTGCCGTACGAGGGCGAGGCCCGGCTGGTCGTGCGGCAGGTGCGCCCCGACCCGGTGGTCGCCGGGCTGGACGAGCCGCTGGACGAGCTTGGCGACCGGGTGCTCGGCGATCCGGCCGGGCTGGCCGTGGTGGTCGGCGGCGACGGCGTCGTGCAGGGCGTCGTGGGCTCGGACGAGCTGGCCGCGGGCGGCTCGCGGAGCACCGCCGAGCAGGCGATGAACACGGGCGTCACCACGGTGCGGCCGAGCGAGCCGCTGGAGCCGCTGGTCGAGCGGATGGAGCGGGCCGGGGTCCAGCACGTGGTGGTGACCCGGGCGGACGGCACGCTGGTCGGCCTGTTCGGGCTCGGTGACACCCGGCCGCCGGAGAACGAGTCGGACCAGGGGTGAGTCATGGGGACGCTGGAGGCGCTGCTCGACCGCTACGGTCAGACCTACGCCGAGGAGGCCGGCATCAGGATGGCCGACCGGCCGATGCCGCTCTACCAGTTGCTGGTGCTGTCGACGCTGCTGAGCGCGCGGATCTCGTCCGGCGTCGCGGTGGCGGCGGCGCGCGAGCTGTTCGCGGCCGGTTTCCGGACGCCGAAGGCGATGGCCGCGGCGAGCTGGCAGCAGCGGGTGGACGCGCTGGGCCGCGGGCACTACCGCCGCTACGACGAGCGCACCGCCACGATGCTCGGTGACGGCGCCGAGCTGCTGCTCGACCGGTGGAAGGGCGATCTGCGGCGGCTGCGCGAGGAGGCCGGGGGCGACGAGCGGCGGCTGCGCGAGCTGCTCGCCGAGTTCCCCGGCATCGGCCCGGCCGGGACGGACATCTTCCTGCGTGAGGTGCAGGGCGTGTGGCCGCAGGTCGCGCCGCACCTCGACGACCGGGTGCTGGAGGGCGCCCGGGCGGTCGGCCTGCCGCACCGCGAGGGCCCGCTCGCCGGCCTGGCGGGGTCCGGCCCGAAGCTGGCCCGGCTGTCGGCCGCCCTGGTACGGGTCTCGCGCAGCAAGAAGTCGGCCGCCGAGGTGAAGGCCGCCGGACGCTGACCGGTCAGACCACCCAGGCCGGGACGAGCTTGCCCGCGTCGGGCAGCGCGCAGTGCGGGTCGACCGGGGCGGTCGTGCCGTAGGCGCGCATCCCGGCGGGGGCGACGACGATGGCGGCCAGCCCGCCGGGCGCGGCGGCGGTGATGCGGCGCGGCACGTCGGCGGGGATCACGACCGTGTCGCCGGGGCCGGCGGTCAGGGTGTCGCCGTCCACCTCGACGGTCGCGCCGCCGTCGAGCACGGTCCACACCTGTTCGGCGTCGATGGCGTGGACCGGTCCCGCCTGCCCTCCGGTCATGTCGACCCGCCACACCACCTGAGACGAGCCGCCCTGGGCCGGCGAGGCGAGGGTGGTCATGACGGCGTTGGGGGTCTCGGTGCGGCGGCTTTCGGCGCTGCGGACGACGGGCATGGCGGGCTCCTCGGATAGGAAACGTGGTTGTCTAAATAGTGAACCATGTTGTCCATCTCTGTCAACGCGGCGCTATTGACGCCTCCGTAAAACACGGGTTACCGTCACCTGTACAACTAAAAGGAAACTTTCCTAACAGTTGGCGCGTACTCCCATCCCACCCCCCAGAGTTCACCCAACTCGGATGTCGGAGCATCATGAGACACAGCGTTCAGAGCAAGGTCCTGGCCGGCGTCGCGGCGTTACTCATGCCGCTCACCGCGGTGGTCGCCGCCCCCACGGGGGCGTACGGCGCGACGGCGCCGTCGGCGTCCGTCGCCGCGCTCGCCGCCTGGGCGCCGAACACGGCGTACACGGCCGGCACGGTCGTCACCTACAACGGCGTCTCCTACAAGTGCCGTCAGAGCCACACCTCCCTGCCCGGCTGGGAGCCGCCGAACGTCCCCGCCCTGTGGGAGGTCACGACCGGCGGCCCGGGTGAGGACACCGAGGCGCCCAGCGTGCCCGGCAACCTCCGCTCGACCGGCGTCACCTCCAGCAGCGTCTCGCTCGCCTGGAACGCCTCCACCGACAACGTCGCCGTCAGCGGCTACGAGGTCTACCGCGGCACCACCCTGGTCAGCACCGTCACCGGCACCACCTTCACCGACACCGGGCTGACGGCCGACACCGCCTACAGCTACACGGTGCGGGCCCGTGACGCCGCCGGCAACCGCTCCGCCGCGACCGCCGCGGTCAGCGCGCGCACCAGCCAGGGCGGGGGCGACGACACCCAGGCGCCCAGCGTGCCCGGCAACCTCCGCTCGACCGGCGTCACCTCCAACAGCGTCTCGCTCGCCTGGAACGCCTCCACCGACAACGTCGCCGTCACCGGCTACGAGGTCTACCGCGGCACCACCCTGGTCGACACCGTCACCGGCACCACCTTCACGGACACCGGCCTGAGCGCCAACACGTCCTACAGCTACACCGTCCGCGCCCGTGACGCCGCCGGCAACCGCTCCGCGGCCAGCTCCGCGGTCAGCGCGCGCACCAGCGAGGGCGGCGGCCCCGGCGGGGACAAGGTGCTCGGCTACTTCGTCCAGTGGGGCGTCTACCAGCGCGGCTACCACGTCAAGAACATCGACACCAGCGGCTCGGCCTCGAAGCTGACCCACATCAACTACGCCTTCGGCAACGTGCAGAACGGCCAGTGCACCATCGGTGACAGCTACGCCGACTACGACCGCTTCTACCAGGCGGGCGAGAGCGTCGACGGCGTCGCCGACACGTGGGACGCCGGCGCGCTGCGCGGCAACTTCAACCAGCTGCGCAAGCTCAAGAAGAAGTACCCGAACCTCAAGGTGCTGTTCTCCTTCGGCGGCTGGACCTGGTCCGGCGGATTCGCCCAGGCCGCGCAGAACCCGACCGCGTTCGCCGAGTCCTGCTACCGCCTGGTGGAGGACCCGCGCTGGGCCGACGTCTTCGACGGCATCGACATCGACTGGGAGTACCCGAACGCCTGTGGCCTGACCTGTGACACCAGCGGGCCGGCCGCGTTCAAGAACCTGATGCAGGCGCTGCGCAGCCGCTTCGGCAGCAACAACCTGGTCACCGCCGCCATCACCGCCGACGGCACCGACGGCGGCAAGATCGACGCGGCCGACTACGGCGGCGCCGCGCAGTACGTCGACTGGTACAACGTCATGACGTACGACTTCTTCGGCGCCTGGGCGGCGCAGGGCCCGACGGCCCCGCACTCGCCGCTCAACTCCTACTCGGGCATCCCGATCGCCGGGTTCCACTCGGACCAGGCGATCCAGAAGCTCAGGAGCAAGAACATCCCGGCGAGCAAGCTGCTGCTCGGCATCGGCTTCTACGGCCGCGGCTGGACCGGCGTCACCCAGTCCACGCCGGGCGGCACGGCGACCGGCCCCGCGCCGGGCACCTACGAGCAGGGCATCGAGGACTACAAGGTCCTCAAGACCCGCTGCCCCTCCACCGGGACCGTCGCGGGCACCGCGTACGCGTACTGCGGCAACCAGTGGTGGAGCTACGACACGCCGGCCACGATCGGCAGCAAGATGGGCTACTCGAAGAACCAGGGCCTCGGCGGCGCCTTCTTCTGGGAGCTCAGCGGCGACACCACCAACGGTGAGCTGATCACCGCGATGAAGAACGGCCTGAACTGACGCAGGCGCCCTGGGCGGGACGTGAGGTCGCGCCCAGGGCAGCACATCAGGAGCACCCGCTCCTGCCGCGCCTACGGCGTGGCGGGGGCGGGTGTTCGCGTTGCGAGGCCGCGCACGGTCAGCTCGACGAGCTGGCGCAGCCGGGTGCGCAGGACCTCCGGGGGCGCCTCCTGCTGGGCGATGCCGGTCAGGGAGGCGACCAGGACGGCGGCGGCGTCGCGCGCCGGGATGGCGTGGCCCAGCAGGTCGAGCTCGCCGGAGGCCGCCTCCAGCGCCGCCGCGACCGCCTCGGTGTAGCCGTCCTCCAGGGCGAGCACCACGTCGCCCGCCACCTCGCGCGCCTCGGCCAGCAGCTCGGCGCGCAGCCGCGCCTCGACGCCGCCGCCGACGAGGTCGAGCTTGACGGCGAGCATCCCGTAGAGCCGGTCGGCGACGGAGCCGCCGCCGCGCCACGCGGCCCGCGCGGCGGTCACGAGGTCGCCGGCGAGCTTCTCGCCGACGGCGCGGAAGAGCTCCTCCTTGCCGCCGAAGTACTGGTAGACGGCGGGGCGTGACATGCGCGCCGCGCGCGCGATCAGGTCCATGGACGTGCGCCGGTAGCCGTGACGGACGAAGACGCCCAGGGCGGCGGCGACGATGTGGTCCTGCTTGGCCGCGGCCCCGTCTGACATGCTGACATTCTATGACGGCCCGTCAGGCCCGGGCCGGGGGCCGCCTGCCGAAGGCGCCGATCGTCGCGTGGAACACGCCGATGACCAGCGCCCCGAGCGCCGCCGCCGCGAACGCCGCGACCGGCCGCTCCCCCACGTCCGCACCCCAGGCCAGCAGGGCGGCGATGACGTACGAGGCCCAGCCCGCCAGCAGGTTGGGCAGCGGCCCTGAGCCGAAGGCCGAGGGGAAGTGCTCCTTGGTGATGCCCTTGACGAAGTGCGGGGTCGCGTTGGCGGCGAACAGGCCCGCGAAGAAGCTCATGACGACGGTCGGCAGCATGCGTCCTCCTGGACGGTCTCGGGTGCTGACATATTAGACGCTTTTTGTCAGATTGTCTGCCCGGTGGCGCGGCGGCGGCTACGATCACGGCATGCCGATCGACTTCGAGGAGGCCAGGGTCGTCCCGGGCAGCGCTCCCGGCACGTACGTCCTGGTCGTCAGCGGGAGCAAGCCGTACGCGAACATGGAGGTGCGGCTGGCGCCGCTCGTCTACATCACCCAGCCGGACTACTGGGTCATCGAGGTCGAGGGCACGCTGCCGGGCATCGGGCTGCCCGCGCTGGCGCCGTACACGGTGTCGCTGCCGCTCGACGCGGTCCGCGGCACGGCGGGGATCGAGGTGGCCGGCGCCCGCCGGAGGCAGAGGTTCGACGTGCCGTAGGACACCGTGCGCGCCGGGGCCGCTACCCTGGGTGATTTCGGATGGGCGTATTCTGCATTTATGGCGACTTTCGGCCCGGGGAGCAGGACGGGCTAGCGCGTGGGAGGCAGGTCCGCTTCCATCACGGGTTCCAGGCGGGGCGCGCCGGGACTCGATGACCTGCTGGTGCGCGCCGTCAGCGAGACCGGCGCGCACATCGGCGCGCTCTACCTGCTCGACCAGGACGGCCTGGTCCTGAGCATGAACACGGCGATGGGCTTCCCCGCGGCCGTCGCCAAGGCGTGGGCCCGGATCCGCATGTCGATGCGGATGCCGATGACCGTGTCGCTGCGCGAACGGCGGCCGGTGTGGACGGCCGACCGGGAGGACCTGGCCCGCCAGTTCCCGGGGGTCGCGCTGGCGATGCCGTACAACTTCGCCGTCGTGACGGCCCCGATCCTGTGCGGCGGGGCGGCGCGCGGCGCGCTGCTGCTGCTCCTGCCCGCCACCCGCGACAGCGGGCCGGGCCAGCACGTGCTCGACGTCATGGAACGCGCCTGCAAGGACATGGGCGAGCTGCTGCAGCAGGCCGACCGGCTCGGCCGGCCGGTCCGGCCCAGGCCGCGGCCCCGCATCCTGGCCCCGTTCCGCTCCCAGCAGGACGACCCCGCCGTGAGCGCCGAGGCGGCGATGGCCGCGCTGGAATGCCTCAACGGCCTGCCCGAGGGCTACTGCGCGCTGGACGTGGACGGCAGGGTGACGTTCCTCAGCGCGCCGGCGTCCGGGCTGCTCGACACCACCGCCGCCGAGATGGTCGGCAAGCGGCCGTGGGAGGTGCTGCCGTGGCTGGCCGACCCGCCGCACGAGGACAGCTACCGGGCGGCCGTCCTCGGC
Source organism: Nonomuraea sp. NPDC049725 (assembly GCF_040674795.1). NCBI lineage: Bacteria > Bacillati > Actinomycetota > Actinomycetes > Streptosporangiales > Streptosporangiaceae > Nonomuraea > Nonomuraea sp. NPDC049725. The sequence continues at coordinate 349,910 of NZ_JBFANJ010000003.1, read as the reverse complement.
CACCAGATCACCTTCTTCACCGCCCAGCGGCCCGACGGGCAGTGGCTGGCGTTCCAGCTCTTCCCGACGCCGTCCGGGCTCAGCGTCCGCATCACGCCGAGCACGATGGCCCGCGACCCCGCCCACGTGATGCCCGACCCGGTGGTCAGCCGGCAGATCAGCGGGGCCGCCCTGTACGACATGCTGCAACTCGCCTCCTCACTCAGCCAGGCCGCCACCGTCCAGGACGTGATCGACCTGGTGGCCGACCAGATCATCCCCGTCTTCGACGTCAAGGGGCTGGCCATCCTCACCGCCGAGGGCGGGCGGCTGCGGGTCGCCGCCACCCGCGGCTACAGCCCGGAAGGCGTCGCCGAGATGCGCAGACGCGCGCCGTGCGCCCCGCACGCCCCCGAACTGCCCCTCATCACCGGCGAACCCGCGTTCTTCGCCAACGAGCGCGAACTGCTCGACGTCTACCCCGACGCGGGCCGCTACGACGGCATGGCCGCCTGGGCGCTGCTGCCGCTGCACAGCTCCGGCGGGCCGATCGGCACCCTCGTGCTCGCCTACGGGAGCCCGCACCGCTTCACCCAGGACGAGCGGACCACGCTCACCTCGCTCGCCGGGCTGATGGCGCAGGCGCTGGAACGGGCCCGGCTCTACGACGCCAAGCACCGCCTGGCCCAGACCCTCCAGGCCAGCCTGCTGCCCCGCGCCCTCCCGGTGATCCCCGGGCTGGAGGTGGCGGCCCGCTACCTGCCCGCGACCCAGGGCATCGACATCGGCGGCGACTTCTACGACCTCATCCACCTCGACGACGGCCAGGCCGCCGCCGTCATCGGCGACGTCCAGGGGCACGACACGAACGCCGCCGCGCTCATGGGGCAGGTCCGCACGGCCATCCACGCGCACGCGACCTCGGGCGCGAGCGCGGGCGAGGTGCTGAGCCACACCAACCGGCTGCTCATCGACCTGTCGCCGAACCGGTTCACGAGCTGCCTCTACATCAGCCTCGACCTGCGCGACGGCTCCGCGTGCGTGGCGAGCGCCGGCCACCTGCCCGCGCTGCTGCGCCGGCCCGGGCGGCCCACGGAGATCGTCGAGTCGACGCCGGGGCTGCTGCTCGGCATCGACCCGGCGGCCGAGTACCCGACGTCGCAGCTCGACCTGCCGCCTGGCAGCGTGCTGACCCTCTACACCGACGGCCTCATCGAGGCGCCGGGCGTGGACCTCGGCGACGCCATCGACGGGCTGGCGCGGCGGCTCACCCGGCACGGCGGCCTGCCGCTGGCGCGGCTGGCGGACCGGCTCGTCGACCCGGCCGAGGGCGTCGGCTACCGCGCCGACGACGTCGCCGTGCTCCTCCTCTCCCCGGTCAACCCCTCCCCGACGGACGCCACCCCGGACGGCCCCGGGCACGACGACCCCCCGCCGGAGGGTTAGGGTCCGTTCGGTCCCGCACCAGGCGACCCCGCACCGGACGATCCCAGGGCGGACGGTTCCGGGGTGGGGTCCCGGGACCCCACCCCGGGGCAGGGCTCAGGCGTCGGTCGGGGCCGGGCCGTAGAGTTCGGCGCGGGCGGCGCGGCAGTCGGGGTCGCGGTCGGCGGCGCGGTCGAGGCCGGCCTTGAGGAGGGCGGCGGTCTCGGCGAGCTGGGCGAGGCGGCCCGGGCCGAGGGTGTCGACGACCAGGGCGCGCACGGACTCCTCCCGGACCCGCCGGGCGCGGGCGGCGGCCTCGCGGCCGGCGGCGGTGAGCGTGATGTCCCACCCCCGCGCGTCCTCGGTGCAGGCGACGCGCTCCAGCAGGCCGCGCGCGCTCATCCTGGCCACCTGGTGGGACAGCCGGCTCTTCTCCCACTGCAGGGTGAAGCGCAGCTCCAGGGCCCGCAGCCGGCCGCCGGGCGCGTCGAGGAGCGCGTCGAGCACCTGGTGGTCGGCCTCGGACAGCCCGGTGGCGCGGGCCAGCTCGCGGGCGAGGTGGGCGGCGAGCTGCGCGTGGACCGCCGTGTGCGCCCGCCACGCGGCCAGGCTTCCCGCGGCGTCGGCGGCGGGGTCGGCGTCCCGGCTCTCGGTCATGCCGCCAGCCTACGCCACGAAAGGTTGACATGTCACCCAAAGGGATTATGGTTGACACGTCTACCAATCGGTCTGGAGGACCACATGCCCGACTACGGCCACGATCTGCGGTTCGGGTCGTTCATCACCCCGCGCAACGACCGGCCCGAGGCGGCCGTCGACCTGGCCCGGCTGAGCGAGGAGGCCGGGCTCGACCTGGTCACGTTCCAGGACCACCCGTACCAGCCGGCCTTCCTGGACACCTGGACGCTGCTGACCTGGGCGGCCGCCAGGACCGAGCGGGTGCACCTGTCGGGCAACGTGCTCAACCTGCCGCTGCGGCCCCCGGCGGTGCTGGCCCGCTCGGTGGCGAGCCTCGACCTGCTGTCCGGCGGGCGGATCGAGCTGGGGCTGGGCGCGGGCGGGTTCTGGGACGCGATCGGGGCGATGGGCGGCCGCCGCCTGACGCCCGGCCAGGCGGTCGACGCGCTGAGCGAGGCCATCGACGTGATCCGCGGCATCTGGGACGCGGGCGAGCGGCGGCTGCTGCGGCTGGAGGGCGCCTACTACGCGCTCGACGGCGCCAAGCGCGGCCCGGCCCCGGCGCACGACGTGCCGATCTGGCTGGGCGCGTACAAGCCGCGCATGCTCCGGCTGGTCGGCGCCAAGGCCGACGGGTGGCTGCCGAGCCTGGGCTACATCCAGCCGGAGGAGATCGCCGGCGCCAACAAGATCATCGATGAGGCGGCGGAGGAGGCGGGCCGCGACCCGCGTGCCGTCCGCCGCCTGCTCAACGTGATGGGCGACGAGGCGCCCGGCACGTGGGTGGAGCGGCTGCTGCCGCTCGCCCTGGAGGACGGGGTGAGCACGTTCATCCTGGGCTCGGACGACCCGCGGGCGATCCGGGCGTTCGCCGAGGAGGTCGCGCCGGCGCTGCGCGAGGCCGTGGCGGCCGAGCGCGGAGGCGGCGCGGGCGGCGGCGGCTCCCGCCGGAGCGGGCGGGCCGTCGAGCTGCGCAGGCCCGGGATCGACTACGACGCGGTGCCCGCCTCGCTGGCCGGCTCGGCGGTGGAGCCGGGCGACCCCGCCTACGCGGGCGTGCGCTCGTCCTACGTGTGGGCCGGCTCGCCCGGCCTGGTGCTGCGGCCCGCGACGGCCGGCCAGGTGAGCGAGGCGCTCACGTACGCGATCGGCCAGGACGTGCCGCTCGCGGTGCGCAGCGGCGGCCACGGCATCAGCGGGCGCTCCACCAACGACGGCGGGATCGTCGTCGACGTGGGCGCGCTGGACGGCGTCGAGGTGCTCGACCGGGGGCGGCGGCTGGTGCGGGTGGGCGCGGGCGCCCGCTGGGGCGACGTGGCGCGGGCGCTGGCGCCGCACGGGCTGGCGATCAGCTCGGGCGACTACGGCGACGTGGGCGTCGGCGGGCTCGCCACCACGGGCGGGCAGGGCTTTCTGGCGCGCTCGTACGGGCTGACGATCGACCACGTGGTGGGCGCCGAGGTGGTGCTGGCCGACGGCCGGATCGTGCGCGCAGGCCCGGACGAGCACCCGGACCTGCTGTGGGCGTTGCGCGGCGCGGGCGGCAACATGGGCGTCGTCACCTCCTTCGACATCGAGGCCGCCGAGCTGGGCGACGTGGTCCTCGGCGTGTTCGTGCACGACGCGGCGGACCTGGCGGGGTTCCTGGAGCGGTGGGGCCGCCTGGTGGAGGACAGCCCACGCGAGCTGACGCCGTTCCTGACGGTCTTCCCCGGCGGGGGCGCCGGGTCGGTGATGGCGCAGACGCTGGCGGTGTGGGCGGGCGACGACGCCGACGCGGCGGTCGGCGCGCTGGAGCCGTTCCTGGGGGCGGGGCCGGTGCTCCAGCAGCAGGCGCAGCTCGTCCCGTACGCGGCGCTGGTCGCGCCGCACCACAACCGGCACACCGGCCAGGCGGCCCTGCGCAGCCGCTCGGCGCTGGCCGACCACCTGGACGCCGGGCTCGCGGGGCGGCTGGCGGCGCTGTTCGCGACCGGCGACGCCCACATGCTGCAGGTGCGCTCGGTCGGCGGCGCCGTCAACGACACCCCGGCCGGCGCGACCGCGTACGCGCACCGCACGCAGAACTTCTCGGTCAGCGCCGTCATGGGCGCGGGCGACGCCTGGGAGGGCGTCGGCGCGCAGGCCGTCTACCTGAGCTTCGAGACGCGCACCGGTGAGGAGGTGCTGGCCAGGGCGTTCCCGCCGGAGACGCTGGAGCGGCTGCGGCGGATCAAGGCGGTGTACGACCCGCGCAACGTGTTCCGGCACAACTTCCCGATCACCCCCCGGGCATGATGTCCCCATGACGAACCCCCTGGACAAGATCGCCGCCATTCGCCTGTCTTCTGTCCTTCTGCCGCTGAGCACCCCGGTCAGCGACGCCAAGGTGCTCACCGGGCGGCAGCGGCCGATGACCGAGGTCGCGTTCCTGTTCGCGGAGATCACCACCGAGGGAGGGCACGAGGGCCTGGGGTTCTGCTACTCCAAGCGGGCCGGCGGCCCCGGCCAGTACGCGCACGCCCGCGAGCTGGCCCCCGAGCTGCTGGGCGAGGACGCCAACGACATCGCGCGGCTGTGGGAGAAGCTGGCCTGGGCGGGGGCGTCGGTGGGCCGGGGCGGGCTGGCGGTGCAGGCGGTCGCCGCGTTCGACATCGCGCTGTGGGACCTGAAGGCCAGGCGGGCGGGCCTGCCGCTGGCCAAGCTGCTGGGCGCGCACCGCGACTCGGTGCGCTGCTACAACACCTCGGGCGGGTTCCTGCACGCGCCGATCGAGCAGGTGCTGGAGAACGCCTCGGCGGCGCTGGAGCGCGGCATCGGCGGCGTCAAGATCAAGGTGGGCCAGCCCGACACCCGCGCCGACCTGGCCAGGGTCCGGGCGGTGCGCGCCCACCTGGGCGACGGCGTGCCGCTCATGGTGGACGCCAACCAGCAGTGGGACCGCCCGGCGGCGGCGCGGATGGGCCGCGCGCTGGAGGAGTACGGCCTGGTGTGGATCGAGGAGCCGCTCGACGCCCACGACCACTCCGGTCACGCCGCCCTCGCCGCCGCGCTCGACACGCCGATCGCCACCGGCGAGATGCTGACCAGCGTCGCCGAGCACGCCGAGCTGATCCGGGCGGGCGGCGCGGACGTCCTGCAGCCGGACGCGCCCCGGGTGGGCGGCATCACCCCGTTCCTGCGGCTTGCGGCGCTGGCCGAGCACCACCGGCTGCAGCTCGCCCCGCACTTCGCCATGGAGATCCACCTGCACCTGGCCGCCGCGTACGGCCTGGAGCCGTGGGTGGAGCACTTCGAGTGGCTGGAGCCGCTGTTCGAGGAGCGGCTGGAGATCCGCGACGGCCGCATGCTGGTGCCCGACCGGCCCGGCCTCGGCCTGACGCTGAGCGACCGGGCCGCCGGGTGGACGGTCGACAGCCGGACGTTCGGCGTCTAGGCGAACGGGATGTTGCGCCAGGGGCTGCCCGGGTCGGTGGTCAGGACGCGGTGGGCGTGGAGCATGTCGGCGTACCAGGCGCCGAACTCCTCCCCGTCGAAGTGGAGGCAGCGGCCCAGGATGTAGGCGGCGGAGAACTCCTCCCAGGACCGGTACGTGAACCGGCTGAGCCGTCCGGCGCGCACGACCGCCCGCTCGGCCTCGGCCAGGTCGCAGAAGCGGGCGCCGAGCCCCCAGCGGGCCATCTTCGAGGCGCGCCCGTAGTCCCACGCCTCGACCGTGCGGACGAACCCGCCCTCGGGGAGCAGGCCGTCCGCGCGGAAGCGCGCCTCGTAGCGGGTGATGCGCCCGATGAGCCGTTGCGCCCCGGCCACCTGGGCCGACTGGGCCGCCGGCTCGGCGTGCTCGCGCAGGTAGCGGTCGGTCACCTGGCGCCAGTGGTCCACCTCGACCGCGCCGCCGTAGTCGAGGGCGAGCGCGCTGCGGACGCGCAGCACGAGCTGCCAGAAAGAGCTGCTCATCCGGCCTTCGAGCAGATCCTCCTGGGCGCTCAGCCATTCCTCGCGGCTGGTGATGCCCCACCACTCCTTCAGGCGTTTGCGCTCGCGGACGTAGCCGGTGCCGTGCCAGCCCATCGCGTTCCACAGCGAGGCGTTGGCGACGCAGAGCAGCGCCCCGCAGGCCAGGCCGTGGGCGACCGGGCCGTGCAGCGGGCCGCCGGCGCGCAGCGTGCGCAGCTCGCCCCGGGGCGGGTAGGCCACCCGCGCGGTGTGCTGGAGCCAGGTCCGCCGGTGGGCGGCGGTCGCGGGGAAGTACGCCTCGCAGGGGGTGCCGGGGTCGATCGCCAGCCACTCGTCGTCGCGCGGCCAGTTGCGGGCGAGCTCGCCCAGGTCGTCGCGGAAGAAGACCGGGTCGGCCACGGGCGCGGGCAGCACCCCCTCGGTGAGGAACACCAGGTACTTGGTGCCGCCCACGCGCGCGGGCGCGTAGGTGACCCAGCCGGGCCGCGCGTCGGCGCGGGCGCGCGGCATCGCGTGGTAGAGGTGCGCGCCGGCCAGCACGTCGAAGTACGCGGCCCAGTCGCCGCGCGTCTTGGCCTCGTACAGGCGTTGCTCGACGTCGGTGGGCGCCTGCCAGGGCGCGCCCGCCGGGCCCTGACCCGTCATGAGATCAGGGCTCTCCCCCTCCCGTGTCCCCATGGCGCAGTACGTTACAACTGCCCGGTGGATCCCGTGCCCGGGGTCACCAGGCCGGACTCGTAGGCGAGGACGACGAGCTGGGCGCGGTCGCGGGCGCGGAGCTTGGTCATGGCCCGGTTGACGTGCGTCTTGGCGGTCATCGGGCTGATCACCATGTGCTGGGCGATCTGGTCGTTGGACAGGCCGCGGGCGACCAGGGCCACGGCCTCGCGCTCGCGGTTGGTCAGCTCCTCCAGCCCGGCGCCGGTGCCGGGCGGCGCCTGGGTGACGTAGCGGTCGATGAGCTTGCGGGTGATCGACGGCGCGAGCAGCGCCTCGCCGCGGGCCGCGACGCGGACGGCGTGCAGCAGGTCCTCGGGGACGATGTCCTTGACGAGGAACCCGGCCGCCCCGGCGCGCAGCGCGTCGAAGACGTACTCGTCGAAGCCGTAGTTGGTCAGGATGACGACGTGCACCCCGGCCAGCGCCGGGTCGGCGGCGATGCGCCGGGTCGCCTCGACGCCGTCGGCGACGGGCATCTGGATGTCGACGAGCGCGACGTCGGGCAGGTGCTCGCGGGCCAGCGCCACGCCCGCCAGGCCGTCGCCGGCCTCGGCCACGACCTCGATGTCGTCCTCCAGGTCGAGCAGCGCGCGGAACCCGCTGCGGATGAGCGGCTGGTCGTCGACCAGCAGGACGCGGATCACGACGCCCGGTCCGCGGGGATCAGGGGGAGGACGGCCTGCACGGCGAAGCCGCCCTCGCCGCGCGGCTCGGCGCGCAGCCGGCCGCCCAGGGCGGTGACGCGCTCGCGCATCCCGAGCAGCCCGACGCCGGGCACCGGGGCGGCGCCGGGCCTGGCCTGGCCGTCGTCCTCGACGCGGACGTCGACGGCGTCGGGGCCGCAGTCGATGCGGACGGACGCGCTGCCGGCGGCGGCGTGCCTGGCGACGTTGGTGAGCGACTCCTGCACGATCCGGTAGACGGTGCGGCTCACGGCGGCGGGCACGTCCTGCCGCCGCCCTTCGATGGTCAGCGTGGCGTCGAGGCCGATGGTGCGGGCGCGTTCGACCAGGTCGGGGACGTGGTCGAGGCCGCGTGGCGGGGCGGTGTCGTCGTCGCGCAGCGCCTCCAGGGTGGCGCGCAGCTCGCGGCTCGCCTCCCGTCCGGCCTCCTGGATCGCCAGCAGCGCCTCGGGCACCCGCTCGCCGCGCTTGCGGGCGACGTGCACGGCGACCTCGGCCTGCACCTTGATGATCGAGATCTGGTGGGTGAGTGAGTCGTGCAGCTCGCGGGCGATGTGCAGCCGTTCCTCGTCGGCGCGGCGGCGCGCGGTCTCCTCGCGGGTGCGCTCGGCCTCCTCCGCCCGCCGCTCGGCCTGCCGCAGCGCCTCACCGGCCGCCCCGGCGGCGACCAGCCAGGCCAGCTCCAGCGCGCCCCTGGCCTGCGCGAACGCCTCGCCCGTGTCGTGCAGGCCGGACGCCAGGGCCGCCAGGGGCATCGCCGCCAGCACGAGCACGCTCACGCCGACGGTGACGGCGCGGCGCCCCGCCCGCACGGCGGCGTAGACGGCGAACAGGTACGCGACGGCGGGCACGTCGAACCCGGCCGCCTGGTAGCCGGCCGCGCACGCCCCGGTGACGGCCAGCACGGCGACCGGGAAGCGGCGGCGCACGGCCAGGGCGAGCCCGCCGGTCGCCAGCAGCGCGTAGCCGGCCACGGCGGGGCCGGTGCCGGCGGGCTGCCCGGACAGGCCCGTGACCAGCAGCGCCGCCGCCACGCAGACGGCGATCACCCAGTCCCCGACCGTGATCCCGGCCGTGCCCCTGGCCCTGGCTGTGCCCCTGACCCAGGCTGTGACCCTGGCCCATGCTGCGCTCATGGGCGCACCCTAGCCGGACGGCGGCGCGGGCGACTCCTGCGGGCGGACGAGCGGGCGGCTACCACGAGCGCGGTAGATCCGCGGTCCCTGCCGGAGGCGCGGCAGGCGGCTGCGTCGCCGGCGGCAGCGCGAAGTGCCGACGCCGGGCGGACGACCGGCGGACGGGCCCGGCGACATGATCGGGTGACGTCCATTCACCGAAGGAGCAGTCATGCCACTCCTCGACGCCGCCCACCTGGTCGCGGCCGTCCAGCCCGACCCCGTCACCGCGTACACGCTGAGCGCGGGCCGGATCGGCTCCCTCGCGGCCGCGCTCGCGGGGCTGGCGGGCGCCGCGCTCGGCGGGCGCGCCCTGGCCCGCCGCACCGGCCGGGGCGCGCGGGCCGGTGTGGTGCTGGGCCTGGCCGGGACGGCGGTCGCCGTGGTGGTCGTGGTCACCTCCGACGGCGGCATCGGCACCGGCAACGGGCTCGGCGGCGCGTTCGTGGCCCTGCTGATCGGGCTGGCCGCCACCGGGCTCGCCGGGCTGGCGACCGCGCGCTCGCGCCGTCCGTCCTGACCCGCCGTCCGGGAACCCCGCCGTCCTGGTGACGCCGTCCCTGTGACGCGTCCCGGCTACCAGGCCACCTCCAGCGACGTCAGCCCGTACACGATGTGGAAGGAGCGGAACTGCGGCTCGCGGTCGGTCACCCGCAGGTCGGGGAAGCGCCGCAGCAGGGCCGGGAAGGCGATGCGCATCTCCATCCGGGCCAGCGGCGCGCCGAGGCAGTGGTGCACGCCGTGGCCGAACGCGACGTGGCCGGGCTCGCCCCGGGTGATGTCGAGCAGGTGGGCGCCGGGCAGCAGCGCCGGGTCGCGGTTGGCGGCCGGGAGGGCGCAGGCCACGATCTCGCCGGGGCCGATCGTGTGGCCGCCCAGCTCCACCTCGGTGGTGGTGATCTTGAACGTGCCTGAGTGCACGATGCTGAGCCAGCGCAGCAGCTCCTCCACGGCGGCGTCGATGCGCTCCGGCTCCTTGCGCAGCAGCTCCAGCTGCTCGGGGTGGCGCAGCAGGGCGAGCGTGCCGAGGGAGAGCATGTTGGAGGTGGTCTCGTGCCCGGCCAGCAGGAGCAGGCTGCCGATGCCGATCAGCTCGGGGTCGGTGAGGTCGTCGCCGTGCTCGCGCACCAGCATGCCGAGCAGTTCCTCGCCCGGCTCGGCCCGGTTGCGGGCGACGAGCTCGGCCATGTAGGCGCGCGACTCCAGCTGCAGGGCGACACGCTCGGGGACGGGGATGGACATGTCGAGCATGCGGCCGGTGCGGTGCTGGAAGCCCTCGCGGTCGTCGTACGGGACGCCGAGCAGCTCGCAGATCACCAGGGACGGGATCGGCAGCGCGAACGCGGGCACCAGGTCGGCGGGCGAGCCGGCGCGCTCCATCGCGTCGAGGTGGTCCTCGACGATGCGGGTGATGCGCGGTTCCAGGCGGCGCATCCGGCGCAGCGTGAACTCGCCGGTCAGCATGCGGCGCAGCCGCGTGTGCTCGGGCGGGTCGGTGGCCAGCAGGTTGCCGGCGCGGGTCTCGGCCAGTTGCTCGGCGGTCAGCTTGGGCGCGCCGGGCAGCTCGGTGATGCCGCGGCGGGCGATGGCGAACCGTTCGGCGTCGCCGAGGACGGCGCGCACGTCGGCGTGGCGGGTGACGAGCCAGGCTTCGGCGCCGAACGGGGTCCGGACGCGGGCCACCCCCTGCTCGTCGCGGAAGGCGCCCAGCTCGGGGTCGGGATCCAGCTCTGTGCGCCGCATGTAGAGCGGCAGCTCCATCGAGGACACGTCCCCCACTCTGAAGCATCGGGCGGGCTGCCGCCAGGGGCGTTACCATCCGGGGCCTTTCGCGCACAAATCGTCACGATCATCGTTATGGTAACGAAGCCTGTCATTTTCCCGCCGTCGCCGTCGACCATGCGACTCTTTCCGGCGAACGATCCGACCTGACTGGGAGAACCTTGGTGGTTGGCAGCAACCTCGACAACGACCGCGTTCACGAGGCCTTTGCGGAACAGGTGCGGCGCACCCCCGATCGCATCGCCGTGGTGGCGGGCACGACTCGCATGACGTACGAAGAGCTCGACGCCCGCGCCGAGCGGATAGCCGGGGAGTTACGCAGCCGGGGAGCGGGCCCGGGCGACTCCGTGGGCGTCTGCCTCGACAGGGACGAGTCCCTGATCGCCGCCCTGCTGGGCGTGTGGAAGGCGGGCGCGGCCTACGTGCCGCTCGACCCGGCCTACCCGGCCGACCGGCTGGAGTTCATCGCCGCCGACGCGGGCATGGCCCAGCTCATCACCTCCGAGCCGGTGGCGCGGCGGCAGGAGGCCGTGCTGCGCGCGTCGGGGGCCGAGGCGCTGCTCGTGGAGTCCCTGACCGGGGACCTCCCGTACGAGCCGGTGGCCGGCGGCCCGTCCGACGCCGCGTACGTGATCTACACCTCGGGCTCGACCGGGCGGCCCAAGGGCGTGGTCATCGAGCACGGCAACGCCATGGCGCTGCTGCGCCACGAGGCGGACGTCTACGCGGGCGAGCTCGGCGGGATGCTGTTCGCCACCTCGGTGTGCTTCGACCCGTCGGTGACGCAGATGTTCCTGCCGCTGGTCTGCGGCGGCACCGTGATCGTGGCCGACAACCTGCTGGCGCTGTCGGCGCTGCCCGCCCGCGACGAGGTGACGACCGTGTACGGCGCGCCGTCGGCGCTGGTCGCGCTGCTGAACGAGCCGCTGCCCGCCGGGGTGCGGATGGTGATCGCCGGCGGCGAGCCGTTCACCAGGGCGCTGGCCGATCGCATCTACGCCAACCCTGGCGTTCGCCGGATCGTAAACGTATACGGACCCACCGAGTGCACGGTGACCTGCACGTCCTCCGAGGTGTACCGCGACGGTCAGGACGAGCCGCCCATCGGCACCGCCTACGCCGGCTCGCTGCTGAGCGTGCGCGACGCCGAGGGCCGCCCGCTGCCGGACGGCGAGGTCGGCGAGCTGTGGGTGGCCGGGCCGCTGGTCGGCCGCGGCTACCTGAACCGGCCCGAGCTCACCGCCGAGCGGTTCGTCACCGACGACGACGGCGTACGGCACTACCGCACCGGCGACCTGGTCCGCCGCGAGAACGGCGTCTGCCACTACGCGGGCCGCAACGACGACCAGGTCAAGGTGGCCGGGTTCCGCGTCGAGCTGGGCGAGGTGCAGGGCACGCTGACCCGCTACCCCGGCGTCAACCACGCGGTCGTGCTCACCCGGACCGACGCGCGCGACGTGCGCCGCCTGGTCGCCTACGTCGAGCCCGCCCCCGGCCAGGAGCCCGCCGAGGCGGAGCTGCGCGCGTGGATGCGGGAACGGCTGCCCGACTACATGGTGCCGTCCCGGATCGCGATCATGGAACGGATTCCGCTCGGCCCCACCGGCAAGGTGGACCGGGCCGCGCTGCCCGCGCTGGAGTTCGCCCCCGAGCTCGGCCCGTACGTCGAGCCCCGCGACGACGTCGAGCGGCGGCTGGCCGCGATCGTCGGCGAGGTGCTCGGCGTCGACCGGGTGGGCATCCACCACCACTTCATCGACCTCGGCGGCCACTCGCTGGCGGCGGCCCGGATCTGCGCGGTCATCGAGCGCGAGCTGGGCGCCCGGGTGGCGCTGACCACGTTCCTGGGGCGGCCGACGATCGCCGAGCTGGCCCCGCTCGTGCAGATCGGCGACGGCGCCCCCGGCCCGAGGCTGTCCCGCCACGCCGGCCGCGACCGCTACCCGCTCACCGCCGCCCAGCACGGCATGTGGCTGCTGCGCGAGGTGAGCCGGACGGCCAACGCCACCACGCTCGCCTTCCGGCTGCGCCTGACCGGGCTGGAGTCGGCCGAGCCGGTGCGGGCCGCGCTGGACGCGCTCGTCCGCGAGCACGAGGTGCTGCGCTCGGTCACCGTCATCGGCGACAACGGCGAGCCGATGGCCGAGGTGCGGCCGCCCGCGCCGGTGCCGCTGGAGGAGCACCCCTACTCCCCCGGCCTCGCCGAACGCCTGGCCGTGCACGGCTTCGACCTGTACACCGACGTGCCGCTGCTGCGGGCCGCCCTGCTCTGGCTCGACGAGCGCAGCGCCGAGCTGATCGTCGTCACCGACCACACCGCCTACGACGGCTGGTCCAACGCCACCCTGATGGCCGCGCTGACCGGCACCGTGGCCGAGCAGCCCGTCCAGGTGGGCGACGTGGCCCTGCTGGAACGCGAACTGGCCGCCGACCCCGACCGGATCGGGCGGCTGCGCGCCTTCTGGGCCGAGGAACTGGCCGGCGCCGCACCCCCGTACGACCTGTCGGCCCGCGCCCAGTCGGGGCCGAGCCGGTTCCGCGGCACGCGCCTGCTGCGCGAGGTGCCGCCCGCGACGGCCGCCCGCGTGGGCGAGCTCGCCGCGTCCACCGGCACCACGCCATTCGCCGTCTACTTCACCGTGCTCGGGCTGCTCGTCGCCGCCCAGACCGACCGGCCCGACGTGCTGCTCGGCGCCGCCGTCGCCGACCGCGCCCACCCCGAGCTGGAAGGGCTCGTCGGCCCGCTCGTCGACGTGCTGCCCGTACGGCTGCGCCTCGACGGCGAGCTCACCGTGCGGCGCGCCGTCGTGCAGGCGGCCGCAGCCACCACCCGCTCGCTCGACCACGTGGGGCTCGCGCCCGAGGAACGCCTGGCCGTCTCCGGCATCGAACGGCCGCGCGGCACCATGCTCACGCCCGTCGTCATGTCCTACCAGCCGCCCGCCGTCCCGGTGCGGCTCACGGGCGGCGGCCTCCAGGTCGAGCTGCTCGGCGAGCTGAGCGGCGGCGGCGCCCAGGCCCCGTACACGCTGTTCGTCAACACCACCGCCGACGGGGTCGAGATCCAGATCGAGTACGACGTCGACCTGTTCGAGCGGGAGGAGGCCGAGGCGTTCTCCGACCGGCTGATGCGGCTGCTGGAGGCCGCGGTCGCCGGGCCGGACCAGCCGCTGTCGGCGTTCGAGCTCGTCACCGCCGAGGAGCGGGCGACGCTGCTGCGCTGGGGCACCGGCGCGCCGCTGGCCGCCGCCCAGCACCCGACCGTCGTCCACGAGCTGCTGGAACAGGCCCGCCTGCACCCCGCGCGGGTGGCGGTCGCCGACGGGACCGGCTCGCTCACGTACGCGGAACTGGCGGACGCCTCCGCCCGCGTCGCCGCGGCACTCACCCGCGCCTTCGACGGCGCCTTCGACAGCGGCGCCGAGCGCGTCGCCGGGGTGTGCCTGCCGCGCGACCGGTGGCTGCCCGCCGCCCTCGCCGGCGTCGCGCGGGCCGGGGCGGCGTACGTGCCGCTGGAGCCCGACCACCCGGCCGAACGGCTGCGCCGCCAGCTCGCCGACTCCGGCGCCCGCGTGGTGCTGGCCGCCGGCGACACCGTCGCCGTGGCGCGCGGCCTGGCCGAGTCCACCGGCGCGGTCGTCGTCGACCTGGCCGACCTGCCCGGCGCCGACCTGCCCGGTGCCGGGTTCACCGAGGTCGCCGCCACGCCGGAGACGACCGCGTACGTGCTCTACACCTCCGGCTCCACCGGCCGCCCCAAGGGCGTCGAGGTCACGCACGGCAACCTGTCGGCGTTCGTCCGCGCGATGCGGGCCGTGCCCGGCGTCCGCGACGACGACGTGATGCTCGGGCTGACGCCGTTCTCCTTCGACGTGTTCGGCTTCGACCTGTGGGTCAGCCTGTGCAACGGGCTCCGCCTCGAACTGCTCGACCGGGAGTCGGCCGTGGACGGCCACGTGGTCGCGCGCCGCATCGGCGAGAGCGGAGTGACGCTCCTCACCGCGACCCCGACCACGCTGCGGATGCTCGTCGCCGCCGGATGGACCGGCGGCGACCGCGTACGGGTCGTGAGCATCGGCGAGGTGCTGGACCCCGTCCTCGCCGGGGAGCTCGTCGCCCGCGTCGGTGAACTGTGGAACTCCTACGGGCCCACCGAGACCACCGTCTACTCCACCATGACCAGGATCGACCGGGTCACCGGCGACAGCGTGCCCATCGGCGGGCCGCTGCCCGGCGAGCGGGCGTACGTGCTCGACCAGGCGGGACGGCTCGTGCCGCCCGGCGTGCCCGGCGAGCTGTGGATCGGCGGCGCCGGAGTCGCCCGCGGCTACCGGGGGCTGCCGTCCGAGGCGTTCACCGACGACCCGCTCGCGCCCGGCGAACGGCGCTACCGCACCGGCGACCTGGCCCGATGGCGCGACGACGGCACCCTGTCCTTCCTCGGCCGCCGCGACCACCAGGTGAAGGTGCGCGGCCACCGCATCGAGCTCGGCGAGATCGAGGCGGCGCTGCGCGAGCTCGTCGCCGACGCCGTGGTCACCGTGCACGAGGACCACCTCGTCGGCTACCTCGTCGGCGGCGACGCCCCCGCCGTCGAGGCCGCCCTGCGCGAACGGCTGCCCGACTACCTGGTGCCCCGGCAGTGGGTGAGGCTCGACGCGCTGCCCACCACCTCCTCCGGCAAGCTCGACCGGGGCGGGCTGCCCAAGCCCGACCTCGCCGCCGCCCGCACCGTCGTCCCGCCCGCCACCGAGGCCGAGCTGCTCGTCGCCGAGGTGTGGCAGGCGGTGCTCGGAGTGGCCGCGGCCGGGGTGAACGACGACTTCTTCGCCCTCGGCGGTCACTCGCTGGCCGCCATGCTGGTCGCCGGACGCCTCCGGGAGGCGCTGGCCATGGAGGTGCCGGTGCGGCTGCTGTTCGAGCGGCCGGTGCTGGGCGACTTCGCGGCGGGCGTCGAGGAGCTGCTGGACGCGGACGTGGAGGTGGCCCCGTGACCGAACAGGCGACCACCCCGTTGACCGGCCCCTCGACGGACGCGCGCGGCCCCTCCGGGGGTGCGGGCCTCTCCGGGGTTGGCGGACCCTCCGGGGGTGGCGCGTCTGAGGGGCGGAGGCGGCGGGTCGAGGATCGGCTGGCGGCGGCGCGGCGGGCCGTGGCGCGGGCGGTGCCGGGGATTCCGGTGCGCGCCGGGGAGGCGCCGCCGTCGCCAGCGCAGGCGCGGCTGTGGTTCCTGGCGCAGCTCGCCGAGCCGGGCGACCGGGGCGCGTACAATGTGCCGACGGTGGTGCGGCTGCGCGGCCCGCTGGACCCGGCGGCGCTGCTGGGCGCGGTGCGGGAGCTGGCCGAGCGGCACGAGGTGCTGCGCACGCTGGTCGAGCAGGACCGCACCACGGTGGTGGACGCCGCCCGGGTGCCGGTCACGGCCGAGGACGTGACGGCGGAGGCGCTGCCGGAGCGGCTGGAGCGGGAGGCGTACCGGCCGTTCGCGCTGGACGCCGAGCCGCCCGCCCGGGCGGTGCTGTACCGGCTGGGCGACGAGGAGCACGTGCTGCTGCTGACCGTGCACCACGTCGCGTTCGACGCCTGGTCGCGGGACGTGGCGCTGGCCGAGCTGGCGGCGCTGTACGCGGCCGCGCTGGGCGTGGCCGAGCGGCCGGAGCCGCCGAGGGTGCAGTACGGCGACTACGCGCAGTGGCTCGCCGGGCAACCCGAGCCGGACGTGAGCTGGTGGGTGGAGCGGCTGGCGGGCCTGGAGCCGGTGCTGGACCTGCCCACGGACCGGCCGCGCCCGACGGTGGCGGACTGGGCGGGCGGCGAGGTGCCGGTGCGGCTCGGCCCGGAGCTGGCGGCGCGGGTGCGCGCGGCGGCCGGGGAGGCGGGCGCGACGCCGTTCATGGTGCTGCTGGCGGCCTGGCAGGAGCTGCTGGGCCGGGTGTCGGCGACGGACGACGTGCCGGTGGGCGTGCTGGAGGCGGGCAGGCTGCATCCGGACACCGAGCGGATGCTGGGCTGCTTCGTGAACACGCTGGTGATGCGGGGCGACCGGTCGGGCGAGCCGACGGGGCGTGAGCTGCTGGCGCGGGTGCGCGGCATGGCGCTGGACGCGTTCGCGCACCGGGAGACGCAGTTCGAGCGCGTGGTGGAGGAGCTGCACCCGGACCGGAACCTGGCGACGACGCCGATCGTCCAGGCGGTGCTGAACGTGGTGGACTCCCGCCCGGAGCCGCCGCGCTTCCCGGGGCTGGACGTGGAGGTGTCGGAGCCGCCGCTGCGGACGGCCAAGTACGACCTGAACCTGGCGCTGGCCCACGCCGGCGACGGCGGCTACCGGGGGACGCTGGCCTACCGGGCCGACCTGTTCGACGCGGGCACGGCGGCCCGGATGGCGGGCTGGTACGTGACGCTGCTGGAGGGCATGCTCGCGGACCTGGACGCCCCGGTGGCGGCGGTGCCGCTGGAGCCGGTGGACGGGCCGGTGGCGGCGGGCCCGCGCCGGGAGTTCGACCTGTCCAGGCCGCTGCACGCGTGGTTCGAGGACTGGGCGGCCCGCACCCCGGACGCGGTCGCGGTGTCGGACCCGGCGGGCACGATGACGTACGGCGAGGTCGAGCGGCAGGCGAACCGGATCGCGCACCACCTGGTCGCGGCCGGGGTCGGCGCCGACGACGTGGTCGGCATCCTGGCCGAGCGGCACGGGCCGCTGATCCCGGCGATCCTCGGGGTGCTCAAGGCGGGCGCCGCGTACATGCCGCTGGAGCCGGCCTACCCGGACGAGCGGCTGGCGTACATGGTGTCGTGCGGGGCGCGGCTGGTGCTGGCCGAGCGGGCGCTGGCCGGGCGGCTGCCGGGCGCGCTGGTGCTGGAGGACGTGCTCGCCGCCGGCCTGCCGGAGACGCCGCCGGGGGTCGAGGTGGCGCCGGAGCACCTGGCGCACGTGCTGTTCACCTCGGGCTCGACCGGGCGGCCGAAGGGCGCGGCGGTCGAGCACCGGGCGGTGCTGCACTACCTGCGGGCGGTGGCCGAGCGCGTGGGCGGCCCGTACACGTCGTGGGGCGTGGTGTCCACGATGGCCTCCGACCTGGTCATGACCTGCCTGTTCGGGGCGCTGCTCAGCGGCACGACGGTGCACCTGCTGGACCAGGACGCGGCGACGGACCCGGAGGCGTTCGCCGGCTACCTGGCCGATCACCCGGTCGAGGTGATCAAGATGGTGCCGAGCCATCTGGAGCTGCTGGCGGCGCACGGCGACCTGGCCGCGATGCTGCCGACGGACCTGCTCATCCTGGCGGGCGAGGCCACCTCGTGGGACCTGGCCGAGCGGGTCAGGGCGGCCCGGCCGGGCGTGGAGCTGCAGATTCACTGCGGCCCGACCGAGACGGTGGTGTCGGTGCTGAGCTGCACCGCGCCCGAGACGCCGACCGGGTCGGCGAACGTGCCGCTGGGCAGGCCGCTGGCGAACGTCGACTGTCACGTGGTCGACGCGGCGGGCCGGCCGCTGCCCGCCGGGGTGCCGGGCGACCTGTGGATCGGCGGGCCGAGCCTGGCCCGCGGCTACCTGGGCCGGCCGGACCTGACGGCCGAGCGGTTCGTGCCGGACCCGGTGACGGGGACGACGCGCTGCTACCGGACGGGCGACCGGGTGCGGCTGAACGCCGACGGCATGATCGAGTTCCTGGGCCGGGTGGACGACCAGGTGAAGATCCGCGGCTTCCGGGTGGAGCTGGGCGAGGTCAAGGCGGCGCTGCACGACCAGCCGGGCGTGCTGGAGGCGGCGGTGCTGCCGGTCGGCGAGGCGCACAACCGCCGGCTGGCCGCCTGGATCGCCCCGGCGGACGTGGACCTGGCCGCGGTGCGGGCGGGGCTGCGCGAGCGGCTGCCGGAGTACATGGTGCCGCCCGCGATCATGGCGCTGGACGCGCTGCCGCTCACCCCGCTCGGCAAGGTCAACCGGGCCGCGCTGCCGATGCCGGAGGCGGCCGCCGCCGGTGAGCGGGTCGCGCCGGCGACGCCGACGGAGGAGCGGATCGCCGCCGTGTGGGCGCGGGTGCTGGGCGTGGCGGACCCGGGCGTGGAGGACGACTTCTTCGCGCTGGGCGGCGACTCGTTCATGGCGGTGCGCGCGGTGCGCGACATCGACCCGGCGCTGCGGGTGATCGACCTGTTCACCCGGCCGACGATCCGCGAGCTGGCCGCGCACCTGGACTCGGGCGACGGGGGCGAGCCGGGGCTGCTGCACCGGCTGGCCGGTCCCGCCGTGGCGACCCGTACCGTGCTGTGCGTGCCGTACGGCGGCGGTTCGGCCGCCGCGTACGGGCCGCTGGCGACGGAGCTGGCGGCCCGCCACCCGGGGACGGCGGTGCTGGCCGTCGAGCTGCCCGGCCACGACCCGGCGCGGCCCGACGAGGCCATGCTCACGCTGCCGGAGCTGGTCGGCCGGGTGATCGAGGAGCTGGCGCCGCTGACCACCGGCCCGGTGGCCCTGTACGGGCACTGCGTCGGGTCGGCGACGGCCACGGAGCTGGCGTTGCGGCTGGAGGAGGCCGGGGTGCCGGTGGCCGGGCTGTTCGTCGGCGGCAGCTTCCCCGACGCCCGGCTGCCTGGGCGGCTGTCCGCGTGGTGGAACCGCAGGTTCCCGGCCAACCGCTGGTCGTCGGACCGCTCGCAGCGCGACTTCCTGCGTACGCTCGGCGCGCTGGACGAGGACACCGGCGACACCACGATCATGCTGCGCGGGCTGCGGCACGACGTGGAGGAGGCGCAGGCGTGGTTCAGCGGTGAGCTGGCCACGGGCGGCGCCCGCAAGCTGAGCGCGCCGGTGCTGTGCGTGATCGGCGAGCGTGACCGCTCCACGGAGCTCTACCAGGAGCGTTACCGCGAGTGGGGCGCGTTCGCGGAGCGGGTGGCGCTGGCCACGATCCCGCGCGCGGGCCACTACTTCCTCAAGCACCAGGCGACGCGGCTGGCCGAGCTGATGGACGCGCACCTGGCCGACTGGGAGGCCGGGCGGGTGCCCGAGCCGGTCGCCGAGGTCGAGGTGGTGGGCGAGCGGGCGCGCAGGGACCTGCGCCGCTTCTACACGGTCGCCGTCGGGCAGACGGCGTCGCTGCTGGGCAGCGCGCTCACCTCGTTCGCGCTGGGCGTGTGGGCCTACCAGGAGAGCGGGCGCGTGTCGGACTACGCGCTCGTCACGATGCTGGCCACGCTGCCGTCGCTGCTGGCCTCACCGCTGGGCGGCGCCGTCGCCGACCGGGTGGACCGGCGGCTGGTGATGCTGACGTGCGACGCGGTGTCGGCGGTGGCGACGACCGCGCTGGTGGCGCTGCTGGTGGCGGGGCGGCTGGAGGTGTGGCAGGTCGGGATCGTCTCCGGCGTGCTGTCGCTGGTGACCGCCTTCCACCGGCCCGCCTACCTGGCGGCCGTCGCCCAGCTCGTGCCGAAGCCGTACCTCATGCAGGCCAACGCGGTCGCCAACCTCGGCACCGGGCTCGGCATGCTGCTGGCCCCGCTGGCCGGGGCGGCGCTGATCACGCTGATCGGCGTGCACGGGGTGGTGGCGGTCAACATCGTCACGTTCGTGATCGGCCTGGCGACGCTGCTGCTCGTGCGGTTCCCGGACCGGATGTTCCATCGGCTGGAGGAGACGTTCACGCAGGCCGTGGCCGGCGGGTGGCGGTTCCTGGTCCGGCGCAGGCCGCTGATGATCATGATCGCGTTCTTCGTCGTGGAGAACTACCTGGGCATGCTCGCGCTGGCGATCACCGTGCCCGTGCTGCTGTCGTTCGGCGACGTGGCGGCGGTCGGGACGGTGACGGCGGCGCAGGGCCTGGGCGCGGTGCTCGGCGCGCTGGTGATGGTGTTCTGGAACGGCACCGAGCGGCGGGCCATCGGCATGGTGGGCTTCGTCAGCGGGTTCGGGCTGGGGATCGTGCTCATCGGGCTGCGGCCGTCGGTGGCGCTGGCGGCGTTCGGCGGGCTGATGTCGTGGCTGTTCCTGAGCGTGCTCAACACGCACTGGCTGTCGATCATCCAGCTCAAGGTGGGGCTGGAGCTGCAGGGCCGGGTGCTGGCCACCAACCAGATGCTGGCGGTGTCGATGACGCCGCTGGCGTTCCTGACGGCGCCGCCGCTGTCGGAGCTGTTCGAGCCGCTGCTGGCACCCGGCGGGGCGCTGGCCGGGACCGTGGTCGGCGACGTCGTCGGCGTCGGGCCGGGCCGGGGCGTCGGGCTGCTGCTGGCCGTCACCGGGGCGCTCCTGGTCGTGTGGGGGGCGCTCGGCCTGTGGTACCGGCCGTTGCGGCGGATGGAGGACGACCTGCCGGACGCGGTGGCGGGCGCCGAGATCGCCGACGACCTCGACGCCGTACAGGAGGAGGCCGACCGGGAGCTGGCCCGCGCCGGCACCTGACCCGGGGCGCGGGCGCGGGCGTGGTCGTCAGGCGGCCGGGACGATGACGCGCCAGGCCGCCGGGCGCAGGGTCCAGGTGCGGTGGGGGGCCGGTGGGCAGAGCTCGCCGTCGGCGTTGGCCGGGGCGGGCTCGCCCTCGACCGTCACCGTGCTCCCCCGCACGGTCAGCACGTCGCCGCGCTCGGGGTGCCGGCCGCGCCGCAGCAGCGCCCCGAACGCCAGCCGCGCCAGCGGCGAGACGGCGTAGGAGACGACGACGTCCACCTGGCCGTCGTCGGGCCGGGCGTGCGGGGCGAGCGGGGTGCCGCCGCCGATGGAGACGCCGTTGCCGACGCCCACCATCAGCACGCGCCGCCGCCCGTCGCTGACCAGCCCGCCGTCGACCCGGACGCGCAGCCGCCACCCTTTGGTGCGCAGCCCGGCCAGGAGGGCCCCGGCGGCGTACGCGGCGCGGTGCAGGAGGGGCTTGAGCGCGGCGGCCTGCTCGGAGGCGCGGGCGCCGACGCCCACGTGGACGGCGTTGACGACGACGCCGCCCCGGTCGTCGACGAGCAGGTCGAGGGCCCGTTCGCGGCCCCGGAGGACGGCCCGCGCGGCCTCGCGGGGGTCGAGCGGGATGCCCAGGGCGCGGGCCAGGTCGTTGCCGGTGCCGAGCGGCACCAGCCCGACGGGCCGGGAGCCGAGCTCGCCGCGTTCGAGGAGCGCGGCGACGACGGCGTGCACGGTGCCGTCGCCGCCGAGGACGACGGGGACGCGGTCGGCGTGCTCGGCCAGGATCGCGCCGACGCCGCCGGGCTCCGGCAGGTCGGGGGCGAGCACGTCGGCGGATTCGCCCAGCGTGTCGAGCACGGCCGCGCGGGTGCGCCCGTCGACGCCGCCTGCGGCCGGATTGCCGATCACCACGAGCCTCATGGCCGCTTGGTGCCCCGGATCACGCCCGGCTAACGCACCTCCGGCAGTGTCACGCTTTATCCACATACGTCCCGGCGCTTGGCAACGGGCTTCCCGGACATTTAGGGTGCCAGTGCAATGCCACACATTACTGAGTGATCCCCGCGAAGGAGAAGGTTGATCACCGCCACTTACACGATCCCCGGGATGCGGGTGCGCGACCACGAGGTGGCGGTGCCACTCGACTGGTCGGCCCCGGACCGGGGCACGATCACCGTGTTCGCCCGCGAGCTGGCCGACCCGGTCCGCGACCGCGAGGACCTGCCGTGCCTGCTCTACCTCCAGGGCGGGCCGGGCGGCAAGGGCCCGCGCCCGACCGGCCGCGACGGCTGGCTCGGCCACGCGCTGAGAACCCACCGGGTGATCCTGCTGGACCAGCGCGGCACCGGCCGCAGCTCGCGGATCGACGGCCGGCTGATGAGCGGCCTCACCGCCGAGGAGGGCGCCGCCCGCCTCGCGCTCTTCCGCGCCGACTCGATCGTGGCCGACGCCGAGCACCTGCGCACGACCGTCTTCGGCGGCCGGCGCTGGTCGACGCTGGGCCAGAGCTACGGCGGCTTCCTCACGCTCACGTACCTCTCGCGCGCCCCCGAGGGGCTGAGCGCCTGCTACGTTGCGGGCGGGCTGCCCGCCCTGGAGCCGGACGCCGCCGAGGTCTACCGCCGCACCTATCCCCGGGTCGCGGCCAAGAACGCCGAGTTCTACCGCCGCTACCCGCACCACGCCGAGACCGCCGCGCGGCTGGCCGACCGGCTGGCCGAGGGCGACGTGCGGCTGCCCGACGGCGACACGCTCACCGTGCGGCGGCTGCAGTCGCTCGGCCTCGACTTCGGCATGAAGCCCGGCTTCGAGCGCATGCACTGGCTGCTCGACGAGGCCGCCGGGCTGCCGGAGACGTTCCTGCACCAGGTGCTGGCCCGCTCGTCCTACGCCGACAACCCGCTGTTCGCCGCGCTCCAGGAGAGCATCTACGGGCACGGCCCCGGCGCGACCGCGTGGGCGGCCGAGGTGGAGCGCGCCCGGCGGCCGGAGTTCGCGGAGACGGCCAGGCCGCTGCTGTTCACCGGGGAGATGGTCTACCCCTGGATGTTCGAGGAGATCCGCGCCCTGCGCCCGTTCCGGGGCGCCGTCGAGCTGCTCGCCGGGCGCGCGGACTGGCCGCCGCTCTACGACCTCGACCGGCTGGCCGCCAACGAGGTGCCGCTGGCCGCCGCCGTCTACTTCGACGACATGTACGTGGACTCCGGCCTGCAACTGGACACCGCCTCCCGCGTCGGCAACGCGCGGGCCTGGGTCACCAACGAGTACGAGCACGACGGCATCGGCGACGAGCGGGTGTTCGCCAGGCTGACGGAGCTCGTCGCCGAACAAGGAGGAGGAATCACCGGTGGGTGACGGCAAGCTGCCCAGACTCTCAGAGATCCCGGCGTTCACCGAGCACATGGCGAAGGGCTGGGACTCGCCCCGCCGCACGCCGCCGGTGGTCGCCGGCGCGGCCGAGGCCGCCGCCGCGCACCGGGCCCGGTTGGCCGCCGCGCTGCCCGGCCAGAGCGTGACGGTGCCCGCCGGGCGGGCGCCGGTGCGCAGCAACGACACGTTCTACGACTTCCGCGTGGACAGCGACTTCTTCTGGCTGACCGGGTGCGCGGTGGAGAACGCCGTGGCGGTGGTGTCCGGCGGCGGCTGCACGCTCTACCTGCCGCCCCCGGCGGGCCCCGGCGAGCCGGAGTTCTTCACCGACGCCGCCTACGGCGAGCTGTGGGTGGGCCCGTCGCCGTCCCTGGCGGAGTGGGCCGCGGCCCTGGGCGTCGAGGTGCGGCCCCTGGCCGAGCTCGACGGCGAGCCGCAGCCGCCGTCCGACGAGGTCAGGCGGGTGCTCGCCGAGCTCCGCATGATCAAGGACGAGTGGGAGGTGGACCGGCTCCGCGAGGCGGTGGACCGTACCGTGGAGGGGTTCGCCGCCGTCGTCGGCGAGATCCCGGCGGCGGTCGCGGGCGGCGGCGAGCGCTGGCTGCAGGGCACCTTCGACCGCTACGCCCGCACGCACGGCAACGGCCCCGGCTACGCCACGATCGTCGGCAGCGGCGCGCACGCCCCCACGCTGCACTGGGTGCGCTGCGACGGGCCGGTGCTGCCGGACGAGCTGCTGCTGCTCGACATGGGCGTGGAGACGCGCGCCCACTACACCGCCGACGTCACCCGCACCTTCCCCGCCTCCGGCCGCTTCACCGAGACCCAGCGGCGGGTGCACGACCTGGTGGAGAAGGCGCACCGGGCGGGCCTGGCCGCGGTGGCGCCCGGCCGCCGGTTCACCGACTTCCACCACGCCGCGATGGAGGTCATCGCGCGCGGGCTGGACGACTGGGGGCTGCTGCCGGTGTCGGTCGACGAGGCCCTGTCGGAGCAGGGGCAGCACCACCGCCGCTGGCTCGTCTGCGGCATCGGCCACCACCTGGGCCTGGACGTGCACGACTGCGCCAAGTCCCGGCCCGAGGCCTACCACGGCGCGGCGATGGCGCCCGGCATGGTGCTCACCGTCGAGCCCGGCCTGTACTTCCACGCGCACGACCTGACCGTCCCGCCGGAGCTGCGCGGCGTCGGCGTGCGGATCGAGGACGACCTGCTCGTCACGGCCGACGGCATGGAGAACCTCTCCTCGGCGCTGCCCCTGGACGCGGGCGGCCTGGAGACCTGGATGAGCGACCACAAGGAGAAGGCATGACCACCCCCGTCTGGCACGGCGTGCACGTCGCGACCGCGCTGCCCTTCCACGACGACCTGTCGGTCGACTACGACGGATACGCCGAGCACGTGCGCTTCCTGGCCGAGGGCGGCTGCGACGGCGTCTGCCCGAACGGCTCGCTGGGCGAGTACCAGACGCTGACCCCCGAGGAGCGGGCCCGCGTGGTGCGCACCGCCGTCGAGGCCGCCCCCGAGGGCTTCCACGTGATGCCCGGCGTGGCGGCCTACGGCGCGGCCGAGGCCAGGCGGTGGGCCGAGCAGGCGGCCGAGGCGGGCGCCTCGTCGGTGCTGCTGCTGCCGCCCAACGCCTACCGCGCCGACCGGGAGGCCGTCGTCAGCCACTACCGGGAGGTGGCCAGGGCCGGGCTGCCGGTCGTCGCGTACAACAACCCGATCGACACCAAGGTCGACCTGACCCCGGAGCTGCTGGCGGAGCTGTACCGGGAGGGGCTGATCGTCGGGGTCAAGGAGTTCACCGGCGACGTGCGCCGCGCCTACGAGATCGCCGAGCTGGCCCCGGGCCTGGACGTGCTGATCGGCTCCGACGACGTGCTGCTGGAGGTGGGCATCGCCGGGGCGGTCGGCTGGATCGCGGGCTACCCGAACATGATCCCGAAGGCCACGGTCGAGCTGTACCGGCTGGCCACCTCCGGCGACCCGGCGGACCTGGCCAGGGCGCTGCCGATCTACCGCGACCTGCACCCGCTGCTGCGCTGGGACTCCAAGACGGAGTTCGTGCAGTCCATCAAGCTGTCGATGGACCTGGCCGGGCGCAGGGGCGGGCCGTGCCGCCCGCCGCGCACGCCGCTCTCCCCCGAGCTGGCCGCCCGCATCACCCGCGACACGCGGGCGGTGCTCGACAAGGGGTACGTGTAGCCGCATAGCGCCCCCCTACCTGGGAATGGAGTGATCCAGGACACATCTGGCTGGTCGGGGGGCTGGCATGGCTTCTTCTCGCGGCATCTTCCGCCGCAAGCCGGTGGAGCAGATCGCGGAGGAGCACGAGGGCGAGCTGTCGCGCTCGCTCGGGCTGTGGCAGCTCACCGCGATCGGCATCGGCGGCATCATCGGCGCGGGCATCTTCGCGCTGGCCGGCGCGGTCGCCAACCAGACGGCGGGGCCCGCCGTGCTGGTGTCGTTCCTGATCGCGGGGGTGGCCAGCGCGGCGGCGGCGTTCTCGTACGCGGAGTTCGCGGGGATGATCCCGAAGGCCGGGTCGGCCTACACCTACGGCTACGCGGTGCTGGGCGAGCTGGTGGGCTGGCTGATCGGGTGGGACCTGCTGCTGGAGTACACGGCGATCGTGGCGGTCGTCGGCATCGGCATATCCGGATATTTCGGGTTTTTGGTGCAGCAGTTGGGGTTCGGGCTGCCCGCCTGGATGCTGGGCGCGCCCGGCACCGGCGAGGGGCACGTCGTCGACCTGTTCGCGGTGCTGCTCTGCCTGCTCATCGCCTTCATGCTGAATCTCGGCATCCGCACCGCCGCCCGGTTCGAGACCATCGTGGTCGTCATCAAGGTCGCCGTGGTGCTGCTGGTGATCGCGGTCGGGTTCTTCCACATCAACACGGCCAACTACTCGCCGTTCTTCCCGTTCGGCATCGGCGGCGCGATCACCGGCGCGGCCACGGTGTTCTTCGCCGTGTTCGGCTACGACGCGATGAGCACCGCCGCCGAGGAGTCGCGCGACGCGCAGCGCCACATGCCCAAGGCGATCATCTACTCGCTCGTCATCTCCATGATCCTGTACGTGCTGGCGACCCTGGTGCTCACCGGCATGCAGAACTACCGCGACATCGACCCCGAGAGCGGCTTCTCCTCGGCGTTCGCGGCGGTCGGGCTGTCCGGGCTGGCGACGGTGATCGCGGTGGGGGCGATCGTCGGCATCCTGACCGTCATGTTCACCTTCATGCTGGGGGTGACGCGGGTCTGGTTCTCGATGAGCCGCGACGGGCTGCTGCCGCTGTGGTTCGCCAAGGTGCACCCGGTGCGGCGGGTGCCGTCGCGGGTCACCTGGATCGTGGGCGCCGCCTCGGCGGTGATCGCCGGGTTCCTGCCGATCCGGGAGGCGGCCGAGCTGACCAACATCGGCATCCTGCTGGCGTTCGTGGTGGTGTGCGTGGCGGTGATCGTGCTGCGCTACCGGCAGCCGGACCTGCCCCGCCAGTTCCGCACGCCGGGGATGCCCGTGGTGCCGGCCATCGGGGTCGTCTTCTCCCTGTGGCTGATCACCTTCCTGGACCCGATGACCTGGCTGCGCTTCGCCGTCTGGTTCGCGATCGGGCTGGTCATCTACTTCGCCTACAGCCGCCGCCACTCCGCGCTGAACGGCTGAGCGGGCCGAACCGGGCGGCGTCCGCGTGCGTACCTCCTGCAAAGCCCTGGAGGTCATGATGCTGAAGGCCGTTCTCGTCCGGGTCGCGGCGGTCGTGGCGCTCGCGGCCGGCTGCTCGCCGGCCGCGGGCGCGCCCGCCCCGCAGGCGGGGTACACGGAAGCCGACGTGCGCTTCTCCCAGGAGATGATCCCCCATCACCGGCAGACGATCGCGCTGGCGAAGCTGGCCGCCGAGCGCACCCGCGACACGTACGTGCGCGAGCTCGGCGAGTCGCTGGCCGAGGGAGAGCAGGCGGAGATCGACCTGATGGCCTCCTGGCTGCGCGCGTGGGGGCGGGCCGTGCCGGAGGACCACGGCTCCGCGCACGCCATGCCCGGCATGCTGCCGCCCGAGCAGGTCGCCGAGCTGGCGCGCACCTCGGGCGAGGCGTTCGACCGCAAGTGGCTGTCGGTGATCGTGGATCATCTGGAGGCCGGCGTGCGGATGGCCGAGACCGTGGAGGCCGAGGGGGCGCACCGGGAGACGGCCGAGCTCGCCGAGGAGATCGCCGAGAGCCAGCAGGCCCGGATCGACGAGATCGTCACCCGCAAGACCCCCGTTTGATGACGAAGCGGACAGTAGGTTAGGCTTGCCTAAGTGTTGAAGGTCAGTTGGTGACCCGCGCTGGCCCCACCTTTCCTCCGTGATGTGGACGTGGCCGCGCGCGTCCACGGAACAAGGAACATTCATGCAGTTCAGGCTCCCCCGGGTGCGCGTGTCCGCGCTCCTGTTGTCCGCGGCCCTGCTGGTCGTCACCGGCTGCGGCTCCACCGAGCCGCCGGCCGCCGCGCCCGCCCCGACCGGGAGCACCGGCGGCGGGGACACCGCCGGCGCCTTCCCGGTGACGATCGACAGCGCGCTCGGCCAGGCGACGATCACCGAGCAGCCGCAGCGGGTCGTCACCCTCGGCCAGGGCTCGGCGGAGACCGCGATCGCGCTCGGCCACACCCCCGTCGGCATCGAGAGCTACCCGTGGGGCAGCGACAAGACCGGCTACCTGCCGTGGATCCACGAGGCCGTGACCAAGGCCGGCGGCACCCTGCCCAAGCAGTTCGCCGGCGGCGAGAACATCGACTTCGACACGATCGTCGAGCTCGACCCGGACGTCATCCTGGCCCCGTGGTCCGGCATCACGCAGGAGCAGTACGACATCCTCAAGGACATCGCGCCGACCGTGGCCTACCCGGACCTGGCGTGGAGCACCAACTGGGACCAGCAGATCGAGATCGTCGCCAAGGCGCTGGGCAAGCCCGCCGAGGCCCCCAAGCTGATCGCCTCGGTCAAGAAGCAGCTCGCCGACGCCGCGGCCACCCGCCCGCAGTACAAGGACGTCACCTTCTCCTACATCTACACCTCCGGCCCCGGCACGCTCGGCGTGTTCAAGCCCGAGGAGCAGCGGGTGGAGATGGTCTCCTCGCTCGGCCTCACCGTGGACCCGGTGGTCGACACCTTCAAGGAGACCGAGGGCACCGACTCGGCGCTGATCGGCCTGGAGAACGCCCAGAAGCTCGCCAAGAGCGACCTGGTCTTCACCTTCTACACCGACGAGAAGACCCGCAAGGAGATCGAGGCGCAGAAGCTGTACGCGGCGATCCCGGCGGTCAAGCGCGGCGCCGTGGTGGCCAGCGACGACACCCCGTTCGTCACCGCGTCGTCGATCATCAACCCGCTGACCGTGCCGTGGGTGATCGACCGCTACCTGCCGCTGATCGACGAGGCCGTCGCCAAGCTGGACAAGTAACCCGTACCGGTTGAGGACGCCCGCCCCCACATGACGACCACCCCCACATGACGCTCACAGCACGCACCGCGCCGGGCGGCGCGGGCCCGGGGAGTACCCGCGCCCGCGTCGCCCGGCCGCTGTTCTTCCTGCTCGCCTCGCTGGCCGTGCTGGCGTTCGCCGTGCTCGCCAGCGTCGCGTTCGGCAGCCATCCCACCTCGATCGGCGACGTGCTGGCCGTGCTCGACGGCACCGCCGACGCCAACACGACCACGGTGATCGAGAGCCGCTACCCGCGCACCGCGCTCGGCCTGCTCGCCGGGCTCTGCCTGGCCGTCGCCGGGACGCTCATGCAGGGCATCACCCGCAACCCGCTGGCCGACCCCAGCCTGCTCGGCATCACCGCGGGCGCGTCGGCGGGCATCGTGTCCGCCACCGCGTTCCTCGGCGTGTCGGGGCAGTGGGGCGCGGTGTGGTGGGCGCTGCCGGGCGCGCTGCTCGCCGGGCTGCTCGTGCACGTCGTCGGGTCGGCCGGGTCGGGGGCCGGGCTGGTGCGGCTGGTCCTGGCGGGCGCCGTCGTCACCGCCGTCCTCAACGCGTACGTGCAGGCCGTGACGCTCGGGCTGCCGCGCGTCTTCGACAGCTACCGCTACTGGGTGGTGGGCGCGCTCGGCGGCCGGGACTTCGACGTGCTGCTGTCGGTGCTGCCGCTGGCGGGGCTCGGCCTGCTCGTCGCGGTGCTGATCGCGCCGGGACTGAACGCGCTCGCGCTCGGCGACGAGACCGCGGCGGCCCTCGGCACCAGCCCCGCCGCCATGCGGGCCGGCGGGCTGCTCGCCTCGACGCTGCTGTGCGCGGCGGCGACCGCGGCCGTCGGCCCGATCGGCTTCGTCGGCCTGGCCGTGCCGCACATCGTGCGGGCGCTGGCCGGCGTGGGCTTCCGCGCCCAGATCGTGTTCTCCGCGATCGTCGGCCCGGCCCTGCTGCTGCTCGCCGACGTCGCGGGCCGGCTGGTGCTGCGCCCGCAGGAGCTGATGGTCGGCGTCGTCACCGCGTTCGTCGGCGCCCCCGCGCTGCTGCTGGCCGTACGCAGGATGAAGGGCAACGCATGACGGTCGTCAAGATCGGACGGGTGATCGCCGTCCCCGTCGGGCGGGCCGGCGCCGTCGCCGCCGCCGCGGTCGTGGCGCTCGTCGCCGTGGCCGCCGTCGCCACCCTGTCACTGGGACGGCTCGGCATCCCCGTCGCCGACCTGCCGCAGGCGCTGTTCGGCGGGGCCGAGGGCAAGGCGGCGTTCGTGCTGGGCCGGCTGCGCGGGCCGCGCCTGGTCGTGGGCATCGGCACCGGGGCCGCGCTGGGCCTGTCGGGCGCACTGTTCCAGACCGTGACGCGCAACCCGCTCGGCAGCCCGGACGTGATCGGCGTCTCCGCCGGCGCGGGCGCGGGCGCCGCGTCCGCCGCGCTGTTCCTGCCCGGCCTGCTGCCGGTGCCGCTCGGCGCGCTCGCGGGCGCCGTGCTCGCCATGGCCGTCGTGTACGTCTCCACCGGGACGGGGTTCCAGAACCCGGGCCGCCTCATCGTGGCCGGGATCGGCGTCTCGGCGATCTCCGTGGCCCTCACCCAGTACGTCGTCTACGCCGTCGAACGGGACAAGGCGACCGTGCTCATGGCCTACCTCAACGGCAGCCTGTCGGCCCGGTCCTGGGACCACGCGGTCACGATCTGGCTGGTGGTGCTGGTGTGCGCGCCGCTCGTGGCGCTGCTGGCCCGCCGCCTGGACATGACGGAGCTGGGCGACGAGCTGGCCGCCGGGCTCGGCGCGGAGCCCGGCCCCACCAGGACCGCCGCCGTGACGCTGTCGGTCGTGCTGTCGGCCGCCGCCGTCGCCGTCGCCGGGCCGATCGCGTTCATCGCGCTCACCGCGCCGCAGATCGCCCGCCGCCTGACCGGCGGCCCCGGCCCCCACCTGCTGCTGTCGGCGCTCGTCGGCGCGCTGCTGCTGGTGCTCGCCGACCTGGCCGCCCAGCAGCTGCCCCTTCCGGGCAACCTGCCGGTCGGCGTCTACACGATGGCCGTCGGCGGCCTCTACCTCGGCTACCTGCTGACCCGTGAATGGCGGAAGGGAACACTGTGAGCACTTCGGGGCTGGGCGTCCGGGACGTCACGATCTCCTACGGCGGCGACCCCGTCGTGCGCGACGTCAGCCTGGACATCCCGGACGGCGAGCTCAGCGTGATCATCGGGCCGAACGGCTGCGGCAAGTCGACGCTGCTCAAGTCGCTGGCCCGGGTGCGCAAGCCCGACCGGGGGCAGGTGCTGCTCCACGGCAGGGACCTGTGGTCGTACCGGGGCAGGCAGGCCGCCCGGCACGTCGCGCTCCTGCCGCAGAACCCGGTCGCGCCCGACGGCATCACCGTGCGCGACCTGGTCCGGCGCGGCCGTTACCCGCACCACACGCTGCTGCGCCAGTGGTCGCCCGGCGACGACGCCGCGATCGAGTTCGCGCTGGAGCGCACCGCGCTGCACGACCTCGCCCACGTGCGGGCCACCGAGCTGTCGGGCGGCCAGCGGCAGCGCGCCTGGGTGGCCATGGTGCTCGCCCAGCAGACCGACCTGCTGCTGCTCGACGAGCCGACCACGTTCCTCGACATCGCCCACCAGTACGAGCTGCTGGAGCTGTGCCGGGAGCTGCACGGCGAGGGCCGGACGATCGTGGCCGTGCTGCACGACCTCAACCAGGCCGCCCGGTTCGCCTCCCACCTGGTCGTGATGCGCGAGGGGCGGGTGGTCACGCAGGGGCCGCCGGCGGAGGTGCTGACGTCCGAGCTGGTCGCCGACGTGTACGGGCTGCCGTGCGACATCGTGCCCGACCCGCGCACGGCCAGCCCGATGGTGGTGCCGCACGACCGCCGCTGAGCTCCTCCCTGCCCCGGGCCGCCGCGTCAGGACCTGACGAGGCGGGCGATCGCGTCGGAGGCCTCCTTCACCTTGGCCTCGGCCTCGGGGCCGCCCTTGAGCGTCGCCTCGGCCACACAGTGGGCCAGGTGCTCCTCCAGCAGCGAGAGCGCGAAGGACTGCAGCGCGCTGGTGGCCGCCGACACCTGGGTCAGGATGTCGATGCAGTATTTGTCGTCCTCGACCATCCGCTGCAGCCCGCGCACCTGGCCCTCGGCCCGGCGCAGCCGCCGCAGGTGGTCTCCCTTGTTGCCCGTGTATCCGGCCATCGCCCCGTTCCTTTCCGTCGTCCCCGTAGATGACAACATACCCCCTGCCGGTATTCCCCGCAGCCGTTACGGAACCGGGACGCTCCTAAGCTCGATGACATGGCGACCACCCAGCGACGAACCACGACAGCGCCCGCGCCGCAGCGGCGGGCCGACGCCGAGCGCAACATCGCGGCCATCCTGCACGCCGCGCTCCGCGCGCTGAGCGCCGACCCGGCGGCCAGCGTGGCCGACATCGCCAAGGCCGCGGGCGTGGGACGGGTGACGCTCTACGGCCACTTCCCCTCCCGCGAATCGCTCGTCGACGCCGTGTTCGCGCACGTCATGAGCCAGGCCGAGGCCACGCTGGCGGCCGAGCCGCTCGACGACCTCCCGGCGGCCGAGGCGCTCACGCGGCTCGTCGCGTCCTCCTGGGAGGTGCTCGACCGGCACCGGCGGCTGCTCGTCGCCGCCGACCGCGCCCTGTCGACCGAACGCATCCGCGAGTGGCACGACCAGCCGCTCGCCCGGGTCGAACGGCTCATCGCCCGGGGCCGCGACGAGGGCGCCTTCCGCACCGATCTGCCGGTGTCATGGCTGGTCAGCACGTTCTTCAGCCTGCTTCACACCGCCGCCCAGGAGATCGAGGCCGGCCGCCTCGACCGGGCCGACGCCGCCGGCGTGCTGAGCGCGACCCTGCTGGGGGCCTTCCGCGCCGCCTGACGCGACTCCGGCTGGACAAGGGGTACGGGGGTATGGTGTCCTGCAACTCGTACACACGTGTTCAGGTTAGGAGTTCGGGCGATGAATGTCCAAAACCCCGTCAGGTGGAGCGTGCTCGCGCTGCTCTGCCTGGCACAGTTCATGCTGATCGTCGACATCACCGTGGTGCAGGTCGCCCTGCCGAGCATCGGGGCCGACCTGGCGCTCGACCGGGAGGCGCTCACCTGGGTCGTCACCACCTACACGCTCTGCTTCGGCGGGCTCATGGTGCTCGGCGGGCGGCTCGCCGACGCCTTCGGCGCCCGCCGCCTGCTCGTCGCCGGGCTGGCGCTCTTCACCGTCGCCTCCCTGGCCGCCGGCCTCGCGCCGAACGGGCCCGCCCTCATCGCCGGGCGCGCCCTCCAGGGGGTCGGGGCCGCCCTGCTCTCCCCCGCCGCCCTGTCGATCATCACCACCGCCTACCACGGCGACCGGCGCAACCGCGCCCTCGCCGTGTGGGCCGCCATCGGCGGCTCCGGCGCCGCCGCCGGCGTCCTGCTCGGCGGCCTCCTCACCGCCGGGCCCGGCTGGACCTGGGCGTTCTACGTGAACGTCCCCATCGGCCTGGCCGTCCTCGCGATCCTCCCCTCCCGCCTCCCCGTACGCGCCCCCGCCCCGGCACACCCCGCCGAGCACGCCGCGCACGCCGAGCACAGCACGGCCGGCACGCACGCCGGGGTGAGCGCGCACGGTGGGGCCGGCACGCACGCCGGGGCTGCCCACGGGCACGGGCACGGCACACACGGCGGGCACACCGCGCATGGGGCGCACGGAGAGGGTCGGGGGCGGGTGGACGTGGTCGGGGGGCTGGTGGTCACCGGGGCCACCGGGCTGCTGATCTACGGGCTGACCAGGGCCGGGGAGGTGGGCTGGGGCTCGGCGGGGACGCTGGGGGTGCTGGCCGCCGCCGTGGCCGGGTATGCGGCGTTCGTGGTCGTGGAGCGGAAGGTGCGCGCGCCGCTGATGCGGGCCGAGACGCTGGCCCGGCGGCCGGTGCTGTCGGGGATGTTCGTGATGCTGATGGCCACGGCGTCGATGCTGGGCCTGTTCTTCCTCAGCTCGCTCTATCTCCAGCATGTCCGCGGGTTCAGCCCGCTGGAGACCGGGCTGGTGTTCCTGCCGGTGGCGGTGGCCATCACGGCGGGCGCGCACGTGGCGGGCCGGCTGGTGGGGCGGATCGGCGGCCGGCCGGTCGCCGTGGCGGCGTTCGCGCTGACCGCCGCCGGGGCCGGGCTGATGGCGCAGGTGTCCGCCGACGGGAACGTGTTCACGACGTTGCTACCGGGGTTCGTGGTGGCGGCGTTCGGGATCGGCCCGGCGTTCGTGACGGCGACGAGCACGACGATGGCGAACGTCTCCCCTGCCGAGTCCGGCGTGGCGTCCGGGGTGGTGAACACGTTCCATGAGCTGGGCGGGTCGATCGGCGTCGCGCTGGTGTCGTCGGCGGCTGCCGCGGCGCTGGCTCCGGGCGGTGACGTGTCGGGGTTCGCCACCGCCCTGACCGCCGTCGCGGTGGCCGCGCTGGTGGCGGCGGCGGTGTCGCTCCTGCTCGTGCCCCCGGGCCGCCCGTCGGGCGCCTTCGTGGGCCACGGCCACGGGCACTGACCGGGGGCACTGACCGGGGGCACTGACCGGGGGCACTGCTGGTCAGGGGCCGGTGATGCGCCGTTCGCCCTTGGTGGTGATCACGTACACCTGCCAGTTGTAGTAGACCAGGTAGTTGCGCGGGTCGCGTTTGATCTGCTTGGCGTGCAGCAGGATCGCGTCCACGTACGCCTGCGACGGGTTGTAGGCGTGCAGCGCCCGCTGGTAGTCGCGGGGCGCGCCGGTGGCGCGCAGATAGTTGGCCGCCGCCATGACGGCGTCGCGGGTGTCCTGGATGTCGCCGCCCATCCCGTACGCCTTCCAGGTCGCGGGCATGAACTGCATCGGGCCCTGGGCGCCGACGTGGCTGGCGGAGCGGACCCTGCCGAACTTCGTCTCGGCGAACATCACCGCCGCCAGCACCTCCCACTCCACGCCGAAGCGCCGCTCGGCCTTCTTGAAGTAGCCGCGCAGCTCGCTCGCGGGCCGGGCGGGGCGGACCTTGATGACGCCGGTGCCCTTGACGGGGTGGGCGAGGGAGAGCAGTTCGCGGATGGCGGCGGTGTTGTCCCTGGCTTCGGCGGCGAGCCGGGCGGGCAGGCGGGCGAAGGCGCGAGCGGCGAGCTTGGGGTGGCGGGCGGTGTGGCGGTAGATGCGCTGCTGGTGGAGGGCGAGCAGTTCGACGTCGCGGGGCGGGTCGCCGTCGCCGTCCCAGGCGTCGACGGCGTCGGCGAGCGCGGCGCTGGTCCGTTCGAGGGCCTTGGCGAGCTCGGCGGCGTCACCCGGGATGGGCTCGTCGGGGGCGGGGAGGTCGAGCGCGGCCGGATCCGCCGACGGGCTCGCCGACACCGATGCTGACGCCGATGCTGGCGCCGACTGCTGCGGCTGCGGGGAGGCAGGTGACGGGTCGGCCCGGGGCGCCGTGCGTGGTTCGGCGCCGCAGCCTGCGGCGGCGGCCATGAGGACGGCGGCCGTGAGGGCGGAGACGAGGGCGGGCGGGGCGTGGCTCGGGCGTACCTCCATGACGGGCCAACCTACCCAACCCGGGCGTCAGCTCGCGGGCGGGGCCGCGCCGAGCTCCACGCAGCAGGCGCCCTCGCGGGGGCGCAGGGCGGCGTCGACGGCGGAGGCGCCGAGCCCGTCGAGGAACGCGGCCAGGAACGCGTGGTTGATCGCGCACACCAGGTCGGGGTCCTCGGCGGCCAGCGGGTGGAACGGGCAGTTGCGCAGCCGCATGAGCGTCGGCGTGACGCGGTCGGGCTCGAAGCCGTGGCTTTCGAGGGTCTGCGCGGCGCAGGTGAGCGCCCGTTCGGCGCCGAGGCGGCCGGGTTTGAGCCGGTCGCGTTCGGCCTCGCCGAGTGCCCGGCCGCGCAGCCCGGCGACGCGGAGCGCGGCGTCGCGGCCCGGCTCGCCGGGGGCCTGGGCGCGTACGGCCTCCAGGAGGATGGCGGCGAGCAGGCCGTGCTCGCGCTGCGGGATGCTGACGCGCACGTCGAGCCCGGCGGGCTCGTAGACCTTGGGGGCGCGGCCGACGCGGCGGGCGCCGGACGGCTGCGCGTAGCGGGCGGTGAGCAGGCCGACGTCGACGAGCTTGTCGAGGTGGAAGGCGGCGAGCTTGCGGGAGATGCCGACGCTGGCGGCGGCCTCGTCGCGGGTCACGGGCGTCCCGGCGCGGCGGATGAAGTCGTACATGCGGCGGCGCAGGTCGTCGCCGAGCGCCGCGACGGCGTCAAGCGAGGGTTGGCTCACAATCCGAGAATAACACCCATTCCTGTACGTCAATCCCAGCCTATTGACGGCTGCGCGGAGTTTCACTAAAACTCGTTGGTGAAATAGGAGGTGGGCCATGTCCAGTCCGCTGTTCCGGGCCAAGCGTCCCTCGACGCCGCTCGCGGGGCCGTACGGGCATCCGCTGCATCCGATGCTGGTGACCGTGCCGATCGGCGCATGGGTGACGAGCCTGGT
This sequence comes from Nonomuraea sp. NPDC049725, assembly GCF_040674795.1. NCBI lineage: Bacteria > Bacillati > Actinomycetota > Actinomycetes > Streptosporangiales > Streptosporangiaceae > Nonomuraea > Nonomuraea sp. NPDC049725. The sequence goes on along the minus strand of NZ_JBFANJ010000003.1, from coordinate 313,825 downwards.
CTTCGACCTGGCCTCGCTCGTGACCGGTGACGCGGGGTTCCTGGCGAAGGGGGCGCTCTGGCTGATCGCGATCGGCGTGATCGGCGCCCTGGCGGCGGCCGCGTTCGGGTTCCTCGACTTCTTGTCCATCGAGCCCGGCACCCCGGCTTACCGCACGGCGCTGGCGCACATGGGGCTGACCCTGACCGTCACCGCCGTGTTCGGGGCGGCGTGGGCGTGGCGCCTGCCCGGTGACGCGGTGGGCGCGGGCCAGCTCGCGCTGTCGGCGGCCGGGCTGGCCGGGCTGGCGGCGGCGGGGACCCTGGGCGGCAGGCTCGCCTACCGGTACGGCGTCCGGGTGGCCGACGAGGCCACGCAGGCCGAAGGCTTCCGTCAATCGTGACGAGGAGCAATCGTGAGAAGGAGTAGGACACCATGAGCACCACAGCGCTCGTCACCTGGCTCGTCACCGCGCTCGGCGGGTTCTTCATGCTGGGGCGCTGGCTCTCGCGCCGCCGTGGCGGCGCCTCCGGCCGCTTCCCCGTCCCCGTCGTCTCCGGCCACTTCCTGCTGGCCGCCGCCGGCCTCGTCGTCTGGATCGCCTACCTGGTGACCGGCGCGACGGCGCTGGCCTGGGCGGCGCTCGTCATCCTGGTTCCGGTGGCGCTGCTCGGCTTCGTCCTGCTGGCCCGGTGGATCCCGGCGCGCGGCACGGCGGCGCCCGAGGCGGCCATCCCGGTGGCCGTCGTCGTCGCGCACGGCGTGTTCGCCGTCGCCACGCTGGTGCTCGTCCTGCTCACCGCGGTGGCCGCGGCCGGGGGATGATTCCGGCATGGAGATCTGGATCAACCCCGCCTGCTCGAAGTGCCGTTCCGCGCTGTCGGTGCTGGACGCGGAGCGGGCCGCGTACACCGTGCGCCGCTACCTGGACGACCCGCCCACGGAAGGCGAGATCCGGCAGGTGCTGGCCCGGCTGGGCCTCGAACCGTGGGACATCACCCGCACCGGCGAGCCCCGCGCGGCGGAGCTGGGCCTGGACGACTGGCCGCGCGACGCCGGCAGCCGCGACCGCTGGGTCGCGGCGCTGGCGGCGAACCCGATCCTCATCCAGCGGCCCATCATCACGGCCGAGGACGGCCCCACGGTGATCGCCCGCACCGAGGAGGCGGTCCGGTCCGCACTGGGCTGACGCACTGGGCTGAGCCGGACGGGGTGCGGCCCGCGCGGGCCTCACCCCCCGGGTTCTCTAGTACGAGTACGCCTGGAACTCGGCGGCCCGCACCTGGTCCCGCTGCGGGCTGGCCGTGGCGCAGTCCGTCGCGGAGTTGGGATCGGCGTCCTGCTCGCCGGCGTAGAGCGGGTTACCGGTGCACTGGGTGGTGAGCGTGCGGAGCATCAGGTGCGTCGCCGTCGTGGCGGGCACCCGGAACGACTCGATGAGCAGGTCGGCGCCCCGGGGCCGCGGCAGCGCGGTCCGGAATGCGTCCGCGGGGCTGGTGTAGATCTTCGTGAAGTTCGCCGGGTCCGCGCAGTCCTGCTGGCAGGCGAGCACCTCGAAGGAGCGCAGCGCGGAGAACCGGTTCTGGCCGCCCGGGTCGGCGGGGTCGCCGACGTTGGGCCTGAGCATCGCGCTCACCTGAACCCGGCGGATCTTGACGGGCTCGTCACCCGCCAGGTCCACCGTGACCGCCTTGCCCGCCGGGGCGCCGGTCAGCGAGGCCCAGTTCGTCGCCTCGGTCTCGTCGATCAGCTTGGCGTGGTTGACGCCGTCGCCGGTGGCGGCGGCGCCGGCGGACGCGGAGGCGTGGTTGCGGGTCAGCGGCAGCGGGAGCGGCAGCGTCACGCCGCCGACCACGACGAACTTCAGCCGCCGGTGCCCGAACCCGTCACCGGCGACCACGAAGTCGTACACGCCGGGCGTCATCGTGACGGTGTCGCCCAGCTCGGTGGCCGGATCGGTGTCGGCGACGGGGACCGCGCGGGCCTCGTAGTCGCCGACGTAGAGCCGCAGCGCCGCGTCCTTCGCCTCGCCGAGCGGCTTGAGCCGCAGCTTGCCGTTCTTGCCCTCGGGGTCGGCGAAGCTGGGCACCGGGTCGGGGTCGTTCGGCCCGTTGCTGGACGCGCCCTCGCCGAGGCCGTGCTCGGCGAACGCGCGCCACATGATGTCGTGGTTCTTGCCGCCGAACCGGATGGTGTCGGCGGCCAGCAGCGCGTCACGGTGGTCGACGTAGCTGACCGCGCCGGAGGCCATGAGCAGCAGCGCGTCGAACGACAGCTGCGCCCAGCGCCGGTTGCCCGGGCAGCGCTCGACCGGGGTCCGGCCGTCGGCGCACGCCTTCTGCTGCCCGGCGCTGCCCTTGCCGTAGCGCTTGACGAACGCGGCGCGCACGTCGTACTGGGTGGCGGTCCAGATTTCGCCGTCGGCGTGCACCTGCTGGCCGACGATGTCGTAGGCGACGTCGCTGTAGTTGAGCGGCGACTTCGACATGTCGTAGTTGCGGATGCCGCGCGTGGCGTCGCCGGTGACGTACCCGCCGGTGACGTACGGGGTGTCACCGCGCGGGCGGAACCCGTACTCGAACAGGTACTCCATGGCGAACAGGTCGGAGGTGCTCTCGTTCATGGCCCCGGCCTGGGCGCCGCTCCAGCCGGCGTTCGGGCCGCCGATCATGCGGCCGGAGATCGCGTGGCTGTACTCGTGCCCGATGACCGACATGTCGTAGTCGCCGTCCACGCAGGGCGCGTAGAAGGCGCCGGCGATCGGCTGCCACAGGTACATGTTCGTGATCGGCGCGACCCCGTCGGGGCCGGTGATCTGGTTGGCGTTGTCGCGCACGCTCAGCACGCGGGCCCCGGCCTGGGCGTTGCCCAGCTCGGGGTCGCCGCCGAGCCCGCCGCGCTCGCCGTTGTCGTCCTGCATGTTCCACGCGGTCTCGGTGAAGCCGAGCCGGTAGGACCAGTCGTGCATGCGGTTGTGCATGGCGTGCAGGTTGGCGATGGACGCCTCGAGGTCGTTCTCGCCCGGCTGGTCGAACACCGCCGGGTCGCACTTGGCCTCGTACCAGGTGTTGCGCCACGGGTAGACGTAGTCGCGGCCGGGCGTGGCCACGTTGGAGCGGGTGCCGACGGTGAACGGGTCGCCGCTGGCCCGGTTCTCGAACGTGTGCGCCGCGTTGCCCTTGCTGGTGCCGGTCGGCGTGCCGGTGGCGTGGTCGACGTCCCACGCCTTGCCGGTGGCCGGGTCGCCGCCGACGACGTAGTCGCAGCCGGGGCCCGCCGCGTGGCACCAGATGTCGCGGGTGTCGGCGGAGGAGTAGTCGGCGGGCGGGTTGGCCGGGAACGCCGCCCAGCTCGGGTTGTCCGGGTCGGCGTGGTGGTCGACCAGGTTCTCCCGGACGAGGACGGCGCCGCTGACGGCGTCCACGTGCGTGGTGTACGCGGCGGCCTCCTCCGGGTCGCCGCCGATCAGGACGACCTGGTAGGCGCTGTGCACGCCGTCGGCCGCGGGCACGGCCACCTTGGTGACCTTCTTGGTGGTGGCCTTGGCCAGGTCGATGCCGCCGTCCCGGGCGGCGATCTCCAGCGCCTGTTGCTCGCTGATCGCCGCGGCGGGCGGCGCGGCCGTGTCGCGCGACAGCGACGAGGTGACATGACGGATCTTCCCGCCGGAGACGCCCACGGCCACCATGCCGTCCACGCCGGCCGGCAGGTCGCCGAACCGCTGCCGCAGCAGCACGGCGTGGCCCTCGCCGATGGGGTTGACCGCGACGCGTTCGAGCGCGTCCACGGACGCGCCGGACAGGCCGAAGAGCGCCTCGTTGGCCTTCAGGTACGCGCGCGCGGCCTGTTCGGGGTCCGCGCCGAGCCCTTCGGCCAGCGGTTCGGCGCCGGTCACGACGGCCGGGGTGCCGAGCGCGTTCCAGCGGACGCCGTCCGCCGCCGCGCTGCGGGCGACCCCGGCGGGCGGCGGGACCGTGCCCCGCCGGTTGTCCAGGTCGGGCTTGCCGTGGCTCTCGCCCTGGAAGTCGTGGACCTCGGCGGCCCGCGCGCCGGGCTGACCGGTTCCGCCGGGCTCACCGTGGGCGGCGCCCGCCAGGGGCAGGGCCGAGGCCGTCAGGGCGACGACCAGTAGAGTGCTGCGTAACCAGGGTTTTGCTGACACCGTTGTCCTCCTGCACGCCAGAAGGCGCGTGTGCCACGCGCCTCCGCAAGAGGTAACACCCGTTTCATTGCATGACAAGAACTTGTAAAGCGCGAAATATCGGCGTATAGAGGGGCGCGGCCGGTGCGCGCCCCTCCTCCCGATTCGCCTACCGCTGCGGGGCGAAGGCGGCGGCGTGCTCGCCCACCCACTGCGCGAACGTCCTGGCCGGGCGGCCGGTGACCTCCTCGACCGTGGGCAGCACCATGGAGCCGGCCACGGGCGGGTCGGTGCGCACCATGAGGAAGAAGTCCACGTCGTCGTCCGAGTAGCCCTCGGCGCGCCACCGCTCCACCATCTCGTCACGGCTCAGCTCGACGAAGCGCAGCTCACGGCCCAGCACCTCGCCGATCACGCGTACCTTGTCCGGCGGCGTCAGCGCCTGCGGGCCGGTCAGCCAGTACTCCCGGCCCGCGTGGCCGTCGCCGGTCAGCGCGGCGGCGGCCACGGCCGCGATGTCCGCCTCGTGCACCATCGCGCTCCTGGACTCGGCGAACCCGTCACGCACCACCCCCTCGGCGGCGATCGGCCCGGCCCACTCCAGCGCGTTCGACATGAACTCCACCGGCGCCAGGTACGTCCACTCCAGCCCGCCGGCCTCGATCGCCTCCTCCAGCGGGCTCTTGCCCACGCCGCCCTTCAGCACCGTCACCCTGCGCACGCCCGAGCGGATCGCCAGGTCCACCAGCTCGGGGCCGTTCGCCAGCGGCCGGTAGTCGGAGGCGTCGAAGCTGATCAGGTGAACGGCGGTGACGCCGGCGAACGCGCCGGCGAGACCGCCGGCGTCGGCCAGGTTCCCGGCCACCACCTCCACGCCCGCCGGCAGCCCGGCCTTCGCCGGGTCACGGGTGAGGGCCCGCACCGGGTGCCCGGCGGCCAGCAGCTGCTCGACCAGCGGGCGGCCGACGTTGCCTGTGGCGCCCGAGACGAGAATGGTCATGAGAGTTCTCCTTCCGTCGTGGCGCCGACATTAGGAGGGATCGCGGCCGGCTTCCGTCCGCGTTCGGCGGCAGGATCCCGGTCATGTCGGGGCGTGGGTGACGGCGTACGGCGGCGGGCGCTCCCGCCGGGGAACGGGCGGCCTCAGGCGGGGTGGCGGGCGCTCCCGCCAGAGAACGGGCGGGAGCCTCAGGCGCGGCGGCGGGCCCGGTAGGCGGTGGCCTTGGCGCGGTTCTGGCACGACAGGCCGCAGAACCGGCGTGAGGCGTTGCGGGTGACGTCGTAGAAGACCAGGTCGCAGCCGGCCGCCTCGCACGAGCGCAGCCGCACGCCCTGGCCGACGCCGATGACCATGGCGAGGGCGGTGCCCGTGCTGGCGGCCCAGGCGTCGACCGGCGCGGCCTCGCGGGCGTGGAAGCCCAGCATGGGCGGGTCCCCGTACAGGCAGGGAACGGCGCCGTGCCGCACGAGCATCGCGTTCAGCCCGGCGACGGCGCCGGGGTCGGCGGTGAACGCCGGGTGCAGTTCGGCGGCGACGGCGGCCAGCGCGGCGGCGTCGGCGGGGACCTGCCCGTGACCGGGCCCGGCGGCCTCGGCGACGGCGGCCAGGCGCGCGGCGTCACCGTCGGGCCGCTCGGCGGGGCGGCCCCGGGCCTGGGTGATCACGAAGGTGTTCACCAGGACGGCCGCCAGCTCCACCCACCGCCCGACATAACTGTCTATTTGGGATTGACCAGTGATGCGCCACGCCTCTATCGTCACCGTCATACCTTAACTAGACAGTGAGGATTTCGGTATGTCGAAGCTTGCCCGCAGCATGTGGCACCAGCTTGAGCCCGTCCACGCGATCGTGTACTTCTCGCCGGAGGCGTTCGAGGAGGCGGCGGCGCTCGGCTACGACGTCGAGTCGCGCTGGCCCGCATACTTCGCCTACCGGCTCGCCCCGCTCGGGGCCGTGGGCGCCCTTTCGGCCGCCTCCGCGTGCTACAGCTTCAGCCCCGGCATGGTCGCCGAGCACGTCCCCGCCGCCTGGGAGACCGCCTCCCCCGCCGACGTGCTGCGGGCCAGGCTCAGGGCGGTGGACCGGACGTACCGGACCCTGCTCGGTGACGCGCTGGACGGTGCCGAACTGGCGGAGGCCGCCGAGCTGGCCGGTCGCGCCGCCCGGAGCGTGACGGCGGCGGGGCGGCCGCTCGCCGCCGCCAACCTGGACCTGCCGTGGCCGGCCGAGCCGCACCTGGCGCTGTGGCACGCCGCCACCGTGCTGCGCGAGCACCGCGGCGACGGCCACCTGGCCGCGCTGCTGGCCGCCGGGCTCGACCCGTGCGAGTCGCTGGTGTCGTTCGCGGCGATCGGCGCGGCGCCGGTGGAGAACTTCGCCGGGCGCGGCTGGAGCGCCGAGGAGTGGGCCGCGGCCCGCGACCGGCTGGCCGCGCGCGGTCTCGTCGACGACGCCGGCCTGGCCACCGCGCGCGGCCGCGAGCTGCGCGACCAGGTGGAGCGGATGACCGACGAGCTGGCCGCCGGGCCGTGGCGCGAGCTGGGCGAGGAAGGCGCGGCACGGCTGGCGAAGCTGATCGGGCCGGTGCTCGGCCCGGTCTTCGGGTCCGGGCTGCTGCCGATGACCAGCACGCTCGGCATCGCCACGGTCAAGGCGCCCGACTGACCACCCGCATGCTCACCCGCGCGCTCACCCGTGTGCTCACCCGAAGCCGGGCGCGGGCTGCCACAGGCTGACGACCGTGCCCTGGTCGTCGGTGCACGTGCAGCCCCGGCCCGACTTGCTGTCCATCACGTCGCCGGTGCTGCCGCCGAGCTCGCGCACCCGCTCGATCGCGGCGTCGAGGTCGGCCACGTGGAAGTAGAGGTTGGGCTGCGACGACGGCCCGCCCGGCACGAACCCCATCGGCACCGTCGTGTTCGTGACATGCAGGTACGTCTCGTGCTCCCGCCTGCTCTCCCACCCGAACAGCGCCCCGTAGAAGGCGGCGGCCCGATCCAGGTCCGTCACGGACAACGTGAAGTAGCCGAGCTGCGCGGGCATACCGGTGCCTCCAGAACGTTCAGCGTCATCGCCCGCGGCCGGCCCGAGAACGGCCCTGCGGCGAGCCCCTAGGATCCTTTCATGCCCGACCTGAAGAAGGCGGCCCAGATCATGGCAGGAGGCGTTGTCGTCCTGCTCGTCATCGCCGTGTGCGCCACGGCCGTCGGCATCTTTACCAGCGTCATCGGCATCGGGTTCGGGCGCGGCTTCGTGTTCGGAGCCGGCGGCACGGCCATTGCCATGATCAGCGCCTGGTTCGCGGTACGACGCCAGAAGAGGGAGTAGGGCTCGGCGCAGCCGCGTGGTCGGGCGCGGCTACGCCGGGGGACATCGGCGAGGCTGGCCGGCTAGCGTTTGCCGTACTTCTTGTGCACGGCCTGCTTGCTGACGCCGATCGCGTGGGCGATCTGGGCCCACGCCAGGCCCGCCACGCGGGCGCGCCGGACCTGGACCGCCTCGATGCGCTCGATCTCATGGCGCAGCGCGGTCGTGGCCTCCAGTGCCCGGATCGGGTCGTCGTCCTGGGCCTGCCGCAGCAGTGTCGCCAGATCGTTCGTCATGCACTAAAGGTAGTCCAGCAGGAGCCGGGTGACCTCCTGCGGCCGTTCGAGGGCGGGCAGGTGGCCGGCCCAGTCGAGTTCGAGCAGCCGGGCGTCCGGCAGTTCGGTGGCCAGGTAGCGGGCGCTCTGGCGGAAGTGCTCCAGGTCGTACGGGCCGGTGACGATCAGCGCGGGCGCCTTGACGTCGGCGAGCGAGAAGTCCGGCTCGAACTGCGACGGCTCGGGGTCGGCCGCGAGCTGCATCGTGAAGGCGTGGCGCTGCATCTCGGTCACGCGCTGCCTGGTGGCCTCGTCGGCCTCGGGGCCGAGCCAGGTGCGGGCGTTCAGCTCGGCCGCGCCCTGCGCGTCGCCGAGCTCCAGCAGCCGGTCCTCCTCCTCGCCGAACGCGAGCACGTCGGGCGTCTTGGGCAGGTCGGAGCCGGGGTTCATGAGCACGAGCCGGGTCGCCATGGCGCCGAGCTGCAGCGCGATGCGGCAGCCGTAGGAGGAGCCGACGAGCGCGGCGCGTTCCACGCCGAGCGTGGCGAGCACGTCGGCCACGTCGCCCGCGTCGCTGTAGGGCGCGTCGGCGGCGTACGGGGTGCGGCCGAAGCCGCGGTAGTCGAGCCTGATCACGCGGAACCGCTCGGCCAGCGGCTCCCACTGGGCGTCCCACATGCCGGCGTCGGCGGCGCTCGACGCGAGGAGCACGACCGGCTCGCCGGTGCCCGCTTCTTCGTACCAGATCGTCATTTGGCCTCCACGACCAGTCGCATGCCCAGTCCGATGAGGACGACACCGGAGATCCGCTCCAGCCATCGCCGCACCGCCGGGCGTCCCAGCATGTCCTTGGCCTGCGCGACGGCCCAGATGAGCGCGGTGTACCAGAGCAGGTCCACGAGGACCCACACGACGGCCAGGGTCACCAGCGTGAGCGGGACGTTCCGGCCTTGCGGCACGAACTGCGGCAGGAACGACATCGCGAACACCGCCGCCTTGGGGTTGGCCAGGCAGGTGCCCAGCCCGAGCAGGTAGGACCTGCGGTGACCGGCGGCGGACGGCACGAGCGCGTCGGCCGGTCGGGGCTCGGGCGCGCCGCGCCGGGCCTGCCAGAGCGACTGCGCGCCCATGACCACGAGCACGACCGCGCCGGTGATCCGCATGACGTCGTAGGCCACCTGCGAGGCGAGCAGCAGCGCCGACAGGCCGAACGCGGCGGCCAGGCCCCACGCCAGGATGCCCGTCTCGTTGCCGAGCGTGGCCGACAGCCCGGAGCCGCGCCCCGATCTGACCGTCTGGCGCAGGATGACGGCGGTGCTCACCCCGGGCACCATCGCCACCAGCACGCACGCGCCGATGAAAGCTAGTAGATACATAAGCGGCCATCGTGCCAGAACGAATCCGGATTATCCGTACATTTTTCCGAGGGCCGTGACCGCCTCCGCCATGAGGACGCGCAGTTCGGGCGGGCCGAGCACCTCCACGTCCGCGCCCATGCGCAGCAGCAGCCAGCGGGCGTGCCTGATCGACTCGATGGGCACGGTCAGCGTGCGCCACCCTTCGGCGTCGGTCTCGCCGCCCGCCTCCAGCGCCGCCGTGACCACCTCGGCGCCCATCGTGTACGCCAGCATGTCCTCCGTGCCGGGCGCCAGCCTGATCACCGCCTCGGCGGTGTACATGCGCTGCCGGAACTCGGCCGCGTACGCCTGCCAGAACTCGGCCAGGTCGAACCCCTCGGGCCGCTCGAACCGCCCGGGCGCCGTCTCGGCCGTCAGCACCCGCGACACCCGGTACGTGCGCGGGCTGCCGCCGGGCGGCGCCGCGACCATGTACCAGGTGCCGCCCTTGAGCACCAGCCCGTACGGGTGCACCAGCCGCTCGACCACCTGCTGCCCCCACCGCCGGTAGGTCATCCGCAGCGGGCGCTGATCCCACACCGCCTCCGACACCTCGGTCAGGTGCGGCACGTCGTCGGCGCCCCGGTACCAGCCGGGCACGTCCAGCAGGAACCGCTCGCGCATCCGCGAGGCGTGCGAGCGCGGCTCGGGCGGCAGCGCGGCCAGGAGTTTCAGCTCGGCGTTCGCCGCCACCTCGGCCAGCCCCAGCTCGGCCGCCGGCCCCGGCAGCCCGGCCAGGAACAGCGACGACGCCTCCTCCGCGGTCAGCCCGTTGAGCCGGGTGCGGTAGCCGTCGAGCAGCTGGTAGCCGCCCGCCGGGCCGCGGTCGGCGTAGACCGGCACCCCGGCCGCCGACAGCGCCTCCACGTCGCGGTACACCGTACGGACCGAGACCTCCAGCTCCGCCGACAGCTCGGTCGCCGTCATGCGGCCGCGCGTCTGCAACAGCAGCAGTAGCGACAACAGACGGCTCGCGCGCATGCCGCCATTGTAGGGACGCGTCCGTTATGCGAACTGCTGCCAGCCGAGCCTGGCCACCATCGCGACCACCACGCACAGCAGGATGATCCGCACGAACCCGGTGCCGCGCCGGATGGCCATCCGCGCGCCGACCTGCGCCCCGGCGATGTTGCACGCCGCCATGCCCAGCCCGAGCCCCCACAGCACGTGCCCCTGCCAGCCGAACACCAGCAGCGCCCCCAGGTTCGTCCCGGTGTTGATGATCTTGGCAGAGGCGGACGCCGACACGAAGTCCAGCCCGATGATCGTGGTGAACGCGATGATCAGGAACGTCCCCGTGCCCGGGCCCATGATCCCGTCGTAGAACGCGATCCCCAGCCCCGCCACGCCCACCGCGAGCGCCACCCGGCGCCGGGTGCGCAACTGCGGCTGCCCGGTGGCGCCGAGCGCCGGCCGCAACGTCACGAACGCCGCCACGCCGAGCAGGATCACCATCACCGCCGGCCGCAGCACCTCCGCGCTGATCGCCGCCGCCGCCGACGCGCCCAGCCCGGCGCTCAGCACCGCGAGCGCCGCCCCCGGCAGCGCCACCTCCCGGTCGAACTTCGTGGTCAGCGCGTACGTGACGGCGGCCGAGGCGGTGCCGAACACGGAGGAGAACTTGTTCGTGGCCATCGCCTGCACCGGCGAGATGCCGGTCACCATCAGCGCCGGCAACTGCAGGAGCCCGCCGCCGCCCACCACCGCGTCCACCCAGCCGGCGCCGGCCGCCGCGACGAGCAGGAGCAGAACCTGTTCCAGCGACACCCGACTCCCCGCTCCCCCGACAAACCCCAAAAGGGCCCTCAAAAGGGTATAGGGCAGGCATTACACGCCAATCACCGGACACTGCCCCAACGCCGCGCCGCCTCCTGCGGGGACGCGGCGGGCCGGGGAGGCCCCCGCCCCGGCCCGCGCCCAGGACAGGGGCGATCCCCGGAAGGCCGGCTAGCGGGCCGGGGTGAGGGTGCGTTTGCGGGAGGCGAAGATGTCGTCGATGAGCCGGTACGTGCGCGCCTGCTCGGCGGTGAAGACGCGGTCGCGCTCGATGTCCTTCCTGATCTCCAGGGGGCCGCGCCCGGTGTGGCGGGCCAGGATCTCCTCCTGCTGGTCACGCATGCGCAGGATCTCGCGGGCGTGGATCTCCAGGTCGCTGGACTGGCCACGGCTGCCCTCGGTGGCGGGCTGGTGGAGCAGGACCCGGGCGTGCGGCAGCGCGGCGCGCTTGCCGGGAGCGCCGGCGGCGAGCAGGACGGCCGCCGCCGAGGCGGCTTCGCCGATGCAGACCGTCTGGATCTCCGGCCGGACGAACTGCATGGTGTCGTAGATGGCCGCCATGGCGGTGAAGGACCCGCCCGGCGAGTTGATGTACATGTTGATGTCCCGGTCGGGGTCGATCGACTCGAGCGTCAGGAGCTGCGCCATCACGTCGTTGGCGGACGTGTCGTCGATCGGCGTGCCGATGAAGATGATCCGGTCCTCGAAGAGCTTGTTGTACGGGTTGAGCTCCTTGACCCCGTAGGAGGTGCGCTCGGTGAACGAGGGCAGCACGTAGCGTCCGCTCATGTCAGTTGGTCCCTTCGGCGATGTGGTCGACGAAGCCGTACTCCAGGGCTTCCCGGGCGGTGAACCAGCGGTCGCGGTCGGAATCGGCCTGGATGCGCTCCAGCGGCTGGCCCGTGTGGTGGGCGATGATCTCGGCCATCCGCCGCTTGGTGTGGAGCATGTTCTCGGCCTGGATCTGGATGTCGGCGGCCGAGCCTCCGATGCCGCCGAGCGGCTGGTGCATGACGACGCGCGAGTTGGGCAGCGCGTAGCGCTTGCCGGGCGCGCCGGCGCAGAGCAGGAGCTGCCCCATGGACGCGGCGAACCCCATCGCGACCGTCGCCACGTCGCACGGCACGAACTGCATCATGTCGTAGAGCGCCATCCCGGCACTCACCGAACCGCCCGGCGAATTGATGTAAAGCGTAATGTCGCGGGTCGGATCCTCGGCTGCCAGCAATAGCAGCTCACCGCACAGCCGGTTGCAAATGTCGTCGTCGACCTCCTGGCCGAGAACGAGGATGCGCTCCTTGAGCAGGCGCTGATTGAGCTGGTCAGGCCACTGCGCGTGCAGAGTCTCCGTCATGGGCTTCGCCCTTTCTGGTGGTGCCGTTTTACATTGACGACGTTAGACCCGGTCTTCGCGAATTAAGGAATCTTTTCGCTGGCGGCGCATTTCTCTAAAAGCGCATTCCACCGAGAGCGAATAAAGGTCGACATACAATCGCCGATGTGAGATGGAACCGATCGCTGGCCCGGCGCTGGTCGTGCCTGATCCTGGGCGGGGCCCTGCTGATGCCGTACATGATGGTCGGCGTGCTGGTCTCCGGCATCCTGCGCGGCGACCAGACCGCCAGCGTGCTGCTCCCCACCCAGATCGGCGTCTTCGCCGCGGTGCTGCCCGTCGTGGCGCTCACCGGGCTGTTCCTGCCGGTGCGCTCGCTGGAGATCAGCGCGGCCGAGGGCCTGCTGGGTGTCCGGGTCGAGCCGGGGGTGCCGGGAGCGCGGCGGTCCTGGCAGGAGCGGCGGCGCACGGCCGCCTGGTACACGCTGCACCTGGCCGTCGGCGGGCTCGCCAGCGGCTTCACCCTCGCGGTCGTGCCGTTCACGGTGGTCTCGCTGGCGCTGCCGTTCGTCGGCGGCGTCCCGGACATGCTCGGCTACCGCGTCGACGGCGGGTGGCAGGCCGTCGGCTGGGCCGCCGCCGGGGTGGCGCTGCTGGTGCCGCTCGTGCTGCTCGTCCACTGGTCGGCGGCGCTGCTCGCCCGCCTGGCGCCCCCGCTGCTCGGCCCGACCCCCGCCGAACGGCTGGCCGCCGCCGAGGAGCACGCCCGTACGCTGGCCCAGCGCAACCGGCTGGCCCGCGAGCTGCACGACTCGGTGGGGCACGCGCTGAGCGTGGTCACGTTGCAGGCCGCCGCGGCCGGCCGCGTCCTCGACCGCGACCCCGCCCTGGCGCGTACGGCCCTGTCGGCCATCGAGCAGTCGGCCCGCTCCGCCCTGGAGGACCTCGACCACGTCCTCGGCCTCCTCCGCCAGGACGACCGCCCCACCGACGACCGCGACCGGCCGGCGGACGACCGCGACCAGGGCGCCGACAACCCCGGCCGGAGCAGGGAGCCCGCGGCCACGTTGGCGCGGCTGCCCGAGCTGGTGGCCGGGGCGGGGGTGCCGGTGCGGCTGGAGGCGGGCGACCTGGCCGCGGTCCCCGGATCGGTGTCCCGGGAGGCGTACCGGATCGTCCAGGAGGCGCTGACCAACGCCATCAAGCACGGCCGCCCGCCCGTGGACGTCACGGTCGGCGTACGGGAGCACGCGCTGCACCTGGAGGTCGTCAACCGGACCGGCGGCGGCGAGCCGGACCGGGGCAGGCCCGGAGGCGGCGGCAGGGGAGTGGCCGGGATGCGAGAGCGGGTGCGGCTGCTCGGCGGCGAGATGGACGCGGGTCCGCGGGAGGGCGGCTGGCACGTCCGGGTGCGGCTGCCGCTACGGTCGCATCCATGACTATCAGGGTCGTGATCGCCGACGACGAGGACCTCATCCGCGCGGGGCTGCGCGTCATCCTCGACTCCGAGCCGGAGCTGAGCGTGGTCGGGGAGGCCGCCGACGGGGCCGCGGTGCTGCCGGTGGTGCGCCGGGAGCGGCCCGACGTGGTGCTGATGGACGTGCGGATGCCGGACGTCGACGGCATCCAGGCCACGCGGCGGCTGGTGGCGCTGGACGACCCGCCGAAGGTGCTGGTGGTGACGACGTTCGAGAACGACGACTACGTCTACGACGCGCTGCGGGCGGGCGCGGACGGGTTCCTGCTGAAGCGGACCAGGCCGGACGAGCTGGTGCGCGCGGTCAAGCTGGTGGCGGCCGGGGAGACGCTGCTGTTCCCGGCCGCCATCCGCGCGCTGGCCGGTCGCCGCCCGGTCACCGAGGTGCCCGGGATCGGCAGGCTGACCGGCCGGGAGGGGGACGTGCTGCGGCTGATGGCCAAGGGCCTGTCCAACGGCGAGATCGCCGCCGAGCTGACCGTCAGCCCGGAGACGGTCAAGACGCACGTCGGCAACGTGCTCGCCAAGCTGGGCGCCCGTGACCGCACCCAGGCGGTCATCGCCGCCTACGAGTCGGGCTTCGTCTCGCCGCGCTGAGCGCGCAGCCGCATGAGCTCGGCGACGGGCAGGCCGCTGAGCTGGGCGGCGGTCATGCCGGTGGCCTCGATGATCTCGTCCACCAGCGACAACCCCACCGAATATCCCGCCATATCCGGAATGCCGCGCGGCTCCTGGCCGAACAGCCGCATGGCGCTGTCGCCCAGCACGTACGCGGAGGTGTGCTGCATGCCCGCCAGCTCGAAGTCGGCCATGATCTTCGTCCGCGCGCGCTCGTACTCCTCCCCCGTCACCATCGACGACCACGGCCCCATCGCCTCGGCCCCCGACAGCTCCCGCACGAACGCCTCGGCCAGCCCCTCGCTGATCACGTGCTCGCCGACCGTCACCTCGACCGGGTGCCACTCGACCGTGGTGAAACGCACCGCGTGGTGGAACTCGTGCACCGCCAGATGCCCGATCCGCCCGATGACCTCGTCTGACGGCCACGCCAGCAGGTAGAGCCACCCGGGGATGCCGCCCATCCCGTAGTAGCCGGCGGCCACCCTCATCAGATGGTCGTTGTCCGGATCGCCGAGCACGAACATCACCTGGATCCGCTCCTCCTGCTCCAGGTGTCCCAGCGCCTCGGAGGCCCGCTCCAGCTCCCGCTCGATCTGCCCCAGCACGTCCTGCCGGGCCAGCCTGTCCAGCGCCTCCAGGTAGCGCGGATCGTCGGCGTCCGCCCGGAACCCGCCGGCCTGGTGGTGCATGTCGACGAGGTCGGCCGGCACGGGCACGCGCGAGGCCGCCCACATCGGCGCCAGCATCTCGCGCAGCGCGTCGGGCCGCTTCTCCCGCGGCCCCTTCAGCATCCCGGCCATCGCCGAGACCGTGTCGTGAACGATGAACTTCATGGCGGTGACGCTAGAGCCTCACGCGACGTCAGGCTCAAATCGATCAGAGCTGCCGGTTCTCCGGGTCGCCGTCCCCCGGCGAACGGCCGGGCGTCTCGCCGCTGCGCGTCGGCTCGGGCGTCGGCGACGGGCTCGGCCGCTGCGGCTCCGGCGTGGCCGGCGTCGGCGGCGGGCTCGGCAGGAACTGTGTCGGCGGGAGCTGGCGCGGCATCGGGTCGCTGTTGTCGGAACGCACCAGCATGAGCAGCGCGATCACCGTCATCAGCAGAAGCAGCACGAGCACCGCCAGCGCCGCCATCAGCACCCGCTTGCGCGTCTCGGTCAGCGGCCGCTTGCGCACCGGCGGGGCCAGCGCGGGCGCGCGGTCGGTCAGCCAGTACGGGACGAAGTCCGGGCCGTGCGCCTGCCCGATCAGCGTGCCGCCCACCATGACCGGCTCCAGGAACCGCTCGGCCCCCGCCTTGCCCGGCGCGTACGGCACCGCCACCCAGGGCGCCCGCCCGGTGTTCATGCCCAGCACCGCGGGCACGTCGTCGACCACCGCGGACCGCGACCTGCCGGCGCGCCCGAGCCAGCCGCGCACGCCCGCCTGCTCGGCGGGCGCGGCCTCGCGCACGGCGGTCACGAACCGCTCGCGCGCCGCCGCGTCGAACGCCGCCCCGCGCGTCAGCACGGCCAGGGAGACCGCGCGCCCGTCGGGCCCCTGCCCCAGATAGACGAAACCGGCCGGGGCCGCGTGCAGGCGGGCCTGCACCACGAACGGCCCGAGCCGTGGCGGATCACCGAACTGAAGCGGACTTGCCACATCTGCCATGAAAGCACAGACGTGGCGTCGTGCACGTTTGCGGCGCCTTTGGTGGAATAGCGTCATGAGCGACGCCGAAGAGCAGCCAGGCGGAACGGACGCGGCGGTGCTGCGTCAGGCCCTCGACGAGGTCCGGCGGGTCATCGTCGGCCAGGAGCACATGGTCGAGAGACTGGTCGTGGCCCTGCTGGCACGCGGCCACTGCCTGCTGGAAGGGGTTCCGGGCGTCGCCAAGACCCTCGCCGCCTCCACCCTGGCCACCGTCGTGGGCGGCACGTTCGCCCGTATCCAGTTCACCCCCGACCTGGTGCCCAGCGACATCGTCGGCACCCGCGTCTTCCACCCGTCCAACGAGAAGTTCGACGTCGAGCTCGGCCCGGTGTTCGTCAACTTCCTGCTCGCCGACGAGATCAACCGCGCCCCCGCCAAGGTGCAGTCGGCGCTGCTGGAGGTCATGGCCGAACGCCAGGTCACGCTCGCCGGCGTCACCCACCCGCTGCCCCGCCCCTTCATCGTGCTGGCCACCCAGAACCCGATCGAGTCCGAGGGCGTCTACCCGCTGCCCGAGGTCCAGCGCGACCGCTTCCTGTTCCGCGTACGGGTGCCGCACCCGACCGCGCACGAGGAGCTGGAGATCCTGCACCGGATGAGCGTCACCCCGCCCGCCCCCGACCGCGTCCTCGACCCGCAGCGGCTGCTGGCGCTCCAGGAGGCCGCCGAGAACGTCTCGGTCCACCAGCTCGTCGCCGACTACGTGGTCCGCCTCGTCATGTCGACCCGCGCCCCCTCCGACTACGGCCTGGCCGACCTGGCCGAGACGATCGAGATCGGCGTCAGCCCGCGCGCCACCCTCGGCCTGGTCTCCGCCGGCCGCGCCCTGGCCGTGCTGCGCGGCCGCGACTACCTGCTGCCCGACGACGTGCGCGACGTGGCCGTGGACGTGATGGCGCACCGGCTGATGCTCACCTTCGACGCGCTGGCCGACGGCGTCGACCCCGAGCAGGTCGTCCGCCAGATCCTGCACGCCGTCCCGCCGCCCCTCGTCGTGTGGAACCAGAACCGGTGAGCACCGCCGAACAGGCCCTGCGCAAGCTGGAGCTGGTCGTCACCCGGCGCCTGGACGGGCTCCTGCACGGCGCCCACCAGGGCCTGCTGCCCGGCACCGGCAGCGAGGCCGGCGACAGCCGCGTCTACGTGCCGGGCGAGGACGACGTGCGCCGCATGGACTGGGCCGTCACCGCCCGCACGACCGTGCCGCACGTGCGCGACCTGGTCGCCGACCGCGAGCTGGAGACCTGGGCGCTGGCCGACCTGTCGCCCAGCATGGACTTCGGCACCGCCGACAGCGACAAGCGCGACCTGGTCGTGGCCGCCGTCGGCGCGCTCGGCTTCCTGTCCAGCCGGATGGGCGACCGCTTCGGCGCCCTGGTCATCCACGACGAGTTCATCCACCGCATGCCCGCCCGCACCGGCCGCCCCGCCCTGTACGGCCTGCTGTCCGCGCTCATGGACGCCCCGCGCGGCCGCGCCGTCCCCGACGCGCCCGACCTGGCCGAGGGCATCGACGTGCTGGCGGCCACCCGGCGGCGGCGCGGCATGCGCGTGATCGTCTCCGACTTCCTCGACGCCCGCCCCTCCCTCGACCCCGACGCCGAACGCCCCTGGGAGCGCCCCATCCGCCGTCTGTCCGCCCGCCACCAGGTGCTGGCCGTGGAGATCGTCGACCCGCGCGAGCTCGAACTCCCCGACGTGGGCCGCGTCGCGTTCGCCGACCCCGAGACCGGGCACGTACGCGAAGTGCACCTTTCGCCCAAAGTACGCCGCGCCTACGCCGAGGCCGCGGCGCTGCAACGGGAGGGCACCCACGCCGCCCTGCGCCGCGCCGGCGTCGCCCACCTGGTGCTGCGCACCGACCGCGACTGGGTGTTCGACGTCGCGCAGTTCGTCCTGCGCCAGCGGCGCACCCGCCACCTGGCACACCGGAAGGTGACCCCGTGACTTTTCTGTCGCCGGCCTGGCTCTGGCTGTCGGTGCTGGTGCTGCTGCTGGCCGCCGGTTACGTGGCCGCGCAGTTCTTCCGCCGCCGCTACACCGTCCGCTTCACGAACCTGGCGCTGCTCAACCTGGTCGCCCCCGCCGGCCCCGGCTGGCGCAGGCACGTGCCGCCCGCGCTGTTCCTCGTCATGATGTCGCTGCTCGTCCTCGGCGCGGCCCGCCCCGCCGACGAGGTACGGGTGCCGCGCGACCGGGCCACCATCATGATCGCCCTGGACGTGTCGCTGTCCATGGAGGCCGGCGACGTCGACCCCAACCGCATCACCGCCGCCAAGTCCGCCGCCCAGTCGTTCGTCCGCGAGCTGCCCGACCGGTTCAACGTCGGCGTCGTCGCCTTCGCCCGCTCCGCCAACGTGCTGATCTCCCCCACCACCGACCACGGCGCCGTGGTGACCGCGATCGGCAACCTGTCCACCCGGCCCGGCACCGCGATCGGCGAGGCGGTGTTCAACTCGCTCGAATCGGTGCGCTCCTTCGACCAGGACGCCGCCACCGACCCGCCGCCCGCCGCGATCGTGCTGCTGTCCGACGGCGACAACACCTCGGGCCGCTCGGTCAAGGAGGCCACCGACGCCGCCACGCAGGCGCACATCCCGGTCTCCACCATCGCCTACGGCACCCAGGAGGGCACCGTCTCCATCGACGGCAGGCCCGTCAACGTGCCCGTCAACAAGCAGACGCTCCAGCAGCTGTCCGACGGCACCGGCGGGCGCGCCTACACGGCCGAGTCCGGCAGCGAGCTGCGCGAGGTCTACGAGCAGATCGGCACCTCGCTCGGCTACAAGCTGGTCAAGCAGGAGATCACCCAGCAGTTCATCGTCGCCGCGCTCGTGCTCGGCCTGCTGGTCGCGGGCGCCGCGGTCTTGTTCGGCACCCGGATCCCGTAACGTTTCCCCACGTGGCCCACTACTTCTCCGAGCGTCCCGAGACCGCCAGCAAGCCCGGCTCCGTCGACCTGGTGCTGCCCGACCTGCACCTGCGGCTGGAGACCGACAGGGGCGTGTTCTCGCCGGAGCGGGTCGACGCCGGCACGCGCATCCTGCTGGAGACGGTCCCGCCGCCACCCCAGGAGGGCGACCTGCTCGACCTGGGCTGCGGCTACGGCCCGATCGCGCTGACGATGGCCTCGCGGGCGCCCGGGGCGACGGTGTGGGCCGTCGACGTGAACCGGCGCAGCCTGGAGCTCACCGAGCGCAACGCCCAGGCCGCACGCCTTTACAAAGTACGGCCCGTGCACGCCGACGAGATGCCGGAGGACGTGACGTTCCAGGCGATCTGGTCCAACCCCGCCATCCGCATCGGCAAGGCGGCGCTGCACGAGATGCTCACCAGGTGGCTGTCCCGGCTGGCTCCCGGCGGCGCCGCCTACCTGGTCGTCCAGAAACACCTCGGCTCCGACTCCCTGCAGCGCTGGCTCGGCGAGCAGGGCTGGCAGGCCTCCCGCGAGGCCTCCCGGGCCGCCTACCGAATCCTGAAGGTGCAACGATGAGAAGGCAGCTGCGCCCCACCGACGTCAAGCGGCTCAACCGCACCTGGCGCCGCAACACCGGCAACCGCCTGGGGCTGATCCTGGAGTCGGTCACCGGCCCGTTCAACGTGGGCTCGATCTTCCGCAGCGCGGCCGCGTTCGGCGTCGACCAGATCTGGCTGGCCGGCAACGCCACCCCGCCGACCAACCCCAAGGCCGGCAAGACCGCGCTCGGCACCGACCGGCTGGTCACCTGGCACGAGGCGATGCCCGCGACCGAGGCGGTCAAGGCCGCCAGGGACGACGGCTTCACCGTGCTGGCGATCGAGCTGACGGCCGAGGCCGTCCCCCTGCACAGGGCCGACCTGGGCCGCGACGTGTGCCTGGTGGTCGGCAGCGAGGACCACGGCTGCTCCCCCGCGCTGCTCGACGCCGCCGACGGCGTCTGCTACATCCCGCAGGTGGGGCGCGTCGGCTCGTTCAACGTGGCGGTCGCCGCCGCCATCGCGCTCGCCGAGGCGCGACGCCAGGAATGGCAGAATCTCCCCGATTCGTAACCCCGTTGTTCATTCGCGGAAGGCATACTCAGGTCGTGCTCAGCCGTCGCTTCGCTTTCCTCGACCACCCGGCGCCCCTGGCGTTCGCCCACCGGGGCGGCGCGGCCGAAGGGGCGGAGAACTCGGCGGCGGCCTTCGAGCGGGCCGTGCGGCTCGGCTACACCTATCTGGAGACCGACGCGCACGCGACCGCCGACGGGGTCCTGCTGGCCTTCCACGACCACACCCTCGACCGGGTGACCGACCGGCGCGGCCGCATCGCCGAGCTGCCCTACAGCGCCGTACGGCGCGCCCGCATCGGCGGCGAGCACGAGATCCCGCTGCTGGAGGACCTGCTCGGCACCTGGCCGGAGATCCGGTTCAACATCGACGTCAAGGAGGCCGCGGCGATCGCGCCGCTGGCCGAGGCGATCCGCCGCACCGGCGCCTACGACCGCGTCTGCCTGACGTCGTTCTCCGACGAGCGGCTGGCGCTGGCCCGGGCCGCGATCGGGCGCGAGGTCTGCTCGGCGCTCGGCCCGCGCGGCGTCGCCGCGCTGCGCGCCGCCGCCTCCACCTCCGGCTACGGCCGGCTGCTGGCCCGGCTGGTGCGCGCGGGCATCCCGTGCGCGCAGGTCCCGATCGGCTTCCGCGGGCTGCCCGTCACCACGCGCAGCCTGGTCCGTACGGCGCACGCCATCGGCATGCAGGTGCACGTGTGGACGATCAACGACGCCGCGCGGATGGAGCGCCTGCTCGATCTGGGCGTCGACGGCATCATGACCGACAACATCACCGGGCTGCGCACCGTGCTGGAAGAGCGCGGGCAGTGGCATCCCGGCCGCATGGCCGCCTAGGAGCGACTCTTGTCCGTACCCGCACCCCCCGCGGACCCCACCGGTGCCTCCCCCGCCGCCCGCAGGCGCGAGCAGCGCGGCTGGTACTTCTACGACTGGGCCAACTCGGCCTTCTACACCACGGTCATCTCGGTCTTCCTCGGCCCGTACCTGATCCCGGTCGCCAAGACCGCGGCGTGCGCCAAGGACTTCCCGCAGGTCGCCGCCGCCACCTGCGTCGAGACCTTCGACGAGCTGGCCGCGGCCAGCCCCGGGCTCGGCTACGTGGACGTGCTCGGCATGGACATCCGCCCGGCCGCGTACTTCGGGCTGATCACGACCGCGGCGGTGCTGCTGCAGATCGTCTTCCTGCCGATCGTGGGCGCGCTGGCCGACCACACCGGCCGCAAGCGGGAGATGCTCGGCGGCTTCGCCTACGCGGGCGCGCTGGCCGCGATGGGCCTGTACTTCGTCGAGGGCGACCGCTACCTGCTGGGCGGCGTGCTGTTCGTCGTCGCCAACCTGGCCTACGGCGCCTCCATCGTGGTCTACGACTCGTTCCTGCCGCAGATCTCCACGGCCGAGGAGCGCGACCGGGTCTCCTCGCGCGGGTGGGCGATCGGCTATCTGGGCGGCGGCCTGCTGCTGGCGCTCAACCTGGTGCTCTTCCTCAACCACGCGAGCCTCGGCCTGGAGGAGGGGCACGCGGTGCGCATCGCCATGATGTCGGCCGGGCTGTGGTGGGCGACGTTCACGATCGTGCCGCTGCTGCGGCTGCGCAACCGCCCCGTCCCGGCGCACGAGCACACCGCGCTGTCCTCCGTGGGCGGTAGCTTCCGCCAGCTCGGCCGCACACTCAGGGAGCTGCGCCGCTACCCGCTGACGCTGCTGTTCCTGGTGGCGTACCTGGTCTACAACGACGGCATCCAGACCGTCATCGGCAACAGCGCCGCCTTCGCCTCCGAGGCGCTCAAGCTCGAACAGGAAGTGCAGATCACCGCCATCCTCATGGTGCAGTTCGTGGCGTTCTTCGGCGCGCTGCTGCTCGGCCGGCTGGCCCGGCGGTTCGGCACCAAGAACACGGTGCTGGCCAGCCTGGTGGTGTGGACGGTCATCGTGATCGCCGCGCTGTTCGTGCGGGAGGGCGAGGCGCTGCAGTTCTACCTGATGGCGTTCGCGATCGCGATCGTGCTGGGCGGCAGCCAGGCGCTGTCGCGCTCGCTGTTCTCGCAGGTCATCCCGAAGGGCCGGGAGGCCGAGTACTTCAGCCTGCTGCAGATCAGCGACAAGGGCTCGGCCTTCATCGGCTCGCTCACGATCACGCTCGCGCTGCAGTTCACCAACAGCTACCGCATCGCCATCCTGTCGATGATCGTCTTCTTCGTGCTGGGCTTCGTGCTGCTGGCCCTGGTCAACCTGCCCAAGGCCATCCGCGCCGCGGGCAACGAGGTGCCCTCGAAGATCTAGCGGGGGTCTAGGGGGCCGCCAGGACCATCGTGCCGGGCCCCTGGGCTGCGCCGGGGCCCCGCACGGCCAGCACGGTCTCGGCGTTGGCCTCGCCGCCGCAGTGCGGGCAGGTGACGACCGGGGTGAACTGCTGGCCGCAGGAGTGCACGAGCAGCGCGGGCGGCCCTCCGGGCGGCGTGGCCCACCGGTCGCCCCAGGACATGAGCGTGATGAGCGCCGGCACGATGTCGCGGCCCGCCTCGGTCAGCACGTACTCGTGGCGCGGCGGCCGGTCCTGGTACGGCTGCCGCTCCACCACGCCCGCGCTCACGAGATGGTCCAGCCGTCTGGTGAGCAGGTTGCGCGAGATGCCCAGGTCCTCGGCCAGGTCGTCGAACCGCCGCACGCCGAGGAAGAGGTCGCGCAGGATGAGCGGAGTCCACGGCTCGGCGACGACGCCGACGGCCTGGGCGATGGAGCAGTGCATGTCCCCGAACCTGTTCACGGGCCCAGCATAGGAGCGTTGACGAAGTGAACCCATGCCAGTTCACTTTCAGGACTCACCGTGCTGAGGGACACCGGCGCTGGTGGGAGCCGCGGCAGGGCCCTCGCGCCCGTGCCCGCCGGCCGGACTTCATGGACGCCGCGTCCAACTGCCGGGCCGATGCGCGATTGGATCACCCCGCAGGTGGGAATCCCATCACGGTACCAAGCGTTACACACCGTGGGAGACAGACCCCCCACGTATGGGGGCCCTGTAGGAGGCATTGAAACATGGGCGAGCGCGCGCTTCGTGGCACCCGGCTCGGGGCAACCAGCTACGAGAACGACCGTAACACGGATCTGGCCCCCCGCCAGGAGGTGTCCTACACCTGCCCGAAGGGCCATCGCTTCGAGGTTCCGCTTGCCGCCGAGGCCGAGATCCCCGCGACCTGGGAGTGCCGCATGTGCGGCGCCACCGCGGTCCGGGTCGACGGCGAGCAGCCGGAATCGAAGAAGACGAAGCCCCCGCGGACACACTGGGACATGCTCCTGGAGCGGCGGTCCATCGAAGACCTGGAAGAGGTGCTCAACGAGCGGCTGGCGGTCCTGAGGGCCCAGCGTCGCAAGAGCGCCTGACGACCTCTCACGGTGAAACCCCCGGGCTGACGGCCCGGGGGTTTTTCTCTGTCTGCGTCCCCGGCCTCAGTCTTCCCGGATGACCTCGCCGTGCACGACCTTGCCGGGTCCACCGTGCTGCCCGTTCTGCGCGTGCTGGCCGTTGCGCGCGGGGCCGGCGAACGGGTCGCCGTCCGGCACCGCGCCCGGCGCGGCCGTGAAGAGGTTCGCGTACGGCGAGGCCGCCGCCATCTTCTTGATCCGCCGCTGGAAGAAGTACGCGCCGAGCCGCCGCATCAGCGGCCGGGTCATCGGCAGGATGCACAGCAGGCCGACCACGTCGCTGAAGAAGCCCGGCGTGAGCAGCAGCGTGCCGCCCACCAGGATGAGCCCGCCGTCGGCCAGCTCCCGCTCCGGCATCCGCCCCGACTGCAGCGCCTCCTGGAGGCTGCGCCACGCCCTGCGGCCCTCTCTCCGGATCAGCCACGAGCCCCGCAGGCTCGCCGCGACCAGCAGGCCGACCGTCTGCCAGCCGCCGATGACGGAGCCCACCTGGATGAGCAGCCAGATCTCCAGCACCGGCACCAGCAGGAAGGCCAGGAATAGCACAAGCCGCATCGTTCGCCCTCGATTCCGCACACGTCTACATCACGGACAACGCGCGGCGGCCCCGATGCGTTCCGCGCCCGCCGCCGCGTGGCGCCTTCCGCTCAGCCTCAGCCTCAGCCGCGCCCGCTCAGCCGCGCCGGCGGCGCATGCGGGCGGGCAGCCCGGTGACGCCCCACTGGGCGATGCGCCAGAACGCCTCACCCATGACGCGGCCGCTCATCTTGCTCGTGCCGACCGTGCGCTCGACGAACGTGATCGGCACCTCGGCCACCCGCAGCCCGTGGCGGGCGGCGCGCAGCGTGAGGTCGACCTGGAAGCAGTAGCCCTGCGACTCCACGTCGGCCAGCCCGATCTTCTCCAGGGTGGCCGCCCGATAGGCGCGGAAGCCGGCGGTGGCGTCGCGCACCGGCAGGCCCAGCATGAGCCGCGTGTAGACGTTGGCGCCCCGGGACAGAAACTCGCGGGAGGCCGGCCAGTTCATCACCCGGCCGCCCGGCACGTAGCGGGAGCCGATGGCCAGGTCGGCGCCGTCGGCCAGCGCCTCCAGCAGCTTGTGCAGCTCCTCGGGCTGGTGTGAGCCGTCGGCGTCCATCTCGACCAGCACGTCGAAGCCCTCGTCCAGCCCCCAGCGGAACCCCGCGATGTAGGCGGCGCCGAGCCCCTGCTTGGCCGGCCGGTGCAGGACGTGCACGTGGTCGTCGCCGGAGGCGAGCTCGTCGGCGATCTTGCCGGTGCCGTCGGGGCTGTTGTCGTCGGCCACCAGCAGGTGCGCGCCGGGCACCGCGGCCCGCAGCCGCTCGGCGATCCTCGGCAGGTTGTCGCGCTCGTTGTAGGTCGGGACGATGACCAGCACCCGCCCGAGAGTCTCCATCGTCAGTCGTTCCCCATCCGGTCGTCCCGCCGTCTGCGCCACACGGCGACTCCGACGGCCGCCGCACCCATCACCATCAATGCCCACTCCGGCAGCGCGCCGACCCTCGTGGCGATGGTGTGTTCGGTGCGTATCGGCACGGTCACCACCGTCTGGTCGGCCACGAGCTCGCGAGTCTGCCAGGAGACCTTACCGTCCGGTGTCACGAAAGCGGAGATCCCGGTGGTGGCGGCGGTCACCACGGCCCTGTTGTGCTCGACGGCGCGCAGCTGCGACATGGCGAGCTGCTGCGCCGGCAGGTTGGACTGCGCGTAGGTGGCGTTGTTGGTCTGCACGACGAGCGGGGTGCCGCCGGCGCGCACGGTGCCGCGCACGGTGTCGTCGTAGGCCACCTCGTAGCAGTTGACGGCGCCGACGGTGACCGGCCCGAGCTTGAGGTCGCCGGGCACGGTGCCGGCCACCGACTGCCTGCCGACCAGCGCGGCGCGGTCCCACAGGGCCAGCACGAGCTCCTTGAACGGCGTGTACTCGCCGAAGGGGACCAGGCGCTGCTTGTCGTAGTGGGCGCCGGGCCCGGTGACCGGGTCCCACACCAGGCTGCGGGTGGCGCGCCGGTCGTCGCCGATCGCCACGACGGCGCCGATCAGCGTGGGCACGCCGACGTCCTTGACCGACTCGTCGATGGTCCGGTACGCGTAGGCGTCGCGGAACGGGTCGATGTCGGTGGAGTTCTCCGGCAGGACCACGATGTCGGGCCTGGGCAGCCTGCCGTCGCGGACGGCCTGGGCGATGCGCCGGGTGCCGTCGGCGTGGTTCTTCATCACGATCGCGGGCTCGTCGCCGAAGATGTCCATGCCCCGGCCGGGCACGTTGCCCTGCACGATGCCGACGTTGACGGTGCGGCCCTCGTCGCCGGGGCGGGGCACGGCCAGGCCGAGCAGCGGCACGGCCAGCGCGAGCGCCACCGGCGCGACCCGCCGCAGTGCCGCCTTCGGGCCCGGCGCGGGCCGGTGCAGGACCGCGTACGCGAGCAGCGCGCCGCACAGGGTGGCGGCGAACGACACCAGCGGCGCGCCGCCCAGCGCGGCGTACGGGGTGAACACGGACTCGCCCTGGCTGAAGGCCACGCGCGCCCACGGGAAGCCGCCGATCGGCACCAGGCCGCGCAGCCACTCCATCGCCACCCACAGCGCGGCGAACCACAGCGGCCACCACTTGAGCCGGAGCACCAGCGCGGCGGCCACGGCCAGCGCGGCGTAGAACAGGCTCTCGACGCCGACGAGCATCAGCCAGACGTCGTCGCCGACGGTCCGCACCCAGGCGAGCGCGGGGAACAGGAACACCAGGCCGCCCAGGTAGCCCAGCCAGGCGGCGCGGCGGGGCCCGGCGCCGTACAGGGAGGCGGCGATCAGGGCGAGGCCGAGCGGCGCGCACGGCCACCAGCCGAGAGGCGGGAAGGCCAGGTAGAGCAGCAGGCTCCCGGCGGACATGACCGCGGCGCGCATCGCCGCGTCGCGCCGCGAGCGCCCGCGGCCGGCGCTGGGCGGCACGGGCGGGCCCGGCTCGCCGGGGGCGCGGTCCACGGTGCCGGACGGGCTGTCGGCGTCGTCGCCGGCGGGCACGGGGGCGGGCACGGAGTCGGACACGGGGGCGGGCACGGGGGCGGGGGGCGTGGACGGTGGGCCCGTTCGTTCCTGCACCACTGCGCGTCTCCCTCGCCGATCGCCTGCTTGCGGAAACGCTACCGCCCCACGGGCGCGCTCAGGTCATCACGGCACGGCGGAATGCGGGGGCGGCAGGGTGATCCCGTGGCCGACGGGACCACCCGGCGCACAGACGGCCCGGTGCACGGGAACGGGAAGAGGGCCCGGAAACCCTTCGGACCGGACCCGTCTCGTCGGCGGCGAGCGCGGAATTCCGTTGTCTACTGGGCTCCCGGGCCCGTCCCGGGTCCAACCCCCCGCCCGGTTGGGGTGCCCCGACTCGACGGACCGACGGCCCTGCACCTGGCTGTGTGGACGGAGTCACGCTCCGTCACGGACGCAGGATCCGGCGATGTCAGAGACGGCCAACCGGCCAAGTCCCGTGCTGGACTGCGCAGCAAACTACCGACTCCACCTCAGATGTCAACCGTGTCCCGATCAGCAGAAACATCGAGTCTTCGCAGGTGGCCGCCCGCGCCGGAGCCGGTCAAAGCCCATTCGCGGCTGCCTGCGCACGGGTTGGCAAGCCGCTGAGTGCCTGCGGGAGCGGGCCTTCCGCGACGACGCCGAGCCGTTGCGTGGCGCGGGTCAGCGCCACGTACAGGTCGCTCGGGCCGCGCGGCGACTGGGCCGCGATGAGGCCCGGCTCGGCCACGATGACCGCGTCGAACTCCAGCCCCTTGGCGTCGGCGACGCCCATGACGGCGACGGGCGCGTCGAGCGCCGCCGCGCCGCGGGCCCGGCCGGCTCCGGGGGCGACGACCACGGCGCCCTCGACCGCCTCGCGCACCAGGTCGCCGAGCTCGCCGAGCAGCGCGTCGGGGGTCACCACGGCGACCTTGCCGCCTTCGGCCGCCTCCGCCCTGACCAGGTCGGGCAGCGCGGACAGCGGGGCCGACCAGGGCGGCGTGCCGCCCTCGCGGACGGAGGTGGGCGCCTCCAGCGACGGGCCGACGGTGGCCAGCACGCGGGCGGCGACCTCCATCAGCTCGACGGGCGTGCGGTAGTTGACGGTGAGGCGTTCCTGCCGCCAGCGCCCGGCCACGTACGGGTCGAGCACGTCCTTCCAGGAACGCGCGCCGGCGGCGGACCCGGTCTGGGCGATGTCGCCGACGATCGTCATGGACCGGTTGGGGACGCGCCGCATGACGGCGCGCCAGGCCATCGGCGACAGCTCCTGCGCCTCGTCGACGATGACGTGGCCGTAGGCCCAGGTGCGGTCGGCGGCGGCGCGCTCGGCGGTGGTCAGGTAGGGGCCGCCGCCGCGCTGGCGTTCGGCGAGGCGCTCGGCCTCCATGACGTCGGACAGGCCGGTCAGCTCCAGGACCTCGCGGGCGTAGGCGAGCTCGGCCTCGCGCTCGTGCTCCTCGGCGCGGCGGGCGGCGGCCAGCTCCTCCTCCGCCTGCAGGGCGGAGGCGCGCAGCACCTGCTCGTCGATCTCGCCGAGCAGGTCGGCGGCCTCGTCGAGCAGCGGCACGTCGGACTCGGTCCACTCCCCCGCGCGGGAGGCGTCGCGCAGCAGCAGCTCACGCTCCTTCGGCGTCAGCGCCGAGGCGGCCTCGGCGAGCCGCTGCGGCGAGCCGTACAGGCCGAGCAGCAGCCGCTGCGGCGTCAGGTAGGGCCACAGGCGGTTGAGCGCGGACCGGACGACCGGCTCGGTGCGCAGGTCCTCGCGCAGGTCGGCAAGGTCGTCGTCGTCGATGAGGCCCTTGCCGATCTTCCTGGCGAGCTGCCGGGCGAGCGCGTTGAGCAGCGACCTGACGAACACCGCGCGGGCCTGGTTGTGCGGGCGGCGCGAGCGGATCGCCTTGTTGCGGGCCGACTCCAGCATGCCGCGGTCGATGGTGAGGGTGTTGCGGCCGAGGTTCAGCTCGATCGGCTGGCGCGGGACGCGCTGGCGTTCGCGCACGGCCTTGGCCAGCACCTCGGCCATGCGCGCGTCGCCCTTGACGGCGGCCACCTCGGGCCGCTCCCGGGCGGTGGCGGTCACGCCGGGGTAGAGCTCGCCGACGGTGGACAGCAGCACGTCGGTCTCGCCCAGCGAGGGCAGCACCTGCTCGATGTAGCGCAGGAACGTCGGGTTGGGGCCGAGGACGAGCACGCCGCGGCGCTCGAGCCGCTCGCGGTGGGTGTAGAGGAGGTAGGCGGCGCGGTGCAGCGCGACGACGGTCTTGCCGGTGCCGGGGCCGCCCTGCACGACCAGCACGCCGTTGAGGTCGGCGCGGATGACGCGGTCCTGCTCGCCCTGGATGGTGGCGACGATGTCGCGCATGCGGCCGGTGCGCCGCTCGTCGAGCGCGGCCAGCAGCGCGGCCTCGCCGTTGAGCGTGGCGCGGTCGTCCTCGGTGAGCGCGTCGAGGTCGAGCAGGTCGTCGTCGACGCCGATGACCTCGCGGCCCCTGGTCTGCAGGTGGCGCCGCCGGGTGACGCCCATCGGCGCGGCCGGGGTGGCGCGGTAGAAGGGCTGGGCGACGGGCGCCCGCCAGTCGATGAGCAGCCGCTCCTGCTCGTCGTCGGTCAGGCCGAGCTTGCCGATGTAGAGGCGGCCTTCGGCGTGGTGATCGAGCCGTCCGAAAACCAGGCCGCGCTCGACCGCCCACAGCCGGGCGAGCCGGGTGGCGTGCATCTCGGCGAAGGAGTCGCGCTCCGACATGTTCTGCATCGTGCCGACGGCTCCCATGGCCAGCACGTCCTTGAGCTGCCGCTGGGTACGCTCGCGCAGCAGGTCGAGGCGGTCGTAGAGGCGGGTGACGTACGCCTGCTCCCTGGCGAGCTCTGTTTGACGAGTTGCCGCCAGACCATTATTGTGGTTAATGGGACGCTCCGGGCCATTCTGCTTGTTGTTACGACAAACGACGACATTAGCACGCCTGTTGAGCCACTCTTCGCTTTTCCTTCCCTCTCGTACGGTCACGGGTCGATTTCGACACTTGACCGAATGGCCTTTCGCTCTTTACGTTCACCCCGGTTAGGAAAGTTTCCTAACTGGAAGGGGTAACAGTGAGCGGTCCCGTGCCGGGCACGCCGAGCCTGCTGCGCGCGATCAACGATCGCGCCGCCCTGCGCGCGCTTCTCGAACGCGGCCCACTCACCCGCCTCGAGATCGGCACGCTGACCGGTCTGTCGAAGCCTACGGCCTCCCAGCTCCTCTCCCGTCTGCAGGAGGCCGGGCTGGTGGTGCCCGACGGCATCAGGGAGGGCCTGCCCGGCCGTACGGCCGAGGTCTACCGGCTCAACCCCGAGGCGGCGTACGCGGCCGCGCTGGACGTGACCTTCACCCGCGTCGAGGCGCGCGTGGCCGACCTGACCGGCACCGTCGTCGGCGAGCACGCGGTGCCCGCGCCCGCCACCCCGGACGAGCTCGTCGACCGGCTGCGCGCGGCCCTCGCGGGGGCGAGGCCGCCCGAGCCGCCCCGGCGGGTGGTGATCGGCGTGCAGGCGGCGCTGGACCCCTCCACGGGCCGCCTGGGGTACGCGACGGCCGAGGAGATGCCCGGCTGGCACGTCGACGACCTGGAGAAGACGCTGAGCGACGGGCTGGGCGTGCCCGTGTCGGTGGAGAACAACGTCAACCTGGTGGCCGTGGCCGAGCAGGCGCACGGCGCGGCGCGCGGCACGCCCGACTTCGCGCTGCTCTGGGCCGACCAGGGCATCGGGTCGGCCATCGTGCTCGGCGGCCGCATGCACCGGGGCGCGACCGGAGGCGCCGGCGAGGTCGGCTACATGCCCGCGCCGGGCGCGCCGACGGCCCGGGAGGCGGGGCAGTACGGCGACCACGGCTACCAGGCGCTCACCGGCGGCGCGGCCGTCCTGCGGGTGCTGCGCGCCCACGGCGTCGAGGGCGCGGACTTCCGCGAGGCGGTGGCGAACGCCGTCCGCCTGCTGGAGGCGGACGGGACGGCCGCCCTCGAAGATCCCCGGGCCGGACATCCGGCGCACACAGGCCCGGACGGCGCTCAGAGGGCCGCTACGGCCACGGACGGGGCGGAGACGGCCTCATTGGTCACCCCCGTAACGGAGAGCGCTCTCCGTGGCTCTCAGAGCGCCCGGGCGGCGGCGGGGTTGCGCGAGGTCGCGGCCCGGCTGGCGGTGGGCCTGGCGGCCATCACGTCCGTGGTGGACCCCGGCCTGATCGTGGTGACCGGCGGCGTGGTGCTGGCGGGGGGCGAGCCGCTGCGGGCGCTGATCGAGCGGGAGCTGCACGCGCTGACGATTCCCCAGCCCCTGGTCCGCCTGTCGGAGGTGGCGGGCAACCCGGTGCTGGCCGGCGGACTTGACCTGGCTCTGAAGATCGTGCGCGACGAGGTCTTCGGCGCCACGCTGCCCGGATCGTGACCCATGGAAGGGACCGAGGTTTGAGACTCGCTGTTGTCGGGGGCGGCTCCACGTACACGCCCGAGCTGATCGACGGCTTCGCGCGGCTGCGCGACGAGCTGCCGCTGACCGAGATCGCGCTGGTGGACCCGGACGCCTCCAGGCTCGGGCTGGTGGCGGGCATGGCGCGCCGGATGCTGGCGCACGCCGGGCACCCGGCCCGGGTGGTCGCGACCGCCGGCGTGGCCGAGGGCGTCGCCGGGGCCGACGCGGTGCTGTTCCAGCTCCGGGTGGGCGGCCAGGCCGCGCGGAACGTCGACGAGACGCTGCCGTTGCGGTGCGGCTGCGTCGGCCAGGAGACCACCGGCGCGGGCGGCCTGGCCAAGGCGCTGCGGACGGTGCCGGTGGTGCTGGAGATCGCCGAGCAGGTCAGGGCTCATGCGCCGGACGCGTGGATCGTCGACTTCACCAACCCGGTGGGCATCGTGACGCGGGCGCTGCTGGACGCGGGTCACCGGGCGATCGGGCTGTGCAACGTGGCGATCGGCTTCCAGCGGCGGTTCGCCAAGCACCTGGGCGTCGAGCCCGAGCGGGTCGAGCTCGGGCACGTCGGGCTCAACCACCTGACGTGGGAGCGCTCGGTCCTCGTGGACGGCGTGGACGTGCTGCCGGAACTGCTGGCCGAGCACGGCGACGAGATCGCCGCCGACGTGGGGCTGCGGCCCGAGCTGCTGCACCGGCTCGGCGCGGTGCCGTCGTACTACCTGCGTTACTTCTACGCCCACGACCTGGTCGTGGAGGAGCAGCGGGCCAAGCCGTCGCGGGCGGCCGAGGTCGCGGCGATGGAGGAGGAACTGCTCAAGCTGTACGCCGACCCGGCGGTGAACACCAAGCCGGAGCTGCTCGGCAAGCGCGGCGGCGCGTTCTACTCCGAGGCGGCGGTCGCGCTGATCGCCTCCCTGCTCGGCGACCGGGGCGACACCCAGGTCGTCAACGTGCGCAACGGCGACACCCTGCCCTTCCTCGGCCCGGACGCCGTGATCGAGGTCCCGGCCAGGATCACCGCCTCGGGCGCGGAACCGCTGCCCGTCGAGCGGCTGGAGCCGCTGTACGCGGGACTGGTCGCGCACGTGTCCGCGTACGAGCAGCTGGCCCTGGACGCGGCGCTGCACGGCGGCGCGGACCGGGTGCGTGACGCGCTGCTCGCCCACCCGCTGATCGGCCAGGACGCGATCGCCGAGGAGCTGACCGGGCTGCTGCTCGACGCCAACCGGGCGCACCTGGCGTGGGCGGCGGGCCGATGACGCGCCGCAGGGTGCTGCTGGCCGTCGACGGCGGCAACAGCAAGACCGACGTGGCCGTGGTGGCCGAGGACGGTGAGATCCTGGCGACCGGCCGCGCGGGCGCGTTCGCGCCGCAGAGCGCGGGCGTCCGGGCCGCCGTGGACGTCGTCGAGGAGGCCGTGCGCGACGCGGGCTGGGCGCCGGCGGGCGGGTTCGATCACGTGGCCGCCTACCTGGCCGGGGCCGACCTGCCGGTGGAGGAGGAGGCGCTGGCGGCCGAGTTCGCCGCGCGCGGCTTCGGGCCGGACATCGTGGTGCGCAACGACGTGTTCGCGCTGCTGCGGGCGGGCGCGTCGCAGCCGTGGGGCGTCGCGGTGGTGTGCGGGGCGGGCATCAACGCGGCCGGGGTCTCCCCCGGCGGCGAGGTGGCCAGGTTCCCGGCGCTGGGGCGCATCAGCGGCGACTGGGGCGGCGGCCAGGGCGTCGGCGAGGAGGCGCTGTGGCACGCGGTGCGCGCCGAGGACGGCCGGGGCCCGGCGACCGCGCTGGCGGACACGGTCAAGGAGCACTTCGGCGTCGCCACCGTGCAGGAGCTGGTGCTGGCCGTGCACTTCGGCGAGGTGGGGCTGGGGCGGCTGCACGAGCTGGCGCCGGGCGTGCTCGCCGCGGCGGGCGCGGGCGACACGGTGGCGGCGGCGCTCGTCGGGCGGCAGGCCGACGAGGTGGTGGTGCTGGCCGAGGTGTGCCTGCGCCGCCTGGACCTGCTGGAGACGCCCGCCGAGGTCGTCCTGGGCGGCGGCCTGCTGACCGCCGGTCACCCGCTGCTCATGGACCTGGTCACCGCCGGGCTGGCCGCCAGGGCGCCGAAGGCCGAGCCGGTGGTGTCCCGCGTCCGCTCGATCGTCGGCGCGGCCCTGTGCGGGCTCGAACGCCTGGGCGCCGCCGAGGCCGCCAAGTCCCGGCTTCTGACGGAGAGTAACCATATGGACACGTGATGGTTCCGGCCTATGGCGCGGCCCCGCCCGCGCGGCGACCATGCGTGTATGGACGGGTTCCTCGACACCACCAGCCGCGGCCTGACCGAGCTGCGCGTGCACGGCGTGTCCGGCACGCCGCCGGACCAGATGCTCAACCACCCGCATCCGCGGCTGGTGTCGGGTGACTCGACGACCGGCTTCTACCGCCGCTGGTGGCCCGCCGGGCCGCCCGCCGGCGAGCAGGCCGACGTGCCCGGCGTGCGCCACCGCGAGGCGTACGCGTGGGGCGGGCTGACCTCCGGCGGCCGGACGATCGCGCTGTGGCTGCTGCTGCTGCCGTTCTCGCTGGCGAACCTGGCCTACTTCATGCTGCCCAGGCCGGCGCGCGGGCGGCGGCTGCGCCACGTGGTCGAGGCGGCGCAGCGGCTGTTCGCGCTGCTGCTGACCGGCACGCTCGTGCACGCGGTGATCGGGTCGAGCGTCGACCTGGTGGGCTGGCAGTGCACCGCCGCGGGCCGCGCGTGCACGTACGACACCGCGCCCGTGTGGGTGCGCTGGATGGGCGAGCTGTGGGGGGCGGAGCCGTCGCGGCGGCTGGCGGTCACCGCGCTGGTGCCGCTGGCCGTGGTGGCGCTGCTGTGGCTGATCGCCCGGCGGACGTGGAACCGCGACGAGCGTACGGGGATGCCGCCCGACGGCCCGCAGGAGGCGGCGCTGCCGCTGGCGCGGCGGCGGCTGTGGCACGGCGACGTGCCGGTGTGGCGGCTGCGCGCGGTGCACGTGGCGTACGCGCTCGGCGCGATCGGGCTGGCCGTGGCGGCGCCGTTCGCGGGGGCGGCGGCCGGGCTGGCGCTGACGGTGGCGAACGGGGCCGTGCAGGTCGTCGCGGCGGTGCTGGTGCTGCTGCCGGGGCTGGCGCGGCGGGTGGACCCCGGCGGCGACGACCCGGGCGGCCGGCCGCTCACGGCGGCCTGCCGGGTGCTGGAGGTGGCCGCGCCCGCGGTGCTGGCGGTCACGCTGGCCGCGGCGATGGCCGGGCTGCCGCTCGGCGGGACGCCTCCGCTCCAGCTGCCGGGCGTGGCCGGGGTGCGGTTCGTGCTGCTGGTGGCGCTGGTGGTGTTCCTGCTGGTGGCGACGTGGGTGCTGGCGCGGCTGTCGGCGCCTGGAAAGCGGCCGGCGATGCGCGGGATGGCGAGCTGGTTCACGCTCATGGTGGCGGCCGGCAGCGCGAACGCGCTCGCGCTCGGCGTCATGTTCTGGACCGCCTCGTTCTTCGGCGTGCCGGAGTCGCCCGCCAGGGCGCAGCCGGTCGGCCGCAGGCTGTTCCTGGGCGACGCCGTGTGGTGGACGGCCGCGCTCGTGCCGGTCCTGGTGCTGGGCGTGATCTGCGTGGCCGCCGTGCTGTGGCGGATCCGCGGCACGGTCGCGGAGGAGCTGACGCCGAAGCTCACGCCCTACTACGGCGACGACGGCGACGACGTGGCCGGCAAGTGGGCGCTCGCCTCGCTCACCGACCGGGCCGGGCTCGTGCTGGGACTGCTCGTCGGCGTGATGCTGGCCGGGTTCGCCACGGTGACGGTGATCTACCAGCTCGGGCTGGTCCACCCCGTCGGCGGCACCGCCGGGCTGTTCGCCACGATGGGCAGCTGGGCCATCACCGCCACCCTCGTGGGGCTGGTGCTGCTGGGCCGGCGCACCTACAGCGACCCGGCGCTGCGCCGCACGATCGGCATCCTGTGGGACGTGGCGACCTTCTGGCCGCGCGCCATCCACCCGCTCGCGCCGCCCTGCTACACCGAGCGGGTGCTGCCCGAGCTGGTCGCCCGCGTCGGCGTGCTGTCGCGGGACGAGCGCGACCGGGTGGTGCTGTCGGGCCACAGCCAGGGCAGCGTCATCGCCGCCGCCCTGGTGCTGCAGCTCGGGCCCGGCGCGCGCGGGCGGGTGCGGCTGCTCACCCACGGCTCGCCGCTGCGCAGGCTGTACGCGGCCTTCTTCCCCGCCTACTTCGGCGGGCCGAGCCTGCCCGCGGTGCGTGAGGCGGTGCCGTGGGTCAACCTGTACCGGCTGAGCGACCCGATCGGCGGGCCCGTCTTCGCCCCGGCCGACCCGTTCGGCCCCCGGGCCGCGCAGCCGGGCCCGGTGGACGTGTTCTGCTGGGACCCGCCGCAGCCCGAGCCGGGCGAACCCCTCGCCGAGCTGCGCTGGCACTCCGACTACTGGTTCGACCCGCCCTACGACCAGGCCATGGCCAGGCTCACCGAACGAGGCGCCCAGGGCTGACACGCGATCTCCCGGGCAGGGTCCGGGTGTGTCTCCTCCTGATCTCCTGTTCGCCCTGGGCGGCGCCGCGGCGCTGCTGGCCGCCCTCCTCCCGGAGCTCCTCGCCAACCGGGCGTTCTCGCTGCCGCTGGCCTACCTGGCCGGGGGCGTGCTGCTGTTCCTGCTGCCGCTCGGCCTGCCCGAGCCCGACCCGGTCGCGCACCGGCTGGCCCTGGAGCACATCACCGAGATCTGCGTGGTCGTCTCGCTCATGGGGGCCGGCCTGGCGCTCAACCGGAAGGCCGGGTGGCGGTCGTGGGGCAGCACGTGGCGGCTGCTCGGCTGGGCGATGCCCGTGACCGTCGCCGGGGTGGCCGCCGCCGCGCTCGTCCTGCTGGAGTGGCCGCTCGCGGCGGCGCTGCTGCTCGGCGCGGTGCTCGCGCCGACCGACCCGGTCCTGGCCTCCGACGTGCACGTGGGCGAGCCGGTCGACGTGGAGAACGCCGACGACGAGGTCAGGTTCGCGCTCACCTCCGAGGCGGGGCTCAACGACGGGCTGGCCTTCCCCATCGTGTACGCGGCCGTCGCGCTGGCCGTCGTGGGCGGTGCGGGCTGGGCTGGCGAGTGGGCCCTGGTGGACGTGCTCTACCGGACGGCCGCGGGCGTGGTGTGCGGCCTGCTGATCGGGCGGCTGCTCGGCCGCCTGTTCTTCCACACCCGGGAGAAGCGGCTGCGCCTGGCCGAACGGCACGACGGGTTCGTCGCCCTGGCCGCCACCTTCCTGTCCTACGGCCTGACCGAGCTGGCTCACGGCTACGGCTTCGTGGCGGTGTTCGTCACCGCGTGCGCGATCAGGAACGCCGAGCGCGGCCACGGCTACAACTCGGTCCTGCACGGGTTCGTGGAGCAGATCGAGCGGCTGTTCACCGCCTGGCTGCTGCTCCTGCTGGGCGGGTTCGTCGCGACCGGCGGCCTGGCGGCGCTCACCTGGCGGGGCGTCGCCGTGGGCGCGCTGCTGCTGCTGGTGATCCGGCCGCTGGCGGGCTGGCTCTCCCAGGCTGGCGGGGCGGCCGGGCCCCGGGAGCGCCTGGTGATCTCCTTCTTCGGCATCCGGGGCGTCGGGTCGCTGTTCTACCTGGCGTTCGCGCTGGGGCAGGCGGACTTCGGCGTGCCGGCGGACGAGCTGTGGGCGGTGACGGGGTTCACCGTGCTGGCCTCCGTCGTGCTGCACGGCGTCACCGCCACCCCCGTCATGCGGCGCCTGGACGCCCTGCGCGCCCGCCGGTGATCACGGGCCGAGCAGGGCGGCGACGCGGGCGCGCACGTCGTCGGTGTCGAGGCCGCGCACGGTGAGCGTGGTGCGGCGGCGCAGGACGTCGTCGACGGTGACCGCCCACTCGTGGTCGCGGGCGTAGACCGCCTGGGCCCAGATGTCGGGCCCGTCCGGGTGCATGCGCTCGCCGAGCGCCGGGTCCTCCCGGATGAGCCTGGCCACGTCGAAGGCCAGCGTCCCGTAGTGGGAGGCCAGGTGGCGGGCGACGAGCGGGTCCATGCGGGCGGCCGGGTCGTGCTCCGACCACAGCCGCATCGCGACCGCGTCGGGGCTGGCCAGGCCGGGCAGCGGCACCGTGGGCAGGATGGCGGCCAGGTCGTCGCCGAGCGGCCTGCCGGGCAGCCGGGCGAGCGTGTCGAGCACGACCCTGCCGATGTGGCGGTAGGTGGTCCACTTGCCGCCGGCGACCGACAGCATGCCGCCCCTGCCCCGGCTGAGCAGCGTCTCCCGCTTGGCGGCGGCCACCCGGCCGGGACCGCCGGGCAGCACCCGCAGCCCGGCGAAGGCGTAGGTGATGTCCTCGCGGCGCACCTGCGCGTCCTCGACCGCGTGCCCGGCCTCGTCGAGGATCTGGGCCACGTCGGCGTCGGTGGCGCGCACGTCGGCCGGGTCGCCGTCGTACGCCTCGTCGGTGGTGCCGAGCAGCAGGTGGTCCTCCCACGGGATGGCGAACGACACCCGGTACTTGTCGATGGGGATCGTCAGCGCGGCCTTCCACGGCTCGTGGCGGCGCAGCACCAGGTGGGCGCCCTTGGACAGGCGGATGCTGGGCGCGGCGTCCGGGTCCTCCATGCGGCGCAGGTGGTCGACCCACGGGCCGGTGGCGTTGAGGACGAGCCTGGCCGAGACGCCGAACTCGGCGCCGTCGAGCCGGTCGCGCAGGTCGGCGCCGACGACGGTGCCGCCGGACTTGCGCAGCCCGACGACCTCGGCGTGGTTGAGCACGACGGCGCCCGCGTCGACGGCGGCGCGGACGGTCATGACGGCGACCCGGCTGTCGTTCATCTGGTGATCGCCGTAGACGGCGGCGGCGCGCAGCCCGGCGGGCTTGAGCGCGGGCACCCGGGCCAGCGCCTGCTGCGGCGTGATGACGCGGCCGAGGCCGTCGCCGAACACCGACAGCGCCGAGTAGAGGAACACGCCCGCGCCGAGCTTGGCCGCGCCGTGCGGGCCGCCCCGGTAGACGGGCACCACGAACGACAGCGGCTTGACCAGGTGCGGGGCGATCTCACCGGCCAGGGCGCGGCGCTCGCGGTGGTTCTCCGCGACGAGCTTGACGTTGCCGGTCTGCAGGTAGCGCAGGCCGCCGTGGACGAGCTTGGAGGAGGCGCTGGAGGTCGCTCCGGCGAAGTCGCCCGCGTCGACCATGGCGACGCGCAGCCCCGCCTGGGCGGCCATCCAGGTGACGGCGGTGCCGAGGATGCCGCCGCCGATGACCAGCAGGTCGTAGGGGCGGCTGCTCAGCTCCTCGCGGGTCTCGGCCCGTTCGCCGGACGTGGTGCGGATGGCGGTCATGTGGTGCTCCAGTCGAGGCTGCGTTCGATGGCCTTGCGCCAGTTGCTGTGCTCGGCGTCCCTGACGTCGGGGTCGATCTCCGGCCGCCATTCGGCGGCCTTGTGCCAGTTGGCGCGCAGCGCGTCGGTGCCGGGCCAGTAGCCGGTGGCCAGCCCTGCCGCGTACGCCGCGCCCAGGCAGGTGGTCTCGGCCACCATCGGGCGTACGACGGGCACGCCGAGGACGTCGGCCAGGATCTGCATGAGCAGGTTGTTGGCGGTCATGCCGCCGTCGGCGCGCAGGGCGGTGAGGGCGAGGCCGGCGTCGGCGTTCATCGCGTCGACGACCTCGCGCGTCTGCCAGGCGGTGGCCTCCAGGACGGCACGGGCGATGTGGCCCTTGGTGACGAACCCGGTCAGCCCGGCGATGATCCCGCGGGCGTCGGCCCGCCAGTGGGGCGCGAACAGGCCGGAGAAGGCGGGCACGAAGTAGCAGCCGCCGTTGTCGTCGACGGTGCGGGCCAGGGTCTCGATCTCGGCGGCGCTGGAGATGAGGCCGAGGTTGTCGCGCAGCCACTGCACCAGGGAGCCGGTGACGGCGATCGAGCCTTCGAGCGCGTAGGTGGCCGGGGCGTCGCCGATCTGGTAGCCGACGGTGGTGAGCAGGCCGTGCTTGGAGGTGACGGGCTCGGCGCCGGTGTTCATCAGCAGGAAGCTGCCCGAGCCGTAGGTGCTCTTGGTCTCCCCGGGGGAGAAGCAGGTCTGGCCGAACAGCGCGGCCTGCTGGTCGCCGAGCGCGGCGGCGACCGGGACCCCGTCGCCGGTGCGGCCGTAGACCTCGGCGCTGGGCCGGATCTCCGGCAGCATCGCGGCGGGCACGCCGAGCGCGTCGAGCAGCTCGGGGTCCCAGGCGAGCGTGCGCAGGTTCATCAGCATGGTGCGGCTGGCGTTGGTGACGTCGGTGACGTGCCGGCCGGTGAGCTTCCAGATGAGCCAGCTGTCGACGGTGCCGAACAGCACGTCGCCGCGCTCGGCCCGCTCGCGCAGGCCGGGGGTCTCGTCGAGCAGCCAGCGGATCTTCGGGCCGGCGAAGTAGGTGGCCAGAGGCAGCCCGGCCCGCTCCCGGAACAGCTGCTCGTGCGGGGCGAGCGCGGTGACCAGGGCGTCGGTGCGGGTGTCCTGCCAGACGATGGCGTTGGCCACCGGCTCGCCGGTGCGGCGGTCCCACAGGATCGTGGTCTCGCGCTGGTTGGTGATGCCGAGGGCCACGAGGCTGCCCGGGTCGATGCCGCTGCCGGTGACCGCGTCGGCGACCACGCCCTGCACGGCGTCCCAGATCTCGGCGGCGTCGTGCTCGACCCAGCCGGGCCTGGGGAAGATCTGCCGGTGCTCGCGCTGGGCCACGGACACGATCCGGCCGCCCTCGTCGAACACCATGCACCGGCTGGACGTGGTGCCCTGGTCGATGGCGGCGACGTACTCCACGGCTTCCTCACTTCTCACATGTTCGGCATTGCCGAACGCCTGGCTTGAGATCCTAGTCTGGGCCCGACGGGTGGTGTCAACCGGTCATCGGCTCAGGTCCCGGGTGATGGCCCGTGCGGCGTCGCGCACGTAGGACACCAGGTCACGGCGCGGCTCGCCGTCCTCGGCCAGCCGCTCGACGGCTCCGCGCACGCCGATCGCGCCCACGGTGACGGCGCGGCGGTCGCGGATCGGGGCGGCGATCGACACCTCCCCCTCGACCAGCTCCTCCAGGTCGGCGGCCCAGCCCCGGCCGCGCACCAGCTCCAGCTCCTTGGCCAGCGCGTCGGCGGTGACCAGGGTGGCGGGCGTGTGCGCGGTCAGCGGCTCCCCCGCGCTCTCCCCGTACGGGTCGTAGGCGAGCAGGACCTTGCCCAGGGCGGTCGCGTGCGCGGGCAGCAGGGTGCCGACCTGCAGGACCTGCATGCTGTCGTCGGGCCGGAACACGTGGTGCACGACCAGGACCCCGCCCTCGTGCAGGGTGCCGATCCACACGCTCTCGCGGCTGCGCCCGGCGAGCGCGTCGGCCCAGTTGAGCGAGCGGGTGCGCAGCTCGTTGACGTCGAGGTAGCTGCTGCCGAGGTGCAGCAGGGTGCCGCCGAGCCGGTAGCGGCCGGTGGTGGCGTCCTGCTCGACGAACCCGACGTGCACGAGCGTGCGCAGGATGCCGTGCAGGGTGCCCTTGGGCAGCTCCATCGCGCGGGCGAGCTCGGCCACCCCCAGCTCACGCGGACCGGAGGCCAGCAGGCGCAGGATGCCTGCGGCGCGCTCGACGGACTGGATGGTGTCTCCCACGCCCACACCCTACATCGCGTTCGGCATTGCCGAACAGTGGGGGCGTCAAACTCTTCGGGCCGGCTATCCGGCGGGCGCCTCGGGGGCGCGGTGCTCGTACGGGGTGCTCAGGACGACCGTGGTGCGGGTGGAGACGTTGGCGGCGGCGCGGATCTGCTGGAGCAGCTCCTCCAGCGCGACCGGGGAGGCGACGCGCACCTTGAGGATGTAGCTCTCGTCACCCGCGACGCTGTGGCACGCCTCGATCGCGGTCAGGTGGGCCAGACGCTCCGGCGCGTCGTCGGGCGCGGCCGGGTCGATCGGCTTGATCGACACGAACGCGGTCATCGGCAGCCCGACGGCGTCGTAGTCGACGATCGCGGCGTAGCCGCGCAGCACGCCGCGCTTCTCCAGGCGGCGCACCCGCTGGTGCACGGCCGACACCGACAGGCCGGTCTCCCTGGCGAGGTCGGTGAAGCTCATCCGGCCGTCGCCGGCCAGCAGCGTGACGATCCTGCGATCGATCTCCTCCATCGGTCAAAAATATCCGGTCATGGTCACGACAGCGTCCCGACCGGCGAGGCGCCCATGCGCATCGCGTGCTCGACGAGCGTGACGAGCACGTCCCGGCTGGAGTCGCGCCGGCGGGCGTCGCAGCGCACGATCGGCACGCCCGGCTCCAGGCCGAGCGCCTGGCGCACCTCGCCGACGGTGAACGGGCGCGCCCCGTCGAAGCAGTTGAGCGCCACGACGAACGGCTGGCGGCGCTTTTCGAAGTAGTCGATGGCCGGGAAGCAGTCGGCCAGGCGGCGGGTGTCGGCGAGTACGACCGCGCCGAGCGCGCCCATGGCCAGGTCGTCCCAGACGAAGAAGAAGCGCTCCTGGCCGGGCGTGCCGAACAGGTAGAGCATGTAGTCGCCGCGGATCGTGATGCGGCCGAAGTCCATCGCCACGGTGGTGGTCGGCTTGAACTCGACGCCGTACAGGTCGTCGACGTGCACGCCGACGTGGGTGAGCGCCTCCTCGGTGCGCAGCGTGCGGGTCTCCGACACGGCGCCCACCATCGTGGTCTTGCCCGCGCCGAAGCCTCCCGCGATCAGGATCTTGATCGGGGTCGGCAGCCGCCAGTGATCAAAGCGACCGAAATCCATCCAGCACCGCCTGTACGTCCCTCTGCGGTCGCGACACGGCCGCATTCCCTCCTGCGGCGCCGTGGTCAGCGACCCCTGTCAAGGCGTCGGGAAAGGTTGATCCACTTGCCTGGCATCGAGACACCCTAGCAATGCCACAAATTCCACTCAAGCCGCATAGGACCCCAGAAATCAATATGTCATCGTTTGTCGCTTATTGCGGCTTTTGGGGGCATGGGGAATGTGGGGCAGTAAAGCGGGTTGTCATGATATCTGACCTGACAGTTAGTCGTGTCTGGCATAGCCCGAAATATTGTGAAAACCCGCACTGAAGCCCATTTGTCGCCATAAGTAGTCGGCCGCGTGCGGGCTGCTCCCCCGCAGCCGCTCGATCAGCTCGCCCGCCTCGCCCGCCAGGTCCGCCATCGCGTCCGTCACCTCGCCGGAGGTGACGCCGAGCATGAGCACGTTCAGGCCGCCCCAGCTCACGTCGCGCCGGTAGGAGGCCAGGTCGCCGAGCAGGTGCAGGTAACGCTGCACGCACCCGCTGGCCTCGCGCAGCTCCTCCAGGTGCGCCCTGGCCCACGTGTCGCCGGCGTAGATCCAGTGCGACAGGTCGACGAAGCAGGTGCCGCGGCTGTCGGCGTTGTCCAGGTAGTGCGGGAACGTCACGCGGGCGCCGGTGTCACGCCACACCCAGGCCCGCTCCATCGCCGCCAGCGTGCGGGCGAGCTGGTCGCGCCACACCTGCCGCAGCTCGCCGAACTCCGCCACCGTGGCCAGCTCGTCACGCAGGTCGGCCAGGAACCGGGTGACCGCCGCGCGCGGGGCCGCGCCGTCGGCGACCGCCAGGCAGTCGCGGGCCAGCCGGGCCACCTGGTCACGGCTCGTGGCGATGCGGTCGACCAGCCGGTCCAGCGCCGGCACCCACAGGGCGGTGCGGTTGACGATCTTCAGCCGGTCGGCGGTGGCCCAGGGCGCGCTGAAGGCGCCCGACAGCGACAGCGTGGTGTAGAACTCGGCGTCGAAGGCCGCCGCGGGGAACAGGCCCGCGTACATCTGGGCGCACCGCCGCAGGTCCCGGCCGCACGCGGCGGCCAGTGCGCAGGTCCGGCCCAGCTCGAACGCCTCGTCCCCGTCAGGCATCCTCAAGCCGCTCGATCGGCGTGTCGGATCATGGGTGTGCCCCCCAATACCCTCTGTGATGGATTGTCACATGATCACTGGTATCCGATCAAGGCATGGCGGCGTGCCCGATCAGCCCGCTCCGATGGCGATGAAGGAGACGTCGTCGCCCCGCGCGTCACGCAGCGCCTCGGCCAGCGACAGTCCCCGGCGCAGGCCCGCGTGCAGCCTGACCATGACGGGCACGGCCGTCTCGTCGTTGACCGGGACGACGCTGGCCACGATGCCGGCGGTGCCCAGGTGCAGCAGCGCCGTGGCGGGGCCGATCAGCTCGTCGGCGCCGACGGGGGCCATCTGGCCGGAGTCGCAGCTCGACAGCACCAGCCGGTACGGGGCGCGCCGCAGCCGCTCCAGGTCGTAGACGGTCAGCGGGCCGTCGTCCAGGTAGAGCGAGGAGAACAGCGGGCTGTCGGCCCGGAACGTGCCGTGCGCGGCCACGTGCGCGAGCGCGCACCCGTCGATGGCCTCCAGCACGGCCCCCGCCGTCGCCCCGCCCCCGCCCAGCACCCGCACGGTCCCTTCGGGCGCGCCTCCCCCGGCTCCGTCCTGCCCGGCTCCGTCCGTGGCCGGTCCCGGACGGCCCGCCGCGCCGGGGAACCGCCCGCCGGGCGCGAGGCCCCCCGAGTACGGAGTCGTCCCGTCGGGAAGCCCGCCGCCCGCCGGGGCCGCGATTCCCTCGGGGAGGCCGCCGCCCGTGGGGGGCCCGGCGGGTGCCGGTTCTCCGGGGTGGCCGTACAGGTTGGCGATGGCGTGGAGCTCGGCGGGGGCGTTGGGGACCTCGGGGCCGCGTACGAGGACGACGCCGCCGGAAGGGGGTGCGGCGGCGCGGGCGCGCAGCCAGGCGGCGGCCGACGGCGCGACGCTGAAGGCGGTGCGCCGCAGCGACGGCAGCAGCCCCCACGGGGTGGCGTGCAGGACGCTGGGCGGCACCACGACGCACGGCCCGTCGCCGAGCAGCCGGGCGACGGGCCCGAGCAGCGCCTCCTCCAGCCGCCCGCCCAGCGCGGCGAGCTCGTCGCGCGGCGGGTCGCGGTCGTAGGCGAGCCGGCGCAGCCGGGAGCGCGCGTACTCCATCTCGGCGACCGCGGCGGCGGCGGGCCCGATCTCGTAGGTGCGCACCCGCCCGCCCGCGCACAGCAGCGCGTGCAGGGTGCCGTCGATGACGACGAGCTCGGCGAGGCGGCCGCCGGGGCCGAGGGCGTCGAGGATCTGGCCGCAGCCGGGCCCGCGCGCCTCGCCCGCTCCGGTGCCGCGGACGCGCAGGGTGGTGGCGCGCACCCGGGACTCCAGGCGGGCGCGGTCGCGTTCGAGCGTGGCGGCGGAGGCGGCGCCGTCGGAGCGGGCGCGGCCGAGGAGCTGGTCGAGCCGGCGCAGCGCGGCGAGCTGGGCCTGCAGCTCGGGGTCGTCGGGCGGGCGGACGGGCGGCACGGCGAGCGCGGTGGCGCGCCAGCGTTCGGTCCAGGCGAGCAGTTCGCGGGTGCGCCCGGCGGCGTGCAGGTGGCGCAGCGCGAGCCGGGCGAGCTCGACGCCCTGCGCGGTGACGAGCGCGCGCAGCTCGGAGGAGCCGAAGGTGAGCCGGTGCTCCTCGATGAGCGCGAGCCCGGACCGGCAGGCGTGCAGGAGGCGGCGCGGCTGCCCGGCGGCGTCGGCGCGCAGCGCCTCGGCCAGCCAGCCGCCGGCGCGTGAGGTGGCGGGGCCGCGGTGCCGGACGCGGGCGGCGGCCGACAGGTGGCGTTCGGCGGCGGCGGCCTGGCCGAGGGCGAGCGCGGTGCGCCCGGCGAGCAGGTGCGCCTGCCACACCTCGGGCGAGCCGAGCCGGGTCAGCCGCCCGGCGAGGCGGCGGGCGTCGGCGAGCAGGCGGGGCGTGGCCGGGCCGCGCGCCAGCTCGGCCTGGACGAGGATGAGCCGCGCGTGCTCGGCCCACCAGT
The DNA here is from genome assembly GCF_040674795.1 of Nonomuraea sp. NPDC049725. NCBI lineage: Bacteria > Bacillati > Actinomycetota > Actinomycetes > Streptosporangiales > Streptosporangiaceae > Nonomuraea > Nonomuraea sp. NPDC049725. The sequence continues at coordinate 269,059 of NZ_JBFANJ010000003.1, read as the reverse complement.
CGCGGCGCTGCCCGGCGAACAGCGCGCGGGCCTCGGCGGCGCGCCGGCCGGCGGTGCCGGGGTCGGCGGCCAGCAGCGCGGCCCGGGCGGCGAGCAGCAGCAGCTCGGCCCGCCGGGTGGCCTGGCCGCGCAGCCGGTCGAGCAGCCGCAGCCCGCCGTCGGCCTGTTCCAGCGCTTCGCGGGACAGCCCGGCGGCCAGCAGCACGGCGCACCGGTCGGCGACCAGGTCGAGCATCGGCGTGCCGAGCTTGCGGAAGCCCTGGTCGGCCTCCTCCAGCAGGTCGAGGGCGGTGGGCAGGTCGCCGGCGACGAAGGCGGCGACGCCGCGGTTCTGCACGGCGACGACGGAGTCGTGCTCCTGCCGGGTGGTGGCGAACATGCCCTGCGCGGTGCGGAAGTCGGCGTCGGCGGCCTGGACGGAGCCGAGGGCGAGCTGGGCGTGCCCGCGTAAGGTGAGCGCGCGGGCGGCCCACACGGTGTCGCCCGCCCGGCGCAGCGCGGGCGCGGCGGACCTCAGGTCGTCGAGCGCCTCCCGGTGCCAGCCGAGGATCCACCGGGCGCCCGCCCGCCTGAAGAGCACCCGCGCCCGCGTGGTGCCGCCGGACAGCGCGGCGGCCTGGTCGAGGGTGGCCAGCCCGGCCCGGGTGCGGCCGTGCTGGACGAGCGCGACCCCGAGCGTGGCCAGCACGTCGGCCTCGCGGTCGGGCGATCCGGCCCGCCGGGCCAGGCGCACCGCCTGGCGCAGCTCGCCGATGGCCGCCTCCAGGTCGCCGAAGTCGCGGCGCAGGATGCCGATCGCCTGCCGGGCGATCGAGTGGTCGTAGGGGCCTCGTCCGGTTTCGAGCATCGCCCTGGCGGCCTTGAGCGCCTCCTGCGGGCGCGCGAACACCATGTCGAGCACGTCGTGCGGATCGTCGGGAACACCGGCTCGGGGCACCCATCGATGGTAGAACCGGCTCCGCGGGTGTATCAACGGCGGCGCTCGCCGCTCATAAAGGCACAGGACCCGTTCTTCGCTCTGGAGGGCAGACGATGAGCACACCCGGCCCCGGCCGTGACGACTCCCGCTTCTGGGCGCAGCTCGACATGCTCAACGAGGCGCTGCCGGACGGCCTGCGGGCGGTGGCCGGTCCTGACGGGGCGGCGCCGGGCTCGGCCGTCCAGCCGTCGTTCGCGCGGCTGGCGGACCACGTCCTGGTGCCCGCGGCCGAGCTCGACCGCACCGCCGACCTGGTGCAGGAGCTGGTGCCTGGCGACGCCGACCTTCAGGTCACCTGGCCGCCGGAGCGCGACGCCGGGCGGGTGTCGGTGCGCAGGCTGTACGTGGGCGACCGCGACGCGCGGCTGGTGGCCGACCGGCTCTCCGTCCGGCGGGTGCGCTCGACGCCGGTCCACTTCGTCACCGTGGCGGGGGTCAACCTGTGTCCGGGCGACGAGCCGGTGCCGTGCGACGAGCCGCTGCGGCCCGCCAGGGCGGGTGACGACCGGGGCGCGGGCGTGCGGGTGGCCGTCATCGACACCGGCCTGGTGCACGACTACCTGGACCACCAGTGGCTGGCCGCCAGCGACGGCGTACCGGGCATCCCGAAGGTCCACGGCGACGTCACCTCGCCCGGCGACGAGCTCGACGCCGACGGCCTGATCAAGCCGTACGTGGGGCACGGCACGTTCATCGCCGGCATCGTCCGCTGCACCGCGCCGGCCGCCGACGTGCGCGTCCACAACGCCTTCCCGTACGGCGGCGCGATCATGGAGGACCAGCTGGGCCTGCTCATCCGCGACGCGCTCGACAGGCACGGCTGGCCCGACATCATCTCCCTGTCGGCGGGCACGCAGACGGAGCACGCGGGGGCGCTGCTGGGCCTGGCCGACTTCATGGCGGAGCTGGCCCGGCACCCGGAGACGGTGCTGGTGGCGGCGGCGGGCAACGACGGCGCCACCGGCCGGTTCTGGCCCGCCGCCTACGCGGGCGAGCCGGTCAACGCCTCCGGCGACGTGGTCGTGTCGGTGGGGGCGCTGCGCGAGGACGGCAGGGGCCGGGCCTGCTTCAGCAACCACGGGAGCTGGGTCACGGTCTACGCTCCCGGCGAGCGCATGGTCAACGCCTTCACCTCCGGCCCGTACGAGTACGGCTACCCACACCGCACCACCTGCCGTTTCCACCCGGCGGGCCTGTACACGGGCTGCACGTGCATGGCGCCGCTGCGGGTGGGCGACAAGGCGACGTTCAGCGGGCTGGCGATGTGGAGCGGCACGTCGTTCGCCACCCCGGTGATCGCGGGGCTGATCGCGGCGCGCATGTCGGAGGCCGGGGTTTCCTCCCGGGAGGCGGCCAGGCAGCTCGTGGAGACGCGGCTGGCCGTTCCCGATCTGACGGGTTACCTGCGGTGAGGTACGACACCCTGTCCTCGGGCGGCTCACGAAATATCATCGTGAGCATTCCGCCCCTGGACAGGGAAGGACCGCCGTGGACGACACCGCAGCCCTCGTCAGGGCAGCAGCGGACGGGGATGCCGGCGCGTGGAAGGAGCTCTACCACCGCTACAGCGGGCTGGTGTGGGCTGTCGCCCGCGCCTACCTGCCGGCCCCCGCCGATGCCCAGGACGTGGCGCAGACGACGTGGTTCCGCTTCGCCGAGCACCTGACCCGGATCCGCGATCCGGACAAGGCAGGCGCCTGGCTCGCCAGCACCGCCAGGAACGAGGCGTTACGCGTCATCCGTACCAGCGGCAGGGTCATCCCCGTCAGCGACGTGGGACTGATGGGCTTCGACGTGGACGAACGTTCGCCGGAGCGCCTGCTGCTGGACGCCGAGGAGGCCGACGCCGAGGCCGAGCGGGCGCGGGAGGTGTGGGCGGCGTTCGAGGAGATGTCCGAGCGCTGCCGCCGCCTGTTGCGCGTGCTCATCGCCTCGCCGCGGCCCACCTATCAGGAGGTGGCGACGGCGCTGGGCATCGCGGTCGGCAGCATCGGCCCCATGCGGGGGCGCTGCCTGAAGCGGCTCGGCGTGCTGGTCGCGCGCCGCGGGGTGACGGGGACTTCCCGTGACTTCGAATGATGTCGGGTGAGTCGGGGTGAGTTCGGGGTGAACGACATGGACGACGGCTTCGATCTGGAAGACGAGCTGCGCAACATCGCCCACCTGCTCGACCCGGTGCCGCCGGAGCTGCTGGACGACGCCATGCAGGCGTTCACGCTGCGGACGCTCGACGCGGAGCTGGCCCTGCTGGAGTTCGACTCGTGGGACGAGGAGCCGGCCACCCGGGTGCGCGGGCCGGCCAGCCCCCGGCTGCTGACGTTCCGGGCCGGGGAGGTGATGGTGGAGCTGGAGGTGTCGGGCGCACGGCTGGTCGGGCGGATCTCGCCGGGCGAGGCCGCCGACATCGGGGTGCAGCGCCGCGACTCCGAGCTGCGGCTGCGCGCCGACGAGCTGGGCCGGTTCACCACCGCGCCGCTGCCGCCGGGCCCGCTGCGGGTGCGGGTCACCCCGGGCGCGGGCGGCCCGGTGGTCACCTCGTGGATCCGCCTCTGACCGGGGCGCTTCGCGGCCCCCTGTCTCTCCCGGAGGGGGCGGTCAACGGGGCGGCCCGAGTCCTTCGAAGATCAGCGGGAGGAGCCGGTCGGCGCCGGGCTCACCGCCGGTCAGTTGCTCGCGTGCCCAGGAGACGCCGGCGACCAGGGCGAGGAACTCGGCGGGGGTGACGTCGGCGCGCACGTCGCCGGCTCGCTGGGCGCGGACCAGCAGCGCGGTCCCGGCCTCGCGCATGGCCTCGCAGGAGGCGTGCAGGGCCGAGGCGGGGTCGCGCAGGGTGGCCGTCAGCATGGCGGTGAGCCCGCGGTAGGCCGTCGTGGTCTCGACGAACTCCAGGGTCCAGGCGAGCAGCGCCTCGCGGGCGGAGCCCTGGTCCGCGAGGGCGCGGGCGCGGGCGGTGAGCGCGTCGAACCGTTCGCCCAGCAGCGCCTCCAGCAGCGCCTCCCGGGTGGGGAAGTGCCGGTAGAGGGTGCCGGCTCCGACGCCGGCGCGGGCGGCGACGTCGTCGAGGGAGGCGCCGGTGCCGTGTTCGAGGAAGGCGGCGCGCGCCTCGGCGAGCAGCCGGTCGCGGTTGCGCCGCGCGTCGGCCCGCATGGCGCGCCGGGTGTCGCCCACGTCGTCCCTCCCGGGGGTTCACAAAACGGAGACCGCTTCCGTATCTTAGTGCCGGAGATAACCGGAGACAGTCTCCGGAAAGTCTGGAGCGACGATGGACACGACACAGGTGCGGCATCGGCTCGGCCGGTTCGGGGTGTGGATCGCGCCGATGACCCTCGCGCGCACGCCGGTGACCGTGCAGCGCGAGCAGTTCGCGCGGATCGAGGGGCTCGGCTACGGGTCGCTGTGGACGGGCGAGCCGCCGCCGTCCTCCCCGGCCAGCGGGCGCGAGATCTTCGCCCAGCTCGCCGTGATGCTGGCCGCGACCAGGCGGCTGGTCGCCGGGGCGGGCGTCGCCAACATCACCGTACGCGACCCGGTCGCGGCGCACGGCGGGGCCGCCACCCTCGCCGAGGCGTACCCGGGCAGGCTCGTCCTCGGCCTCGGCGGGCACACAGGCGAGCGCCCACTCAGCACGCTGCACGCCTACTTGGACGGCATGGACCGCGCCGCCGCCCGCGACGACGAGCTTGCCGGGGCCCGGTATCCACGGGTGCTGGCGGCGCTGGGCCCCCGGGCGCACCGGCTGGCGGGCGAGCGGGCCCACGGCGCGCACCCGTTCATGCAGCCGGTCGAGCACACCGAGGCGGCCCGCCGGACGCTCGGCCCGGACAGGCTGCTGATCCCGCACCAGATGCTCGTCCTCGACCCCGACGCGGCCCGGGCCAGGGGCCGGATCCGGGCCCTGATCAGCCTGGGCGGCGACGGCGACAACCCGTACACCGCCAACTACCGCAGGCTGGGCTACGGCGACGCCGACCTGGCGGGCGGGCGCAGCGACCGCCTCATCGACGCCCTGCTGGCCTGGGGCGAGGACGAGGCGGTGGCGGCCCGGCTGCGGGCGCATCTGGCGGCCGGCGCGGACCACGTGCTGCTCCACCCGCTGACCGGCGACCTGCCCTCGGCCGTCGACCAGCTGGAGCGGCTGGCTCCGCGCCTGACCACCGCCGGTTAGACGATCACCAGGTCGCGGGGGCTGTCGTTGAGCCGCTCGCCGCCGGTCTCGGTGCACACGAGGATGTCCTCGATGCGGGCGCCGTGGCTGCCGGGCAGGTAGATGCCGGGCTCGACGGAGAAGGCGAAGCCGGGCTCCATCGCCTCGTCGTTGCCGGCGACGATGTACGGCTCCTCGTGCGTCTCGATGCCGATGCCGTGGCCGGTGCGGTGGATGAACAGCTCGCCGTAGCCGGCCTCGGCGATGACCTCGCGGGCCGCCGCGTCGATCGACTCGCACGACACGCCGGGCCGTACGGCGGCGCAGGCGGCGTCCTGGGCGCGGCGCAGCACCTCGAAGGAGGCGGCGTAGTCGGCGGGCGGCTCGCCCACGCAGTAGTTGCGCGTGGAGTCGGAGCAGTAGCCGTTGTGGAGCTGGCCGCCGATGTCGACGACGACGGGCTCGCCCGCCTGGATGACGCGGTCGGACACGTCGTGGTGGGGGCTGGCGCCGTTGGGGCCGGAGGCGACGATGACGAAGTCGACGGTGGCGTGCCCGGCGGCGAGGATCGCCTCGGCGATGTCGCGGGCCACCTCGCGCTCGGTGCGCCCGGCGCGCAGGAACTCCGGCACCCGGCGGTGCACGGCGTCGATGGCCGCCCCGGCCTCGCGCAGCGCCGCCACCTCGGCGGGCGACTTGCGCATGCGCAGCTCCCGCAGCACCGTGCCGGCCAGCACCTGCTCGGCATCCGGCAGCACGTCACGGAAGCGCAGCGAGGCCATCGCCCACATGCGGTCGGCCAGGCCGACCCGGCTCGCCGGGCCGAGCCGGTCGGCGGCGATCCGATAGGGGTCGTCGGTCTCGTCCCAGGCCACGAAGTCCAGTCCGAGCCGCGAGGCCGGCGACGCCTCGGCGGCCGGCAGCTCCAGGCGGGGCACCATCATGTACGGCTCCGCCGCGGCGGGCACGACCAGGCACGTCAGGCGCTCGAGCGGCTTGGCGTCGTAGCCGCTGACGTAGCGAAGGTCGGGGCCCGGGGTGAGCAGCAGGGCGTCGAGGCCGGCCTTGGCGGTGGCCTCCTGGACGGCGGCCAAACGGGACACGGGATACAGGTCTGAGGACGTCACAGGCTCAATCTACTCCGGATCCCGCCGCCTAAAATCCGCGAAAAGGTCTCACCACACGGCAGGCCATCACTACCGTACGTTCACCGTCGAACACGTAGTGTGGGGCCAATTGTCCCGTTCCCTGCCGGCTGAGAGTGAGACCATGGTCGACCCCGAGCTGCTCGCCGCCCGGCTGGCGCACGCCCAGCGGCTGGGCAACATGGGCTGGGCGGAGTGGAACCTGCGCACCGGCGCCGTCATGTGGTCCGACCAGGTCTACGCCATCTTCGGGCGTGACCCGGGGGCCGGGCCGCTGCCGCTGGCCGAGCTGGCCCGGCACGTCGAGCCCGCCGATCTGGCCGCGCTCGACGAGCTGCTGTGGACGGTGGTGCGGGGCGTGGAGCCGGTGCAGGCCGAGTTCCGCGTCCGGCGTGACGGCGGCGACGTGCGCAACCTGCGGGTGGTGCTGGAGCCGCTGATGGCGCCGGGCGGCCCGACCGGCGTGCACGGCGTCATCCAGGACATCACCGGCCGCCGCCGGGCCGAGCGGATCATGTCGGAGTCGCGCCGCCAGCTCCTGGAGGCTCGCGTGCAGGCGGCCGAGGAGCGGCACGTGATGCTGGCGCTGCGCGAGGCGATCCTGCCGGAGCCGGTCGGCTGCCTGGACCTGCCGCGCACCCGGATCGCGGTGCGTTACGTCCCGGCGGAGAAGACCGCCAGCCTGGGCGGCGACTGGTTCGAGGCCGCGGCGCTGCCCGACGGGCGGGCGCTGCTGGCGATCGGCGACGTGTCGGGGCACGGCCTGCCGGCGATCGCGCACATGGCGCAGCTCCGCCACGCGCTGATCGGCCTGACGATGACGGGCGTGCCGCCGAACCGGGTGCTGGCCTGGCTGAACGACCTGGTGCTGCACCGGCTGTCGGGCACCACGGCCACCGCGATCATCGGCCATCTCGACACCGCGACCCGCGTGTTCGCCTGGGGGCAGGCGGGCAACCTGGCGCCGATCCTGGTGCGCGACGGGGTGGCCTCGCCGCTGTGCCCGCCCGCGGGCGTGCTGCTGGGCGCCACCTGCGACCGGCCCTATCTCCTGGCCAGCACCCCGCTGCGGGCGGGCGACCTGCTGCTGATGTTCACCGACGGGCTGGTGGAGCGGCGCACCCGCGACATCGACGAGGGGCTCGACCTGGTCATGACGGCGGCGTGCAAGCTGCCGGGCTGCGACCTGGACGAGGGCCTGGACCGGCTGCTGGCCGACATCGGCGGGCCCAACCCGGAAGACGACGCGTGCCTGCTGGCTGTGGGCATACTGGGCTAGTGCTGATGCTTCTGGACACCCCTTCGCTCTACTTCCGCGCCTACTTCGGCATTCCGGACTCGATCACGGCGCCCGACGGCATGCCGGTCAACGCGGTGCGGGGCCTCATCGACATGATCGCCACGCTGGTGCGGCAGCACTCCCCCGCCGAGCTGGTGGCCACGATGGACGCCGACTGGCGGCCCGCCTTCCGGGTGGCGGCGATCCCCACGTACAAGGCGCACCGGGTCGCCCACGGCGACACCGAGGAGGTGCCCGACACGCTGGTGCCGCAGATCCCGGTGATCGAGGAGGTGCTGGACGCGGTCGGCATCGCCCGCCTGGAGTCGCCCGGGTTCGAGGCCGACGACGTGATCGGCACGCTGACCCACCGGGCCTCCGGCGCGGTCGACATCGTGACGGGTGACCGCGACCTGTTCCAGCTCGTCGACGACGCCCGCCCGGTGCGCGTCCTCTACACCGCGCGCGGCATCCGCAACCTGCAGCTCGTGGACGAGAGCTGGGTGAGCGCCAAGTACGGCATCCCGGGCCGCGGCTACGCCGACTTCGCCACGCTGCGCGGCGACCCCAGCGACGGCCTGCCGGGCGTGGCGGGGGTGGGCGAGAAGACGGCGGCGTCGCTGGTGACCCGGTTCGGCTCGCTGGAGGCGCTGCTGGAGGCGCTGGACGCGGGCGTCACCGAGGGCTTCCCGGCGGGCAGCCGCACCAAGCTGGCCGCCGCCCGCGACTACCTGGCCGCCGCCCCGGCCGTGGTCAAGGTCGCCGCCGACGCGCCGCTGCCGGCCGCGGACCTGACGCTGCCGGTCAAGCCGCGCGATCCGGAGGCGCTGGTGCGCCTGGCCGACCGCTACGGGCTCGACAGCCCGCTCAACCGGCTGCTGGACGCCTTGAGCCGCTGAGCATGAGCCGTGTCGCGACGCCGGTCATCCAGACGAAGGTGAACGCGATGACGGTGGGGTTCTTCACGGAGACGAGCAGCGCGGTGACGAGGTCGCGCGCCTGGCCGGCCCACTGGTCGACGGCGAGGGTCGGCAGCACGTCGAGCACGGTGAAGGCCGCGCCCAGCACGAGGAACTGGGTGGCGAAGGCCCAGCGGTCGCGGTCGATCCCCTCGCCCATGCGCTGCCACAGCGCGGCGGGGGTCAGGCCGCGCAGCGCGGGCTCGGCGCGTACGGCCAGGCGGACGATCACGTACAGCAGGACGACGCGGCAGGCGGCGGTGAGCACCTCGGCGGCGATGTTCACGGCGGCGGGCAGGTCGTCGCCGGCGGTGATGGCGGCGAAGCGCTGGACGGCCGGGACCATCGACAGCCCGGCGACGATCCAGAAGTGCCGGAGGTAGAAGCGCCATCCCCAGGATGCGGCGTCACCGGCGAGTTCGAAACCTGATCGGAGAACCATGCCGGTATAATACTTCATCAGATTGAATTATTCACTCCATTGAAACAAAGGAGCGTGGATGGACGGCGCGAGGATGGGCTGGGAGCTGAGCACCGCGGTCGTGCTCTTCCACGAGGCGGTCGCGCGCAAGCTGGGCCTGAGCGCGGTCGACCACAAGGCGCTGGGCGTGATCACCCGCTCCGGCGGGCTGACCGCCGGAGCGCTCGCCGGCGAGCTCGGCATGAACGCCAGCGCCGTCACGGCCCTCGTCGGCCGGCTCGAACGCGCCGGCTACGCCCGGCGGGTCGCCGACCCCGCCGACCGCCGCCGCGTGCTCGTCGAGGCCGACCCCGGCAACCGGCCGGACCTCGCGGGCATCTTCGCCGACCTCGGCGCGGACATGAACGCCTTCATGTCCCGGTACGACGCCCGCGAGCTGGCCACGATAGCCGACTACGTCACGCGCACCGTCGAGGTGCTGCGCAAGCGGACCGAGGCCCTTCAGCAGAGCCTGTAGGTGGAGAAGCTCTCGAACCGCGACAGGTACATGTGCCCGTCGGCGCCCTTCACCAGGTTCGAGATCGGCCGGACGATCAGCGTGAGCTTCATCGTCACCGGGTCGATCCGGTAGACCTTGCCCTGGACCTTGCCGTACAGCATGCCGTCGCGGCCGGCCTCGACGTAGGTGTCGAGCCACACCTGCGACACCGTCTGCCACGGGTACGTCTGGTGCTTGACCGTGCGCAGCGCCCGGCCGGTGGCCGGATCGAGCTCGAACAGCGAGTCGGGGCTGAGCCCCCACAGCCTGCCCGCGCCGTCGAAGGCGAGCGAGCCGAGGGCCAGGTTGCCGGGGACGGGCGTGGTCCGCCACTTCAGCGAGCGCCCGGCGACGTCGTAGGCGAACGCCTGGGCCTCGCCCTGCGGGACGTTGGTGCCGCCGAAGGCCGACGTGGTCCCGTACAGGACGCCGTCGCGGTAGGCCAGGCCGATGATGCTGTGGCCGGGAATCAGGTCACGTTCGATCACCTTCTCCCCGGTGGCCGGGTCGAGCAGGCCGAGCGCGCCGCCGAGGACGCCCGCCTTGGGCACGGTGCCGAACGCCAGCCAGTCGCCCGCCGACACCATCGCGAACGGACGGTCCTGCTCCTGCTCCCCCAGCCCGAGCAGCAGCCGCGGCTGCTCGCCGTCGAACTCGTAGATGCGCGCGCCGGGGTAGACGCCCAGGTAGAGCTTGCCGCGATGGGTGACGATGCCCTCGCTCTGGCCGACGTTCGGCCACGAGCGGGTCTCGCCCGTCGCCGGGTCGTAGGAGGCCAGGCCGCCGGTGAAGAAGCCGCCGGCGTAGATGCGCCCGTCGGGGCCGACGCCCATCGAGCGGATGCTGACGGGCTGGCCGGTCAGCGTGGACTCGAACAGGACGCCCTTGCCGGCGCGGCGGTCGTAGTGCCAGAGGCGGCCGGTCGAGGAGGTGCCCACCAGGGTGGTGCCGATCCAGCCGAGCGTCCGGGCGGCCCCGCCGCCGAAGTCACCGAAGCCCAGCTTCGTGATTTTCCCGCTTTTAAGGTCATATTCGATGAGTTCGTCGTCCTGGACCAGGTGGACGGTGTGCCCGTGCCTGCCGCCGCCCACGGTCAGGCTGTCGACGTCCGGCACCACGTCCTTCCACGCCTTGGCGGCCAGGTCGTACACGCCCATCGGGTTGGCGCCCGTCGAGGTGGTGAAGCGCACGAGCAGGTGGTGGCCGACGAGGTCGAGGTCGTAGGCGTAGCCCGCGCCCTCGACCGGCGGCTCGATGACCTGCCGGACGGCGCCGTCCGGCGCGACCACGGCGACCTTCATGCTCTGCGCGCCGACCCCGGCGTACACGGTGCCGTCGGCGCCGACGGCCAGGTCGCGGACGAACTGCTCGCCCGGCACCGGGCTGCCCAGGTCGGCGGTGCGGCCGGTGGCGGTGTCGTAGCGGAACAGCCGCCCGTTGGGCGAGGTGCCGCCGTAGACGGCCGAGCCGTCGGGGCTGGCCGCGACCGTCCACACGAACGTCTCGCCCGGCACCGCGATGCCCAGCTCGCTCACCTTGTCGGCCACCGGGTCGTAGCGGAACAGGCGGCCCATCGCCCCGGCGGTGGCGTTGTAGCTGCCCACGTAGACGGAGTGGTCGGGCGCCACGGTGACGGCCCAGGAGCCGAGGGCGAGCGGCAGCGGGCGTTCGGCGATCAGCGAGCCGTCGGCGGCGTCGCGGATGCCGAGCATGGCCGGGCCGGAGGCGCTGGAGGTCACCGAGTAGACGCGATCGCCGTCGAGCGCGGTGCCCGCCGTGGTCGCGCCGGTCAGCGGCAGCCGGCCCAGGCTCTGGAAGCCGCACCCGGTGGGTGGCGATTCGGCCTGGGCCGGAGTGGCGAGGGATAACAGGACAAGGAATGCAACGAGGACGATGCGCACGACAGCCTCCCGGCGGGCGATATAACGGTCTTGACCGTAATCGCGCGCACGCCCTCTGGCAAGAGGGTCAGGCCACCGACGAGTAGGCCACAACCCCACGCCGCATCGCGTCCATCGCCTTGGCCGCCGTCTGCTTGATGCGGCTGCCGGGCGGCGCCGCGTTGCCGAGCTGCCCCAGCAGGTCCATGAGCTGCTTGACCCAGCGCACGAAGTCGCCCGCCGCCAGCTCGTTGCCGCCCACGCCGTCCATCAGCACCGCGTCCAGCGAGTGACCCTTCGTCCAGCGGAACGCCGCCCACGCGAAGCCGAGATCCGGCTCGCGGATCGTCGACAGGCCGTGGTCGGACTCGATGCCCTCCAGCTCCCCCCACAGCCGCAGCATCGCCGTCAGCGCGTCCTGCGCCCGGCCCGCCGGGACCTTGGGCCGGCGCGCGTCGTCGGACTGCCGCGACTCGAACACCAGCGCCGACACGCACGCCGCCAGCTCCGCCGGGTCGAGCTCCTCCCACAACCCGCTGCGCAGGCACTCGGCCGTCAGCAGGTCGAGCTCGGTGTAGAGGCGGCCCAGCCGGCGGCCCTCGTCGGTGACCTGCTCGCCCTCCAGGTAGCCGAGCTGTTCCAGCACCGAGCAGATCCGGTCGAAGGTGCGCGAGATGACGTGCGAACGGCCCTCCACCCGCCGCCGCAGCCCCTCGGTCTCACGCAGCAGCTTGTGGTAGCGCTCGGCCCAGCGGGCGTGGTCCTCACGCTCGTCGCAGCCGTGGCACGGGTGCTGCCGGATGCGCCGGCGCAGCTCGTTGACCTCGTCGTCCTCCACCGCGTGGTCCCGCGCCCTGACCGGCTTGCCCAGATCGCGGTCACCGATCTTGGCCAGCAGCGTGGAGACCAGGTTGGCGCGTTCCTTGGGCGAGCGGCCGTTGAAGTTCTTCGGGATGCGGATCTTCTCCAGCGGCTCCACCGGCACCGGGAAGTCCGCGGGGTCGAGCTTCTTGATCTGCTTGCCGATCGTCAGCACCAGCGGGCTGGGACCGTGACCGCGCGGATTGCGGCCCGGGTCGAGCACCACCGCGAGCCCGGCCCGGCGCCCGCCCGGCACCCGGATCACGTCACCCGGCTGCAGCGCCTCCAGCGACCGCACCGCCGCCGCCCGCCGGGCCGCGCCGCGCTGGCGCGACAGCTCCGCCTCCCGGTCCGACAGCCGCCTGCGCAGAGCCGCGTACTCGGGGAAGTCGCCCAGATGGCAGGTCATCGCCTCCTGGTAGCCCTCCAGCGCCTCCTCGTGCTTGCGCAGCTGCTTGGCCAGCCCGACCACCGCCCGGTCGGCCTGGAACTGGGCGAACGACTCCTCCAGCAGCGCCCTGGCCCGCTCCCTGCCGAACTGGCCGACCAGGTTGACCGCCATGTTGTAGGACGGCTGGAAGCTGGAGCGCAGCGGATACGTACGGGTGCCCGCCAGGCCCGCCACCGACAGCGGGTCCATGCCCGGCTGCCACAGCACCACCGCGTGGCCCTCGACGTCGATGCCGCGCCGCCCCGCCCGGCCGGTGAGCTGCGTGTATTCGCCGGGGGTCAGGTCGGCGTGCGTCTCGCCGTTCCACTTGTCGAGCTTCTCGATCACCACGCTGCGGGCCGGCATGTTGATGCCCAGCGCCAGCGTCTCCGTCGCGAACACCGCCTTGACCAGGCCGCGGGTGAACAGCTCCTCGACGACCTCCTTGAACGCCGGCAGCATGCCCGCGTGGTGCGCGGCCAGCCCCCGCTCCAGGCAGTCGCGCCACTCCAGGTAGCCCAGCACCGCCAGGTCCTCGTCCGGCAGGTGCGCCGTGCGCTCGTCGACGAGCTGGCGGATCTCGTGCCGCTCCCGCTCCGTCGTCAGCCGGATCCCGGCATGCAGGCACTGCTGGACGGCCGCGTCGCAGCCCGCCCGCGAGAAGATGAACGTGATCGCCGGCAGCAGCGCCTCCGCGTCGAGCCGCTCGATCACCTGCGCCCGGTCCGGCGGGCGCGAGCGCGACGGCCTGCCGTAGCCGCGCCTGCCCCGCCCCGCCGTCAGCCGCTCGGCGTCCCGAGTGACCCGCATCAGCGTCGGGTTGATCCGCGGCGTGTCGTCGTCGGTCATGAAGATGTCGTAGACGCGGTGGCCCACCATCATGTGCTGCCACAGCGGCACCGGCCGGTGCTCGTCGACGATCACGGTGGTGTCGCCGCGCACCTCACCGAGCCACTCGCCGAACTCCTCGGCGTTGCTCACCGTCGCCGACAGCGCCACCAGGCGCACCGACTCCGGCAGGTGGATGATGACCTCTTCCCACACCGCCCCGCGGAACCGGTCGGCCAGGTAGTGGACCTCGTCCATCACCGCGAACCCGAGCCCCGCCAGCGTGGCCGAGCCCGCGTAGAGCATGTTGCGCAGCACCTCGGTCGTCATGACGACGATCGGGGCCTCGCCGTTGACGCTGTTGTCGCCGGTCAGCAGGCCCACCTTGGCCGTGCCGTACCGTTTGACCAGGTCGTTGTACTTCTGGTTGGACAGCGCCTTGATCGGGGTGGTGTAGAAGCACTTGAGCCCCTGCTCCAGGGCCAGGTGGACGGCGAACTCGCCGACGACCGTCTTGCCCGAGCCGGTGGGCGCCGCCACCAGGACTCCGTCACCCGCCTCCAGCGCCCGGCAGGCGTCGATCTGGAACTCGTCCAGCTCGAAGTCGTACAGGCCCCGGAACGAGGTGAATGCGGGCCCGTCGCCGGCGTATTTCTGACGGAAGGCCGCGTAGCGTTCCGCTGGCGTTGTCATACCGGCCACCCTACCGAAACCGCCATTCCGGTCCGTCCTCACGGCCGCGCCCTTTACAAAGTACGGTTCATACCAGGACGTTCAACGCGCCCGGCCGCACCTCGCACGTGACGGGGGCCGGGCCGATCCTCTCACCGTCGGCGTACGCCACGACGCCGGCCGCCTCCAGCGTGACGCTCCTGGCCCGCCACACCGTCACCGCCGGATGCGCCACGTGCGTGCCCCGGTAGACACGCGGGAAGACGCGCAGGAACTCCCCCTTGCCCACCGCGCCCACCATCACCACGTCCAGCAGCCCGTCGTCGGGGCGGGCGTCCGGGCAGATGCGCATCCCCGCGCCGTACGAGCTCGTGTTGCCCACGGCGACCATCATGGCCTCCCGCTCGACCGGCTCCCCGCCGTCGATAGTCACCCGGAACGGGATCGGCTCGAACGACCTCAGCTCCCGCGCGGTCGCCACCAGGTACCGCGCCATCCCCGGCGGCCACGACAGCGCGTTGGCCCGCTCGTTCACCCGCGAGTCGAACCCGCAGCACACCACCCCGGCGAACACCTCCTCCCCACCCCCGCCCCCCACACCGGAGAGCCCTGCCCCGACCCGGCCCCCAGAGCCCCCACCCACCCCGGCCCCACCCGCACCGGAGCGGCCGGCCCACCCGGGGACATCCCCGGAGCGGCCGGCGGGCCCGTCTGGGTCGCCACCGGACCCGCCCACGGGCGCGCCACCGACGCCACCGGGACCACCAGGACCACCAGGACCAGGAACGCCACCGGCGCCACCGGGACCACCGGGACCAGGGACGCCACCGGCGCGGCCGGGACCACCGAGGCTGGGGACGCCGCCGGAGCGGCCCCCAAGACCACCGTCGCCGGGACCACCGGCGGCGCCCGCGCGCGTGCAGGGGTCCGGGAAGGGCGGGGCGGTGGTGTGGCGGATGGTGGCGGCGTCGAGGGGGCGGGGGCGCATGCGGAGGACGGTGCGGGCCGCCGCGACGGGGTCCTTGACGGGCAGGCCGAGGGCGGCGGCGATGTCGTTGCCGGTGCCCGCCGGGATGATGCCGAGCGGCACGTCGGTGCCCGCGACGGCCTGGACGGCCAGGTGCACGAGGCCGTCGCCGCCGAAGGCGACGAGCGCGTCGGGACGTTCGGCGACGGCGGCGCAGGCCCGTACGAGCGCGTCCGCCGCGTCGTCGCCGACGATCACCGACAGGTCGGCGCCGCCGGCGCGGAGTCGGCGGGCCACGGGTTCGAGCAGGCGCAGGGTGCGTCCGCCGCGTGCGGCGGGGTTGACGAGCAGGGCGATTTGGGGGGCCACGCCCGGAACCTATCGCCTATCGGGCAGAACCGGAATCCTCTTCCTGTCGCCCGTCGTCCACGCCGGTGGGGGCGTCGATCGGGGTGTCGTCGTCGGACAGCGCGGAGGCCTGGTCGTCGTCGAGCCCCGCGTACGGGTCGGCCCGCTTGCGCTCCAGCAGGTACATGACCAGCTCGGCCGCCGCGAACAGCACGATCATCGGCGCGGCCAGCGCCATCATGGTGACCGGGTCGCCGCCCGGCGTGACGAGCGCGCCGAAGACGAACATGAGGAAGATGACCAGGCGCCGGTGCTTGGCCACGGTGGCGCGCGGCAGCACGCCGATGATGTTGAGGAAGACCAGCAGCAGCGGCAGCTCGAACGACACGCCGAAGATCAACAGCATGATCAAGACGTAGTCGAGGTACTCGTCGATCGAGATGGTGGCGACGGTGCCCTCGAGCGAGAAGCTGAGGAGGAACCCCAGCGCCGTGTCCATGATCAGGTAGGACAGCGCCGCGCCGGCCGCGAACAGCGGGATGGCCAGCCCCAGGAACGCCATCGTGTAGCGCTTCTCGGTGCGGTAGAGGGCGGGGGTGACGAACGCCCAGATCTGGTAGAGCCACACCGGTGAGGCCACGACGAGGGAGACCATCAGCGAGATCTTCAGCGTGATGAAGAACGAGGAGAAGATCCCGTTGTAAGTCAGGCTGCACTCGCCGGTCAGATCGCGCGACTGCGGGGCGGAGCAGTAGGGCTCCTTGAGCAGCTCCCACATCGGCCCGGACACGAGCCAGCCGATGACCAGGCCGACCGCCACGGCCGCGAGCGCGATGAGCACCCGGTTGCGCAGCTCGCGCAGGTGCTCCATCAGCGGCATGCGGCCCTCGGGATCCCGCTGCGGTTTGGGATCCGACCGTTTCAGCAGCGCCATCTAGTCAGTCCAAGGGGACGAGGGGTGGATGGGTCAGGGACGCTTGTCGGCCTGCGCGGCGGCACGCAGCCGGGCGGCCTGCTCCTCCAGCTGGCGAGCCTGCTCCTCGGCGGAGGGCGCCGCCGCGGGGATCTGCTGCGGGGGCGCGGGCTGGGGCTGAGCCTGGGGCTCGGCCTGCGCCTGCACGACGGTGGGCTTGTCGTCGTCGTCGTTGAGCTTGCTCGTCTCGGCCTTGAAGATGCGCAGGGACCGGCCGACGCCACGGGCGAGATCCGGCAGCTTCTTGGCGCCGAAGAGCAGGACCAAGGCCACCAGGATCAGGATGATCTCCGGAGCTCCCAAGTTCATGTGACGTCCTTCATGGTGAGCGAAGTGCGGTTCTTCCCCCCGATCGTACGCTGCCGGGGCCGCTGCCTCATCCCCCGATGTTCTCTTTGTGTCTGAATTGCTGATGAACTTGGGCAATCTCCCTGTTCAAGCGGCGTGCGGCCACCGCCGCGCGCCGCCCGGCGACCGCTATCACGGCCAGCCCGGCGACCAGGAGCACGGCGGCCGGCAAGATCCACGTCATGCCTGGTGAGCGTACAGGCCGAGGGCGCGCTCCGCCTCCTCCCGCACGCGGCCCGCCATCGCGGGCGGCGCCACGACGCGGCCGGTGTCGCCCAGCCGCAGCGCCAGCCGCAGGACCCAGTCCTCGTCCCGGGCCCGCAGCGTCACCCGCAGCCGCCCTTCGCCCAGCTCGGTGACCTGCTCGCACGGGTAGTACTCGGCCACCCAGCGCCCGGCGGCGGTGACCTCCAGCTCGACCAGCTCGTCGGTCGGCGACGGCCGGAACACGCCCTGCGCGACGTCGATCGGCTCGGCCTCGGCGGGCGGGTCGGCGGGCACGTCGAGCACCTCGACGCCGAGCATCCGGTCCAGCCTGAACAGCCGCATCGCCTCGGCCCGGTAGCACCAGCACTCCAGGTAGCTGCGCCCGTCGACGACGACGATCCGCATCGGGTCGACCTCGCGCGGCGTCACCTCGTCGCGGCCCGGCACGTAGTAGCGCAGCGACAGCCGGCGGCGGGCGGTCAGCGCCTGGCGCACCCGGGGCAGCGCGTCGGGGGCGGCGTCGACGTCGACGGCGACCTGGCTGCTGACGGCCGCGGCGCCCTCGCCCGCGGCGCGCTCCAGCTTGGCCACCACCCGGGGCAGCGCGTCGCCCTGCACCTCGGCCAGCTCCGGCGTGGCGGCCAGCATGCGCAGCGCGACCAGCAGCGCGCTGGCCTCGTCAATGCCCAGCCGCAGCGGCCTGGCGATGGTGTCGGCGTTGTCGATGACGATCTCGCCGCCGTCCCACGACACGTCGATGAGGTCGCCGGGCGTGTGGCCGGGCAGCCCGCACATCCACACGAGCTGCAGGTCGTCGATGAGCTGCTTCTCGCTCAGGCCGAACACCTCGGCCACCTCGCCGACCTGCGCCCCGGGGTGGGACATCAGGTAGGGGACGAGCGCGAGCAGCCTGGGCAGCCGGTCGGCGGACCCGCTCATGCCAGCGCTCCCTTCAGTCGGCGGATGACGGCTTCGCGGGCGTCGGGCGGCCCGGCCACCTCGACGTCGGAGCCGAGGCTGGCCATCCATCCGGCCAGCCGTTCGGGGTCGGAGAAGGTGAGCTCGGCCTCGTCCCACCCGTCGGCGCCGGGGCGCACGGTCCGGGCGAGCTGGCGCAGTCCCTCGCAGGCGCCCTGCCGCACGCGCACCAGCGCGGTGCGCTCGCGCGCGGGCTCGTCGGGGAAGTCGACCATGGCCCGCAGGTCGACGCCCTTGGGCACCTCGACGGAGCCGGGCCGGCCCGCGGCGGCGACCTGGCCGGTGATGCGGCTGAGCCGGAAGGCCCGCGGCGCGCCGCGCCCCCGGTCGAACCCGGCCAGGTACCAGCGGCCGCGGCGGCTGACCACGCCCCACGGCTCGACGGTGCGGGTGTGCACGTTCTCGCTGCCGGCGCCGCGGTAGTCGAAGCGGACCGGCCGCCGGTCGCGCACGGCCTCCCACAGCGCCGGGAAGGCCGGGTCGCGGGTGTCGACGCGCACCTCCAGCGCGCCGCCGCCGGCCACTCCCCCGCCCGCGGTCTCGTCGGTGGCGACCCCGCCGGCGCGCAGCTTGAGCAGCGCCCCGGACGCGGCCTCGGCCAGGCTGGCGCGCTGCCACACCTGCGCGGCCACGCCCAGCACGGCGGCCTCGTCCGGCTCCAGGGTGATCTCGGGCAGCTCGTACGACTGCCGCTCGATGCGGTAGCCGGGCTCGTCCTCCCACGGGTCGCGGACCACGTCGATCGGGATGCCGATCTCGCGCAGCTCGTTCTTGTCCCGCTCGAACATGCGCTGGAACGCCTCGTCGCCGTCGCGGTCGTAACCGGGGACGGCCTGGCGGATCTGCTCGGCCGACAGCGGGCGGCGGGTGGCGAGCAGGCAGATCACCAGATTGAGCAACCGCTCGGTCTTACGGCGCGACATCTGCTCACTCCTCCTTCAACGACGCTACCCTGCCCCCGTGATCAGATGGCGCAAGGGCGAGGTTGTGCGGATCCGGCGCGAGTGGCCGGGAGCGATGGAGCTGGACGTCGCCGTGTCCGGTGAGGACTCCAACGCGGCGGGCGCGTTGTCCCGGGCGCTGGCCTATCCGCTGCTGGTGGGCCGCCCGGAGCCCGGCGACGAGGTGCTGCTCAACACGACGGCACTCGCGATGGGTCTCGGTACGGGAGGTTACGCCATGGTGGTGGCAGTGCCGAACCGTTTGCCGGAAGATCCCCAGGGCCCCGGCCACCTGGTGAAGGCGCGCTACACGCCGCTGCAGGCCACGGTGCTGGGCGCCGACGAGCAGGACTCCCCGTTCCACGAGCGGCTGCGCGAGGCCGACTCCGTCGACGGCATGCCCGTGGTGGTCGCCGACCTGCACTCGGCGCTCCCGCCGATCCTGTGCGGCCTGTACGAGTCCCGTCCCGGCGTACGGGTCGCGTACGTGATGCAGGACGGCGGGGCGCTGCCCGCGTGGTTCTCGATGGCGGCGGCGCGGCTGCGGGAGATCGGCTGGCTGGCGGGGACGGTCACGGTCGGGCAGGCGTTCGGCGGCGACGTCGAGGCCGTCACCGTCCACACGGGGCTGCTGGCGGCCCGCCACGTGCTGGAGGCCGACGTGGCGGTGGTCGCGCAGGGGCCGGGCAACCTGGGCACGGGCACCCGGTGGGGGTTCTCGGGGGTGTCGGCGGGCGAGGCGGTCAACGCGGCGGCGGTGCTGCAGGGGCGGCCGGTGGCGTCGCTGCGGGTGAGCGAGGGCGACCTGCGCGAGCGGCACGTGGGCGTCTCGCACCATTCGCTGACGGCGTACGGGCGGGTGGCGCTGGCGCGGGCCCGGGTGCCGGTGCCGATGCTGGACGGCGCGTTCGGTGAGCGGGTGCGGGACCAGGCGGAGCTCCTGGCGGTCCGGCACGACCTGGTCCCGGTGCCGGTCGACGGCCTGCGCGAGGCGTTGTCCGCCTCGCCGGTCCGGCTGTCGACGATGGGCAGGGGGCTGGAGGAGGACCTGGCCTACTTCCTGGCCGCGGCGGCGGCGGGCAGGCTGGCGGCCTCGCTGCTGTCGTAGGCGTCCTTGTAGGTGAACGCCTCGGGGCCGGGCCCTTCGGTCCTGAGGCGGCGCAGGCGTGCCATCCCCTCGGCCAGCGTCGGGATGGTCCCTTCGGGGATCCACCACATCACCATGGCGGGCTCCGCCATGCGCAGGAACCATTCGCGGCGGCGGCGCAGCACGGCCAGGTGGTCGCTGCGGTAGACGTAGTTCCACAGCGCGTCGAGCGACTCCCACACCGAGAAGTTGACCAGCAGGTGGTCGCCGTACTCGTGCTGGACGGTGGCGGTCGGGTCCTCCTCGCTCTCCTTCAGCCGCCACACGAAGCCGGGTGAGCGGTCGGCGAGGTCGTTGATCGGTTCGAGCAGGGCGACGAACTCGGCCAGCTCGGCCGAGTCGATGGGCGCGCGCAGGTGCGCCAGGTTGAGCTCCGCGAGATGCATGACGCTCAGCACACCACTCCGGAACCTTCTATGTCAATCTCCGTTTGTTTTAGAAAGGGTGACGCAGCACTCCCCCGGCCGCGGGTCCAGCCGGGCCCGGTCCGGGTCGTCGCCGAGCCCTGCCAGCAGGCCCTGGCACAGCGCCAGGTTCATCGAGCACACGAGCAGGGGCTGCTCCATCGCCAGCGCGTGGAAGGGGCAGTTGCGCATGCGCAACCGGCCGTCCTCGGCGTACGGCTCGTAACCGCGCTCGCGCAGCACCGCCTCGGCGGGATCGCCGCCGGAGGACGCCGAGCCGGCGGGTTCCGCGACCCGGCGGCCGAGGCGTTCGCCGGCGCGGCGGGCGGCCGCCTCGGCCCGCTCCTCGGCGCCGAGCTCCTCGACCACCTCGGCCAGCACCGCGCCGAGCGTGGCGTACTCGCGCGGCGGCAGGCTCACCGACAGCTCCCCGGCCGCGCGCCGGTAGACCTTGGCGGGCCGGCCGCTGCCCGGTCCCTTGCGCTCGGGCGCGCGGAAGCCGCTCTCCAGCAGCCCGGCCTCGACCAGCCGGTCCAGGTGGTGCCCGGCCAGCGTCCTGGAGACCCCGGCGGCCTCGGCGGCCTCCGCCCGGCCCACCTCGCCGCCCCGCCCGGCCACGGCCTCGTACAGGCTCCGGCGGACCGGGTCGTGCAGCAGCGCCAGCGCGTCGAGGTCGTCATCGCTCACAGCCGCGAGTCTAGAGCTCCCGCCCGGCCCGCCCGATCGTGCAGGCCCGGCTCGGCACCCGCTCGGACGACCCGTACGCCCGCCAGCACCCGCCCTTCCTGATCACGAAGATCGACACCCCTTCCGGCACCCCGTACGAGCGGCGCACGGCCTCGGCGTTGCGCAGCAGCCGCGCCGCGACCGCGCGGCCCTGGCGCACGCCCGAGGCGGCGGCGTGCACCCACGCCCACCCGGTGTCGCCGCCCACCACACACGGCCGCACCTTCGCGCACAGCTGCGCCGGCTCCGCCGCCGACGCGGCGGGCGCCACCCCCGCCACCAGCGCTCCGGCGGTCACGATCACGGTCAGGAATCTGATCATGACGCCCATTGCAACGGCATCACCACCCGGAAGCAAGCCTCACGCGTACGCGTCCCGTCAGTAGACCGCCAGGACGTCCATCACGTAGACCAGGGTCTCCCCCGGTCCGACGCCGAGGGGCGGATGGCCGCTCGCGCCGTAGCCGTCGGCGGGCGGCACGATCATCAGCACCCTGCTCCCGGCCGGGACGCCGAGCAGGGCATGGTCCCAGCCGGCGATGACGCCGCCGTCGCCCACGGTGAAGGCCGCCGGGCGTCCGGCCCGCCACGTCGAGCCGACAGACCGCCCGCCGTCCCAGGCCACGCCCTCGTACTGGGCCACCAGCAGCCGTCCGGCGCTCGCGGCGGGCCCGCCGCCCCGGCTGAGCACCACGGCGGCGAACCGGCCCGGCGGCGGCCCCTGGGGCAGCCTCAGCACCGGCCGGGCGCCGCCGCTCACCCGGACCCCGTGCAGCTCCCCGCCACCGGCGTCCAGGGACGCCCCGGCCGCGTGCCTGCCGAGCAGGTCGGCCACGTACACGGGGGCGGCGGGCCGGTCGCGCGGCGGGGTGACGAGCAGGCGGCTGCCGACACGATGGCCGGGCAGGGCGGCGGCCACCGCGGGCGGCACGATGGCCGTGGGGGCGCCGCGGGCGAAGGTGGAGTCGGCGGTCCGGGCCGCGCCGCCGGCCCGCACGTGCGCGGCATGGTACGCGGCGTAGTGGACGACGGCCAGGTCGTCAGGCCCGATCTCCGGGCCGTCGCCCTCCAGGACCACCCGGACGGCGGGATCGGCGGCCTCCGCCGGGAGGATCACCGTGGGGCGGGCCCCGAAGGGCCCCGTCACCTCGGGAGCGGCGGCGGTGCAGGCGGCGCAGGCGAGGGGCAGCAGCACCGCGAGGGCGCGTCGGCGCATCGGAGCCTCCCGGACGCGAACGGGCCCGGCGGCATGGTGCCACCGGGCCCGGCGATGCTACCGCGCGCCCGCGTCCGCCGACGGGCCCCTCGGGATCCCGTACGGCGCCGGTCAGTAGGCGGCGAGCACGTCCACGACGAACACCAGCGTGCTGTTGGCCGGGATGCCCTGCTGCTCCTGGGCGCCGTAGCCGAGGTCCGGCGGGATGCTCATCACGACGCGGCTGCCGACCGGCACGCCGGCCAGGCCCTTCTGCCAGCCCTGGATGACGTTCGACAGCGGGAACGCGGCGGGCTCGCCCCGGCCCCAGCTGGAGTCGAACTCCTTGTCGGTGCCCCAGATCTTGCCCGTGTAGTGGACGGTGAGCGTCTGGGTCGGCTGCACCTTGGCGCCGGTGCCCTCGATCAGCGTCTTGACCACGAGCTCCTTGGACGGCTTGGCGTCCGTCTTGGTGGTGAGCACGGGCGCCTTGTCGCCGCCGGGGCTCTCCACCTTGACGCCCTTGAGGCTGTCGCCGGTCTCCTTGCCGGTGGCGGCGGCCAGCGGCTTGGGCGGCGTGCCGACGACGTCGAGCACGAAGACCTTCGTCGGCTGGGCCGGCTGGGCGTTCTGCTGCTGGGCCTCGGAATCGCTGGCCATGACGGCGAGCAGCCGGCCGCCGTGCTTGACCTTGGTGAAGCCGTCGCGCAGCACCTGCGGGAGCTGCTCGTTGACCGGGATGGTCTCGGGCGCCTTGGTGTCGTAGGAGGAGCCCTGGAAGGCGTTCTCCTTGCCGTCCCAGTTGTAGACGGTGAGGTTGACGATGAGCTGGTCACCGGTCTTGACGGCCGGGCCGGTGCCTGCCGTGACGACCTCGTAGGAGGACTTCGTGGCGGGCTTGCCGGAGGGGAAGGTCACCGTGGGCTTGGCGCCCACCTGTCCGGTGACCTTCACCCCCGCGGAGCCGGCGCCGGTGGTGGCCGTGGTGGCGGTCGGTTCGGAACCGCACGCGGCGGCGAACAAGATCAAAGGCACGGCGGCCAGAGCGGCCAGAGCGCGGCGCATGGATTTCCCTCGGAAAAGACGTCAGGTTCGCGTCACCCTATCCGACATCCCGGTAGGGCCGAGGTAAACCACCCGCTACATTCCCGCGATGAGCTTGTCCACCCGCTCGTCGACGCTGCGGAACGGGTCCTTGCACAGAACCGTGCGCTGCGCCTGGTCGTTGAGCTTGAGGTGCACCCAGTCGACGGTGAAGTCGCGCCGCTTCTCCTGCGCCTTGCGGATGAACTCCCCGCGCAGCCGCGCCCTGGTCGTCTGCGGCGGGACCGACTTGGCCTCGAAGATCTTCAGGTCGGAGGCCACCCGCTCCACCGAGCCGCGCCGCTGCAGCAGGTAGAACAGTCCGCGCTTGCGGTGGACGTCGTGGTAGGCCAGGTCGAGCTGCGCCACCCGGGGCGACGACAGCGGCAGGTCGTACTTCTTGCGGTAGCGCTCGATGAGCTGGTATTTGGTCACCCAGTCGATCTCCCGCGACACCAGGTCGAGGTTGCCGGTCTCGACGGCGCGCAGCGTGCGCTCCCACAGCTCCAGGACCCGGCGGGCGATGGCGTCGCCGCCGCGCCGCTCGACGAAGTCCTTCGCCTTCGACAGGTATTCCTCCTGGATCTCCAGGCTGGACGCCTCGCGCCCGTTGGCCAGCCGCACCCGGCGGCGGCCGGTCATGTCGTGGGAGACCTCGCGGATGGCGCGGATCGGGTTCTCCAGCGACAGGTCGCGCATCACGGTGCCGGCCTCGATCATGCGCAGCACCAGGTCGGTGGCGCCGACCTTGAGCAGCATCGTGGTCTCGCTCATGTTGGAGTCGCCGACGATGACGTGCAGGCGGCGGAACCGCTCGGCGTCGGCGTGCGGCTCGTCACGGGTGTTGATGATCGGCCGGCTGCGGGTGGTGGCGCTGGAGACGCCCTCCCAGATGTGCTCGGCGCGCTGCGACACGCAGTAGACAGCGCCGCGCGGCGTCTGCAGCACCTTGCCGGCGCCGCAGATGATCTGCCGCGTCACCAGGAACGGGATGAGCACGTCGGCCAGCCGGCCGAACTCGCCGTGCCTGCCGACCAGGTAGTTCTCGTGACAGCCGTAGGAGTTGCCGGCCGAGTCGGTGTTGTTCTTGAACAGGTAGATGTCACCCGCGATGCCCTCCTCGCGCAGCCGCTTCTCGGCGTCGACGAGGAGTCCCTCGAGGATGCGCTCGCCGGCCTTGTCGTGGGTGACGAGCTCGATGACGTTGTCACACTCGGGTGTTGCGTATTCAGGATGGCTGCCCACGTCGAGGTAGAGGCGTGCGCCGTTGCGGAGGAAGACGTTGCTCGATCGGCCCCAGGACACGACCCGCCGGAACAGGTAGCGCGCGACCTCGTCCGGCGACAGCCTGCGCTGCCCCCGGAACGTGCAGGTCACGCCGTACTCGTTCTCCAGCCCGAAGATGCGACGATCCATCACCTCACACTATGCCCACGGATGGTCCGGCGGGAGAGATCTCCACGGTGTTTTCCCCGCGCGGGGTGCGGCGCGGCCCGCCCCCGCGAGGCCGCGCGCCCTTCCGTCAGGGGGTGAAGATCTCCTGGACCTTGACGATCTTGCCCTGGTGGACGGTGATGAGGGCGGGGCGCTCGTAGCGCTTGGCGCGCTTGATCAGGTCGGCGCGGGAGCAGCGCTTGGCGCCGAGGCCCCTGCGGTCGACGGTCAGCTTGGTCATCGCCGAGCCGCAGCCGACGGCCGACAGGAAGACGACGTTCCCGGCGATCGGCGAGGCGTAGGCGGTCACGTCGCCCTCCGGCGGGCCGACGAAGCGGCCCTCGGTGACGCCGCCCTTCTTCCACCGGATCGGCTCGTACTCGGCCACGCTGCCGCGCACGTGGGTGATCCAGCCGCGCAGGATGCCGTTGTGGCGTGAGCGGATGCGCTTGGTGAAGTCGTGCCCCGGGTCGGCCTGGAACGTCGTGCCGAAGATCTTGGGGGTCGTGTACTTCGGGTAGGCGGCGGCGTCGGCCGCGACTCCGGAGGACAGGACCACGGCCGCGGCGGCGGCGCCCGCGACGAGGCTGCGCTGAAGAATCTTCACGGACTCTACGACGGCCGATCTTGGCCGCGAGTTCGGCCGGAATGATGTGAGACAGATCACATCATTCCGGCCGGATGAGGCTAGAGCGGCGAGGAGCCGTCGTCGACGTCGCCGTCAGGACCGGTGGGCGGCGGCTTCTCGCCGGAGGCCGCGTCACCGGAGGGCGCGTCGCCGGGGCCGGTCGCCGGGGCGGCGGGGGCCTCGGGGGCGGCGGGAGTCTCCGGAGCGGCCGACGCGGCGGACACCAGGCGCTCCAGCCGCTGCCCGGTCAGGCGCAGGAACTTGCGGTGCTCACGGTTGCGGTCGAGCACCGCCACCTCGAGCTGGCCGATCGGCGGGCGCTCGCCGCCCGGCTCGGTCAGCGCCGTCAGCGCCACCTCCAGCGCCTCCGACAGCGTCATGGCCTCGCGGTAGCGCTCCTTGAGCCGCGTCGCGACCGCCTCGGCCTGGCCGCCCATGGCCGCGAAGCCGTGCTCGTCGAAGACCGAGCCGTCGAACGTCAGCCGGTAGATGGCGTCGCCGTCGGGGCTGTCGCCGACCTCGGCGACCACGACCTCCACCTCCAGCGACTTGATCGACTCGGTGAAGATGCGGCCCAGGTTGGAGGCGTAGAGGTTGGCCAGGCCGCGGCCGGTCACGTCGGAGCGGTCGTAGGTGTAGCCGTTGATGTCGGCGTAGCGGATGCCGCCGAGCCGCAGCTCCTCGAACTCGTTGTAGCGGCCGACGGCGGCGAACCCGATGCGGTCGTAGATCTCGCTGATCTTGTGCAGCGCCCGCGACGGGTTGGGCGCCACGAACAGGATGCCGTCGACGTACTGGAGCACGACGACGGAGCGGCCCCGCGCGATCCCCTTGCGCGCGTAGTCCGCCTTGTCCCGCATGATCTGCTCAGGGGACGCATATCCGAAAGGCATGGACACGTGGGGTGATCCTTTCTAGCGCAGCGGGGCGATGGGGCCGTCGGGCGAGATCAGGCGGGCTTCGAGCATCTGCTCGACGTAACCGGACACCTGCTGGTCGGTCAGCCGCCGGAACCCGTCGGCGTCGATCACCGACACGATCGGCCAGATCTTCCGCGTGACGTCGGGACCGCCGGTCGCCGAGTCGTCGTCGGCCGCGTCGTAGAGCGCCTGGATCAGCGTCATCACCATGTCGTCGGCCGAGGCGCCGTCGCGGTAGAGCTTCTTCAGCGAGCCCCGCGCGAAGATCGAGCCCGACCCGATGGCGTCGAAGCGGTCACGCTCGTAGGGGCCGCCCGCCACGTCGTAGCTGAAGATCCGCCCGGCGTCGCGCGCCGGGTCGTAGGCGGCGAACAACGGCACCACCACCAGCCCCTGCATGGCCATGCCCAGGTTGCCGCGGATCATCGCGGCCAGCCGGTTGGCCTTGCCGGCCACCGACAGCGTGCGGCCTTCCAGCTTCTCGTAGTGCTCCAGCTCCACGCGGTAGAGGCGGGCCATCTCGATGCCGGTGCTGGCGGTGCCGGCGATGCCCATGCACGAGTAGTCGTCGGTCCGGAACACCTTCTCCACGTCACGCTGCGAGATGACGTTGCCGGACGTCGCGCGCCGGTCACCGGCCATCACCACGCCTCCGGCGAAGGTGGCGGCGACGATCGTGGTCGCGTGCGGAACCTGGTCACCGATCGGCGTGGCCAGAACCTCATCCCGGTGCGGCAGCAGAGCGGGCGCGTAGGTGCCGACGAACTCGGTGAACGAAGAGCTCCCGGTGTTGTCGAAAAGGCGGTTCGTCAAGCCGGCGGGCAGATCCCTGTGCGATGCCACGCGACTCCCTCCCAAATCATGGCCCAATGAGCATGGCCCAAAATCATGGTCCTAGGCCGACCCTACTGTTGTTGCGTCGTTGTCTGCACTTCCCACGATCAGCTCACGGCGAACCGTTCACCAGATCGTTTCTTTACGCGTCCTGACGCCCGTGCGATCGTCGGTATGTCCGCACGTCCCGGACGGGAGGCCGACATGCGATTCCCCAGCCGACCTGCGACGATCGCGGCCATCGCGGCTATCGCGGCCCTGGCGCTCGGCTCGTGCGGGACCGGGGAGCCCGCGGGCGGCGGCACCGTCACCCTCACCATCGCGGCCAACGCCATCTCCGGAGGCAAGAACTCCGAGACCGCCGACTGGATCAAAGGCTGGGTCATCCCCGAGTTCGAGCGGACGCATCCCGAGGTCAAGGTGCTCTTCCGGCCCAGCGGCGTCGACGACGAGCAGTACAAGACCAAGCTCGCGCTCGACCTCAAGGCCAAGGGCGGGGCCGACGTCATCGACCTCGACGGCATCTGGGTCGGCGAGTTCGCCCAGGCGGGCTACGTCAGGCCGCTGGCCGACGTCGGCGGCCCGGGCGTCGAGTCGTGGGAGGGCTGGTCGCGGATCCCGCAGGCGGTGCAGGGGCTCGGCATCTTCGACGGCAGGAAGTACGGCCTGCCGCAGGGCACCGACGGCCGCGTCCTGTTCTACAACAAGGCGCTGTTCAGGAAGGCCGGGCTGCCCGAGGAGTGGAGCCCGGCGAGCTGGCAGGACATCATCGACGCGGGCGTGAGGCTGAAGGCGTCCGGCGTGCCCGTCCCGATCCAGATCAACGCGGGCACGGCGATGGGCGAGGCCACCACCATGCAGGGCGTGCTCCCGCTGCTCGCGGGGGCCGGGGCGGAGATCTACAGCCAGGACAAGTGGACCGGCGCCTCCCGGGCGCTGAAGGACGTGCTCGGCTTCTACCAGCGCGTCTACGGCGGCGGCCTCGGCGACCCCAGGCTCCAGCAGGAGGCCAAGGGCCGCGACAAGTCGTTCACCGCCTTCGCCAGGGGCGAGATCGCCATCCTGGCCGAGGGCGACTACTTCTGGCGCTCGGTCATCGAGCCCACCGCCGGGGTCGCCCCGATGAAGGACCGCGACCAGGTCGTCGGCTACACCCGCATCCCGGCCAGGGAGCCGGGCGCGGGCATCCGGGGGCAGGACCACGCGAGCATGTCCGGCGGCGCCGTGCGGGTGCTCAACCCGTTCTCCGCGAACCCGCGCCTGGCCTGGGAGCTGCTGGCCTTCATGCACTCGGCCGAGGCCACCAAGGCGCAGGCGGCCGGTCAGGCGCGCATCAGCTCGCGCACCGACGTCAACGACGAGGTGCTGGCCGACGACCCGATGCTGCGTTACGTCGCCGAGGAGGTGCTGCCGATCACCGCCTACCGGCCCGGCCTGGCCGTCTACCCGCAGGTGTCGGCGCTGCTGCAGGAGGCCACGGCGGCGGTGGTCGCCGGGAGGAGCGTCGAGGAGGCCGCCGCCGGCTACGAGGCGAAGCTGGCGGAACTGGTCGGCGGCGCGGCCCGCGTCGCCCACTGACACGGCGACACGAGGAGCCCGGCGCCGCACGCCTGGCTAGGCGATGCCGGATCCGCCTGACCAGGCGATACCGGATGCCCCTGACCAGGCGATACTGGATCCATGAGGGACTGGATCCTGCACCTCGACCTCGACCAGTTCATCGCGGCCGTCGAGTTGCAGCGCCACCCCGAGCTCCGCGGCAGGCCGGTCGTCGTCGGCGGCGACGGCGACCCGACCCGCCCGCGCACGGTCGCCGCGACCGCCACCTACGAGGCCCGCGAGCACGGCGTCCACTCCGGCATGCCGCTGCGCACCGCGCTGCGCCGCTGCCCCGAGGCCGTCTTCCTGCCCAGCGACCCGCCCGCCTACGAGGCGGCCAGCGCCCGCGTCATGGCCGTGCTGCGCGACTTCCCCGTCGCCGTGGAGGTGTGGGGCTGGGACGAGGCGTTCCTAGGCGCCCGCACCGGCGACCCGGAGGCCCTGGCCACCTCCATCCGGCTGGCCGTGCGCGAGCGGACCGGGCTCGACTGCTCGATCGGCATCGGCGACAACAAACACCAGGCCAAGCTCGCGTCGGCGTTCGCCAAACCGGCCGGGGTGCACCGCCTCACCAGTGAGCTCTGGGAGGAGACCATGCACCACCGCCCCACCGACGCGCTGTGGGGCATCGGGGCGCGTACCGCCAAGAAGCTCGCCGCGCTCGGCATCCGCACGGTCGCCGAGCTCGCCGCCGCCGACCCGGCGGAGCTTGCCGCCAGGTTCGGGCCGACCAACGGGCCGTGGCTGCGTTACCTCGCGCTCGGCAAGGGCGAGGCGGAGGTCGTCACCACCCCGTGGGTCGCCCGCGGCCACAGCCGCGAGACCACCTTCCCCCGCGACCTCACCGACGAGAGCGCCATCGCCGACGTGGTCCGCGCTCTCACCGCCCAGGTCGCCGCCGACGCCCGCGAGGCCGGCCGCACGATCACCCGCGTCACCGTCAAGGTGCGCTTCGCCCCGTTCGTCACCAGGACCCGCCAGACCACGCTGGCCGCACCGGCCACCGACGACGCCCCGCTCACCGAAGCCGCCCTCGCCGCGCTCGGGCGCTTCGACCTCACCCGTCCCGTCCGCCTCGTCGGGGTCGCCGCCGACTACGCGATGCCGGCCGACCAGAAGGCCCCGCGCCGCTGAGCGGGCCGGTGGCCGGAGCGGGCGTGCTCCGGCCACCGGCCCGCAGGGACCGTCTCCCCTCTGCTTCCGCGCCGTTTGCGGGCCGCGACGCCTTACTCGCCGCCCTTCTGCACGTAAGACCGGACGAATTCCTCCGCGTTCTCCTCAAGCACCTCGTCGATCTCGTCGAGGATGGAGTCGACGTCGTCGGTGAGCTTCTCCTGCCGCTCCTGGACGTCGGGTGCCGCCGTCGCCTCGGTCTCCTCGACCTCGGACTCACGCCGGCCGGTCTGCTTCTGCCCACCGGTGTCCTTGCTCGCCATGTCCTACCTCCACGTCGGGGGACTGCCTCTAGCCATATCTTCCCCGAACCGGGCCACAATGCGCGCTCTTCCCCCCGCGATCTTGCGGACTTGACTGGATAGCGACACTATCCAATACTGGGGGAGAGACGAGCATCACGGAGGTTCCGATGTCACCAGCGTCACTGAGCACGGCAGGCGTGCTCCTCATCACGGTCCCGACCATCGCCTTCGGCGGCGTGTCGCTGCTGAGCTTCCTCATGCGCGGCGTCCCCGGCTACCTGGACAACCCGGTCCGCCGCGGCCTGTGGCGCGCCGGCCACGCGCACGCCGGCGTCCTGGTGCTGTTCAGCCTGGTGGCGATGCTGTACGTGGACCAGGCCGACCTGTCCGACGGCTGGAAGACGCTGGTGCGGGTGTCGATCGTGGCCGCGCCGATCCTGATGCCGCTCGGCTTCTTCCTGTCGGTCGCGCGTCCCTCCGACACCAGGCCCAACCGGCTGATCGCCCTGACGTTCGCGGGCGGCGCGTCGCTCGCCGTGGGGACGCTGACCCTCGGCGTCGGCCTGGTATGAGCCCGGGCCTGTGGCGGGCCCGGGAGCCTCAGGCGGTGCCGGGGGGCCAGATCCCCACGTCCAGGAGCCGGTGGGCGTAGGAGTAGGCGACGAGCTGGCTGCGGTTGCTGCAGGCGAACCGGTCGAGGAGCTTGCCGATCCGCTCCGCCACGGTGTAGCGGCTGAGGTTCATCTCCCGCGCGATCCTCGCCGTCGTGTACCCCTTGGCCAGCATGACGATCAGTCCGGTGTCGCGGTCGTTGAGCAGGTCGCCGGAAGCGAGGTCCATTGGCCGTCCCAGTTCGAATCACCTTGACCGGAGACTTTCCCCGGCGGAAAGCACCCGTGAAAGCACGCTAGAAGAAGCCGCTTAAGCATCGGTATGGCGTGAGCATGCGGCCGCTTATCAGCACAGGTCACCAGCGGCCCGCCTGCCTGCCGACCGCGCCGAGGCGGCCACCGGCGGCCGGTCGGTGCGGGCCCGCGCCCTGGAGGATGTCCTCGTAGACCTCCTTCAGCACCGGGCTCGGATCGATCCCGAGATCGGCGGCCAGATGCCGGCGGACGGTCTCGAACTGGGCCAGCGCCTCCGGGGCCCGCCCGCAGCCCGCCAGCGCCCGCATCCGGGCCGCGACCAGCCGCTCACGCGCCGGGAAGAACGGCACCAGCTCGTCGAGCCGGTTCAGCACCTCGACGTGGCCGCCGCGGTCGAGTTCGAGCTCCGCCCAGTCCTCGTTGATCGTGAGGTGGAGCTCGGTGAGCCTGGCCACCACGTCGTCGAGCAGCGCGACGCCGGTGAACTCCTCCAGCGGCCGGCCCCGCCACAGCCGGATGGCGTCGTCGAGCAGCTCCGAGGCCGCGTCGGCGGCGCCCCTGCGGCGCATCTCCCGGCCCGCCCCGGCCAGCTGGCGGAACCTCAGCAGGTCGAGCTCGCCCGCCGCCGCGTCCAGCCGGTAGCCCCAGCCCTGGTGGGAGATCCGGTCGCCGATCCTGCGCCGCAGCATCGAGACGTACACCTGGAGGTTCTTGCGCGCCGTGGGAGGCGGCCGGTCGCCCCACAGCGCGTCCAGCAGGTGGCCGGTGGGGACCACGTGGTTGGGGTGCGACAGCAGGATCGCGGCCAGCAGCCGGGCCTTGCGGGCGCTGATGTGCGCGATCGCGCCGTCGACGCGCACCTCCAGCGGGCCCAGCACGCGGGCGTCCAGCGCGGGCCGCGCCTCCTGGCTCCCGCCCTCACGCCCGCCGTCGCGTCCGGCGCGGGCGGTGCCGAGGGCGAGGAACCCGGCCAGGTCGATCGGCGGCGGGCTCTGGCCGGCCGACTGGCGGTGCAGCGCCCGCACCATCGACAGCGCGGCGATGGTGACGTCGTCGACGCCCGCCTTCGTCTCGAACCACCGCCAGTCGCCGTCGGGGTTGACCTCCAGGAAGACCGGCCCGTCGGCCGTCAGCAGGAAGTCGAACGCGCCGTAGCGCAGCCCCCAGTGCCCGGCGAGCCGGTGCACCGCCCCGGCCACCGCCTCGGGCGTGGCCGCCGGGGTGACCGTGACCGACTCCGGGTCGCACCAGATCGCCTCCGGAGACGGCTTGCCGACGCGGAACGACTGGATCTCCCCGTCGAGGTAGTAGACGCGCAGCTCGGCGACGTGCTCGACGTACTCCTGGACGATCATCGGCGCGTCGCGCCGGTCCAGCCGGCCGGCCTCGGCGGCCTCGACGATCTCGGGGAAGACGCCGTGCAGCGTGCCCGGCTCCGCCTCGACGAAGTGCTGGTCGAGGGCCTTGACGACGACCCGGCCGCCCGGCAGCTCGGCGACGGCCGCGCCGGGGTCGGTGGTGACGATCGTGCGCGGCGTGCGGACTCCCAGGCGGGCGGCGTCGTCGAGCTGGACCAGCCGCCCGGGATCGGCGCCCGCGGGCAGCCGGACGGCCGAGCGCGCCGACAGCTGGCGGACGAGCGCGTACCAGGAGTCGGCCCTGAACACCGAGGCCGGCGAGCCGTTCGCGCCCGGGATGGCGCGCGGCGAGAAGTGCCGCACCCAGGTGACGGTGGGCCTGATGCGGCGGCCGTCGAGGGTGGGGGCGCCGTCGTCCAGGCGCGCGGTGATGCCCAGGCCCGCCAGCGACCCGGCGTCGACGCGGACGCTGGGCACGCCGAGCGTGCGCAGGCCGCGCTGGAGCACGGTGAACTCCGGCAGCCCGGCGCGGCCGACGAGGACCACGCACGGCAGGACGGCCGCGCTGTCGGCGCCCTCCGGAAGCTGCCACGACGCGCCGGTCCGGCCGCGCGGCATGCGGAGGGTGTAGGGGTCGCCGCTCACCGGCGTCCTCCCGCCGCCCGGCTCGGGAACGGTCCGCTTCGGCCCGGCCACAGGTCATGCCGGGCGTGGCCGGCGAACGCGTTCATGAGGCGATGGTCATCTCGCGGCGGTGGGCGCACAACGGCCGCCTCTGCCGATCGGCAGAGGGGGAGGCTGCCAATCCGTTAGCCCACGTTTGTGGGGTTGTGCCATGCGCTGATCACAGGCCCATACTCGACCTGCAACGACATCTCCAGCGGACAGAGGGTGGGCCGTGCCGGGCGACGTGGTGACTGCGGCAGGACTGACCAAACGCTACAGACGCGCCGAGCGGCCCGCGGTCGACGGCGTCTCGTTCGAGATCTCCCGCGGCGAGACCATCGGGCTCCTGGGACCCAACGGCGCCGGCAAGACGACGCTGATCAAGATGATCTGCGGGGTGACGGCCCCGACCTCGGGCGAGGTGCGGGTGTTCGACGCCGACCCGGTGCGCCAGCCGGTCGCCGCCAAGAGCGGCATCGGGGCGATGCACCAGTCCGGGCCGTTCGACATGATGCTGCCCGCGCTCGACAACCTGCGCATCGCCGCCCGCTTCCGGGGGCTGCGCTGGCGGCAGGTGCGCCCGTGGGCGCTGGAGCTGGCCGAGTTCCTCAACCTGACCGAGGCGCTGCAGCGGTTCGCCTTCCAGCTCTCGGGCGGGCAGCGGCAGCGGCTCCAGCTCGTCCGGGCGCTGCTCACGATCCCCCGGCTGCTCATCCTGGACGAGCCGTCGGCGGGGCTGGACGTGGCGGGGCGGCGCGACATCGAGCGCTTCGTGACCTGGCTGCGGGAGGAGCACGGCGTGACCGTGCTGTGGACCAGCCACCACATCGACGAGCTGGAGCGCAACGCCCAGCGCGTCCTGGTGATCAACCGGGGCAAGGTGGTGCGCTTCGCCAAGCCGCGCGAGCTGGTGGAGGAGTTCGGCACCACCCACCTGGTGGTGTCGGTCGACGACCCGGAGGCAGGCCGGATCGTGGCCGGGTGGGCGGACGCCGCCCGGCTGACGGCCACCGCCGAGGAGTCCGAGGTCCGCATCCACGGCGCCAAGGTGCAGGAGGTGCTGCCGGAGCTGTCGCGCTACTGCCACGACCACGGCGTGGCGATCACCGGCGTCTCCACCGTCGCGGACTCGCTGGAGCAGGTCTTCCTCCGCATGACCGAGAACGAGGGATGAGGCGCATGGCGGCCAAGCTGACGTTCGTCAACACTCCCCCGACGGGCATCCCGAAGGCGGCCGAGCTGTCGGCGGTGCTCTACCGCGAGTACGCGCTGCTGGCCCGCAACCGGGTCTACCTGATCATGGGCCTGGCCCCGATGCTCATCTACCTGCTGCTGGTCAACACGTCGCTGAGCAACCTCATGCAGGTCGTCGTGTACGAGGGCGTCGAGGTGCCGTTCGCGGTGTTCCTGCTGCCGATGACGCTGGCGATGGCGGTGGTCAGCGCGGCCGGGACGTCCGGCATGGCGCTGTTCCAGGAGGAGATGAGCGGGGTGTCGACCCAGCTGTGGTCCTACCCGCTGCGCCGCTCCCGCTTCCTCGTCGGCAAGGTGATCGCCGGGGTGTCGCTGGTGCTGCTCCAGGCCCTGCTGGCGCTCGGCCTCGCGGTCGTCGTCTTCGACCTGCCGTTCGGCGTCGAGGCGTGGGCGGGGCTGCTGGCGGCGCTGGCGATGTCCGCGGTGGCCTTCAACGGGCTCTACCTGGCCGCGGCCATCCTCATCACCGACTACCAGGCGTTCATGCTGCTGTCGAACATCTCGATCCCGGTGCTCATCTTCAGCGCCCCGTCGCTCTACACCGTCGACAGCATGCCCACGGTGCTCCAGTGGGTGGCGGCGGTCAACCCGCTCACGTACGGGATCAACGGGATGCGCGACGCGGCCGTGTTCGGGTTCGCCGAGGTGTGGCAGGACCTGCTCGTCCTGGCGGTCCTGGCGGTCGTCAGCTACACGGTCGGCGGGCGCGCGCTGCTCAACCGCGCCCGCAACATCTGATCTGGCACACAGGCAGGGGACGATGCGCACAGACGACTCCGACCAGGTGAAGCTCCGGCTGCCCGGCACCGACCGGGCCCGCGACCCGGCCGCCACGTACGCGATGGCGCGGCGCGCGGCCCGGCTCGTCGGGATCACCCGGGTCGCGGACATCACCAGGCTCGACACCATCGGCATCCCGACGTTCCAGGCGATCCGCCCGGCCTCCAGGACGCTCGCGGTGTCCCAGGGCAAGGGCGTCACGCCGGAGCTGGCCCGGGTGTCGGCGATGATGGAGGGCATCGAGCTGTGGCACGCCGAGCAGCCGATGACGCCGGTCCTCCAGGCGCCGCCGCGCGAGGTGGCCGACCGGCTGCCCTACGACGTGCGCGCCCTGCCCGCCGCGCCCGCCTCGCTCCTGCACGACGCGCTGCCGGTCGACTGGGTCACGGCCACGTCGCTGGCCGACGGCTCGCGCGCGCTGGTGCCCCGGGAGTGCGTCGAGTTCTCGCTCGTGCGCAGGACCGGCTGGACCGCTCCCGCGTTCCTGTCCTCGACCAACGGCCTGGCCAGCGGCAACACCGTGACCGAGGCCGTGCTGCACGCCCTGTACGAGGTGATCGAGCGTGACGCCGTCACCGCGGCGCTCGCCTCGGGCGGCAGGGGCGCGCTCGCCGACCCGGCCACGCTCGGATCGCCGGTCGTCGACGGCCTGTGCGAGGCCATGGCCCGCGCCCGCGTCGCCCTGGAGGTCAGGTCCGTGCCCTCGCCGACCGGGCTGCCGTGCTTCCTGGCTCGGATCACCTGCGACGACTACCCGCCGGCGTTCATGGGGTTCGGCTGCCATCTCAGCTCCGAGATCGCGCTGACCAGGGCGATCACCGAGGCGGCGCAGGCCAGGCTCGGCTACGTGTCGGGCGCGCGGGACGACCTGCTGCCCGGCACGCACGACGCCGCGCTCGGACGCGGCCCGCTCCCCCGGCCCACGGGCGGAGCCGCGATCCGCGGGCAGACGGCGCACGAGAGCCTGCTCGACGACCTGCGCGAGGTGGTCAAGCGGGCCGCCGAGGCGTTCTCCTGCGTCCCGCTCGTCGCCGACCTGACCCGGGAGGAGATCGGCGTCCCCGTGGTCAGGGTGGTGGCGCCGGGCAGCCGCATCACACCGGAGGTGCTGTAGTGAGCCCGTCCAGGACGCTGGTCTACGCCGGGCCGACGATCTCCCCCGAGGAGGTCCTCGCCGCGGCCCCGCACGCCGAGGTCCGCCCGCCGGTGGCGCGCGGCGACCTGCACCGGGAGGAGTGGCGCCGGGGCGACACCGCCGTGCTCATCGACGGCTACTACCGCGAGCGGCTGTCGGTGGGGCATAAGGAGATCCTCTGGCTGCTCGACGCGGGCGTGCGGGTCGTCGGCGCGGCGAGCATGGGCGCGCTGCGGGCCGCCGAGCTGGGCCCGTTCGGCATGACGGGCGTCGGCGAGGTCCACGGCATGTACGCCTCGGGCGAGGTCGACGGCGACGACGAGGTGGCGGTGCTGCACGGGCCCGCCGAGCGCGGCTACCCGCCCGTCACCGTGGCGCTGGTCAACCTGCGCCACGGCTGCCGGGAGGGGGCCCGCACCGGGCTCGTCCCGGCGGAGGCGGGCGAGCGGATCGTCGCGGCCGCCAAGGCCAGGCCGTTCACGCACCGCTCCTGGGAGGAGCTGGAGCAGGCGGTCGACCCGGGCGACCGGGAGGCGCTGGGCACGCTCCGGCGCAAGATCGCCGGCGGCGAGTGGGACGTCAAGCGGCTGGACGCGCTGGCGGCGCTGCGCCAGCCCACTGAGCCGTCCACTGAGCCGCCCGCCGAGCCGGCGGTCCGCTGGGCGGCCGAGTCGGCGCTGACGGGCGTCACCCACTACGAGGCCCTGGCCTGGCGGTCGCGGCGGGAGTACGCGCCCGGCAGGTGGATGACGGACCTCGACGTGCTGAGCGCGGCCCGCCTGTACGCCGACGACTACCCGGACGTGCACGAGGAGGTGCTGACCGGCCTGCTCGCGGGCTTCGCCGCCGAGCGGGGGCTCACGACCGGCGCGTACGCGCGGGCACGGCTCGGCGAGGGCGCGGGCGACGGAGAGGGCGCGGGCGACGGAGAGGGCGCGGGAGAGGGCGGCGGCGAGGGCCCGCTGCCCGGCAACCTGGCCTCCTGGCTGACCGAGGCCGAGCGCGACACGCTGAGCGCCGAGGAACGGCTCACGCTGGTGATGGTGCGGGTGTGGCCCGTCTGGCAGTCGGAGGACTGGCGGCCCGCCGTGCTGGAGCGGATCCGGCGCTCGCCGCGCTGGCCGGAGTGGTGCGACCTGGTCGCCCGCGCCGACGACGCCGCCGAGCGCACCCGCGGCAAGCTGGCCGTGCCCGCCCCTGCGATCGCCGGGACCGTCTTCTCCCGCCGCTGGAACCGGCCGGGCACCGGCGCCCGGATCGAGCTGGCCCGGCGCGGCTTCCTCGACATGGAGGACCTGGGCGTGGCGGCCGGGAGGTTCTTCGCGCTGGACGTACGCGGGGCCGGAGGGCGATGAGCGCGACCACGCCGGACCTGGAGGCCGACCCGTCCGCGCCCGAGCACCGCGCCGACCCGCACCCGCTGCTGCGCGACATGCGGGAGCGGGCCCCCGCCTGCCGCCGCCGGTGCCCGTCCACCGGGCGGGTGCTGTGGTACGTGACCCGGTACGCCGACGTGCAGCGCGTGCTCCTCGACCCCGCCCTGGGGCGCCAGCTCGACCGGCTGCCGCCCGAGGCGGCCGCGTTCCACCGCCGCTTCGAGCACGACCCGCTGGCGATGGTGCGGCGCAACGTGTTCAACCTCGACCCGCCCGACCACACCCGGCTGCGGCGGCTGATCGCGCCCGCGTTCGGCCCCCGTACCGTGACGGCGCTGGAGCGGCGCGTCCACACCGTGGTCGGCGAGCTGATCGGCGCGATGGCGGCGGGCGGCCCCGAGGCCGACGTGATCGAGGCGCTGGCGCTGCCGCTGCCGCTGCGCGTCGTCGCCGAGCTGATCGGCTTCCCGCTCGACGACCTGGACCGGCTGCGCGGGTGGAGCGACGACATGCTGCGCAGCCGCGACGTGACGCGGGTGCGCCGCGCCGGGGTCGCGTTCGTCGCCTACGCCAGCGCGAAGCTCGGCGAGCGGCGCGCGCGCCCGGGCGACGACCTGCTGTCGCGGCTGGCCACCTCCCCCGAGCTGAGCCGCGCCGAGCTGGTCTCCAGCGTGTTCCAGCTGCTGCTGGCGGGCGACGAGACGACGGTCAACCTCATCGGCAACGCCGTGCTCGAACTCCTGCGCCACCCCGGCCAGCTCCGGCGGCTGCGGGAGCGGCCCGAGCTGATCGACTCCGCCGTGGAGGAGGCGCTGCGCTACAACGGCCCCGTCGGGCACTCCCGGCCGCTGTACGCGCTGACCGGCACCGAGATCGGCGGCGTGCCCGTCGCGTGCGGCGACGTCGTCGTGCCGGTGCTGCTGGCCGCCAACCGGGACCCGGCGGTGTTCGACAGGCCCGACACGTTCGACATCGGCCGCACCCCGAACCGGCACCTCGGCTTCGGCCACGGCAGCCACTTCTGCCTCGGCGCGACGCTGGCCCGGATCCAGGCGCGGGCCGCCGTCGGCGCGCTGGTGCGCCGCTTCCCCGGCCTCACGCTGGCGGCCGACCCGGCCCGCCTGGAGTGGACGCCCGAGCTGTTCCTGCACGGCGTGCGCCGCCTGCCCGTACTGCTGAAGGAAGGAGCCGGCGCGTGACGGACGAGTGGGCGGACTATGGGTACCTGTCGCGGACGGCGTTCGGCTACGCCGGCTCGCAGATCCTCTACAGCGCCGTCCGGCTGGGCCTGCCGGACGCCCTGGCCGACGGCCCGCTGCCGGTCGAGAAGCTGGCGGGCGCCGTGGGAGCCGACCCGGCGACGCTGAGGCGGCTGGCGCGGGCGCTGGTGGTGCTCGGCGTGCTCCGCGAGACGGCGCCGGGGCAGCTCGCGCTGGCCGAGCTCGGCCGGCCGCTGTGCGCCGGCCATCCCCGGTCGATGCGCTCCAGCGTGCTGCTGTTCGGCGACCCGGCCGTCTGGAGCGCCTGGGGCGCGCTCAGCGACAGCGTGCTGACCGGCGAGCCGGCCTTCGACCGGGTGCACGGCCGGCCGCTGTTCGACCACCTCGCCGGCGACGCCGGGCTGTCGCGGATCTTCAACACGGCGATGCGCGAGGGCACCGGGCACCTGGCCGCCGAGGTGCCCCGCGCCGTCGGCTGCGGCGGCGCCCGCGTGGTCGTCGACGTCGGCGGCGGGGACGGCACGCTGCTGGCGGCGGTCCTCGCGGCCGTGCCGGGCGCGCGCGGCATCCTGTACGACACCGCCGAGGGCGGGGCGGGGGCCGCGGAGACCTTCCGGCGGGCGGGGGTCGCCGATCGGTGCGCGGTCGAGGCGGGCGACTTCTTCGCGCGCGTGCCCGGCGGCGACCTGCTGCTGCTCAAGGGCATCCTGCACGACTGGGACGACCGGCGCTGCGCCACGCTGCTGGGCCGCTGCCGCGAGGCGATCGACCCGGGCGGGCGGCTGCTGGTGGTCGAGCCGGTGCTGCCCGGGCGGCTGGACGCGCCGGACGCGGCCGGGGCCGTCATGAGCGACATCGCGATGCTCGTCTACACCGGCGGCCGGGAGCGCGACCGGGCCGGGTTCGAGGAGCTGCTGGCCGGGGCCGGGTTCGCGCTGGAGGGCGTGAGCGCGCCGCTCGGCGGCACCGCGATCCGGGTGCTGTCCGCCGCACCGGTCTGAGCCCGCGAGCCGTCCGACTGACCGGGTCACGGGGAGTCATGAGTACTTCCCACTGGCGGGCGCCCGCCTTGAGTAATCCCGCTGCTCTGGCGGTCCGGCCCGGCGCGGAGCATAGTGTGCCGGTCGAGCAGGCGCGCCCGAACTCGGAATGGTCAGGTGGCACACCGGTGGACGTGAGGCAGGCGGGCGAGACGGCGCCCGCGCTGCGGGTCGTCGTGGGCGAGCCCGACCGGGCGGTGCGCGCCAGGCTCAGGAGCGTGCTGCACGTGGGCAACGGCATCCGCGTCCTGGGCGAGAGCGGCGACCCCGACCGGCTGTGCGAGCAGGCGGCCCGCTTCCAGCCCCGGGTGGCGGTGGTGAACGCGGCGCTGCGCCAGCCCGACGGCCAGGAGTCGGCGCTGGCCATGGCCGCCCAGGCGAGGAAGCGGACCCGGGTGGTGGTGGTCTCGGACGTGCTGGACGAGCAGCTCCTCGGGCGGGCGCTGCGCGGCGGCGCGGGCGGGTTCGTGCACCGCGAGTCGCTGCTGGAGGAGATCGTGCCCGCGATCCGGCTGGTCGCCGCCGGGCACACGTTCATCTCCAGCTCGATGGTCACCCGGCTGCGCGACCGCATCTCCGCCGTCATCCCGCGCGCCGACCGGCGGCCGGCGGCGCTGACCCGCCGCGAGGCCGAGGTGCTGGCCCTCGTCGCGGCCGGCCTGTCGAACGCGGGCATCGCGGCCCGGCTCGGCATCGGCACTGGAACGGTCCGCTCGCACCTGGCGCGCATCCTGGCCAAGCTGTCGGCGGCCAACCGGGCGCACGCGGTCGGCATCGCCTACGAGTCGGGGGTCATCACCGGCGAATCGGTTCACCGCCTGCTCGGGCGTGGGTAGCCCACCAGGCGTGCAGCGCCGGGTGCTGGGCGACGGCCTCCTCCGTGGTGAGCAGAGACTCCGGCTCGCCGGTCAGCGCCCGCGCCACCGCCGCGCCGTCCTGGGCGGGCGGCGGGAGGAGCGCCTGGGCGCGGAAGAACCCGGCGGCCAGCTCGGGGCTGCTCAGCAGGGCCCGCGACCTGCGGGCGAGGATCTCCCGCTGGAACGCGCTCGCCTCCCGCGCCCCGTCGTCGCGTGGCCGGTCCTGGGCGAGCGCGAGCCGCCAGGACGTCTCCGCCTGCGCCGCCACGGCGCTCTGCGCCGCCGGGAAGGCGTCCGGGTCGGCGCCGTGGCGGGCCAGCTCGGCCGCCAGCCGCAGCGCGCCCAGCGCGGCCACCGACATGCCGTGCGAGTGGACGGGGTTGAGCGCGCACACCGCGTCGCCGATCGCGAGGAAGCCGCCGGGCAGCGCGGCCCGCTCGAAGAACCTCCTGCGGTTGGCGGTGTCGCGGTACGGGCGGACGCCGCCCAGCGGGGTGGCGGCCGCCATGAGGTCGGCGACGAGCGGGTCGCGCAGCGCGCGGGCGAAGGCGGTGAAGCCCCGCTCGTCCACCGGCGGCTCGCCGCCCCGGGTGCCGGTGAGGGTGACGATCCAGCGGCCGTCCTCGACCGGGAACAGGGTCGCGCCCTGGCCGGGCCGGCCCGGCGCCGGGCGCGGGTGCAGCATGACGGCGGGCATGCCGTCGGCCAGCCCGTCCGGGGCCCGGTAGTGGCGGGTGGAGTAGGCCAGCCCGGAGGAGACCGTGACCTCCTCGACGGCCGGCGCGCCGATCGCCCGGAGCCAGCCGGGCGCCTTCGACCTGCGGCCCGTCGCGTCCACGACGAGCGCGGCGGTGATCGTCCGCGTCCCGCCGCCCGCGGTCTCGACGACGGCGCCGGTGACGCGCCGCCGGTCGCCCGCCAGGCCGAGCGCCCGCGTGCCCGTCAGGACGGTGACGCCGGGCAGCGCCCGCTCGCGCACCACCTGGTCGAGCAGCCCGCGCCCGCACGACAGGAGGCAGGCGCCGGTGTCGAGCCGCCGGAACCAGCCCTGCGCGGCCAGCACCAGGGCGTCGCCGGGCAGGCCGCGCCGCTGCGCTCCGCGCGCCAGCAGCTCCGCCACCGTGCCGGGCAGCAGCTCGTCCAGCGCCCGGGCGCCGCCGCTCACCAGCACGTGGCTGTGCCGTGACTGCGGCAGCCCGCGCCTCGGCAGCGGGCCGGGCGGGTAGTGGTCGCCTTCGACCAGCAGCACCTCGCCGGCGTGCCGGGCGAGCACGGCGGCGGCCAGCACACCGGCCAGGCCGCCGCCGAGGACGAGCGCCCGCGTCATGAAAGCGCCGGGCGCTCTTCGATCAGCCCCTGCTCGATCATGGTGCCGAGGAACGCCTGCACGTCCTTCACGATGCGGACGCTCACGGCGACGCTGCCTCCGGAGAACTGCTGGGACAGCTCCGAGACGATCGCCTCGCGTTCACCTTTGTCGGCGACGAGCGTCCAGATCCGCGAAGCCGTCTCGTTCAAGCTGTGGAAGTCCCCGGACTCGGTGTGGTACAGCGAGATGCCTCCGGCGGTCTCCTGCCATATCACAGCGTCGCTGATCTGGAGTGACACACTCCACCTCCTTTAGACGGGCGTGATGGGAAGCAGTTCGCCGACGCGGACGGCGCCGGGCGAGGGTCGTACGTAGGTCTTCCAGTCGTCGAAGACCGGGTGCACGGCGTCGCTCGCCACCAGGCGCGGCGTCGTCATCTCGGGGTCGCGGGCCAGCTCGGCCGGCTTGATTCCCGACTCCAGCCACAGCTGGGTGGCGATGCCGTGCCGCAGGATCCGGCACTGGTGGCGGCTGTTGCGCCGCAGGTCGCCCGATTCGGACATGTGCGCGGCCCGGCAGCCTCCGCCGCAGGACGCCTTGATGTAGCACTTCTCGCAGTCGGCGTGGTAGTCGCCGCCGTACACCGAGCTCGTCCGCATGTCGTACAGCAGCGGGGCGCCGAAGATCTCCGACAGCGACTGGCGGCGCACGTTGCCCGCCAGGTGGCCCGGTTCGGTGACGAGCTTGCACGGGTAGACGTCGCCCAGCGAGTTGATGTAGATCTCGTTGCCGCCCATCCCGCAGTTGCCGCGCACGGCGCACCGCTGGAGCGGCTTGGGCCCGTCCGGCAGGAGCCGTCCGGCCGCGGGCGAGGTCCAGGTGATGCGCTGGATGCGCAGGTGGTCCTCCCACCCGAACTCGAACTCGTCGTCGACGCCCCGGCCCAGGTTGTTGTGGTACATCAGCCGGATGTCGCGGACCTCGATGCCCTCCATGAAGGTGGCGAAGTCCTCGAGCTGGTCGACGTTGTCGGAGGTGACCAGGTGGTTGATGAGGGGCACCACGCCGGCGTCGTTGAGCATCCGCAGCGCCCGGTGGGTCTTGTCGAACGAGCCCGCGCCCCGGGTGCGGTCGTGCGTCTCGGCCGTGGCGCCGTCGACGCTCACCGTGACGGTGCCGAACAGGTCCGCGAAGCGCCGGGCGATCTCCGGGGTCCGGATCATCGTGGCGTTCGTGATGATGTTCGAGGTCAGGCCGCTGTCGTTGGCGTGCTGGACGATCTGGAACAGGTCCTTGCGCAGCATCGGCTCGCCACCGGTGAAGATCATGGTGGAGGCGCCGAACTCGGCCACCTGGGTGACCAGCGCCAGCGACTCCGCGGTGGTGAGCTCGCCCGGCAGGCACTTCTCCGAGGAGGCGTAGCAGTACGGGCAGCGCAGGTTGCAGCCGTCGGTGATGGCGTAGTAGACCTGGCTGAGCCGCGGCTCCGACATCGTGACCCGGGGCCGGTTCCCGTTGTAGTAGACGATCCAGCTCAGGATGAGCTTGGCGAGGAGCCGGTCGGTCTCCTCGGTCTCCTCCAGCCGTCCGCCCGGACGGGCCAGGGCCCGCAGGACGCCGAACTCCCGCGCGTCCAGGACGCACCGGCCACCCGACAGCGGATTGATGACCAGGTAGTCCCCATCGTGCACGAAGTAGGTCAGGTCTTCCGGTACGTCGAACAGCGAGTGGTTCCGGGCCAGCTTCCCAGACATCATTCCCCTTCACGCTCTCAGCGGCAGGTGCGGCCCCGGGCCAGGCCCGGCGGCCTGCGGCCCGGAGCCGCGTACGCGACAGCCGGCGTCGGCCGCGCCTAGTTCGCCACGGCCCCGGACCCGGAGCCGGACCAGGCCCCGCACATGCACTTGGCGTCGGCCTCGATCGAGTGGACCTCGACCTCCGGCCTGGCCCACTGCTCGCCCGACAGAACCTCGGGCAGCGTGGCCGGGATCTTGTCCTTGAGCGAGATGAGCAGGTCGGTTTCTTCCTTGGTCAAGGTGGCGAACGCCTCCTCGACCTCAGCGGCGATCGGGTCGTTGATGATCCCGGCCTCGCGCAGAGCTTCCTTCGGATCGAAGGCCATGCCCTCACCTCTCCGTGTTGGTGATGCGTTGCAGGTCGAGTATGAGC
Organism: Nonomuraea sp. NPDC049725; assembly: GCF_040674795.1. Taxonomy (NCBI): domain Bacteria; kingdom Bacillati; phylum Actinomycetota; class Actinomycetes; order Streptosporangiales; family Streptosporangiaceae; genus Nonomuraea; species Nonomuraea sp. NPDC049725. Next base: position 224,743 of record NZ_JBFANJ010000003.1, on the reverse strand, counting down.
CGGTCACGAGAGGGTGGCACAACCCCACAAACGTGGGCTCTACCGGCGGTGACCTGGACCGGCGAGACCCCACGATCGTGGGGTTCCCGATCTCTTGCGATCGGCGGTGTCCCGTTTCAGCCTGGGTGTCAGGGCGCGGTCGTTCGGCGGACGAGGGGAAGAGCTGATGAGCGGTACCGGATCGGGTGTGTTCGACGCGCTCTCGCTCCTGCGGGCGGCCGGCCATCCCATCGACCTGCTCGACGAGCGGCAGCGGCGGGTGTTCGCCGAGCTCACCGAGCCGGAGGTCGCGCTGCTGAACTCGATCAAGAAGCGTCTGGACGAGGTCGCCGGCGAGGTCGAAGGACAGGAGCTCAAGCTCGTATGAGCGCACGAGGGCCGCGGCCTGCGCGCCGCAACGTCGTGGTCCTGTTCATCGACATGGTCGGGTCGACGGAGCTGGCCGAGCGCCTGGACCCGGAGCTGCTCATGCGGGTCCTGGACCGCTACTACGCCGCCTGCCGGGCGCGGATCACCGAGCACGGCGGCGTCGTGGAGAAGTACATCGGCGACGCGATCATGGCGGTGTTCGGCGTGCCGGTGAGCCGGGAGGACGACGCGCTGCGGGCGGTGCTGGCGGCGCGCGACTCGATGGCCGAGGTGCACCGGCTGGGCGCCGAGCTGGGCGCCGAACTGGGCGCCGAACTGGGCACGGGTGCGGGTTCGGCGGCCGCCGCGCGGGAGGGGGTGCGGCTGGACGCGCACTGCGGGGTCGCGTTCGGCGAGGTGATGGTGGCCGACGGCGCGGGACCGGGCGTGCGGGTGATCGGCGACCCGGTCAATACGGCGGCCCGCCTGCAGTCGGCCGCGGCGCCCGGGGAGATCCTCGTCGGGGACGACGTCGCCCGCCTGGTACGGCGGCACGCCCTGCTGGAGGAGGTGCCGCCGCTCAGCCTCAAGGGCAAGCGGGAGCCGGTGCGCGCGTGGCGGCTGACCGGGGTGGAGCCCGACCGGGGCGAGCCCGAGCCCGGCGCGGTGCCGCTGGCCGGCCGGGCCGAGGAGCTGCGCGGGCTCACGCTGCTGCACGAACGCGTGCTGGCCGACCGTCGGTGCGGCATGGCGACCGTGCTCGGCGCGCCCGGCATCGGCAAGTCGCGGCTGGTCAGGGAGTTCCTGGACCGGCTGCCCGACGGGGTGACGGTGCTGACCGGCCGGTGTCCCTCCTACGGCATCGGCGCCACCTACCGGCCGATCGCGGAGATGCTGGAGGCGCTGAACGGCGGCTGGCCGGCCGTCGCCGCGATGCTCGGCCCGCAGAGCGCGCGGGTGCTGCGCGGCCTTGCGGGCACCGGGGAGCCCGGCGAGCTCGACACCGCCGGGGTGGCGGAGATCGCGCGGGCGGTGCGGTCGCTGTTCGAGGTGCTGGCCCGGCGCGGCCCGCTCGTGGTGGTGCTGGACAACCTGCAGTGGGCCGAGCCGACGCTGCTCGACCTGATCGAGGACTGCGCGGCGTGGCTGGCCCGGGTGCCGGTCCTGCTCGTCTGCGTGGCCCGGCCGGAGCTGTGCCGGACGCGGCCCGCGTGGGGGGCGGGCGTGGTGCGCGCCCTGTCGCTGGAGCTCGGCCCGCTGGGCCGGCCGGACATGGCCCGGCTCGTCGCCGAGCTCGCCGCCCTGCGCGCCGGCCGCGCCGAGGTGGTCGCCCACGACACGGCGGTTGCGGTACATGACGACGTCCTCGACCGGGTGACGTACGGCTCGGACGGCAACCCGCTGTTCGCCGAGCTGATGCTGGAGACGCTGGCCGAGGGCGGCTCCTCGCTGCCGCCCACCATCCAGGCGCTGCTCGGCGCCCGGCTGGACCGGCTGGACGAGGCCGACCGCGACGTGCTGGAACGGGCCGCGACCATCGGCCAGGCGTTCACCGAGGAGCTGGTGGCGGAGCTGCTCGGCGCCGGGCCCGACGCGGTGCGGGCGTCGCTGCGGCGGCTGCGCGACGACCGGCTGATCCGGCCCGGCGCGCTCCCGGGCGCGTACGAGTTCACGCAGACGCTCACCCGGGAGACCGTCTACGCGCTGACCAGCAAGCACGCGCGGGCGGACTGGCACCGGAAGCTGGCCGCGCGGGCGGGCGGCCAGCCGGGCGGCACCCCGGAGGACGCGCCCTTCCCCGGCCCCGGCCAGGCGGACGTCAGCCTGCACCTGCTGGCCGCCTGCCGGCTCACCCGCGAGGTGCGGCCGGGCGACCCGCTGCTGCCCGAGCTGACCGACCGGGCGGCCGCCTCGCTCATCAGGGACGGCTCCCGGGCGCTGCGCCGCAAGGACCTGCCGGCGGCGATCGCGCTGCTGGAACGCGGCCGGGAGATGCTGCCGCCGGGCCGGGACGAGCACCGGTCGCTGGCCGTCCGCATCAGCGACGCCCGGCTGGCCAGGGGCGAGGGCGACCGGGCCGCCGAGGCGCTGGACCGCGCCGGGGAGCTCGCTCCCGACGACCCGCGCACCGCGCTCACCTGCGCGATCCAGCGCGAGATCCTCACCCTGCGCGCCGGCGCCCGCGGGCCCCGGCTGCCGCCGCTGCGCGAACGGCTGGCGCTCGACCCCGGCGACGAGCTGAGCTGGTGCCGCTTCCACCAGCTCGAAGCCCTGGCCCGCATCGAGGAGGGCCGGTTCGGCGCGGCGGACCGGGCGCTGCGCGACGGGCTCGGCCGGGCGCGGGCGATGGGTGACACGTACGAGGAGGACCGGCTGCTGGGCGGGCTGTGCGAGCTGGTGCAGTGGTCGCCGGCGCCGGTCCCGGAGGGGCTGGCGCTCTGCGCCGGCCTGCTGGACCGCTTCGCCGGTGACCGCGCCCTGCTGGTCCCGGTGCTCGCCACCCGGGCGCGGCTGCTCGCGCTCGCCGGCGAGCTGGAGGCCGCCCGCGAGGCGCTCGACACGGCCGACCGGCACGCCGCCGACCTGCACCTGGGGCTGCCCGCGCTCGCGGTCGCGCAGGTGCGGGGACTGGCCGAGTCGCTGGCCGGCGACCACGAGAGCGCCGGGGACCGGTTCCGGCGGGCCGCCGCCGCGCTGCGCGCCGCCGGTCACGGGGCGCCCGCCGCCACCCTGGAGGTCTACGCGGCGCGCGAGGCCCTGCGGGCAGGGGACGCCGATCGGGCCGCCGCCGAGCTGGCGCGGCTCGCGGACGGCGGCGGCCCCCGTCAGCTGCGCGGCGAGGTGACCGCCGCCGCGACCCGGGCGCTGATCGCGGCGCTCGGCGGCGCCCACGAGGAGGCGGCCCGCGCCGCCGCCCGCGCGCGGGCGCTGCTCGGCTCGACCGACGACCCCTGCCTGCGCGGCGACGTCCTGGCCGACCTCGCCAGGGCCGACCGGGCCGCCGGGCGCGACCCGGCCGCCGCCGCCCGGGCGGCGATCGAGGCGTACCTCACGAAAGGAGCGAGCTTGCCCGCCCGCAGGATCCGCGACTGGTGGGAGGAGCCGTGACCATGACGCCGCCCTGGCGCAGGGACCGGCCCGCCCAGTTCCCCGGGGTGCCCGCGTGGGGCCTGTCCACCCGGCGGCAGTCCCCCGAGCCCTTCGACGTCAGCCCGCTGTCGGGGGTGAGCAAGGAGTGGGCGTGGGGCGGGTCCGACGGCTCGGGTGTACGGGTGTGCGTGCTGGACACCGGCGTGGCCGCCGACCATCCGAGGATCGGCGGGCTGGAGCGGTCGCTGCACGTCGTCGGCGGGGACGACGGCAGGCCGGTCGTGGCCGAGTGCGAGCCCGCCGACCCGGCCGGGCACGGCACCGCCTGCGCCGGGGTGATCCGGTCGATCGCCCCCGGCGTGTCGCTCACCTCGGTGCGGGTGCTCACCGACGGGAAGACCGGCTCCGGCGACGCGCTCGTGGCCGGGCTGAGCTGGGCCATCGAGGAGGGCTTCGACCTGGTCAACCTCAGCCTGTCGACGACCAGGTCCGGCTTCCGCGAGTCGCTGCACGAGCTGGCCGACCGCGCCTACTTCCGGCGCTGCCTGCTCGTGGCCGCCGCGCACAACATGCCCGTGCTCAGCTACCCGTGGACGTTCTCCTCGGTGGTCTCGGTGGCCAGCCACGACCTGCCCGACCCGATGACGTACTACTACAACCCGGCGCCGCCCGCGGAGTTCCACGCGCGCGGCGTCAAGGTGCCCGTCGCGTGGCCGGGCGGCCGGGAGATCCGCAGCACCGGCAACAGCTTCGCGGCCCCGCACATCACCGGCATCTGCGCGCTCATCCTGAGCAAGCATCCGTGGCTGACGCCGTTCCAGCTCAAGACCGTGCTCTATCTGGCAGCCGACAACACCCTGACTCACAGCGGAGAGGCCCATGTCTCCTGACGACATCGACGGCACCGAGCGCCGGCTGCTGCAGTCGGTCGTTGAAGTGGCCCGGCACATGTTCGGCGCCGCCGCCGCCTCCATCTTCCTGGTGGAGCCGGAGACCGGCGACCTGATCTTCGAGGCGGTGTCGGGCGAGGGCGAGAAGGAGCTGGTCGGCAGCCGGTTCCCGGCCGGGACGGGGATCGCCGGCTGGGTGGCGGCGAGCGGGCAGCCGATGGTCGCGGACGACGTGGCGGAGGTCGCGCCGTTCGCCCGCGACGCCGCCGAGTCCACCGGGTACGTGCCGCGCACGATCATGGCGGCGCCGCTGATCCGCTTCGAGGAGTGCGTCGGCGTCCTGGAGGTGCTGGACCGCACGGCCTCGCGCAGCGAGCTGGACGACATGGAGCTGCTCGGGCTGTTCGCCACCCAGGCGGCCTGCGCCCTGGAGCTGCTGCTGCGCATCCGGGCCGGGCGGCGCGCCGAGCCGCCGGCCGATCCGCGCGACCTGCTGCGCCGGATCGGCGAGCGCCTGTCGGCGTCCTCGCGGCCGCCCGACGCGACGGCGGTGCGCCTGCTGGCGCTCGCCGACGACCTGCTGGGGCCGTGACGGCCAGGCTGCGGCGCCGTCACCAGGAGGTGTGACGGCGGGTCTCTTTCCACATACAAGAGCGATCTTTACGTCCACTAAGAGCTATGTCACGATCACTCCGTTTTGCCGTTTGTTCTCAGGGAAGGCGGAAGTGATCACTCCCCCACCGGCACCCCCACCCTCCCGGCCCCTTGCTTCCTGGCACGACTCACTCTGAAAGGACGACATGGGAGCCAGCCGTCCGCACGACGCACTCCCCAGGAACGCATGGCCGTTCGTCGGACGCGCCACCGCGCTGCGCACCACCACGGAGGCGGCGGCGCGGGCGGAGGTGCGCGGCGTGGTGGTCGTGGGGCCGCCGGGGGCCGGCCGGACCCGCCTGGCCGCCGAGGCGCTCGCCCGGCTGGCCGCGGCGGGACATCCGGTGGCCTGGGCCGGCGCCACCGCCGCCGCCGCGGCGATCCCGCTGGGCGCGCTGCTCCACCTCGCGCCGCTGAGCGACTGCGCGGCACACGGCACCCGGGTGGTCTTCGACCGCATCGTGGAGCGTTTCAGCGCCCCCGCCGCCGAGCGCCCGGTGCTCGTCGTGGACGACGCCCACCTGCTCGACAGCGTCTCGGCCGCGCTCGTCCACCGGCTCGCCCTGCACACGCGCGCCTTCGTGCTGCTCACCGCCCGGCAGGGCGAGCCCGGGCCCGACGTGGTGACCGCGCTGTGGAAGGAACGGCTGGCCCGGCGCGTCGAGCTGCGCCCGCTCGCCGACCACGACGTCGACACGCTGCTCGAACGCGCGCTCGGCGGGCCGCTGGACGCCGTCACCCGGCGCACGCTGCGCCGCCTGTCGGCCGGGAACCCCCTGGTGCTGCGCGAGCTGGTGCAGTCGGGGCTGGAGGGCGCGGTGCTGCACCGCGTCGACGGCCTGTGGCACCTGGGCGAGCAGGTGCGGGTCACGGGGCGGCTCGGCGACCTCCTGGAGGCGCAGATGCAGGTCGGCGACCCGGCCGTGCTGGGCGTGCTGGAGACCCTGGCCTGCCAGGAGCCCCTCGGCCAGCGGGTGCTCGAACGCCTGGCCGGGCCGGCCGCGGTCGCGCAGGCCGAACGGCAGGGGCTGGTCACGGTCGAGCTCTGCGGGGCGCGGCAGCGCACCCGGCTCACGATCCCCGCCTACGGCGAGGTGCTGCGCGCCCGCATGCCGCGCGCCCAGGCCCGGGAGATCTGGGGGCGGCTCGCCCGGGAGCTGGCCGCGTTACCGGGCCGCCGCGAGGACGACGCGCTCGACCTGGCCGTCGCGCGGCTCAACGCCGGTCTCGGCACGTCGGCGCGCGAGCTGCTGCACGCCGCGCAGCGCACCGCGGGACGGCTGGAGCTGAAGGCCGCAGAACGGCTGGCCACCGCCTCGCTGGACGCCGGGGGCGGCGTGGACGCGGCCCTCACGCTGGCCGAGGTCCTGTGCCACCAGGGACGCCACGCCGACGCCGCGGGCCTGCTCCCGGCGGCCGAGCAGTGCCGCGACGCCGAACGCGCCGGACGCCGGGCGATCCTCCGCGAGAAGATCGGCTACTGGCGCCGCCAGGTCACGCCGGACCCGCAGGACCCGGGCGGCGAGCGGGCCGCGGAGGCGGTGCGGGCCTGGACGATGCTGCTCGACGGGCACGTCAGGCGCTCCCTGGCGGCCGGGACGGCGCTGCTCGGGCCGGCCGACGCGCTGCCCGCCGAGGCGGCGGTCCGCGCCGCCACGGCCGTCCAGCTCGCGGCGGGGCTCATGGGCGACACCCACCGGGCCGAGGCCGCGTACGCGCGCGGCGTGGCGGTCACCTCGGCGGGCCGGGCGGTGTCGCCGTGGGCGCGGGCCCAGGTGGGCGCCGCCCGCTGCCTGGCGCTGCTGCTGGGAGGCGCGCTCACCACCGCCGCCGAGGACGTGGAGACGGGCTACCGGGAGGCCGTCGAGGGCCAGCTGACCGCGCCGGTCGTCGGCGTGTGGGCGGTCGTGCGCGGCTTCGTGGCCAAGGCGCAGGGCCGGGTGGCTCCGGCCCAGCAGGCGCTGCGCGAGGCCGTCGTGCTGCTCGGCGAGCACGACCCGCTGCGGCTGCGCGGCGTCTACCTGGCCGAGCTGGCGGGCGCGTACGCGATGGCGGGTGACACGGTGCAGGCCGACGCCTGGCTCAGCCGGATGGACGGCTGTCCCCCGCCGCCGGGGGCGCTGTTCGACCCGTGGATCGAGCGCAACCGGGCGTGGGCCGCCGCCGCCGCGCTCGACCTGCTGGGCGCCGCGAACCACGCCATGCAGGCGGCCAAGGCGGCGCGGGAGGCCGAGTCGCCGATGGTCGAGGCGCTGGCGCTGTTCGACGCGGCGCGCTTCGGCGAGGCCAGGGAGGTGTCGGCCCGGCTGCACCGGATCGCCGGGGAGACGGCGGCGCCCGCGGCGGCGGCGTTCGCGCGGGCGTCCACCGCGCTGGCCACCGACGACGCCCGGCAGCTCACGGCGGCGGCCGAGACGCTGTATCACACGGGCCACCTGCTGCACGCGGCCGAGGCGGCGGCGACGGCGCACCGGCTGCACGCCAGGGCGGGGCGGCGCACGGCGGCCAAGACCGCGCTCGCCTTCGCCAGGGAACGGCTCGCCGAGTGCGGGGCCGTGCGGACGCCGCTGACGGACCTGACGGGCAGCGAGGCGTCGCTGACGCCCCGGGAGCTCCAGATCGCCAAGCTGGTCACCGCCGGGCTGCCGGCCCGCGAGGTCGCCGGCCGGCTCGGCCTGTCGCTGCGGACCGTCAACAACCACCTGGGCCGGGTGTACGCCAAGCTCGGCGTCTCCGGACGGCACGGGCTCGCGCAGGTCCTGGGCAGCGGCCCGGAAGGCTGAGCCCGCTGGTCACTCGCCGCCGGTGAGGGCGGCGACCAGGTCGGCGGCGGTGCGGCAGCGGTCGAACAGCTCGCCGACGTGCTGCTTGGTGCCGCGCAGCGGCTCCAGCGTGGGGACGCGCTGGAGGGACTCGCGGCCCGGGATGTCGAAGATGACCGAGTCCCAGGAGGCCGCGGCCACGGAGTCGCTGTACTGGCGCAGGCAGCGGCCCCGGAAGTAGGCGCGGGTGTCGGTCGGCGGGTTCTCGACGGCGCGCTCGACCTCGTCCTCGGTGATGAGGCGCTGCATGCGGCCGCGCGCCACGAGGCGGTTGTAGAGGCCGCGGTCGGGGCGGATGTCGGAGTACTGCAGGTCGACGAGCTGCAGGCGGGGGTGCGACCAGGCGAGGCCGTCGCGGCTGCGGTAGCCCTCCAGCAGCTCCAGCTTGGCGACCCAGTCGAGCTCCTTGGACAGCTGCATCGGGTCCTCGGCGAGGCGGGTGAGCACCGACTCCCAGCGGTCGAGGACGTCCTTGTTCATCTCGTCCTGGGCGGTGCCGCGCTCCTCGACGTACTTGCGGGCCTGCTCCAGGTATTCCATCTGGAGCTGGACGGCGGTGAGCTTGCGGCCGTCGCGCATGGGGATCTCGTAGCGGCAGCTCGGGTCGTGGGAGACGGCGCGCAGGGACTGCACGGGGTTCTCCACGGCGAGGTCGCGGCTGAGGAAGCCCTCCTCGATCATGGCGAGGACGAGCGCCGTCGACCCCAGCTTCAGGTATGTGGAGATTTCCGACATGTTGGCGTCGCCGATGATGACGTGCAGCCGCCGGTACTTCTCCGGGTCGGCGTGCGGCTCGTCGCGGGTGTTGATGATCGGCCGCTTGAGCGTGGTCTCCAGGCCCACCTCGACCTCGAAGAAGTCGGCGCGCTGGCTGATCTGGAAGCCCTCGCCGCGCGAGTCCTGGCCGATGCCGACCTTGCCGGCGCCGACGACGACCTGCCGCGAGACGAAGAACGGCGTCAGGTGGCGGACGATGTCGGCGAACGGGGTGGCCCGGCGCATCAGGTAGTTCTCGTGGCAGCCGTAGCTGGCGCCCTTGGCGTCGGTGTTGTTCTTGTAGAGCTGGATGGGGGCGTTGGCGGGGATCGCGCCGGCCCGCTGGGCGGCGTCGTACATCACCCGCTCGCCCGCCTTGTCCCAGATGACCGCGGCGCGGGGGTTGGTGCACTCCGGCGTGGAGTATTCGGGGTGCGCGTGGTCGACGTAGAGCCGGGCGCCGTTGGTCAGGATGACGTTGGCCAGCCCGAGGTCCTCGTCGGTGAGCTGGGTGGGGTCGGCGACCTCGCGGGCGAGGTCGAAGCCCCTGGCGTCGCGCAGGGGGTTCTCCTCTTCGAAGTCCCAGCGCGCTCTGCGTGCCCTGGCCGCCGAGGCCGCCAGGTAGGCGTTCACGACCTGGGAGGAGGTCACCATCGCGTTGGCGCCTGGCTGACCGGGTACGGAGATGCCGTACTCGGTCTCGATGCCCATCACCCGACGCACCGTCATGCGCACCCTCTGTTCGTCCGGATCTGTCTATCCGCCGTTTATATGCCCGAGCCTATGCCCTTCACAGTGCCCCGGGGTCACAGAGTTATGGCACCGACGCCTTTTCAACCTGTACGGCGGGAGTTGTTGTGCTTTGTGGAGTTCTGCGGGGCTTGAGTAGCCGCTGGATGGGCCGTTCGGCAAAGAGGTAGATCGCGTACGACAGCGCGACGGCCGCCAGCGTGGTCACCGCGACCACCGCGAGCGGGGGCAGATCCCCGACGAGCAGGGGGATCAGGGCCGCCGCGACCACGGAGTGGAACAGGTAAAGCGGGTAGGTGGTCGCCCCGAGCGCGGTCAGCGCCGGGCGCGCCCGCACCCGCATGAGCCCGAGCGCGACCAGCGACATGACGACGAAGATCAGCGTGACCGTGATGATCACGCTGACGTCGCTGACGGGCATGTTCCTGAACCCGGCGAGCTCGATCCGGCCGTGCACGCGTTCGAGCGCGGCGTGCAGCGACATCCCGTACGACCCGGCCACGTAGAGCCAGGGAAGCCAGGCGCTGCCGTGCTTGTGGATGAGATAGAGCGACATGCCGGCGATGAAGTAGGGCGCGTACCGGGGCATGACGATCTCGTTGAGCAGCGGGTTCCCCAGCAGCTCGGCGCCCAGCGCGGCCACCAGCCAGACGCCCGAGAAGGCCAGCACGCGGCCGTACGTGACGCCCGCGATCACCAGGATCGAGATGAGCAGGTAGAAGCGGAGCTCTGCCCACAGCGACCAGTAGACGCCCGTCGCGTCCGTGACCTTGAACAGCCGCTGGAACATGGTGGCGTTCACCAGGTAGTCGCCTGGCGAAAGTTTTGGGTTGAGCGGCTTGGCGGCGGTCAGCCCGTAGAAGGCCGCCACGGCGATCAGGCTGAGCCAGTACGCCGGGTAGAGCCGCACCAGCCGGGATCGGGCGAACGCGCCGAGCCCGCGCCCCCACACGCTCATCAGGATGACGAATCCGCTGATGACGAAGAACAGCTCCACGCCGAGGATGCCCAGCCCGGCGATCGGGGCGACGGCGGGGAAGAGCTCGGCCGGCCGGTCACCCCAGACCGAGGCGTAGGCGATCAGGTAGTGGAAGGCCAGCACGGCGAGGGCGGCGATGAACCGCAGGAGGTCGAGCTCGGCCAGCCGGCCGTCCCCGCGAGCATGCTTCGGCCGGTTCGCTTGACGCACGGCCCTTAGACGTCACGACGATCACTTTGGTTCCGTTCCTTCACTTCTGTCACAACAAGCATCGAAATTTTCGTGGCTGAGAGCCGTAAGCCGTCACGGTCGTTGGGGCCGGGGTGTGCCGCTCGTCACCATGTCGGCCATGCGAAATCACCTGGTCATCGCAGTGGCGGCGGTCGCCCTGCTGAGCGCGGGCTGCGGCCGGTCCACCTCCGGCGCGGCGGCGCCCTCCGTACCCCCCACCACCGGCAAGAGCGCGAAGGATCTCGTCCCCGAGGACGTCCGCAAGACGGGCGTGCTGCGGGTCGCCACGGCGGAGGGCTATCCGCCGATGGAGATGTACAAGCCCGGCACCCAGGAGCTGACGGGCGTCGACATCGACCTGGCCAAGGCCATCGGCGAGCAGCTCGGGCTCAAGACCCAGGTGACGAACGCGGCCTTCGACGGCCTCATCCCCGGCCTCCAGGCCGGCCGGTGGGACCTGGCCATGTCCTCCATGAGCGACACCGAGCAGCGGCGCCAGGCGGTCGACTTCGTCGACTACTTCCAGGCCGGCGGCTCGATCCTGGTGAAGAAGGGCAACCCCGAAGGCATCAAGACCCTCGCCGACCTGTGCGGCAAGAAGGTCGTCCTGGCCAAGGGCAGCTCCAACCTCGACATCGGCATGCGCCAGAACGACAAGTGCGACAAGAAGATGGAGATCCTGCAGAGCGAGGACGCGCCGACCGGCCTGCTGACGATCGACTCCGGCCGCACCGTCGCCACCATCGTCGACTCCCCCGTCGGCCACATGTACGCCAAGGACACCGGCAGGTACGAGGTCCTGTCCGAGCAGTACGACGCCGGGCCGTGGGGCATCGCGGTGGACAAGAAGGACACCGCCCTGCGTGACGCCGTCGCCAAGGGCCTTCAGGAGCTGATGGACAGCGGCGGCTACAAGGCCATCCTCGACACCTACGGCGTGGCCGCCAACGGCCTGCCCAAGGTGACGATCAACACGGGCGCGTCGTGACGGAACTGCCGATCGACGCGGTGCGCCCGCCCCGGCCCGGCAGGGTGGTCGCCGCCGCCCTGGCCGGGCTGGCGCTGGCCTGGCTCGCGTACACGATCATCGTCAACGAGAACCTGCACTGGGACGTGATCGTCGCGTTCCTGTTCGACCCCAGGATCCTGAGCGGCCTGCTCGTCACGATCGCGCTCACCGTGCTGTCAATGGTGATCGGCGTCGCGCTCGGCGTGATCGCGGCGGTGATGCAGCTGTCGGACAGCCCGGTGCTGCGCGGCGCCGCCGGCCTCTACACGTGGTTCTTCCGGGGCACGCCGCTGCTGGTGCAGCTGATCTTCTGGTTCAACGTCGGCCTGGTGTTCCCGGTGATCGGCATCGGGGTGCCGTTCGGCGGGCCGATGCTGGTCGAGTGGCAGGCGAACGTGCTCATCACCCCGTTCATCGCGGCCGCGCTCGGCCTGACGATCAACGAGGGCGCCTACATGGCGGAGATCGTCCGGGCCGGCATCCGGTCCGTCGACCCCGGCCAGCGGGAGGCGGCCGAGGCGCTGGGCATGTCCCACCGGCAGATCCTGCGCCGCGTGGTGCTGCCCCAGGCGATGCGGGTGATCATCCCGCCGACGGGCAACCAGTTCATCTCGATGCTCAAGACGACGTCGATGGTGTCGGTGATCGCGGGCGCCGAGCTGCTGACCGTGGCGCAGCGGATCTACCTGGGCAACTTCGAGGTGATCGCGCTGCTGGTCGTGGCGTCGGTGTGGTACCTGGTGCTGACCACCGTCGCGAGCGTGGGCCAGCACTTCCTGGAGAAGAGGTTCAGCCGCGGGGAGGCCGGACGATGAGTGTCATGGTGAGCGTGCGCTCGGTGCGCAAACGGTTCGGGTCGCTGGAGGTGCTCAAGGGCGTCAGCCTGGACGTGCCCGAGGGCGGCGTGGTCTGCGTCGTCGGGCCGTCCGGGTCCGGCAAGTCGACGCTGCTGCGGTGCGTGAACCGGCTGGAGACGATCGACTCGGGCCGCATCTGGGTGGACGGCGAGCTCATGGGCTTCCGCGAGGTGGGCGGGAAGCTGCACCTGCTCAAGCCGGCCGAGCTGTGCCGGCAGCGGCGCAAGATCGGCATGGTGTTCCAGCGCTTCCACCTGTTCCCGCACATGACGGCCCTGGAGAACGTGATGGAGGGGCCGTGCACCGTGCAGGGCGTCTCCCGGCAGCGGGCCCGCGAGCAGGCGGGCGCGCTGCTGGAACGCGTCGGCCTGTCCGACCGGGCCCACCACTACCCCGCCCAGCTCTCGGGCGGCCAGCAGCAGCGGGTCGCGATCGCGCGCAGCCTGGCGATGGAGCCGAAGGTGATGCTGTTCGACGAGCCGACCAGCGCGCTCGACCCCGAGCTGGTGCAGGAGGTGCTCGGCGTCATGCGAGACCTGGCCACGAGCGGGATCACCATGGTGGTGGTCACGCACGAGATGGGGTTCGCCAGGGAGGCGGGCGACCATCTGGTGTTCATGGACGACGGGATGATCGTCGAGGAGGGGCCGCCACGCGACGTGCTGTCCGACCCCCAGCACGAGCGCACCCGCGCGTTCCTGGGGCAGGTGCTGTGAACGCCGACCTGCTGATCGCCGGCGGCCTGCTGGCCGACGGCACCGGCGCCCCGGCGCGCCGCGCGGACGTCGCCGTGACGGGCGGGCGGATCACCGTGCTCGAACGCGGCGCCCCCGCCGGTCCCGACCCGACCGGCGGGCCCGGGGGCGTGGACGCCGCCGGTCGTGTGGACGCGGCCGAGGTCGTGGACGCGGCCGGGCTGGTGGTCGCGCCCGGGTTCATCGACGTGCACACCCACTCCGACGCCGTCACGCTGCTGGGCGAGGAGGCGTGGGAGCTGGCGGTCGCGCCCGTGCGGATGGGCGTGACGACGGAGATCTGCGGCAACTGCGGGTCCGGGCTGTTCCCGGGGCTGCCGGAGCGGCTGCCGGAGATGCGGGCGTCGAGCCGGGTCACCTTCGGCGGACGAGTCCCGATTTTTCCGGACTTCGAGGGGTTTGCGGAGGCGCATCGGGCCGCCCCCCGCTCCAACCACCTCAGCTCCCTCGTCGGCCACGGCACCCTGCGCGCGGGCGTGCTCGGCTACGAGGACCGCCCCGCCTCCCCGCGTGAGCTGGACGTCATGCGCGGCCTGCTCGACGACGCCCTCGCCGCGGGCGCCACCGGCCTGTCGACCGGCCTCATCTACACCCCCGGCACCTACGGCGGCACCGACGAGGTGGTCGCCCTGGCCGCCGTCGCCGCCCGCCACGGCCGCCCGTACGTCACCCACCTGCGCGACGAGATGGCCCGCGTGGAGGAGGCGCTGGAGGAGGCCGTCGAGATCGCCCGGCGCAGCGGCGCGGCCCTGCACGTCTCCCACCACAAGACCGCCGGCCGCCACGCCTGGGGCAGGACCGTCCGCACCCTGGCGCGGATCGCCGAGCTGCGCGAGCAGGGCCTGGACGTCACCTGCGACGTCTACCCCTACACCGAGGCGAGCACCTCCCTGGCGGCCATGCTGCCGCCGTGGGCCAACGACGGCGGCACCCGCGCGCTGCTCACCCGCCTGGCCGACCCCGGCCAGCGCGACCTGATGCGCCGCGCGATCGCCGACGGCGTGCCCGGCTGGGAGAACACCGTCGGCAACGGCGGCTGGGACCGCATCTCCGTCGCCTGCGCCCCCCGCAACCCGGCCGTCGAGGGCCGCACCATCGCCGACCTCGGCGGCGACCCCGTCGACGTGGCCGCCGACCTGCTGCTGTCGGAGGACGGCGAGGTCACCATCATCAGCCACTCCATGCGCGAGGACGACGTCCAGCGGGTGCTGGCGAGCCCGTTCACCATGATCGGCTCCGACGGAGTGCCCAAACCCGGCCACCCCCACCCGCGCCTGGCCGGCACCTTCCCCCGCGTCCTCGGCCGGTACGTGCGCGAACAGGGGCTGGTGACGCTGGAGGAGGCGGTGCACAAGATGACCGGGATGGCCGCGGCCCGCTTCGGGCTGCGCGACCGCGGCGTCGTGCGCGACGGGGCGCACGCCGACCTCGTGCTGTTCGACCCCGCCACGATCGCCGACGGCGCCACGTACACCGACCCGCTGCTGCCCCCCACCGGCCTGCGCCTCGTCGTCACCGCCGGCCAGGTGGCGGTCCGCGACAACACGGTCACCCCCGCCCGCCCAGGAAGGATCGTGACCCCATGACCCCCACCGACGCTGAGGCCCCAGCCGACGCCGGGCGCCCCCTTGATGCGCCCCTGTCCGGTGGTGCGCCACCGCCCGGGGGTGCACCACCGCCCGGGGGTGCGCCCCTGCCCGAGGGCGGGCTTCGGGCCGGAGGGGGTGCGCGGGAGGTTGCGGGGTTGTTGCGGGAGGTCGCCGCGGTGGTGGAGGCCGGGGCTCAGGCGGGTGACGGCTCGGGGGCGATCGTCGGGGCGCTGGAGCGGATCGCGGCGGCGTGCTCCGGCACGCTGGCCGTGGCCGTGCGGCCGGCCGCGCTGGCGCCTCCCGGTGTGCCGTTCGGGCCCGCCCCCGAGGGGAGCAGGCCGCCGGCGTCCGGCGGCGAGGTTCCGGAGGGGGACGGTCAGCCGGCCGCCCGCGCCGCGCTGCCGGACGACGGGCCCGGTCCTGAGGCGTACGGGCAGGCGTACCGGGAGCTGTCGCTGAACGAGGACGTGGAGCTGCCGCTGGCCAGCGTCGGGAAGCTGCTCCTGCTGGCCGAGGTGGCGATGAGCGTCGACGGCGGCATCCTGGACCCGGACGAGCCGGTGCGGGTGCACGACGACGACTACTGCGGCGGGTCGGGCCTGCTGCTGGGCCTGTCGGCGCGGACGTGGACGGTCGGCGACCTGGCCCTGATGACGGCGGCGGTGAGCGACAACACGGCGACGAACGCGCTGCTGCGCCGCATCGGCCTGGACCGGGTGAACGCGGCCGGCGCGGCGCTCGGGCTGACCCGTACGCGGCTGCTGGACCGGATCAGGGAGCCGCGCGGCCCGGAGCATCCGGCGACGTTCGCGATCGGCACGGCCGGGGAGCTGGCGGGGCTGGCGGCGCTGGTGGCGGGCCCGGCCGGGTGGCAGGTGCTGATGCGCGAGTGGATGCTGGCCAACACCGACCACGGCCTGGTCCCGGCGCTGCTGGGGCATGACCCGGAGGGCGGCAGGGTCGCCTGCAAGACGGGCACGGACGACGGCATCCGTACGGACGTGGGGCTCATGGGCCCGCTCGCCTACGCGGTCCTCGCCGGCGGCCCGCCGGGCTCGGACCAGGACCTGGTGCGGGCGGTCCGCCTCACGGGCGCCCTGATCGCCGCCGCGACCCGGTAGGGAAGCCTGCGGTACGGGCGCGCCCCCGAGAAGCAGGGGGTCGCCCGGGGCCGTCAGCTCGGCAGGGAGTTGCGGAGCTGGGCGGCGGCGGTGCGGAGGTAGGCGGTGAAGGACTTGGCCGCCGGGTTGGGGTTGGTGGCGCGCCGGGCGACGCCGATGCGGCGGTGCAGCTGGGGCGTCTGGAGGCGGCGGATCTGGACGCCGGTGACGCCGTGCAGGCCGAGGCTGGGCACGAGGGCGACGCCGAGCCCGGCCCGGACGAGGCCGATCGTGACCTCGTAGTGGTCGCTGCGGCAGCGGATCTGCGGGGTGAAGCCTTCGAGGGCGCCGGCCCGTTCGAGGATGGAGACGGGGTGGTCGGCGCCGAACGTGGTGATCCACGGCTCGTCGGCGAGGTCGGCGAGGCGGATGCGCGGCCGGCGGGCGGCGGGGTGGCCGTTGGGGACGACGAGGAGCTGCGGCTCGTCGAGCAGCGGCAGCACTTCGATGCCTTCGGGGCACTCCCACGGGTCGAGGGCGTGCTCGAAGACGACGAGGATGTCGAGGGCGCCGCGTTCGAGGTCGGTCAGGAGCTCGAACGGCTGCCCTTCGACGAGGTCGAGGGTGACGGCCGGGTAGCGGCTGGCGAAGCGCGACAGGGCGAGCGGCACGAGGCGGTAGCCGGCGGAGGCGAAGAAGCCGATGCGCAGCGCCCCGGCGTCGACGCGGGCCTGGGCGCGCAGGTCCTTCTCGGCGGCTTCGAGAATGTCGACGACTTCCTGGGCGCGGTGGGCGAGGCGGCGGCCGGCGTCGGTGAGGCGCAGGCTCTGCGCGTTGCGTTCGACGAGGCCGACGCCCGCTTCGTCCTCCAGGCGGGCGAGCTGGTGGGAGACGGCGGAGGGCGACAGTTTCAGCTCGCGGGCGGCGGCGGCGATGCTGCCGGCGCGGAACACCTCGAGGAGGACGCGGAGGCGGTTGCTGCTGAGCACCCTCCCACGATAGGAGCCGCCGACCAGCGCTTTCGACGCGGCCGGCGGCTCCTCTCGGGGTCTTACAGGTATTGGCCGGTGTTGGCGACGGTGTCGATGGACCGGCCGGCTTCGGCGCCCTGCTTGCCGGAGACGAGCGTGCGGATGTAGACGATCCGCTCGCCCTTCTTGCCGGAGATGCGGGCCCAGTCGTCGGGGTTGGTGGTGTTGGGCAGGTCCTCGTTCTCGGAGAACTCGTCCACGCAGGCCGCGAGCAGGTGTTGCACCCGCAGGCCCTTCTGGCCGCTTTCGAGGAACTGCTTGATGGCCATCTTCTTGCCCCGGTCGACGATGTTCTGGATCATCGCGCCGGAGTTGAAGTCCTTGAAGTAGAGGACTTCCTTGTCGCCGTTGGCGTAGGTCACCTCGAGGAAGCGGTTCTCTTCGCTCTCGGTGTACATGCGCTCGACGACGCTCTGGATCATGCCGTGGATGGTGGCCTCGCGCGACTGCCCGTGCTCGGCGAGGTCGTCCGGGTGGAGGGGAAGGTCGGCGATCAGGTACTTGGAGAAGATGTCCTTGGCCGCCTCGGCGTCCGGCCGCTCGATCTTGATCTTGACGTCCAGGCGGCCGGGCCGCAGGATCGCCGGGTCGATCATGTCCTCGCGGTTGGAGGCGCCGATGACGATGACGTTCTCCAGGCCCTCGACGCCGTCGATCTCCGACAGCAGCTGGGGGACGATGGTGTTCTCGACGTCGGACGAGACGCCGGAGCCGCGGGTGCGGAAGATCGAGTCCATCTCGTCGAAGAACACGATCACCGGGGTGCCCTCGGAGGCCTTCTCACGCGCGCGCTGGAAGACCAGGCGGATGTGCCGCTCGGTCTCGCCGACGTACTTGTTGAGCAGCTCCGGGCCCTTGATGTTGAGGAAGAAGCTCTTGCCGGACTGGCCGGTCTTCTCCGCGACCTGCTTGGCCAGGGAGTTGGCGACGGCCTTGGCGATGAGCGTCTTGCCGCAGCCGGGCGGGCCGTAGAGCAGGACGCCCTTGGGCGGGCGGAGCTTGTGCTCACGGAACAGGTCGGCGTGCAGATAGGGCAGCTCGATGGCGTCCCTGATCTGCTCGATCTGCCGCATGAGGCCGCCGATCTCCTCGTAGGAGATGTCGGGCACCTCTTCCAGCACGAGCTCTTCGACTTCGGACTTGGGGATGCGCTCGTAGACGTAGCCCGAGCGCGGCTCCAGGAGCAGCGAGTCCCCGGCCCTGATGGGCTGGCCGACGAGCGACTCGGCGAGCCGCACGACCCGCTCCTCGTCGGCGTGCGAGATGACCAGGGCGCGCTTGCCCTCGTCGAGGAGCTCCTTGAGCATCACGATCTCGCCGACCTCTTCGTAGCCGAGTGCTTCGACCACGTTGAGCGCCTCGTTGAGCATGACCTCCTGGCCACGCCGCAGCGAGTCGACGTCGACGGCGGGGCTGACGTTCACCCGCAGCTTGCGGCCGCCGGTGAACACCTCGATCGTGCCGTCTTCCCGGGCCTCCAGGAAGGTGCCGAACCCGGATGGCGGCTGCGCCAGCCGGTCGACCTCCTCCTTGAGGGCGACGATCTGATCCCTGGCCTCCTTGAGCGTTGCCACCAGGCGCTCGTTCTGGCCGGTCACGGCCGCGAGGTTAGCCTGTGCTTCGTGGAGACGCTCTTCGAGGACTCTGGCCTGACGGGGTGACTCGGCAAGCTTCCGCCTCAGCGCGGTGATCTCCTCCTGGAGGAAGGAGACCTGTGTTGAAAGATCAGCGACCTCCCGTTCGCGCTGCGCGGCTCGAGCCTCAGCATCATCGCGAGCTGCCACGCCCCGTCACCTCCTTCCCAGTCGAGGGCGACTACTTAGGACCTTACCTATCTCGGGCCCCTCCGTAACCTGGCCGGGCAGTGTTCGTACAGTGACAATCAGTATTTGGTGAATAATCCCCAATAGTGCGTTTAATACTCCCAGCATATGCACACGGTGATCTGTTCCCGTGTCACGCGCCAACGCACCCTCGTGGCCAAATTGTCATAGTTCCTCGGTCGTCCCCTTCGGTCGTCGGCGGCGCGGCGGCGGGGTCACGCCGTCGGCCATGCGACGGGCGGAGACGAGGAATCCCGTGTGGCCGATCATCCGGTGATCGGGCCGGACGGCGAGCCCTTCGACATGCCAGTCGCGAACCAGGGTCTCCCACGCCTGAGGCTCGGTGAAACTCCCGTGATCGCGAATGGCCTCGACGGTTTTCGACATCTGGGTGGTCGTGGCCACGTAACAGCAGATCACGCCGCCCGGCGTGAGCGCCTTGGCGGCGGCGTCGACGCACTCCCAGGGAGCCAGCATGTCGAGGATGACGCGGTCGACGTCGCTCTCGTCGATCGAGGCGACGAGGTCGCCCACGACCAGGCGCCAGTTGTCGTCCATGGGGCCGCCGTAGAACTTCTCCACGTTCTTGGCCGCCACGTCCGCGAACTCCTGGCGGCGCTCGTACGAGGTCACGTGCCCCTCGGGGCCGACGGCCCGCAGCAGGAAGCACGTCAGCGCGCCGGAGCCGACGCCGGCCTCGATCACCCGGGCGCCGGGGAAGATGTCGGCCATGCCGACGATCATCGAGGCGTCCTTGGGGTAGATGACCGCCGCGCCGCGCGGCATCGCCAGCGTGTAGTCCTGCAGCAGGTGGCGGAAGGCCAGGTACTGGGTGCCGCCGGAGGAGCGCACCACGGAGCCCTCGGGCTGACCGATCAGCTCGCTGTGCGGGATGGCGCCCTTGTGCGTGTGGAAGACGCCGTCCTCCTTGAGCGTGATCGTGTGGCGCTTGTTCTTGGGGTCGGTGAGCTGCACCTGATCCCCGGGCCGGAACGGCCCATGCCTGCGGAAACCCATGGCGGCAAGGTTATAGGGCTTTCGAGCACGTCTGGACGCGCGATATCAATGGGGGATGTTCCCTCGTGAAGTGATCTCCGTCGGCTCCCTGGTGCTGCGCGTCCCGGGCGCCGACGACGCCGACGCCATCGTCGCCACCTGCGACGATCCGGTGTCGGCCAGGTTCCTCCCCTTGCTGCCTTCGCCTTACACCCGGCAGGACGCGCTGGCGTACCTGGCTCGCGCGGAGGAGAAGTGGGACGAGGGCGCCGCGGAGTTCGCGATCACCCAGGACGGCCGCTACGTGGGCGCCGTCGGGGTGAGCGCGCCCGACAGGTGGGGGACGGTGCGGCTCGGCTACCTGGTGTCGCCGTGGGCGCGCGGCAAGGGGGTGGCGTCGGCGGCGGCGCGCGGGCTGAGCGACTGGCTGCTCGACCACGGCGTGGCGCGGGTCGAGCTGGAGGCCGAGGTGGAGAACGTGGCGAGCCTGCGGGCGGCCTACCGCTCGGGCTTCACCGAGGAGGGCCGCAGGCGCGACGCCAAGACGCTGCGCGACGGGCGGCGGACGGATGTGGTGACGTTCGGCAGGATCGGCCGCGACCCGGCCGGGCTCTGGGAGCCGTTCCTGCCGTTCTTCGCCGGCGGGGAGCTGTCCGACGGGGTGGTGTGCCTGACGCCGATGACGGTGGACGACGCCGGCGCCTTCCACCGGATGCTCCAGGAGCCGAGCGTGGCCGAGTACGGCGTGGGCGCCGCCAACTCGCCGGCCGACGACGAGCGCCGCTGCCGCTACACCGGCTACTTCTGGGTGTCCGGGCAGCGGGTCGAGCTGGCGATCAGGGACGCCGGGACGGGCGAGTTCGCCGGGCACATCCAGCTCGTGCAGATCGTTCCCGAGTTTGGGCAGGCCATGGTGGGCTACTCGCTGACCGAGCGCTTCCGCGGCCGGGGCTTCATGACGCGGGCGGTGCGGCTGCTGACCGGGTGGGCGTTCGCCGAGACGCCGCTGCACCGGATCGTCGCCGGCACCGAGGTGTCCAACACCGCGTCGCAGGCGGTGCTGGAGCGCGCCGGGTTCGTCCGTGAGGGGATGCGCCACAAGCTCCTGCCGAAGGCCGGCGGGGGCCACGCGGACGAGCTGTGCTGGGTCCTGATGCGTCCCGATGCGGGCGAGAAATCCTGATTACCGCTTTGAGGTCTGGCCAAGGGGCGCGCGGCGGAAGATACTCCGAGTCACCGCCCCTGCAATCAGCGTGAACGAACGGCTTGGTCCTGAGCGCCTCAGCCGAGGGATGTCACGATGCCAGACGAACGTGTCCATGTCGCCATGCGCGAGCTCATCTCCGCGTTCTCCTGCCTGGACCGGGCGGGGCTGACCGATCGCCTGGCGCGCGCCGCCGCGACGGTCGCCCGCGCCGCCTACGCGGGGTTCGTCCGCTGCGATCCGCTGCGTGAGGAGGCGCACGCCGTCCACACGCACGGGCCGCCGGGCGATCCGCTGCGGATGCGGGCCTGGCTGGCGGAGTCGGGCGTGCTGAAGGAGCTGGCCGCCGCGGACGGGCCCCTGTGCCTGGCCCGGGACGTCTCGGTGGGCGCGCCCGGCTTCCTGGCCACGCCGGTGCCGCTGACGACGTGCGACCACGTGTCGCTGTGGGTGGCGGGCCGCGCCTTCGACACGGCCGACGAACACCTGCTGGGCCGCTTCGCCACCGCCGCCGGGCGCGCCCTGGAGGCCGCCGGCGACCTGGAGGCGGCCACCCGCCTGCTGCGCGGCGTGCAGGCCTTCACGCCGCCCCGCCGTCCCCGCGTTCCCGTACGTCCGCAACAGCGGATCCGGCCGCCCGCAACCGGCCCGGATTGACCCGTACACCGTTTCCGTACGCACGCCGTTTCCGTACGTCCGGCGTTTCCTGGGCGTACGGCATCCGAGGCGTACGGGATTTCCCGCACGCACGGCGTTTTCCCGGCGCGGACATAGCCGCGTGGTGAATGCGCGCCGGGAAACGGCTCAGCCGCGGTGGGCCTCGAAACGCAGCGTCCGTGAGACGCCGACGCGCACGGTCGTGCCGGGCGCGATCGTGACGGGCTCGTTGGGCGGGATGTCGTAGAAGTTCGGGTCGCCGGGCGGCTGGATCTGGGTGCCGTTGACCGAGCCGAGGTCGACCAGGTTGACGTCCCAGCCGTCGAGCGCCACCCGCAGGTGCCGCCGCGAGACCGAGCCGTCGGGGCTGGTCACCTTGGCGGGGCGGGCGTTGCCGCCGGCCACCTCGGGCGCCCGCTCGGGGTCACGGCCGAGCAGGTAGTCGCTGTCGAGCGGCAGCGCGGTGCCGTCGTCGAGCACGAGCACGCCGAGCTGCGGGCGCGGCCCCTTGTACGGGACGAGCGAGCGCTGCACGAGCGCGATGCCGCACACCGCGCAGTAAGGGGCGCGCGGGTCGTTGAAGTGGTCGTTGGTGCAGTCGACGCCGTAGACGAGCGGCCGGTCGCCGTGGTCGGGCTGCTCGTGGCCGGGCTGCGGGTGCCCTTGTGGGTGCCCCTGCGGGTCGAACGGCGGGGGCGGCCCTTGCGGCTGGTCGAACGGCTCCGGCGGCGGGCCGAGGTGCGGCGGGTGGTCGCCGGGCGGCGGGCCCAGGTGCGGCGGCGGGTCCAGCGAGGGCGGGCCCATCAGGGGCGGGCCTGGCTCGAAGTGCTCCTGCTGCGGCGGGGCCTGCTCGTACTCGGGGACGGTGCCGTTGCCCGGCGCGGGCGCGGGCTCGTCGTAGCTGGGGAACGGCGGCGGGCCCGGCGGCCCCGGATGCTCGACCCCCGGCGGCGCGAGGTGCGGCTGCGACGGCGGCTGAGGCTGCGACTGGATCTGGGGCTGCGGCTGGGACTGGGGCTGAGACTGGGGCTGGGGGTGGTGGGGCGCCGACGGCGGCTGCGGCCGGAACTGCGGGCCCGAGGGCGGGCCGGGCTCGAGGCCGGACAGCGGGTAGGGCGGGGCCTGGGCCGGCGGCTCGGCGCGCGGCAGCAGGTCGGGCTCCATGTGCAGGGCCGTGTTGGGCATCTCGCTGGTGAGCGACCTGGAGCGCTCGGCCCGCTCGGCCCGCTCGGCCCGCTCGTCGGCGCCGGACCGGCTGCCGGCGGGCTCGCCCGGCTCGTCCGCGTCGCCGGGGGCGGCCGTGATGCCGCCGCCGTGCACGACACCGCCGGAGAAGCCGACGGCCGGGTGCGGGTCGCGGGCGCCGGGGAGGCTGAGCTCGATCCGCTCGACGGGGCCGGCGATGAGCCGGTCGGACCAGGTGAGGGAGTCGCTGCCGGCCAGGCGGGTCTCGCCGGAGGCGGTGGTGACGGTGGCCGAGGCCGAGCCGCTGACCAGGACGGCCACGCCGCCGCCGACCGGGCCCGCGACCGCGCAGGTGGCCGGGTCGCCGGCCATGTTGGCGGCGAGGACCTGGGCGGCGCGCCGGGCCAGCGCCCTGCCGTCGCCGCCGGAGGCGGCCGTCTCGCGCAGCGCCTCGATCAGGCCGGTGCCGGCGGCCTCGTCCGCGTCGCACACCAGCAGCAGGCCGCCCAGATAGGCGACCAGGCCGTCGCCGGGAAGCGGGCGCACGGTCCCGAAGCCGTGGTCAGTCATGAGTCCTCCCCCATGACCGTGCTGCGCTCGGTCACTCAACTCTCCTTACCGAAAGCCGACGGTATGACGGCACTCATACGCATCCCGGACGCGAGGCCGTCGCGCCGCCCCCCAACTGTGCAAGCTCGGGCAAACAGCACACTATCGGCCAGACGTCGCAGCATCGAAACTCCGGCGTCCCGATCAATGACATTATCCGGGGCCGGTCGCTTAGACGAGTGGGACAAATCAGACGCCGATGAAGACGCGGTTGACGTCGGCGGTGGCGAGCACCCCGTAGATCTCCCCACCCCGCTCCACGAGCAGGTACTCGCCCGCGGGCGCCTCGCGCATGGCGTCGATGAGCGCCTCGCCCTCCAGATCGGCGGCCAGCACCACGGACGGCTCCAGCGACTTGGCCAGCGCGCCCACGTCGACCCAGGGCCGCCGGTGCTCGGGGGTGGCCTGCACGGCCGACTCGTTGACGATCGCCAGCGGCCTGCCGTCGTGGTCGACCACGACGAGCGCGCCCGCCCGACTCTCGGCGGCCTGCCGCAGCGCCTCGGCCAGCGGCGTCTCGGCCGTCACCGGGATCGCCCGGCGTGCCAGCCCGCGGGCGTTGAGCTGCGGGATGCGCGCCCGGAACCGGGCCGCCTTGAGCGACTGCCCGGCGGCCACCCAGATGAAGGAGGCCAGCACGAACGGCCAGATGAGGTCGCGCGGGTCGAGCTCCTGACCGGACATCGTGGACATCGCGAACGGGATCGCCACCAGCGCCACGGCGAGGATCCGGCCGCCCCACGCGGCGGCGACCGTGCCGGCGCCGGGGCTGCTGGTCAGCTTCCACACGCCGGCGCGCAGCAGCCGCCCGCCGTCGAGCGGCAGGCCGGGCAGCAGGTTGAACACGCCCACGATGAGGTTGGACACCCACAGCTGCCAGATCAGCACCTCCGGGATGCCCCCGCCGTTGATCAGGAACTCGTCGGCGGCGTAGCCGATCCCCGCCAGGCCCAGCGACAGCACCGGGCCCGCCGCCGCGACCATGAACTCCTTGCCCGGCGTGGGCGGCTCCTTCTCGATCTCCGACACGCCGCCCAGCAGGTAGAGGGTGATGCGGCGCACCGGCAGCCCGTAGGCCTTGGCCAGCACGCTGTGGGCCAGCTCGTGCAGCAGGACCGACACGTACAGGAGCACCGCGAAGACGAACGCGACCGCGTAGGCGGCGCCGCCGGACAGGTGCGGCAGCATGTCGCGCACGGTATCGCCGAACAGCCAGGTGATGAAGGCCGCGACGATGAACCACGTCCACGACACGTAAACCGGGATCCCGAAGGGCTTCCCCATCCGGATGCCCGAGAACTCCTGCCGCGGGCTCTGCTCGCTCACCGCACTCCTCGCCGTCCACGCCGCCACCGGCCGCATCTTCGGCCGCGTCACCGGCCGCATCACCGGATGCCGCCGCTGCCCTTGATGCTACGCGCCGGACCACGTGATCCAGGACTCGCCGCCGTATTATGTCGGGCCGGTGACCTAGAGTGCGGTGCATGACGCTGACCGAGCCGGTGATCATCGGAGCCCTCTCCCCGTCCCGGGCGGGCGACTTCATGACCTGCCCGCTGCTCTACCGGTTCCGGGTGATCGACCAGCTTCCGGAGAAGCCGTCGCAGGCCGCGGTGCGCGGCACCGTGGTCCACGCGGTGCTGGAGCGGCTCTACGACCTGCCGGCGCCGCGCCGGTCGGTGCAGGCGGCGCTGGAGCTGCTGGAGCCGCAGTGGGAGCGCCTGCTGGCCGAGGAGCCGCTCTACGGCGAGATGTTCGCCGACGACGCCGAGCGGGCCGAGTGGCTGGCGCAGGCGCGGGCGATGCTGGAGCGCTACTTCACGCTGGAGGACCCCACCCGGCTGGAGCCCGCCGAGCGCGAGCTCTACGTGCAGGCGGTGCTCGACGGCGGGCTGATGCTGCGGGGCTACGTCGACCGGCTCGACGTGGCGCCCACCGGCGAGGTCCGGGTGGTCGACTACAAGACGGGCAGCGCGCCGGGGCCGGAGTGGGAGGCCAGGGCGCTGTTCCAGATGAAGTTCTACGCGCTGGTGCTGTGGCGGCTGCGCGGCGAGGTGCCCCGGCTGCTGCAGCTCGTCTACCTGGGCGGCCGGGGCGAGGTGCTGCGTTACGCGCCCGACGAGGCCGACCTGCTGGCGACCGAGCGCAAGGTGCGGGCGCTGTGGGCGGCGATCGAGCGGGCGCTGGAGACCGGCGAGTGGCGGTCGCGGCCGAGCCGGCTGTGCGACTGGTGCGACCACCAGGCGCTGTGCCCGGAGTTCGGCGGCACCCCCCCGCCGGTGCCCGACCGCCAGCCCGGCGACACCGTCCGGAGCAACCGGCGGGCGGCCAGCGACGAGCTGTAGTCCCCTCCTCCTCGCCCGGGATCCTTCTTGGGGAGGAGGTTCCGGGCTCTCACCTGGGCCTACAGTGAAGCGGTGCGCACCGGCCGAATGACGTTCCATGACTCGGTCCTGGCCCTGCTCGTGGCCGTGGGTTCGGTGCCGCTGTTCCTGCTCCAGAGCGCCGCGCGCGCCGAGTGGACCCGCGCGCCCGACGCGTTCGGCGTGGTGCTGGTGCTGCTCATGTCGGCGCCGGTGGCCGTGCGCAGGTCGTGGCCGCTGGCGGGCCTGTGCGCGAGCCTGGTGCCCCAGACGCTGCTGGCCGCGCTCGGCTACGGGTTCGGGCCGGCCGCGCCCGCCGGGCTGGTGCTGCTCTACTCGGTGGCGGCCCACCGGGGGCTGGCGGCGGCGCTGTGCGCGCTGACGCTGTCGCTGGCCGTCTACACGGTGGGGGCGTCGGCCGGGCCGGTGACGCCGGCCCGCTGGAGCGACCACCTGGTGGTGATCGTGGTGCTGGTCGCGCTGTGGGGGGCCGGGCGGAGCCTGCGGCTGCGCCGCGCCTACCTGGCCGAGCTGAAGGACCGCGCGGCCCGGCTGGAGCGCGCGCACGCGGCCGACACCCGGGCGGCGCGGGCCGAGGAGCGCTCCCGGATCGCCCGCGAGCTGCACGACGTGGTCGCCCACCACGTGAGCGTGATGACGGTGCAGGCGGCCGCCGCCCGCAAGGTGCTGGCCTCCGATCCGGAGCTGGCCCGCGAGGCGCTGTCGGCGATCGAGAACACCGGCCGCGTCGCGATGTCCGAGATGCGCGACCTGGTGGGCGTGCTGCGCGCCGGCACGCGGGCCGAGCTGGGGCCGCAGCCGGGCCTGCGCGACCTGCCCGCGCTGGTCGAGCAGATGCGCGAGGCCGGTCTCGACACCGGCCTGTCGGTGCACGGCGAGGCCGGTCGGCCGCTCCCGGCGGGCGTCGACCTGGCCGCCTACCGGCTGGTCCAGGAGGGGCTGACCAACAGCCTGCGGCACGCGGGCGCGGGCGCCCGGGCCGAGGTGACGGTCCGCCACGCGCCGGGCGAGCTGGACGTACGGGTCGAGGACGACGGCCTGGGCGCGGCGGCCGCGGCCCGGCCGCCCGGGCACGGGCTGGTGGGCATTCGCGAACGCGTGGCCCTCTATGGTGGGATCATTGACGTGGGCCCGAAGTCGGGGGGCGGTTTCGAGGTGCGGGCGAGGTTCCCGTTGAAGGACGAGCGATGACGATCAGAGTCCTGCTGGTCGACGACCAGCCGCTGCTGCGCACCGGTTTCCGCCTGATTCTCGAGGCCGAGCCCGACATCACGGTCGTGGGCCAGGCGGGCGACGGCACCGGCGCGCAGGAGCAGACCCGGGCGCTGCTGCCCGACGTGGTGCTGATGGACATCCGCATGCCGGGTGTCGACGGGATCGAGGCGACCCGCCGGATCGTGCGCGAGGCGGCGCCGGCGGCGCACGTGCCGAAGGTGCTCGTGCTGACCACCTTCGACCTCGACGAGTACATCGTGGAGGCGCTGCGCTCGGGCGCGTCGGGGTTCCTGCTGAAGGACGTGCCGCCGGACGAGCTGGTGCAGGCGATCCGGGTGGTGGCGGCGGGCGACGCGATCGTGGCGCCGAGCGTGACCCGGCGGCTGCTCGACCGCTTCGCCGCCCGGCTGCCCCCGGCCTACGAGCAGGCCACCCCGGCCCGGCTCGACCGGCTGACCGAGCGGGAGCTGGAGGTGCTGCGGCTGATCGCCAAGGGCATGTCCAACGCGGAGATCGCCGCCAAGCTCGTGGTGAGCGAGACCACGGTCAAGACGCACGTCGGCAACGTGCTGACGAAGCTCGGGCTGCGCGACCGGGTGCAGGCCGTCGTGCTCGCGTACGAGACGGGCCTGATCACGCCGGGCGCCCTGTCCTGACCCGCGGGCCGGGACAGGGCGCGGCGCGTCAGTCCTTGCCCGCCTCGCCGGCCGTGGCGGCGGCGACCGGGGCGTTCTCCGGGAAGTGGCAGGCGACGCTGTGGCCGCTCGCCAGCGTCTCCAGCGGCGGCTCCACGGTCTTGCAGATCTCCTGCGCCTTCCAGCAGCGGGTGTGGAAGCGGCAGGCGGGCGGCGGGTTGAGCGGGCTGGGCACGTCGCCCTTGAGCCGGATGCGCTCGCGCTCCTTGCGCGCCTTCGGGTCGGGCACCGGCACCGCCGACAGCAGCGCGTTGGTGTAGGGGTGCATGGGCGAGCTGTAGAGGCGCTTGCGATCGGCGATCTCCACGATCTTGCCCAGGTACATGACCGCGACCCGGTCACTGATGTGGCGCACCACCGACAGGTCGTGCGCGATCACCACGTAGGTGAGGTCGAGCTCCTTCTGCAGGTCTTCCAGCAGGTTGACGACCTGGGCCTGGATCGACACGTCCAGCGCCGAGACGGGCTCGTCGGCGATGATGAGCTTCGGCTTGAGCGCGAGCGTGCGGGCGATGCCGATGCGCTGGCGCTGGCCGCCGGAGAACTCGTGCGGGTAGCGGTTGTAGTGCTCGGGGTTGAGCCCGACCAGCGCCAGGATGTCCTGGACCGCCTTCTTGACGCCGTTCTCGGTGCGGACGCCCTGGATGCGGAACGGGGCGCCGACGATCGCGCCGACCGTGTGGCGGGGGTTCAGCGACGAGTAGGGATCCTGGAAGATCATCTGCATGTCGCGGCGCAGCGGGCGCAGCTTGCCCTGGCTCAGGTGGGTGATGTCGCGGCCCTCGAACTCGACCGAGCCGCCGGTCGGCTCCAGCAGGCGCGTGACGAGCCTGCCGGTGGTCGACTTGCCGCAGCCGGACTCCCCCACCAGGCCGAGCGTCTCGCCCTTGAACACGTCGAAGCTGATGCCGTCGACCGCCTTGACGGCGGCGACCTGCTTCTTGAACAGGCCCGCGGTGACGGGGAAGTGCTTCTCCACGTTCCTGACGGACAGAAGCGGCTCGTTCTCGCTCACTGGGTCTCCAGCACTGGCTTGATCTCGTTCTCCCACAGCGACCGCCGCTCCGTCCTGGGCATGTGACAGCGCACCAGGTGGCCGCGCTCGGTCGGCGCCAGGTCCGGCACCTCGGTGGACGCCCGCCCCTCGGTGCGGTCGGCGTACGGGCAGCGCGGGTGGAAGGCGCACCCGGGCGGCACGTTGATGAGGGACGGCGGCGAGCCCTTGATGGGCAGCAGCCGCTCGGTGGGCTCCCGGTCGAGGCGGGGCATCGAGCCCAGCAGCCCCCAGGTGTAGGGGTGCTCGGGGTTGTAGAAGATCTCGTCGGTCTTGCCGTACTCGACGCACTTGCCGCCGTACATGACGAGGATGTCGTCGGCCAGCTCCGCCACGACGCCGAGGTCGTGGGTGATGATGATGAGCGCGGAGTTGAACTCGCGCTGCAGGTCACGCATCAGGTCGAGGATCTGGGCCTGCACGGTGACGTCGAGCGCGGTGGTCGGCTCGTCGGCGATGAGCAGCTCGGGGTCGCACGACAGCGCCATGGCGATCATCGCGCGCTGGCGCATGCCGCCGGAGAACTCGTGCGGGTAGCTGTCGACGCGCTTGCCGGGCTCCGGGATGCCGACGCGGCCGAGCAGGTCGACGGCGTGCTTGCGCGCGACCTGCTTGCTGACGGCGTTGTGGATCCGGTACGCCTCGATGATCTGGTGGCCGACCGTGTAGTAGGGGTGCATGGACGACAGCGGATCCTGGAAGATCATCGCCATCTTCTTGCCGCGCAGCCCGCGCACCTGCTCGGCGGGGGCCGAGACGAGCTCCTCGCCGTCGAGCCAGATCTCGCCGGAGATCTTGGCCCGGCCGCCCTTGTGCAGGCCGAGGATGCCGAGGCTGGTCACGCTCTTGCCGGAGCCGGACTCGCCCACGATGCCGAGCGTCTGGCCGCGCTCCAGGCCGAAGGTGAGCCCGTCGACGGACTTGACGACGCCGTCGTCGGTCGGGAAATGGATCTTGAGATCCTTGACGTCCAGGAAGCTCACGACAACCTCACCCTCGGGTCGACCCAGGCGTAGAGCAGGTCGACGATCAGACTCGCGACCACGACGAAGCAGGCGGCGAACAACACCACGCCCATCACCTGCGGGAGGTCCTGGTTGCGGATGGCCAGGATGGCGAACTGGCCGAGCCCGGGCAGAGTATAGGTGGTCTCGGTGAGGACCGCGCCGCCGATGAGGAGGCCGAAGTCGATGCCGAAGAGGGTGAGGATCGGCGTCAGCGCGGCCCGCAGGCCGTGTTTGACGACGACGTCGCGTTCGCTCAGGCCCTTGGCCCTGGCGGTGCGCACGTAGTCCTCGCCCATGGTCTCCAGCATGCCGGCGCGGGTGAGCCGGGCGTAGGTGGCCGCGAACAGGAACGCCAGCGTGATCCAGGGAAGCAGCAGGTTGAAGGCCCACTGCGCCGGATTCTCGGTGAAGTCCGTCCACGAGCCGCCCGGTGGTGTCCAGCCCAGCCCGTAGCTGAAGACGACCAGCGAGAGCATGCCGGTGAAGAAGATCGGCAACGACACCCCGGCCAGCGCGGTGCCCATCGACAACCGGTCGAAGAAGGTGCCGCGCCGCAACGCGGAGATGACGCCCACGGACACGCCGCCCAGCACCCAGAGCAGGGCCGCGCCGATGGCCAGCGAGAACGTCACCGGCATCCGGTCCAGCAGGTCCGGCCACACGGGCTGGCCGGAGATGAAGGAGTAGCCGAAACAGGGCGCGGGGCACTGCTCGACCCCGGCGCCGTAGTCGTACTCGGCACCGGCGACAATGCCCTTGGCGAACCGGCCGTACTGGACGATGACCGGGTCGTAGAAGCCGAGCTTCTGCGCCACCAGGTGCACCGTCTCCGGTGTGGCCGCGCGGCCGACGTACCGGGAGGCCATCGCCTCGGGACTGGATCCGGCCCACTGCGGCACCACGAAGAAGATGCCGAAGGTGACCATGCTGATGACGATCAGCATGGCGATGGCGCCGATGAGTCGTCTGATGATGTATGTGAGCACCGCTGCCGGCCGGATGGCCTGCCCGTCGCCGGGCAGGCCATCCCTGCCTTCACCTGCCTTCGCTAGTTCCCCGAAGCCCGCCTGGTCACTCCACGCCGAGCAGGGCGTAGTCGTACTGGCTCTGGCCTTCGTTGTAGGCGAGGTTGGTCACGCCCTGGCCGCGCAGCAGCAGCGACTTGGCCCACACCACCGGGAGGATGGAGGCGTCCTCCATGACGGCCTTGTCGACGTCGACCCACAGCTTGTTGCGCTTGGTCTCGTCGAGCTCGACCTTGGCCTGGTCGATCAGGCCGTCGACCTTGTCGCTCTTGACGCTCAGGTTGTAGTTGCCCGCGGGGCGGATGGTGCGGCTGTCGACGATGGCCTGCATGAAGCCGTAGCCGTCAGGCCAGTCGGAGCCCCAGCCGTGGGCGGCGAGGCCGACGCCGTTCTTCTTGACGTAGTTGACGTTGCCGGCGTAGTCCGAGAAGTAGCTGGAGCCGGGGAAGCCCTTGAGCGTCAGCTTGATGCCGACCCGGGCCAGCGCCTGCTGCATCGACTCGGCCAGCGCCTTCTCGCGCGGACGGTCGGCACGGAAGGTCATCGTGGTGGAGAAGCCGTTCGGCTGGCCGCAGGCGGTCAGCGCGGCCTTGGCCTTCTCGACGTCGCCCTTGTTCTCCGGCGTCGCGTACAGGTCGAACTTCTCCTGGCCGACGATGGGCGGCGGCATCACGTTCGTGGCGATCTCGCCGCCGGCGACCTCGCCGCCGAAGGCGGTCTGGTTGGCGACGCGGTCGGCGGCCCACATGACGGCCTTGCGGCACTCGATGTTGTCCAGCGGCGGGGTCTCCGGGATCACCGAGACGAACCAGAGCCTCGGGATCGTCGGGTTGTCCGTGCGGGCCTTCAGCGCCGGGTCGGGCAGCACCTTGCCGAGAGCGGCCGGCTGCATGCCGGTGCCCTGGACGTCGAGGTGGATGTCACCGGAGATGAGCTGGTTGTCCACGTCGTCGGCGTTGACGTTGAGCTGGACCTCGATCTTGTCCGGCAGCGCCGGGCGGTTCGGGTCGGTCGCCGCGTCCCAGTTCTCGTTACGGACCAGGCTGAAGCGCTTGCCGGCCTCGTTCGTCTCGAACTTGTACGGGCCGGAGGAGATCACGTGCTCCTTGTACTTCGCGCCGGTGTCCTTGTCCTTGGGCACCGGGGCGGTCATCGGCATCTGCACGATGTAGTCGAAGGAGGCGAACGGCTCCTTCAGGTGGAAGACGACGGTGGAGTCGTCGGTCGCCTCGACGGCCGAGCTGTAGTCGGCGTCCGGGGTCTTGTAGACGCCCTTGAAGTCCTTCGGCCAGTCGAGCAGCTCGTTGAGGTAGGACGGGCCGTGCGGGAAGGTCTCCTTGTCGTACGACCGCGCCACCGCGTAGGCGACGTCCTTGGCCGTGATCGGAGTGCCGTCCTCGAACTTCAGACCACTCTTGATCTTGTACGTCCAGGTCTTGCCCTCGTCGCTCGGCTCGCCCAGCGCCTCGGCCAGGTCCGGGACGACCGTGTTGCTGTCCTTGCCGGGGCCCGTCTTGTACGTCGTCAGCGTCCGCCAGTAGTACCGGCCGAAGTTGAACGAGTAGCCGTAGTAGGTGTCAGCGGGGTCCAGGCTGTCCCAGTCTGCATAGTTCGCGACTTTCAGAGTGCCGCCCTTCTTGGTGGAAGGGTTGAACACCTCGGTGAGCGCGGCGTTGAACGCGGGTTGCGCGGCAGCGCCGGACGCCGACTGGGCGGGCTGCTGGGAATTGCTGCCGCCCCCTCCGCCGCCACAGGCGGAGAGCACCAGGGCCAGCGTCGCTGTCGCGGCCGCTGCCAGTGCGGATTTCCTTCTCATTGACTACCCCTTGTTAGTGGAGATGGGGATGGAGCAGGGCGAAGGGTCAGTGCGCCCGCGGGTCGAAGGCGTCCCGAAGGCCGTCGCCGAACAGGTTGAACGCCAGGACAGTGATGAAGATCGCCAAGCCGGGGAAGAGCACGAAGTGCGGCAGCGTGTAGAAGCGCACCGCCTCCGAGAGCATGCCGCCCCAGGTGGGGGTCGGCGGGTTGATGCCGACGCCCAGGAACGACAGCGCCGCCTCGAACAGGATGTTCGTCGGGATCAGCAGCGTCGCGTAGACCAGGATCGGCGCCATCAGGTTGGGGAGGATCTCGCGGAACAGGATGTAGCCGTTGCGCGCGCCCAGGCTCCGTGCCGCGTCGACGAACTCGCGCTCGCGCAGCGACAGCGTCTGGCCCCGGACGATGCGGCCGATGCTCGGCCAGCTGAAGAACCCGATGATGAACACGAGCATCGCGATGCGCAGCCCGTTGCCCTCCAGCCCGAACCCCTTGTCGGGGATGACGCCGGCCAGCGCGATGGCGAACACCAGCAGCGGGAAGGCGAGGAAGACGTCCATCAGGCGGCCGATGATCTGGTCGGCCCAGCCGCCGAAGTAGCCGGCGATCACGCCCATGACCGTGCCGATGACGACCGACACCAGCGTGGCCAGGATGCCGATGAGCAGCGAGATCCAGGCGCCGGCGACGATGCGGCTGAAGATGTCACGGCCGTTGACCGGCTCGACGCCGAGCAGGTATTCGCCGCTCATGCCGCCGAAGTCGCCCTTGGGCAGCAGCGTGCTCTGGTCGATCTGGTCCTGGTGGAACTCCAGGGGCGGATGGCCGAGCAGGCTGATGATGGGCGAGGAGAAGATCGCGACCAGGACGAGCAGGATCACGGTGATCCCGCCGGCCAGCGCCACCTTGTCACGGCGCAGCCGCATCCAGGCGATCCGGCTCAGGGAACGCCCCTGGACGGCCTTGCCCGCTCCCTCGAGCACGGACTCCGGGCGCGCCTCCGAGGCGGAGCCGGAAACGTCAAGCGGTGCGGTCATGCCGGATAGCCCCCTGATTTTCAGACGACGTTGTCTGCTCGTTCGCAATACAGACCGCTCGTCGCGACCTCAGGAGGCAGGATCTATGCCCTGAGCTGCGCTGACTAGTCCCTAGGACCGCAGTGTGGCTCAACTGTGATTCACGCGAAACTCATTCGTATTGATCTTGACGAGAATGTCAAGACCCCGTCCCGGTTGCGTCTCGGAACTGTGACACGGGAACCGCTCAGCTGATGCCCCGGCGTCGCAACAGGTCCTCGATGTCGGAGAAGTCGTCATCGCCCTTGGCGGCCTTCTTCTGCTCCACCGCCGGCTTCGCGGGCGCCGCCTGAGGCGCCTTCCCGGCCGCCGCGGGCGCCTGAGCTGCGGGAACCTTCTCCGCCTTGCCGCGCCCCGCGCCCTTCAGCTTGCGTCCGCGCATCACACCCGACGCCACGAACAGCACCACCGACAGCCCGGCCACCGCCACGCCCGCCCACACCATCGGATTGAACACCAGGCTCGTCACGAACCCCACGACCGTCGTGCCGATCGTCCACAACGCCTGGAGCGCCCCGGTCAGATAGGCGGCCAGCGGCAGCAGCGCCCACGCCGCCGTCCGCATGCCCGACGCCGCGCCGCGCCGCCGGAACGCCAAGAAGCTCAGGAACAGCCCGGCGAGGGTCAGCCCGGTGCAGAGCGGGAACCATGCGATCGTTTCGAAAGGCATTCGGGGCCACCTCCGTCGTCGGTTACCTCTCCATCCTGGCACGCGATATGGCGCGTGTTCCTCCTCCCCGAGAACCACCCGACCCTTAGGGGACGAACCACCCGCCCGTCCGGGACCGGCCCCCTATCGTCACCCAACCGCCCCGATCCCGCCAGCCCACCCCTTTCGGGCCGGGCGCCCGTGGGTGCCTCTTCCCGCGGGGTGCCACCGGACCAGAGCGCCACCTCGCGGGAGCACCCCGCGAGACGACCCGTGGAGGGCGCGCCTCGCGGCGGCCCTTCCCGGGAGGCGCCGTCTGCCGGCGGGCGGGGCCTCCGCAGGCGGAGGTGGCCGTTCATACGGGGTGGCCGTTCACGCGGGGTGGCCGTTCACGCGGGGTGGCCGTTCACGCGGGGTGGCCGTTCACGCCGGGTGGCCGTTCACGCGGGGTGGCCGTTCACGCGGGGTGGCCGTCGCGGAAGGCGTCCGGCGGGACGCCTTCCGGATGAGGGTCCGGGCTTCTCGGCGGTGTGGGGCTTATCGGGCGTCTCGCCGTACGGGCGCGGCCTCGTACGGCGTTGTGCGGCCCTCAGGAGGACGGGAGCGGGGTCAGGCGGGGATGAGGGCGCGCAGGTCGGCGGGGGTGACTTCGGTCAGGGAGGAGACGACCAGGCGGCCCGGCGCCGGGTCGATGGGCAGCAGGCTGGGCACCGCGACCACCGCGCACCCGGCGGCCGTGCCGGCGGCGACGCCGTTGGGCGAGTCCTCCAGCACCACGCAGCGCACCGGCTCCACCCCGAGCAGGCGGGCGGCCGCCAGGTACGGCTCCGGGTCGGGCTTGGTGCGGGTCACGTCGTCGGCCGTCACGATCGCGTCGAACCGGTCGCGGCCCACGGCCTTCAGCACCGCGTCCGCGATCTCCCGCAGCGACGAGGTCACCAGCGCCACCGGCACGCCCTCGTCCCGCAGCGCGTCGAGCAGCTCGGAGGCGCCCGGCATGACCTCGACGCCGCCGTTCAGCGTCGTGACCATCCCGCTGACCATCCACTCGCGCACGGTCGCCTCGGAGGCGTCCGAGCCGGACACGGCCAGCATGTACTCCACGGTGCGCTCCATGGAACCGCCGACGAGGTGCGTCTGGTGCTCCGGCGACCACTCGCCGCCGAGCCGCGCCATCACGCCGGTCTCGATCTCCAGCCACACCTTCTCGGTGTCGACGAGCAGACCGTCCATGTCGAAGAAGACCGCTTCCACACATCCCCCGTTCCAACGAAAAGGCGGCGTCGCCGCCGCTTCACAACGCCTTCCACCGTAGGCGGTCCCGCCCCAAGGGGGGCGGCATATCGCCCATCCGACGGCATATCCCCAGATGTCGTACGGGCCCCGTACCAGCGGAAACCGACCCGCCCCGGAGGACGCCGGCAGAGCGCCGGACGGCTTCGGGGCGGGGCGGATCGGGCGGGGCGGGACGGGCGGGGCGGCCGGGCAGGGCGCGGCCGCCCGCTTCCGTCAGACGTTGAAGTACTTGGCCTCCGGGTGGTGGGCGACCAGGGCGGAGGTGGCCTGCTCGGGGTGGAGCTGGAACTCCTCCGACAGCGTGACCCCGATGCGCTCCGGGTCGAGCAGCTGGAAGAGCTGGACCTGGTCCTCCAGGTTGGGGCAGGCGGGATAGCCGAAGGAGTAGCGGCAGCCCTGGATGTTGACCTTGAGCATGTCGTCCAGCGACTCGTCGCCGCCGATCCGCCACTCGGAGCGGACCCGGGCGTGCCAGTATTCGGCCAGCGCCTCGGTGAGCTGCACCGACAGGCCGTGCAGCTCCAGGTAGTCGCGGTAGGCGTCCTTGGCGAACAGCTCGGCCGTGGCCTCGGAGATCTTGCCGCCCATGGTGGCGATCTGGAAGCCGACGACGTCGACCTCGCCGGAGTCCTTGCCGCGGAAGAAGTCGGACAGGCACAGGTGCCGGTCGCGGCGCTGGCGCGGGAAGGTGAAGCGGGTGCGCTCGTCGCCCTTGTCGTCGAGGATGATCAGGGAGTCGCCGTCGCTCACGCACGGGAAGTAGCCGTAGACGACGGCCGCCTCCAGCAGGCCCTCAGTCTGCAGGCGCTCCAGCCACATGCGCAGCCGGGGCCGCCCCTCGGTCTCGACGAGCTCCTCGTAGCCGGGGCCGTCGCCGCCCCGGGTGGGCTTGAGACCCCACTGGCCGAGGAACAGCGCACGCTCGTCGAGGAAGGAGGCGTAGTCGGCGAGCGGGATGCCCTTGACGATGCGGTCGCCGTGGAAGGGCGGCGTGGGCACCGGGTTGTCGGCGGCCACGTCGGAGCGGGAGGGCAGCGCCTCGACGGGGGTGCGGTCGAGGACGGCGCCGGTCTTGACGCGGCGCTCGCGCAGCGGCGGCAGGGTGGCGCCCTCGACGCCGCGCTTGACGGCCATGAAGGCGTCCATCAGCCGCAGGCCCTCGAAGGCGTCGCGGGCGTAGCGGACCTCGCCGGGGAACAGCTCGGCCAGGTCCTGCTCGACGTAGGCGCGGGTGAGGGCGGCGCCGCCGAGCAGCACCGGGTAGCGGTCGGACAGGCCCCTGGACTTCATCTCCTCCAGGTTCTCCTTCATCACGACCGTCGACTTGACCAGCAGGCCGGACATGCCGATGACGTCGGCCCGCTGCTCGTCGGCGGCCTCCAGGATGGCGGAGACGGGCTGCTTGATGCCGAGGTTGACGACCTCGTAGCCGTTGTTGGACAGGATGATGTCGACGAGGTTCTTGCCGATGTCGTGCACGTCGCCCTTGACGGTGGCGAGCACGATGCGGCCCTTGGTCTCGCCCTCGACCCGGTCCATGTGCGGCTCGAGGTAGGCGACGGCGTTCTTCATCACCTCGGCCGACTGCAGCACGAACGGCAGCTGCATCTGGCCGGAGCCGAACAGCTCGCCGACCGTCTTCATGCCGTCGAGCAGCACGTCGTTGATGATCTCCAGCGCGGGCCGCTGGGCCAGGCCCTCGTCGAGGTCGGCCTCCAGGCCCTTCTTCTCGCCGTCGATGATGCGCCGCTTGAGCCGCTCCCACAGGGGCAGCGCGGCCAGCTCCTCGGCCTTGCCGGCGCGCATCGCGGCGGCGTCGACGCCCTCGAACAGGTCCATGAACCGCTGCAGCGGGTCGTAGCCCTCGCGGCGCCGGTCGTAGACCATGTCGAGGGCGACCTGGCGCTGCTCGTCGGGGATGCGCGCCATCGGCAGGATCTTGGAGGCGTGGACGATGGCGGAGTCGAGCCCGGCGTTGACGCACTCGTTGAGGAAGACCGAGTTGAGCACCATGCGGGCGGCCGGGTTGAGGCCGAAGGAGATGTTGGACAGGCCGAGCGTGGTCTGCACGCCTGGGTAGCGGCGCTTGAGCTCGCGGATGGCCTCGATGGTCTCCAGCCCGTCGCGCCTGGTCTCCTCCTGGCCGGTGGCGATGGGGAAGGTGAGGCAGTCGACGATGATGTCCTCGACCCTCATCCCCCAGTTGCCGGTCAGGTCCTCGATCAGGCGGGTGGCGACGCGCACCTTCCACTCGGCGGTGCGGGCCTGGCCCTCCTCGTCGATGGTGAGGGCGACGACGGCGGCGCCGTGCTCGCGGACCAGGCGCATGATGCGCTGGAAGCGGGAGTCGGGGCCGGTGCCGTCCTCGTAGTTGACGGAGTTGACGACGGCGCGCCCGCCGAGCATCTCCAGACCCGCGCGGATCACCTCGGACTCGGTCGAGTCGATCATGATCGGCAGGGTCGAGGCGGTGGCGAGCCGGAAGGCGAGCTCCTTCATGTCGGCGACGCCGTCGCGGCCGACGTAGTCGACGCACAGGTCGAGCATGTGCGCGCCGCCACGGGCCTGGTCGCGGGCGGTCTCGACGCAGTCGTCCCAGCGGCCTTCGAGCATGGCCTCGCGGAAGGCCTTGGAGCCGTTGGTGTTGCAGCGCTCGCCCACGGCCAGGTAGGAGGTGTCCTGCCGGAACGGGACGGACTGGTAGAGGGAGGACGCGGCGGGCTCGGGGTGCGGGCGGCGGGCGGCGATGTCCCGGCCGCGCACGGTCTCGACGACCTGGCGCAGGTGCTCGGGGGTGGTGCCGCAGCAGCCGCCGACGAGCGACAGGCCGTAGTCGCGGGAGAAGGTGTCGTGGGCGCCGGCGAGCTCGCCGGCGCTCAGCGGGTAGTAGGCGCCGTCGGCGGTCAGCACCGGCAGGCCCGCGTTGGGCATGCAGGACAGCCGCAGCCGCGAGTGGCGGGCCAGGTAGCGCAGGTGCTCGCTCATCTCGGCGGGGCCGGTGGCGCAGTTGAGGCCGATGACGTCGACGCCGAGCGGCTCGATGGCGGTGAGCGCGGCGCCGATCTCCGAGCCGAGCAGCATGGCGCCGTTGGTCTCGATCGTCACCTGGGCGATGACCGGCACGTCGCGGCCGGCCGCCTCGATGGCCCGCTTGGCGCCCACGACGGCGGCCTTGACCTGGAGCAGGTCCTGGCAGGTCTCGATGATGAGCGCGTCGGCGCCGCCGGCGATCAGGCCGGCCGCGTTGTCGCGGTAGGCGTCGCGCAGCGTCGAGTAGGGCAGGTGGCCCAGCGTGGGGAGCTTGGTGCCGGGGCCCATGGAGCCCAGCACGAAGCGCGGGTGCTCCGGCGTGGACCAGTGGTCGGCGCGCTCGCGCGCGATGCGGGCGCCGGCCTCGGAGTATTCGTAGACGCGGGCGCCGATGTCGTACTCGCCGAGCGCGCTCAGGTTGGCGCCGAAGGTGTTGGTCTCGACGCAGTCGACGCCCACCGCGAAGTAGGCGTCGTGGACGCCGGCGACGATGTCGGGCCGGGTGACGTTGAGCACCTCGTTGCAGCCCTCGTGGCCCTGGAAGTCGTCGAGCGTCGGGTCCTGCGCCTGCAGCATCGTCCCCATGGCGCCGTCGGCGACGACCACGCGCTGGGACAGCACATCACGGAAGGAGGAGATGCTCATGGTCCAAGACTATCGGCTGTGCCCGCGCGGATTTTCCTGCGGGATGCCCCTCAGGGCACGCGGCGCTGATCACGCTTACCGAGTGACATGAACGGGCCCCCACCGCATAGGCTTAGCGGGATGGCGGAGACAGGAGGCGACACGTGATCGAGCTCGAAGGGCTCCCCGAGCTCGTCGACCCGGTGCTCATTGCCGCGTTCGAGGGGTGGAACGACGCGGGCGAGGCTTCGAGCGGTGTGATCGCCCATCTCGAGTCCGCGTGGAAGGCCGAGCCGCTGGCCGAGCTCGACCCGGACGACTACTACGACTTCCAGGTCACCCGTCCCGTCGTGGAGATGGGCGAGGGCCTGACGCGGTCGATCGTGTGGCCGACGACCCGCCTGCTGCGCGCCCGGCCGCCGGGCAGCGAGCGTGACGTGGTGCTGCTGCGCGGCATCGAGCCCAACATGCGCTGGCGCGCGTTCTGCGCCGACATCGTGGAGGTCTGCCGCGAGCTGGGGGTGGAGCTGGCCGTGATGCTGGGGGCGCTGCTCAACGACTCCCCCCACACGCGGCCGGTGCCGATCCTGGGCGGGGCCACCGACGAGGCGCTGGCCCGCTCGACCAACCTGGAGCTGAGCCGCTACGAGGGCCCGACGGGCATCGTGGGGGTGCTGCAGCACGCGTTCGGCGAGGCGGGGCTGGGCGCGATCACGCTGTGGGCGTCGGTGCCGCACTACGTGGCCCAGCCGCCCAACCCGAAGGCCACGCTGGCGCTGCTGCGCCGCCTGGAGGACGTGCTGGAGATCCCGATGCCGCTGGGCGACCTCGACGAGGAGGCCCGCGCCTGGGAGCACGGCGTCGACGAGCTCGCCTCGCAGGACAGCGAGGTGGCCGAGTACGTCAAGGAGCTGGAGGAGCGCAAGGACGCGGCGGAGCTGCCGGAGGCGAGCGGTGACGCGATCGCCGCCGAGTTCGAGCGCTACCTGCGGCGCCGCGACCGCGACACGGACTCCTGATCCGTACGACCTCCCGTACGGCCTCCCGTCTGCTGCGGGGCCGGCACCCGCGGTGGCTGCCGGCCGGGTGGGTCCACCGGGCCTACATCGAGCCGGTCGCCGGCGCGTACGGCGTGCCCGGCCGGGACGCGAGCGCCGGGGAGACCGCCCGGGAGCCGGGGCCGTCCGGCCGGGCGCGTACGGCGGCGTCGTAGCGGAGCCAGACGAGGTCGGCCACGCCGGGGGCGGGGCCGAGCGGGGCGCTGACCACGTCCGCGCCCGAGTCGCGCAGCCGGGCGTGGAAGAACCCGGGGGCCAGCAGGTAGGAGGCGACGGCGACGCGCGGTGAGCGGGCGCGGGCGAGCGCCTCGCCCAGCGACGGGGAGCCACTGGAGACGAACGCGGCGGTGACGGGCCGCGCCAGGCGCGCGCTGAGGAGGCGGGCGGCGGCGCGGACGTCGGCGAGCCCGGCCGGGTCGGACGAGCCGGCCGCGCCGAGGACGACCGCGTCGCCGGCGCGCAGGCCCGCCTGCGCCAGGCGGGCGGCCAGGGCGGCGGTGAGCAGGTCGTGCGGGCCCAGCCGGTCGGCCACGACGGCGCCGGGGCGGTGTGCGGCGACGACGGCGGGCAGGTCGACGTGCAGGTGGTAGCCGCCGGCGAGAAGCAGCGGGACGACGACGACCGGGCCGGGCGCGGCGGCCAGCACGGCCGGGAGCGGCGGGGAGCTGATCTCCAGGTAGGCGAGCTCGACGCGGACGCCGGGCCGGGCCCGCCGCACGGCCCCGGCCAGCGCCGCCAGGGTCCGCTCCCCCTCCCGGCTACGCGTCCCGTGCGCGGCCAGCACGAGCGAAGGGGGCGCCGGCCTGCCGCTCAGCGGAAGCGAAGGGGGCGTCGGCCTGCCGCTCAGCGGAAGCGAGGGGGTCGCCGGTCTGCCGGTCGGCGGGGGTGCGGGGGTCATGGGCCTGCCTTACGGGTGCGGGTCATGGGGCGGGATCGTAGGCGCAGGCCAGGCGGTAGCCGCGTTTGACGACCGTCTCGACGATGCCGCCGGGGCCGAGGGCGCGGCGCAGGCGGGTGACGGCCATCTCGACGGCGTGCTCGGCCGACTCCTTGGCGGCGCTGCCCGGCAGCACGGTGCGCAGGTCGGCGCGGGAGACGACGTGGCCGGGCTTGGCGGCCAGGCGTTTGAGCACGGCCATCGGGGCGGGCGGCAGCGGCCTGAGCTCGCCGTCGACGACGGCCGCGTGGCCGCGGATCTCCACCCGGTGCCCACCGGCGTCCAGGCGGGTGACGGCGTGCTCCGGCAGGTGCCTGGCCAGGGCGCGGGCCAGCGCGCCGAGCCGGGAGCGGTCGGGCTGCAGCGTGGGGACGCCGCGCTCGGTCAGCGGCGCGGCGGTGACGGGCCCGACGCAAGCGGCCACGACGGGCCCGGCGAACGCGGCCAGCAGCCCCTCCTCCAGCCCGTCGGCCCGGGCCGCGCCGAGTATGGCGTGCACGGCGGGCGCGCTGGTGAAGGCGACGGCGTCGACCGCGCCGGAGACGGCCTGGCTGATGAGGCGGCGCAGCGGCGACGGGTCGCGGTAGGGCAGCCACCGGTAGACGGGGATCTCGATCACCTCGGCCCCGGCGGCGCGCAGGGCGTCGGCGAAGCCGGTGAGGGGCTCGCCGTGCTGCTGCACCGCGATGCGGCGGCCGCGCAGGTCCTGGGCGAGCAGGTGGTCCTTCACCTCGTCGCAGGACTCGGCGGGCGCGGTCCAGTGGTCGTTCAGCCCGGCGGCGCGGACGGCTCCCCTGGCCTTGGGGCCGCGGGTGAGCAGCCTGGCGTGTGACAGGTGCTCGGCCAGGTCGCCGGAGAGCCCCCAGCCCTCGGCGGCGGCCATCCAGCCGCGGAAGCCGACCCCGGTGGTGATCACCACGTCGTGGAGCGGTCCGTCCAGGGTGAGGCGGGTGGCGGCGAGCAGGTCGGCGTCCTCGGCGAGCGGCACGAGCCTGATCGCGGGGGCGCTCAGCACGCGGGCGCCGCGCCGTTCGAGCAGCGCGCCGAACTCCTCGCGCCGCCGGGTGGCGGTGACGCCGACGGTGAAGCCCGCCAGCGCGTCGGGCGCGGTCTCCAGGATCATGCGGGCACCTCGCCGGCGGGGCGGGGCATCACACGGGTGAGAGCCGATGGTGAAATCACGTCTTCGATCCTGCGATCGGGGCGTTTCGGCACTGTTACCGCCGTGCTAAAAGCACTGTTACCGCCGGGGCCGTGCGGGGCTGTCACCGTGGTGCCACAAGCCCGGATCCGCGTGGTTGGCGGGGCTCGCGCCGGGGAAACCCCTTGGGAGTGCGACGCGACGTATCGGGGAGTTTCGGGTGACGGTGCCTATCCGGATGTTCGGCGACCCGGCGCTGCGCGTGGTGTCGGAGCCGGTGAAGGACTTCGACCGCGAGCTGCGCAAGCTGGTCAAGTCCCTGACGGCGACGCTGCGTGCCGGTCAGGGCCGGGCCGGGCTGGCCGCTCCTCAGCTCGGGGTGCCGCTGCGCGTGCTGGTCTACGCCTATGACGGCGCGCAGGGCCATCTGGTCAATCCGAGGCTGGAGCTGTCGGAGCGCCGGATCACGGCGGACGAGGCGTGCCTGTCGGCGCCGGGCGTGTGGTGGCCGCTGGAGCGGGCGTACATGGTGACGGCGCGCGGCCGTGACATGTTCGGCAAGCCGGTGACCGTGCGCGCGCTCGGGGTGCTGGCCCGGGTCATGCAGCACGAGGTCGACCATCTCGACGGGGTGTTGTTCAGCGACCACCTCGAAGAGGACGAGCGGGCGCGGTTCCTGGCGGCGGCAACGCCTTCGGGATGAGGGCCCGCCGCTGGTCGGGGTCGGTGCCGCCCCAGACGCCGTGCGCCTGGCGGCTGCTGATCGCGTAGTCGAGGCACGGTCTGCGCACGGGGCAGCCGCGGCAGATCGCCTTGGCGCGTTCCACCTGCGAGCGGCCGGGGCCCTGGTGCGAGATCGGGAAGAACAGCTCAGGGTCCAGGTCCAGGCAGGCTGCCCTGCGTGACCATTCGAGCGTCGTCGTCATGCTCATCGCGCCTACCCAGGCGAAATCGGGTCATACCTCTTCGAGCAGCTGGTCCCAGTCACGCAGGAACCTGTCGAGCCCGTACCGGGACAGGGCGGCGGCGCGGGCGGCCTTGCCCGCCTGCGCGGCCCGCTCGGGGTCGTCGGCGAAGCCCCTGAGGGCGTCGGCGAGCACGTCCACGCGGGTGGAGACGACGCCCGCCTCCGGCGGCACCGCCTCGACGGCCTCGGTGGCGGCCAGCGCCACGACGGGCATGCCGAGCGTCATCGCCTCGATCAGCGCCAGCCCGAGCGAGGTCCAGCGGTAGGGGTGCAGGTAGACGCGCCGCCGCGCCAGCTCGGCGTGCATGGCGTGCTGCGGCAGGTCCTCGTACGTGCCGTAGGGCAGGCCGTCGACCTTCATGCCGAACAGGTCGAGCGGCGCCGCGGCGGCGAAGCGCGGCAGCAGGTCGGTCCCGGCGACGCGGGTGCGCCGTACGGGTTCGTTGACCACGACGCCGGCCCGGCGCAGCTCGCCGGTGTAGAGGTGGCCGGGGTCGGGCACGCCATGCTCGATCACCCGGGTGGGCGCCCGGCCGTTGTCCCAGAACAGCTCGTTGAAGTACGTGACG
The DNA here is from genome assembly GCF_040674795.1 of Nonomuraea sp. NPDC049725. NCBI lineage: Bacteria > Bacillati > Actinomycetota > Actinomycetes > Streptosporangiales > Streptosporangiaceae > Nonomuraea > Nonomuraea sp. NPDC049725. The sequence goes on along the minus strand of NZ_JBFANJ010000003.1, from coordinate 180,863 downwards.
TGCACCAGCGGGATGTCGTCGCGCCCGGCCAGCGGGTGCCGCGTCTCGGGCACGTCGCCCTTGGGCGTGTTGTGCTCGACGTAGACGCCGGGCAGGTCGCGGCCGAGCCATTCGCGGGCCAGCTCCGGCTCGTGCGGCCGCTGGTAGACGACCAGGTCGATCGGCTCGTCGCGGAGCCGGTCCCAGGGCACCTCGCGGGCGGCGGCGGGCCAGTCGTAGGTCGCCGCCCGCCCCCGGCCGTCGGGACCACGGCCGGGGACGAGCGGGATGACGTAGTCGTGGCGGCCCCGGACGAACGCGGTCGTCCACGAGCCGTGCACGTGCCAGAGCAGGATCCTCACCAGTGGCTCCAGTCCACGTGGCGGGCGTCCTGGCCGGCGGCGACGGTGACGGTGTCGCTCAGCACGCGGTCGGCGACGTCGATGAGGTCGGCGGCCACCTCGGCGGCCCGGTCGATCTCCTCCTGGAGGGTCAGCGCCGTGGGCACCATGATGCCGCGGGCGCCCGCCGCCCTGGCGGCCTCCATGTCCCTGCCGATGTCGCCGACGACGACGCAGTCGCGCGGGCTCACGTCGAGCACCGCGGCCGCCCTGATCACCAGGCCGGGCGCGGGTTTGCGGCAGGTGCAGCCGTCGCCGTCGTCGTGCACGCAGATCGCCCACGCGTCGAACGGCCCGAGCAGCTCCTCCACGCGGGCGTTCACCTGCTCCATCTCGTCGGCCGTCAGCAGGCCCTTGGCCACGCCCGACTGGTTGGTCACGACCGCCACCGGCACGTCGGCGCGCCGCAGCCTGCCGAGAGCTTCCAGCGCGCCCGGCATCGGGATCACCCGGGCCGGGTCGCCGTTGTACGGGACGTCCCTGATCAGGGTCCCGTCACGGTCGAAGAGCACGGCCCCGGGACGTCGTTGTTCGAACACTGCCCACCTCCGTCGCGTGCCTCGCCGCTACCCGGCCGCATGTCCGGCAAACAACTACTTAGAGTAATCAATCACCCTTTGGCGCAGGGCGTTTCCGCATTTCCCGGGATTGGGCCATGTTTGAGAGCCGCTCCTCTCGGTAGCGGTTCTCCCAATCCGCAGGGGGAGGACTGATGAGATTTCTCGGCATCAACGCGATCTTCCACGACCCGGCCGCCGCGCTCGTGGTGGACGGCAAGGTGGTCGCCGCCGCGGAGGAGGAGCGGTTCAGCCGCCGCAAGCACGGCAAGCGCCCGCTGCCGTTCTCCGCGTGGGAGCTGCCGGAGCAGGCCGCCGCCTGGTGCCTGCGCGAGGCGGGGATCGGGCCCGAGGACGTCGACGCCGTGGCCTACTCCTACGACCCCGCCCTGGTCCGGCAGGCGCCCGACGGCGACTGGGAGGAGCTGCGCACCCGCTACGCGGTGCGCGCCCCGCTGTTCCTGGCCACGGCGCTGCCCGGGCTGGACCCGGCGCAGGTGCGGTACGTGCCGCACCACGTGGCCCACGCCGCCTCGGCCGGGCTCGCCTCACCGTGGCGCGACTGCGCGGTGCTGGTGTGCGACGGGCGCGGCGAGGACGTCTCCCACCTGGCCGGCCGCTACCGCGACGGCGAGCTGGAGGTGCTGGCCACACAGCGGCTGCCGCACTCGCTCGGCCTGCTGTACGAGGAGGTCACCGAGCACCTGGGCTTCATGCGCTCCAGCGACGAGTACAAGGTCATGGCGATGGCCTCATACGGGACGCCGCGCCACCTGGCCGAGCTGCGTGAGCTGATCTGCACCACCGGCGACGGCGGCTTCCGCGCCGGGCCCGTCGACTGGAACGGCTACGCCAAGGCCCTGCAGAAGGGCGAGCCGTGGACCGCCGACCACGCCGACCTGGCCGCCAGCGTGCAGACGCGGCTGGAGGAGGTGCTGCTGGAGCTGGCCGCCTGGCTGCACGAGCGCACCGGCGAACGGCGGCTCGCGCTGGCCGGGGGCGTCGCGCTGAACTGCGTGGCCAACACCCGGCTGCTGGCCGAGGGGCCCTTCGACGAGGTGTGGGTGCAGCCGGCCGCCGGCGACTCCGGCACCGCGCTCGGCGGCGCCCTGCACCTGGCGCAGGCGTACGGCGAACCCGCCGCGCCGATGACCAGCGCCGCGCTCGGGCGCGGGTTCACCGACGAGGAGCTGGGCGCGTGGCTGGAGGTGGCCCGGGTGCCGCACTCGCGGCCCGCCGACCTGGCCGCCGCCGTGGCCGCCGAGCTCGCCGCCGACCGGATCGTCGCCTGGTTCCAGGGGCGTTCCGAGTACGGGCCGCGCGCCCTGGGGCAGCGGTCGCTGCTGGCCCATCCCGGGCACGCGCGCAACACCGAACGGCTCAACGACGTCAAGGGGCGCGAGCAGTTCCGGCCGATCGCGCCGATGGTGCTGGAGTCGCGGGCCGGCGAGATCTTCGGGCGGGGGCCGACGCCCTCGCCGTACATGCTGTTCGTGCACGACGTGCATCCCGACTGGCGCGACCGCATCCCGGCCGTGGTGCACGTGGACGGGACCGCCCGCATCCAGACGGTCTCCCCCGCCGCGCAGCCGCTGATGGCGCGGGTGCTGGCCGAGTTCGAGTGCCTGACCGGGCTGCCGGTGGTGGTGAACACGAGCCTCAACACGGCGGGGCGGCCCATGGTGGACGACCCGCGTGACGCCCTTGAGTGCTTCGGCTCCTCGCCCGTCGAGGTGCTGGCGCTCGGCCCGTACCTGGTGCGGCGCGCGGAGGTGTTCGGATCATGATCACCGTGGTGATCCCCACGATCGGGCGGCCGTCGCTGGCGGCCACGCTCGACGCGCTGGGGACGGACCTGCCGATCATCGTGGCCGACGACCGGCGCACCGGCTCGCCGCCGCTCGCGCTGCCGTCCCACGTCCGCGTCGTGCGCTCGGGCGGGCGGGGGCCGGCGGCGGCCCGCAACGCCGGCTGGCGGCTCGCCAGGACGCCGTGGGTGGCGTTCCTGGACGACGACGTGGTGCCGGAGCCCGGGTGGGCCGAGGCGGTCTGGAAGGACCTGGCCGACCTGCCGGACGACGTGGCGGGCAGCCAGGGCCGCATCGTGGTGCCGCTGCCCCGCGACCGGCCGCCCACCGACGCCGAACGGCACACCGCCGGGCTGCAGACGGCCGAGTGGCCGACGGCCGACATGGCCTACCGGCTGTCGGCGCTGGAGATCGTGAGGGGCTTCGACGAGCGCTTCCCGCGCGCGTACCGGGAGGACGCGGACCTGGCGCTGCGGGTGCGCGCGGCGGGCCACCGGCTGGTGCGGGGCTCGCGCGTGACCGTGCACCCGCTGCGGCAGGACGGTTACTGGTCCAGCGTGCGCTTCCAGCGGGGCAACGCCGACGACGCGCTGATGCGGCGCCTGCACGGGCGCGGCTGGCGGGCGGCGATCGGCGGCCCGCGCGGCCGCCTGCGCCGCCACGCCGTCACCACGGCCCTCGGCCTGACGGCCCTCGCCCTGGCCGCCACCGCCGCCACCGCCGCCGCGCTCCCCGCCGTCCGCCGCACGCCGGCCGCGACCGGGCGCGCCACCCGGGCGGCGTACGGGAGCCGCAGGCTGGCGTGGGCGGCCGGGGCGGCGGCCGCGGGGTGGGCGGCGATGACGGCGGAGTTCGCGTGGGCGCGGATCGCGCCCGGCCCGCGGACGCCCGCCGAGGTGGCGCGGATGGCCGTCACCAGCGTCGTGATCCCGCCGGTCGCCTGCGCGCACCGGCTTCGGGGGGAATGGAGGGTGCGGCGATGAGCGCTGCGGTGCTGTCACGGGCCCGCCCGCAGGCACAGCCGGCCGCCGAGAGCGAGCCGGCGGGCCGCGGGCCGCGGCGTGGCCGGGGCCGGGTGCTGGTCGCGCGGCTCGACGACGCCGGGGACGTGCTGCTGGCCGGACCGGCCGTGCGGGCGGTCCGGGAGGGCGCCCGCGAGGTGGTGATGCTGGCCGGCCCGCACGGCCGGGCGGCGGCCGAGCTGCTGCCCGGGGTGGACCGGGTGATCGAGTGGCGGGCCCCGTGGATCGACCACGACCCGCCGGCCGTGGACGCCGACCGGGTGAACGAGCTGGTCCGGCGGGTGCGCGGCATCGACGAGGCGCTGATCCTCACGTCCTTCCACCAGTCGGCGCTGCCGCTGGCCCTGCTGCTGCGGCTGGCCGGGGTGCGCCGCATCTCGGCGATCAGCAACGACTACCCCGGCTCGCTGCTCGACGTGCGTCACGTCGTGGACGAGAGCCAGGACGTGCCGGAGGCCGAGCGGATGCTCGAACTGGCCCGCGCCGCCGGGTTCGAGCTCGCGCCCGGCGACGACGGCAGACTCGCAGTTCGGCGGCCACTTCCGGATATGAGCCGCCAGATCGGGCAGGCACTGAGCGCCGGCGGCGTTGCCGGCAAAGGCGCGTATGTCGTGGTGCACCCGGGGACCACCGCCCCCGCCCGGTCCTGGCCCGCAGAAAGGCACCGCCAGACCGTGAAGGAGCTGGTCGACGACGGGCATCGCGTCGTCGTCACCGGCAAGGAACGCGAGCTCACCGCCTTCGTCGCCCACCAGGTCGCCGCCGACCTGGGCGGCAGGACGACGTTCGCCGAGCTGGCGGCCGTGATCGAGGGCGCGTCGGTGCTGGTGGCCGGCAACACCGGCCCCGCGCACCTGGCGGCCGCGGTCGGCACCCCGGTCGTCAGCCTGTTCGCTCCCGTCGTCCCGGCCGCCCGCTGGGCTCCGTACGGCGTGCCGGTGGTGCTTCTCGGTGACCAGCAGGCGCCCTGCCGCGCGAGCAGGGCGCGCCTGTGCCCGGTACCCGGGCATCCGTGCCTGTCAGAGGTGACGAGTGAGCAGGTGGTCAAGGCAGTAAGGGAGCTGGCGCAGTGAAGATCGATCTCATCTCGGAGCATGCCGATCCGCTGGCCGCCGTGGGCGGCGTCGACTCGGGCGGCCAGAACGTGTACGTGGCCGCGCTGGCCATGGCGCTGGCCGGGCGCGGCCACTCGGTGGTCGTGCACACCCGCCGGTCCGATCCCGTCCGTCCCGTCTCGGTGCCGCTCGCGCCGGGCGTCACGGTCTCCTACGTCCAGGCGGGGCCGCTCGCCCCGGTGCCCAAGGACGAGCTTCCCCCGTACATGCCGGAGTTCACCGAGCGGCTGGCCGAGCAGTGGGCGCGCCGCCGGCCGGACGTGGTGCACGCGCACTTCTGGATGAGCGGGCAGGCGGCGCTGGAGGCCGCCGACGGGGTGCCGGTGGTGCAGACGTTCCACGCGCTGGGCACGGTCAAGCGGCGCTGGCAGGGCGGCGCCGACACCAGCCCGGCGCACCGGATCGCGACCGAGCGTGAGATCGGCGAGCGGGCCGACGCGATCCTGGCGACGTGCCGGGACGAGGTGCTGGAGCTGCGCGCGATGGGCGTGCCCGAGCGGCGGATCACCGTGGTGCCGTGCGGGGTGGACGTGGACGCGTTCCGCCCGGACGGGCCGGTCGCGCCGCGCGACGGGCGGCCGCTGGTGCTCAGCATCGGCCGGCTGGTGCCGCGCAAGGGCGTCGACACGGTGATCGCGGCGCTGCGCAGGCTGCCGGACGCCGACCTGGTGATCGCCGGCGGGCGGGCCGACGACGAGGAGGCGGTGCGGCTGCGCGACCTGGCCGGCCGCTACGGGCTGGCCGACCGGGTGCGGGTGATCGGCAGCGTGCCGCGTGAGGACGTGCCGGCGCTGATGCGCTCGGCCGACGTGCTCGTCGCGGTGCCCTGGTACGAGCCGTTCGGGATGGTGCCGGTGGAGGCGATGGCGTGCGGGGTGCCGGTGGTGGCCTCGGCCGTCGGCGGCCACCTGGACACGGTGGCCGGGGCGGGCCTGCTCGTGCCGCCGCGCCGCCCGCGCGCCCTGGCCAGGGCGCTGCGCGACGTGCTCGACAACCCGGACAGACGCCGCGAGCTGGGCGAGGCGGGAGCCCGCCGGGCCCGCGACCGGTACGGCTGGCCGAGGGTCGCCGAGCTGACCGAGGCCGTGTACACGCAGGTCATCGACGGCCAGCCGCGCCGTCTGGCCGCTCTTGGGGGGTAGCCATGGACACGCATCTGGAGAAGCTCCGCACCGCCCTGGCGCGGGTCGACGGCCACGCGGTCACGGTCCGCGCCTGGGGCGGCAAGCTGGCGGGCGTGCTGTCCGCCGGCGGCCGGCTGCTGGCCTGCGGCAACGGCGGGTCGGCGGCCGAGGCGCAGCACCTGACGGCCGAGCTGGTCGGCAGGTTCAAGGACGACAGGCAGCCGTACGCGGCGATCCCGCTGCACGCCGACACCTCCTCGATGACCGCGATCGTCAACGACTACGGCGCCGACGAGGTGTACGCCCGCCAGGTGCGGGCGCACGGCCGGCCCGGTGACGTGCTGGTGTGCCTGTCGACCAGCGGCGGCAGCACGAACGTGATCAACGCGGCGCTGGCGGCGCAGGAGGCCGGCATCCTCGCCTGGGCGCTGACCGGGCCCGCGCCGAACCCGCTGGCCGACGTCTGCGACGAGACCGTCGCCGTGCCGTTCGACGACACGGCCACCGTCCAGGAGGTCCACCTCGCGATGATCCACATGCTCTGCGACGCCGTCGAAGAGGCGCTGTGATGGGGCCGCTCGTGGTGATCGGGGACACGCTGCTCGACGTGGACGTCGAGGGCGAGACCGAGCGCCTGTGCCCCGACGCGCCCGTGCCGGTGGTGGACGTGGCCGCCGAGCGCGCCCGCCCCGGCGGCGCGGGCCTGGCGGCGCTGCTCGCCGCCCGCGACGGCGCCGACGTGGTGCTGATCACCGCGATCGGCGACGACCCGGCCGGCCGCCGCCTGTGCGGGCTGCTGGCCGACGAGCTGGAGCTGGTCCGCCTTCCGCTGCGCGGCGGCACCGTACGCAAGACGAGGATCAGGTCGCGCGGCCAGACGCTTCTGCGGATCGACACCGGCGACGGCCGGGCCAGGCGGGCGCCCGAGCACGCCAGGGCGGCCGAGGCGGTCGCCGGGGCGGGCGCGGTGCTGGTCGCCGACTACGGCCGGGGCGTCGCCCGGGTGGCGCTGGAGCTGCTGCGGGGCGTGGACGTGCCGGTCGTGTGGGACCCGCACCCGAAGGGCGAGCGGCCCCCGGCCGGCTGCGCCCTGGTCACGCCGAGCGAGGCCGAGGCGCGCGGCCTGTGCCCCGGCCCCTACCCCGGCCCCGACCGGGCCGCCCGGCGGCTGCTGCGCGAGCTGGACGCCCGGGCGGTCGCCGTGACAGCCGGGACGCGCGGCGCCTCGCTGGCGCGGCGCGACGGCTCCCTCACCAGGATTCCGGCGCCCGTGCTGGCCACCGGCCAGGACGTGTGCGGCGCCGGTGACCGGCTCGCGAGCGCCGCCGCGCTCGCCCTGCGGGCCGGCGCGGACGTGGAGGAGGCGGTGACGATCGGCGTCGGCGAGGCTTCGCGCTTCGTCGCGCGCGGCGGCGCCGCCGCGGTCCGCGTCCAGGAGCAGGAGCTGGGCGACCGGCCGCGCACCGCGGTCGAGGTGGCCGAGCTCACCCGGGCCTCCGGCGGGCGGCTGATCGCCACCGGGGGCTGCTTCGACCTGCTGCACGCCGGGCACGTGAGCCTGCTGCGGCGGGCCAGGGCGCTGGGCGACGCGCTCGTCGTCTGCGTCAACTCCGACGCGTCGGTGCGCAGGCTCAAGGGCCCCGCCCGGCCGGTCGTGGACGTCCGCGACCGGGTCGAGGTGCTGCGCGCGCTGAGCTGCGTGGACGCGGTGCTGGTGTTCGACGAGGACACCCCCGTGGACGCGATCGAGCTGCTCCGCCCCGACGTGTGGGTGAAGGGCGGCGACTACGAGGGCGGGAACCTGCCCGAATCCGAGGTCCTGGCAGGGCTCGGCGCGGAAACGGTCGTGCTGAGCCTGCTGCCGGGACGGTCGACCACGAATCTGATCAGGGAGATCCGATGAACGTATTGATCACGGGAGGCGCGTCCGGGCTCGGCCTGGCCACGGCGGAAGCGGTGGAGAAGGAGGGCTGGCGTCCGCTGGTCGTCGACGTGCGCGACCCCGACCAGCGCTTCGAGCACGTGACCGCCGACCTGGCCGACCGGGGCGAGGCCGAGCGGGCGGTGCGGGAGCTGGCCGAGCGGGCCGGCGGCCTGGACGCCGTCGTCACCGCCGCGGGCATCGACGCGTGCGGGCGGCTGGAGGACGTGCCCGCCGACGACTGGGAGCGGGTGATCCGGGTGAACCTGCTCGGCACGGCCGCGGTCGTCCGGGCGGCGCTGCCGCACCTGAAGGCGTCGCGGGGCCGGGTCGTCACCTGCGCCTCGACGCTCGGGCTGCGGCCGCTCAGCGACGCCTCGGCCTACAGCGCGTCGAAGTTCGGCGTCGTCGGCTTCACCCGGGCGCTGGCGCTGGAGATGCGCGGCGAGATCGGCGTGACACTGCTGGTGCCGGGCGGCATGCGGACGAGCTTCTTCGACGGCCGCCCCGAACAGTACAAGCCGGGCCCCGAGGCCGGGCTGAACGACCCGGCGGACGTCGCCAGGACCGTGGTGTTCGCGCTGTCGCAACCGGCCGGCTGCGAGATCAGGGAGCTCGTCATCTGCCCCGGCACGGAGACGTCATGGCCCTAGAACTGCTGGTGCTGCGCGGGCTGGGACTGGGCGACCTGCTGACGGCCGTCCCCCCGCTGCGCGCGCTGCGCCAGGCCTTCCCGGAGCACCGGATCACGCTCGCCGCGCCCGCCGTGCTGGGCCCGCTGCTGCCGTTCATCGGGGCGGTGGACGCGCACCTCGACGTGTCGGGGCCGGGGCCGGTGCCGTTCGAGCGGCCCGACATCGCGGTCAACCTGCACGGCAAGGGCCCGCAGAGCATCGAGGCGCTGCGCCGTACCGGCCCGGGCAGGCTGATCAGCTACGGGACGGGCCCCGCCTGGCGCGACGACCTGCACGAGGTGCGGCGCTGGTGCGAGCTGCTGGAATGGCACGGCATCCCCGCCGACCCGGACGACCTGACGCTCGGCGTCTCCGACCGGACCGGCCCGGCGATCGTGCACCCGGGCGCCGCCTACCCGGCGCGCCGGTGGCCGCCGGAGCGGTTCGCCCGGGTGGCGGCGGCGCTGGACGACGTGGTCGTCACCGGCAGCGCCGCCGAGGTCGGCATCGCCCGGCGGGTCGCCGAGCTGGCCGGGCTGCCGCCGGAACGGATGCTGGCCGGCCGCACCGACCTGGCCGACCTGGTCGACCTCGTCGGCCGGGCCCGGCTGGTCGTGTGCGGCGACACCGGCGTCGCCCACCTGGCTACCGCGTTCTGCGTGCCGTCGGTGGTGCTGTTCGGGCCGGTGTCGCCCGCGCTGTGGGGGCCGCCGCCCGGCTGGCGGCACGTCGCGCTCTGGGCGGGCCGCAACGGGGACCCGCACGGGGAACGGCCCGACCCGGGGCTGCTGAAGATCGAAGTATCCGAAGTCGTCGACGCCGCAATGGAGGTCACGTCATGAGGGCGCTGGTCACCGGAGGAGCCGGGTTCCTCGGCTCCTACCTGTGCGAGCGGCTGCTGGACGAGGGGGCGGACGTGGTCTGCATGGACAGCTTCCTCACCGGCGGCCCACGCAACGTGGAACACCTGATCGACCGGCCGTCGTTCCGCATCATCGAATGCGACCTGACCGGCTACGTGCACGTGCCCGACCGGCTGGACCTGGTCCTGCACTTCGCCTCGGCCGCCTCACCGGCCGACTACCTGCGCTACCCGATCGAGACGCTGCGCGTCGGCAGCGTCGGCACCCTGCACGCGCTCGGGCTGGCCAGGGAGAAGGGCGCGCGGTTCGTGCTCGCCTCCACCAGCGAGGTGTACGGCGACCCGCTGGAGCACCCGCAGCGCGAGACGTACTGGGGCAACGTCAACCCGGTCGGCCCGCGCAGCGTCTACGACGAGGCCAAGCGCTTCGCCGAGTCGCTGACCACGGCCTACCGGCACGCCCGGGGCACCGACACGGGCATCGTGCGGATCTTCAACACGTACGGGCCCCGGATGCGGCCGTTCGACGGCCGGGCGATCCCGACGTTCATCCGGCAGGCGCTCATGGGCGAGCCGATCACGATCACCGGCGACGGCTCGCAGACCCGGTCGATCTGCTACGTGGACGACACGGTGTCGGGCATCCTGGCGATGGCGGCCGGCGACTTCGCCGGGCCGGTGAACATCGGCAACCCGGACGAGCTGACCATGCTGGAGCTGGCCACGATGGTCAGGGACCTGAGCGGGTCGTCGTCGCCGATCGAGTTCATCGACCGGCCGGCCGACGACCCCCGGGTGCGCCGGCCGGACACGTCGCTGGCGGCCGAGCGGCTCGGCTGGAAGGCCCAGGTGCCCGCCGAGGAGGGGCTGCGGCGGACCATCGAGTGGTTCTCGGCCGAGCTCGCCGGCTTCACCCCGGCGGCCCCCATGGCCGCCGAGGCGGGCGCCTGACCGGCCGCCACGGGCGCGCCCGTCAGCGCCACCACGGGGACGCGCCCGTCAGAGGGCGATGCCGAGGAGAGCATCGGTGAGGTCGCGGACCAGGGCCGGGGCGCCGGGGTCGGTGCCCCGGCCCGCCAGCGCCTCGTCCGCCCAGGCGTCGACGGCGGCGAGCGCGCCGGGAGCGTCCAGGTCGTCGGCGAGCCGCTCGCGCACGGCGGCGAGCACGTCACCGGCGGGCGGGGCGGCGGCGAGCGCCACGGCCGAGCGCCAGCGCTCCAGCCGCGCCTCGGCCTCGGCGAGCATCGCCGGCACGTATCCCCAGTCGGCCCGGTAGTGGTGGGCGAGCAGCACGAGCCGGATCGCCATCGGGTCGTGCGCGGCCCGCAGCTTGGACACGAACACCAGGTTGCCCTTGGACTTCGACATCTTCTCGCCGTCGAGCCCCACCATGCCGGCGTGGGTGTAGAAGCGGGCGAAGGGCCACTCCCCCGTGGCCGCGTGGCCCTCGGAGGCGCCGCACTCGTGATGCGGGAAGATCAGGTCGGAGCCGCCCCCGGCGACGTCGTAGCCGGCGCCCAGGTGGTCGAGGGCGATGGAGGTGCACTCGACGTGCCAGCCGGGCCGCCCCCGCCCCAGCGGTGAGTCCCAGGCGGGCTCGCCGGGCCGCTCGGCGCGCCACAGCAGCCAGTCGAGCGGGTGGCGCTTGCCGGGCCGCTCGGGGTCGCCGCCGCGCTCGGCGAACAGCGTGAGCATCTCGGCCTCGCCGTAGCCGGACACCTGCCCGAACTTGGGGGCGTCGGCGACGCTGAAGTAGACGTCGCCGTCGAGGTCGTAGGTGACGCCCTTGGCGCCGAGGCCGGCGATGAGATCGGCGACCCGGTCGACGACCTCGGTGACGCCCACGTACTCGCGCGGCGGCAGGATGCGCAGCGCCTCCATGTCGGTGCGGAACAGCTCGATCTCGCGCTCGGCCAGGCTCTGCCAGGCGACGCCGGTGCTCTCGGCCCGCTCCAGCAGCGGGTCGTCCACGTCGGTGGCGTTCTGCGTGTAGTGCACCTCGTGTCCGGCGTCGCGCCAGAGGCGGCCGACGAGGTCGAAGGCGAGGTAGGTGTTGGCGTGCCCCAGGTGCGTGGCGTCATAGGGGGTGATGCCGCACACGTACATCCGGGCGGTGGGGCCCGGGTCGGTCTGCCGCACCTGCTTGGCCGCGGTGTCGTAGAGCCGCAGCGGGACGCTCTCACCGGGCAGCTTGGGGATGTTGGGGGCGGACCACGATCTCATGTCTTCGAGCCTATCCGTCCCGATCAGCTGTCATGTCGGTGAAGTCGTACGTCACTCCGCCGGTGTCGAGCGTGAGCAAGGTGACACTGAGCGTGGTGAAGCGGCGGCCGTCGGGCAGCGTGTGGTCGACGATGAGCGCGGCGGGGTCGGCGGAGGGCGGATCGGTGATCAGCTCGTGCCAGTCGGCCGTGCTCTCGAACCGGGGCAGGAACGCGGTGACGCGCTCGCTGGCGGGGTCGAGGCCGCTGTTGACGATCATGCTGGTGCCGTCGGGCAGGACGGTGGTGGTGAGCCGTACGCCGTCCCAGGTGAACAGGCGGGCCCGGCCGGGGTCGGCGAGCACCAGGTGGAAGGGGTCGTAGCGGGTCAGGTCGAGGTCGGGCAGGTCACCGGCGGCGACGGCGCGCAGCGGCAGGTCGCCGCGGGAGACCTTGACGGCGTCGGGGGCCTCGCGGCCGCGGCCGTTGAGGAGCGCGGCGGCGCGCCGGGCGGACGGGTCGACCGCCAGCCAGGTGCCGCCGGCCTTGAGGTCACGTCCGCCGACCACGCCGGGGTAGTCGGGCCAGTGCTCGCCGGGGCCCTCCCAGGGGCGGTCGGCGAACTCGTCGCGCACCCCCATGAGGGTGAGGGGCAGGCCCGTTCTCACGATCACCGTGCACATGCGGCAAAGCGTAGTAAACGGGATTAGATGGGCGGCCAGGGGATGGCAGGCCAGCCCTCGGAGGGCGAGGGGTGCACGCCGGTGTCGAGGAGCTTGCGCACCCGCTTCCACGTCGCCTCCACCTCCGCGAGCGTCAGCAGCTCGCGCAGCCGGCGGCCGAGCGAGCCGGACTCCAGGTCGCGCTCCAGCTTGGCGAGCACCGCCACCGCCTCGCGGGCCAGCGGCTTGCCGCGCCACTGCCACAGCACGGTGCGCAGTTTGTCCTCCACGGCGAAGCAGACGCCGTGGTCGACGCCGTAGACGTGGCCGGTGGGCATCGGCAGCAGGTGGCCGCCCTTGCGGTCGGCGTTGTTGACGATCGCGTCGAACACCGCCATCCGCCGCACCACCGGGTTGCGGCTGCGCACCAGCCGCATCAGGTCGACCTCGCGCTCGGTGTCGATCCAGAGCTGGCACATGCCGGGACCGAACGGCCCGTCGCGGTAGACCGTGGGCGGCACGACGTGCCAGCCGGTCGCCTGGGAGACCTCGAAGGCCGCGACCTCGCGGGCGGCCAGGGTGCCGTCGGGGAAGTCCCACAGCGGCCGCTCGCCGCGCACCGGCTTGTAGACGCAGGCGACGCTGCGCGAGCCGAGCGTGACCGAGCAGTAGAGGGTCATGTTGGTGGCTTCGACGAGGCGGCCGGCCACCTCCAGGCGGCCGTCGCGGAGCAGCTTGAGCGTCTCCTCCTCGTTCATGGCCGTGGGAGGGGTGGGCCTGACGGCCGGCTCGCTCTCCGGAGCGGTCATGAAGCCGCCTCACCTCCGCGGTAGCCGTTGAGACGTACGCACACGTGACCCGTGGCGTCGAGCGGCTGCCCGCAGAGCGGGCACGGCGGGCGTCCCGCCGACACGATCTTGAGCGCCCGCTGGGTGAAGGCGCGGGCGGCCCCGGCGCTGATGCGCACCCGCAGCACCGCGGGCTCGGGCGCGTCGAGGTCGTCCTCGTCGACGACCTCCTGGGCCTCGATGACGACCTGGGAGCTCTCCTCGTCCCAGGACAGCGCCATCGTGCCGACCCGGAACTCCTCCGACACCGGGACGTCGAGGGGGCCGTCGTCGGCCAGGTCGGCGGGGGCGATGGCCGGCACCCGGGCGGTGCCGCCGCTGAGCCGCAGGACCTCGTCGAGCATCTCGTCGAGCCTGTCGGCGAGCGCGGCGACCTGCAGCTTCTCCAGCGCCACGGTGGTCAGTCTACCCTCGGCCCTGGCCTGCAGAAAGAAGGCTCGTGCGCCCGGCCGCCCGAGGGCGCCAGCCACGAACCTCTCCGGTGGGTCGTAGTCGAAGACCGGCATAGCCTGACCTTACGTGGTCCCGGGCCCGCCGCCGACGGCGGCATCGCTCCCGGTGGAGTTTTCTCCCCCGTCTTTCTCCTCCGAATCCTCGGGCAACCGCAATTCCCCCATATCGTTAACTCTGAGAACAAAGGGACGCAAGGGGGCATAGCGAATCACGGTGAGAGCCGCCGGATCAGCAGTTATCCGCTGAAAGTGATCGAGGTGGAGCCCCAGAGCGTCGGCCACGATCGCCTTGATCACGTCTCCGTGGCTGCACGCCAGGTAGACAGCCTTCTCCCCCAGGCGTCTATTCCACTCCCGGACCGCCGCCACGGCCCGCGCCTGCATCGCCGCGAGCGACTCGCCGCCGGGGAACTCGGCCGCGCTCGGGTGGGCCTGGACGACCGGCCAGAGCGGCTCCTTCGCCAGCTCCTTGAGCGCGCGCCCGGTCCAGGCGCCGTAGTCGCACTCGATCAGCCGCTCGTCCGTCAGCACCTTCATGTCGCGACCCCCGGCCACCGCCTCGGCCGTCTCCACGCACCGCTCCAGCGGGCTGGAGACGATCGCGTCGAGCCGCACGGAGGCGACGCGCCCGGCCAGCGCGGCGGCCTGCGCCCGGCCCGCGTCGCTGAGGTGCACCCCCGGGGTGCGGCCCGCCAGGATCGGCCCCGTCAGGTCGGTGAGCCCGTGGCGGGCCAGAAGCAGCGTCGTCACGACCCAAGTGTCGCAGGCGTCTATCACGGCGTTTCACCCACCCGAGCGGTAACCTGGCGGGATCATGGAGCAGCGCTATGTCGGCCACAGCGGCCTGTCGGTGTCCCGGATGGGCCTCGGCACGATGACGTGGGGGCGTGACACCGACGCGGACGACGCCGTGGCCCAGCTGCGCACGTTCATGGACGCGGGCGGCACGCTGGTCGACACCGCCGACGTCTACACCGGCGGCGACGCCGAGCGGCTGCTGGGCCGGATGCTGCGCGACTCGGTGCCGCGGGCCGAGCTGGTGATCTCGACCAAGGCCGTGGTGACCCCGCTGGGCCGCCGGCCGCGCGACGCCTCCCGGCGTCACCTGATCGCCGCCGTCGACGACTCGCTCGGCCGGCTCGGGCTCGACTACGTGGACCTGTGGCAGCTGCACACCTACGACGCCGAGGTGCCGCTGGAGGAGACGCTGGCCGCGGTCGACGCGATCGTCTCCTCGGGGCGGGCCGTCTACGCGGGCGTGTGCGACTACACCGGCTGGCAGCTCGCCGCGGCGGCCGTGACGCAGCGCGCGACCCCGGGGCGGGTGCCGATCACCGCCGTGCAGGCCGAATACTCGCTGCTGGCCCGCGACCCCGAGCGCGAGCTGCTGCCCGCCGCCCAGCACTGCGGGGTGGGCGTGCTGGCCTGGTCGCCGCTCGGCCGGGGCGTGCTGACGGGCAAGTACCGGACGGGCATCCCGGCCGATTCACGGGCCGCCACGCCGCATTTCGCGGATTTCGTCCGCCCGTATCTCGACGAACGCAGCCGCCGGGTGGTGGAATCGGTCATGACCGCGGCCGACGGGCTGGGGGTCTCGCCCTTGGCCGTCGCGCTGTCCTGGGTGCGCGACCAGCCCGGGGTGGCCTCGGCGATCGTCGGCGCCCGCACGCTGGCGCAGCTCAGGAGCACCCTCCCGGCCGAGGACGTGGTGCTGCCGATCGAGATCCGAGAGGCCCTGGATGACGTGTCGTCACCCGATTGACGGCGAACGAGAGCTCAACTCGCGTATCACTAGTCGATACCGAATCGCAACATTAACGGGAAAACACCTGCGTCTGATGGCCGATGTCCATAAAGATTTCCTCCGGGAGCGATTCGGGAGGGGACGAATGGGGAGCAGGAGCGCCATCTCGGCCGGGGTGCTGGCGATGGCGCTGGCGGCCGTGCCGGTCGCGGCGCCACCCGCCCAGGCCGCCGACTGCGAGCGCGGCGGCGGACTGCTCTCCGGGGTGACCGACAGCCTGTGCGGCGTCGTCGAGGCGGTCACCGGCACCGTCGACCAGCTCACCGGCGGGCTCACCAATCCGGTGACCGACGGGCTCGACAAGACCACCGACACGGTGCTCGGCACGGTCGGCGAGGCGGTCCCCACCGGCCGGCCGCGCGCCTCCGGCAAGCCGTCCGGCAAGCCCGCCGCCACGCCCGACCCCCCGGGCCCCGTCGAGCCGCCCGAGCCGCCCGACCCGAAGGTCACCGAGCTGCTGCCGGAGCCGCTCGACGAGGTGTGCCTGCCGGTGGTGGGCTGCGACGAGGACGGCGTGCTCGGCGGCCTCACCACGCCGACGCCGACGACGACCGGCCCCGACGACGGCGAGGACGACCGGCCCGCCGACGAGCGCGGGCGGCGCGAGGACACCACGGCCGTGCCCGCCGAGGTCGTCACCACGCCGCCGGGCGACACGGTCGTGCCGCCGGACAACCAGCCGCACCTGATCGACTCCCGGCAGGAGCCGGTGGGCGACAAGCCGTCGGCCGACCCGGAGGACTTCCGGATCGACCTGCTGTGGCCCAACCCGTTCGCCGAGGAGTTAGGCCTGCCCGCCGACGAGCGGCCCGTCGTACGGCCCTCCACCCGCGCCTCCGACGTGGTCGGCACGGCGCTGACGATCATCCTGCTCGCCACGGCCGTGGCCGCCACCCGCATCGTGCAGCAGCGCCGTCACCGCCGCGAGCAGAGCGAGACCATCCCCTTCGAGCCGGCGCGCGGCAACGGCCTCCACCGGCTCGCCTGACCCGCCCGCCGGGCGCGCCCGCCCGGCGTCAGGCCGGCGTCAGGCCCGCGTCAGGCCCGCGTCAGGCCGGCACTGCGGGCCGGCTCTCCGGCGGTCAGGCGCCGATCGCGTGGACGCCGCCGTCGACGTGCACGATCTCGCCCGTCGTGGCCGGGAACCAGTCGGACATCAGCGCCACGCACGCACGGGCCGCCGGCATCGTGTCGGCCAGGTCCCAGCCGAGCGGGGCCTTCTCCGGCCAGCTGTCCTCGAACTCCTTGAAGCCCGGGATCGACTTGGCGGCCATCGTGCGCAGCGGCCCGGCGGCCACCAGGTTGGCCCGGATGCCCTGCTTGCCCAGGTCGCGGGCCAGGTAGCGGTTGCACGACTCCAGGCCGGCCTTGGCCACGCCCATCCAGTCGTAGACCGGCCACGCCTTGGTCGCGTCGAAGTCGAGGCCGACGACCGCGCCGCCCTCCTTCATCAGCGGCAGGCAGGCCACGGCCAGCGCCTTGTAGGAGTAGGTCGACACGTGCACGGCGGTGGCGACGTCCTCCCAGGTGGTGTTGAGGAAGTTGCCGCCGAGCGCCGTCTGCGGGGCGAAGCCGATGGAGTGGACGACGCCGTCGAGACCGTCGACGTGCTCACCCACCCGGGCCGCCAGCGACTCGAGGTGCTCGGTGTTCTGCACGTCGAGCTCCAGCACCGGCGCCGGGGCGGGCAGCCGCTTGGCGATCCGCTCGACCAGGCTGAGCCGGCCGAACCCGGTGAGCACCACGGTGGCGCCCTCCTGCTGCGCCAGCTTGGCGACCGAGAAGGCGATCGAGGCGTCGGTGAGCACGCCGGTCACCAGGATGCGCTTGCCTTCGAGAAGTCCCATGTCAGTGCCCCATTCCGAGTCCGCCGTCGACGGGGATCACGGCCCCGGTGATGTAGGAGGCGTCGTCGCTCGCCAGGAAGCGCACGACGCGGGCGACCTCGGAGGGGGTCGCCTGCCTGCCGAGCGGGATGTTCTTGACGATCGCGTCGGTGTCGAGCTCGGCCGTCATGTCGGTGGCCACGAAGCCGGGCGAGACGACGTTGACGGTGATGCCGCGCGAGCCGTACTCGCGGGCCATGGAGCGGGCGAAGCCGATCAGCCCGGCCTTGGAGGCGGCGTAGTTGGTCTGGCCCGCCTGGCCGAGCATGGCGATGACGGAGGAGACGAGGATGACGCGGCCGCGCTTGAGCTTCATCATCGGGCGGATGGCCCGCTTGGCGACGCGGAAGGCGCCGGTCAGGTTGGCGTCGACGACGTCGGTGAAGGTCTCCTCCTTCATCATCGCCAGCAGCGTGTCCTTGGTGATGCCGGCGTTGGAGACGAGCACCTCGACGGGGCCGTGCTCGGCCTCGACCTTGTCGAAGGCGGCCTCGACGTCGGCCATGCTGGTGACGTCGCAGCGGACGCCGAACAGCCCTTCAGGCGGCTCCCCCGATCGGTAGGTGACGGCGACGGCGTCGCCGGCCGCGGCCAGTTCGCGGGCGATCGCGAGGCCGATGCCGCGATTGCCTCCTGTGACGAGTACAGAGCGTGCCATGAGAACTGACGCTATCTCCTACCGGCCGGTACCGGCTTGTCCGGGGGATACAAGATCACAGCGTTAGGATCGTGGACATGCGCCAGATCGATGACGATTTCCTCGCGCTGCCGCTCAGACGGCTCGCGGACGCCGCCCTGCAACGCGCACGCGAGCTGGGCGCGGAGCATGCCGACTTCCGGCTCGAACGCATCAGAGCCGAGACCCTGAGCCTCTACGACGCGCGCCTGGAGGGCGCCGCCGACGCCGACGACCTCGGCTACGCCGTGCGCGTGGTCAAGGGCGGCACCTGGGGGTTCGCCGCCGGGATCGACCTGACCCCCGAGGCCGCCGCGCGGGTGGCCGAGCAGGCGGTGCGGGTCGCGGAGGTGAGCGCCCCGATCAACCGTGAGCCGATCGAGCTCGCGCCCGAGCCGGTGCACGGCGAGGTCACCTGGGTGTCGTCCTACGACGTCGACCCGTTCGACGTGCCGTCGGCCGACAAGGTGGCGCTGCTGGCCGACTGGTCGGCGGGCCTGCTCAAGGGCGCCGACCACGTGTCGGCGCGGCTGCTGCAGGTCAAGGAGCAGAAGTTCTACGCCGACACGGCCGGCACCGTGACGACGCAGCAGCGGGTGCGGGTGCATCCCGTGCTCAACGCCATGAAGGCGTCGGAGACCGGCTTCGACGACATGTCCACGATCGCGCCGCCGGTCGGCCGGGGCTACGAGTACCTGACCGGCACGGGCTGGGACTGGGCGGCCGAGCTGGCCGCGCTGCCGGAGCTGCTGGCCGAGAAGCTGGCCGCGCCGTCGGTCGAGGCGGGCGACTACGACCTGGTGATCCACCCGTCCAACCTGTGGCTGACCATCCACGAGTCGATCGGCCACGCCACCGAGCTCGACCGGGCGCTCGGCTACGAGGCCGCCTACGCCGGCACCAGCTTCGCCACCTTCGACCAGCTCGGCGAGCTGGTCTACGGCTCGCCGCTGATGAACGTGACCGGCGACCGCACCGTCGAGCACGGCCTGGCCACGATCGGCTACGACGACGAGGGCGTGCAGGGGCAGAGCTTCGACATCGTCAAGGACGGCGTCCTGGTCGGCTACCAGCTCGACCGGCGGATGGCGCTGATGAAGGGCCTGGGCCGCTCCAACGGCTGCGCCTTCGCCGACTCGCCCGGCCACATGCCGATCCAGCGCATGGCCAACGTGTCGCTGGCCGCCGCGCCCGGCGGCCCGTCGACGGAGGAGCTCATCTCCGGCGTGGAGCGCGGCATCTACATCGTCGGCGACAAGAGCTGGTCGATCGACATGCAGCGCTACAATTTCCAGTTCACCGGTCAGCGCGCGTACCGGATCTCCCACGGCGAGCTCGCCGGGCAGGTCCGCGACTTCGCCTACCAGGCCACCACCACCGACTTCTGGCAGTCGATGGAACGCGTCGGCGGCCCGCAGACGTACGTGCTCGGCGGGGCCTTCAACTGCGGCAAGGGCCAGCCGGGGCAGGTGGCGCCGGTCAGCCACGGCTGCCCGTCGGCCCTGTTCAGGAACGTACGGATACTCAACACCGTTCAGGAGGGCGGAAAGTGACTCCCCAGGAGATGGTGGAGCGGGCCCTGGAGCTCTCCACGGCCGACGGCTGCGTGGTGCTGGTGGACGAGGAGTCCACCGCCAACCTGCGCTTCGCCGGCAACACGCTGACGACCAACGGCGTGGCGCGCTCCAGCCGGCTGACCGTGATCTCGATCGCCGGGCGGGGCGTGGGCGTCGTGTCGCGCGCCGCGGTGCGGCCCGAGCAGCTCGCCGCCGTGGTGGCCGCCGCCGACGCGACCGCGCGCGACGCGCAGCCGGCCGAGGACGCGGGCGAGCTCGTCGCGGGCGGCCCGGCGAGCGCGTCGTGGGACGGCCCGGTGACGCCGACCGACATCGAGGTGTTCCGCGGGTTCGCGCCGGCGCTCGGCGAGGCGTTCGCCTCCGCCGAGGCGGGCGGCAGGAGGCTGTACGGGTTCGCCGAGCACACGCTGACCACGACGTTCCTCGGCAGCTCGACCGGGCTGCGGCTGCGCCACGACCAGCCGTCGGGGCGGCTGGAGCTCAACGCCAAGTCCGCCGACCTCAAGCGCTCGGCGTGGGCCGGGGTGGCCACGCGCGACTTCACCGACGTGGACGTGGCCGCCCTCGACGCGGGGCTGGCGCAGCGGCTCGACTGGGCCAAGACGCGCGTCGACCTCCCGGCGGGCCGCTACGAGACGCTGCTGCCCCCGACGGCGGTCGCCGACCTGATGGTCTACCTGTTCTGGTCCGCCGGCGCCAGGGACGCGCTGGACGGCCGCTCGGTGTTCTCCAAGCCGGGCGGCGGCACCCGGGTCGGCGAGCGGCTCGCCACGCTGCCCGTGACGCTGTCGAGCGACCCGGCGGCGCCCGGGATCGGCTGCGCGCCGTTCGTGACGGCGCGCTCGTCCAGCAGGGAGAGCTCGGTGTTCGACAACGGGCTGCCGCTGTCGGCCACCGACTGGATCGCCGACGGCCGGCTGGAGGCGCTGCTGCAGACGCGCTACTCGGCCGGGCTGAGCGGCCTGCCGGTGACGCCGTCCGTCGACAACCTGATCATGAAGGGGCCGGAGGGCGGCCGCTCCCTGGAGGAGATGATCGCCTCCACCGAGCGCGGCCTGCTGCTGACCTGCCTGTGGTACATCCGCCAGGTCGACCCGCAGACGCTGCTGCTGACCGGGCTCACCCGCGACGGCGTCTACCTGGTCGAGCACGGCGAGGTCGTGGGCGAGGTGAACAACTTCCGGTTCAACGAGAGCCCGGTCGACCTGCTGGGCCGCCTCACGGAGGTGGGCGCGCCGGAGCAGACGCTGCCGCGCGAGTGGGGCGACTACTTCACGCGGGCGGTCATGCCGCCGGTGCGGGTGCCCGACTTCAACATGTCGACGGTCAGCCAGGCGAGCTGATCGCCAGCTCGTGCACGCGGCCCCAGCGCTGCCCGGTGACCAGCCGGGCGGTGCCGGCCGTCAGGTCGTACACGACCGACCAGCGCGTGTGCGGCTGCGCCACCCGGCGCAGCAGGGCCAGGGGGTCGGCGCCGGCCCCCTGGCTGAGCGCGCGATAGCGGGGATCGGCCAGGCGGGTGGCGCGGCTCGCGCCGGTCATGGTGATGTTGGTCAGCACGCGGTCCTCGATGACGTTGAGCCTGCCGTCGCCGTACTCGACGACCGCCGAGCGGCCCGAGCGGTCGCCGATCAGGTAGTGGACCTGCGGGCCGCCGGAGAAGTCGACGTCGTAGCGGCGCATGAGGGCGACCGCCTCGTCCACGGTGGCGGCCCGGTCCAGGAGCAGCCGCATGACGCGGGCGCTGCCGACCGTCGTGCGTCCCGGCGCGCGGGCGGGCAGCAGCGCGTCGGGCACCTGAGCGAGGCCGACGGCCAGGCCCTTCTCGTTCATGCCGTCGAACGGCGCCAGCACCGCGTGCGCCAGCCGCCGCCGGTCGGCCGGGTCGCCGAGGTCCGGGGGGCCGCCGTGGCCGAGCACGTACGAGACGTCCGAGATCGACAGTGAGGCGTAGCCGCCAGGCGGGCGGGCGTGCACCACCATCGCCGGGTGCGGGTCCCAGTCGAAGTTGCGGCCGAACACCGGGCCGGCCTCGCCGGGCTGCAGGAACAGCGAGCAGGCCCACGCGTCGTCGCGGCGGGCGAGTTCCTGCTCGGTGAGGGGCGCCTCGGCGTCGTAGCCGCCGTGGAAGGTCATCTCGTACAGCGGCAGGTCGTCCAGCCGGCGCAGGCTCGCCGCCGTACGGGCCGCCTCGGCGGCGCTCTGGCGCAGGACGGGGGCCGGGGCGGGCTCCTGTGACCGAGGCGGCGGCTGCCCGGCGGCCTCCCGCGGCGTGGCGGTCGTCCCACAGGCGGCGAGGGCGCAGGCGAGCACGACGGCGAGCACAGCGCCGGGCACAGCGGCCAGGGCAGGCGGGGCGGGCGGGAGCGCGGGGCGGCGGCGCATGACCGCAGTGTGAACGGCCCGCGCCGCCCCTGTCACGTCCCGCACGGAACCGTGACAGAGACGGCGTTTCCCGTGTGTCCCCGGGGTTCCCGGGCGTGTCCGGGTGTTCACCGGCGTGTCCAGGTGTTCCCGGGCTGTCAGGGCGTGCTCAGGCGTCTTCCAGCCTGAAGCCGACCTTCATCCCGACCTGGAAGTGCGCCACCTCTCCCCCCTCGATGTGGCCGCGCACCTCCGTCACTTCGAACCAGTCGAGGTGGCGCAGGGTCTGCGAGGCGCGCCGGATGCCGTTGCGGATGGCCTCGTCGACGCTCTCCCCCGAAGTGCCGACGATCTCGGTCACCCGGTACGTTCGGTCCGTCATGTCCACATCCTCCTTACTAGAAGGCCATGATCGCATGACCTGTGCTCCCAGGGGGGTGCGCCTTCGCGAGCGCCCCGTCCGAGGTCTACGGTGGGAAACATGAGGGGTTGGCGCAGGAAAGAGGCGGTTCACCAGGTGACGGACGCCCGTCCGTCGCTCACCGCCGACGTCCATCGGCGCGAGATCAGCTACCTGGTCAAGATGGGCATCCGGACGATCTGCCTGATCCTGGCGGTCGTGGTGCCGGTGCCGTGGCCCTACCGGCTGCTGTTCATCGCCGGGGCCGTCTTTTTGCCATACATAGCGGTAATCGGGGCCAATGAGAGGGGGAGGGACGCCCCACCTCCCACCTTTCACACACCCGAAGCTAACCAAAGCGAGATACCGCTGCACCGACGCGAGATCGGGTCGTGACTAAGTCTTGACGCATCCCATGGGTTGTAGGTGTACGCTTTAGGCAAGCGCTCCGGTCCCCCGTCGGAGTGCTGGTGCCGGCGTTCCGGGCCCCCGTCGGAACGCCGATGAAGCGACGCCGGGTGGTTTGCCCCCGTAACCACCCGGCGTCGCCCTTTCTCCAGGTAAAGCGTCGCATTAGATGATCTGTTCGACGCGCGCCCCCCGTATTGGATAGGGCTGCTTTCCCGAAATCGTTTACACCCCGCCCTGGCCGTATTTCACAGGAAATCTTCAGGTTCGGGCGGGGCGCTTGACAGCGGTAGTTCGTTCCAGTGTCAGCTGTCCGTCAGCGTCTCGGCCGTCGCCTCGCCCCAATTGCGGGCCAGCGTCGTCAGCCGCGCCACGGCCTCCTCCGGCGCCGTGCCGGCCCCCTCGGCCAGCCCCAGCAGGTACGCCGTCAGCGGCGCCGCCGGCCTCGCGACCCCGTGCGCCACCTCCTTGGTCAGCTCCAGGATCTGGTCCCGGTCCACCCGCGCCGGGTCGACGCCCAGCTCCTTGCAGGCCAGCGCGGTCCATTCGGCCAGTACGTTCATCCGTGCCTCCTCGAGGTCGTCCACAGTGTCGCAGTCGAACCATGCCCGGCGCGGCAACGCCACCCGGGCCCGTGCCAGCGGCGCCAGCAGCCCGCGCAGCGACCGCCCCTCATAGCGGCCCAGCGCCTCCCGCAGCCCGGCCACGTCCCACACGCCCAGCAGCCACTGCTCCCGCCCCTCCCCATCCACGGCCACCACCCCACCGCCCGGCCCAACCCCGGAACCGCCCCCAGCCGGTACGGGCGGACCAGCGTTGCCTGACTCCGCCCGTACCAAGGAACCGCCCCCCACCCGGGAAGGCCCGAACGGCTCGGACGCCACCCCAGGCGGGCCAGAGGCCGCCCCAGGCGGGCCTGACCCCGCCCTGGGCCGGCCGGAAGCGCCTGGCGCCGTGTGAGGCTCCGGCCCCTCGGAGGGAGCCTCCACCCTCCGGGGAGGCCCGGACGAGGCGGCCTGGCCGGTGGGCGCGTCCGTCGCCGGTGGGTGTGCGGGCCGGTCTGGCGCGGTCGCAAGGTGGAGTTCAGGGGTGGGCGGCAGGGAGTGGGCTGTGGTGAGGAGGGTGGTGACGTGGTGGGCGTTCAGGAAGGGGAGGTCGGCGGCGAGGAGGACGACCCAGGGGGCCGTGACGTGGGCGAGGCCGGCGCGCAGGGCGGGGATCGGGCCCGCGCCCGGCGGGTCCTCGCGGGTGAACAGGACGCCGGGCAGGTCACGGGGCGGGCCGACGACGATGACGCGCTCGGCGGTGGGGACGGCCGCGACGACGTTCTCGACCAGCGAGCGGTGGCCGACGTCGAGGCCGGGTTTGTCGAGGCCGCCGAGGCGGCGGGCCTGGCCGCCGGCGAGGATCACCGCGTCGTGTCCGGGCCTCATGGCGCCGCGCCCGGGAGGGGGACGGCGTGGGCGGTGTGGCCGTGCACGCCGGTGGTCGTCGTGGCGGTGAACAGGGAGTTGAGCACGGCCTCCTCGACGGCGTCGAGCGTCGCCTCGAACAGCGGGCTCAGCGAGGCGTCCGGCACGAGGGCGGCGCCGGGGCGGACGCTGAAGGCGATGCCGTAGTCGCCGCTGCCGTGGGTGTAGGCCGCGCCGACCCGGGCCAGGGCGAAGACGGCGCGCCGTGCCACCCGGGTGAGCTGCCGCGCGTCCAGCGGCGCGTCGGTGGCGACCACCACCATGCACGACCCGGCCTCCCCGTCGTCACCGGCCGCCACGGGAGCGGGTAGGCCGGGGAAAGGCGCCGGAGCGCCGGTCGATGAGCGGCCCGCCTCCAGCGGGTCTGACGGTGACCCAGCGGGCTGCAGGCGGCCCGGTGACGGTGTGTTCGCGTGGGATCGGTCCGGATGGGAGGGGCCGGCCGGGGGGAGCCGGAGGGTGCCGGCGAAGTTGGCCTGGACGAGGGCGCCCACCGTGTACGGGCCGACGAGGCGGGAGGAGGTGCCGATCCCGGCCTTGTGGCCGAGCGCCACGGTGCCGGTGCCCGCGCCGACGCAGCCTTCAGGGACGGCCCCGCCGGTCGCCGTGTCGATGGCCGCCAGCACGTGCGCCTCGGTGACGGGCCGGGCGCGGATGTCCGACAGGTGGCCGTCGTTGCACTCCCCCACGACCGGGTTGAAGGTGCGCACGCCGGCGCAGTCGGGCCGGGCGAGCATCCAGGTGACGAGCGCGTCGGCGGCGCGGAAGGCGGACAGCGTGGCGGTCAGGACGACGGGTGATTCCAGCAGGCCGAGCTCGGCGAGCTGGGTGGCGCCGATGAGCTTGCCGTGGCCGTTGCCGGTGAACACGCCGGCGGGCAGCGGGCTGACGGGGGTGGCGCCGGGGACGACGGCGGTGACGCCGGTGCGGATGCCGGGGTCGCGGACGACGGTGCGGTGGCCGACGCGGACGCCGGGCACGTCGGTGATGGCGTTGTGCGCGCCGGGCCGGCCGGCGAGCGGGAGGCCGAGGTCGCGCGCTCTGGGCACCTAGCCGCCGATCGCCGACATGGGCCGGGCGGGCTGGAGGAAGGACGGGTCGTCGATGCCGTGGCCGGGGCGCTTGCGGGCGACGGCGGCGAGCCAGCGCTGGGCGAGGTCGTCGTCGGTGGCTCCGGCGCGCATGGCGGACTTGAGGTCGGACTCCTCGGTGGCGAACAGGCAGTTGCGGATCTGCCCGTCGGCGGTGAGCCGGACGCGGTCGCAGGCGCCGCAGAACGGCCGGGTGACGGAGCCGATGACGCCGACGCGGCCGGGGCCGCCGTCGACGAGGAAGCGTTCGGCGGGGGCGCTGCCGCGGTCCTCGCTCTCGTCGGGGGTGAGGGTGAACGCGGCCGACAGCAGGTCGAGGATCTCGTCGGCGGTGACCATGGTGTCGCGGCTCCAGCCGTGCTGGGCGTCGAGCGGCATCTGCTCGATGAAGCGCAGCTCGTAGCCCTGTTCGAGGCAGTAGCGCAGCAGCGGGACGGCTTCGTGCTGGTTGACGTCGCGCATGAGCACGGCGTTGACCTTGACGGGGCGCAGGCCGGCGTCGTGGGCGGCGGCCATGCCGGCGATCACGTCGGTGAACCGGTCGCGGTGGGCGAGTTTCTTGAACGTGTCGCGGTCGAGGGTGTCGAGCGAGACGTTGACGCGGCCAAGCCCGGCGGCGGCGAGGGGGGCGGCCAGGCGGGCCAGGCCGATGCCGTTGGTGGTGAGCGACACCTGGGGGCGCGGGGTGAGCGCGGTGGTGCGGGCGACGATGTCGGGCAGTTCGCGGCGCAGCAGCGGCTCGCCGCCGGTGTAGCGGACCTCGCGGATGCCGAGGCGTTCGACGCCGACGGTGACGAGCCGGACGATCTCGTCGGCCGTGAGGAGCTGGGAGTTGGGCAGCCAGTCGAGACCCTCGGGCGGCATGCAGTAGGAGCAGCGCAGATTGCACTTGTCCGTGAGCGACACCCGCAGATCCGTCGCCACCCGTCCGAACGAGTCTCGCAACATGGGGCGTCACCTCCTGTCGTTCGCCAGAGGCCCAGCCTACGTCGGCCTTAGGTGCTGTCTCAAAACGCATACCGCTGTACGTGCCGGGCGTCGGCGAGGTACAGCTCGGGGTGGCCGTCGGCGAGGTGGGCGGCGAAGGCGGCGTCGCCGGCGGCGGCCCGTTCGCGGATGTGGCGGGCGAGCCCGTGCAGGACCCGGACGAGGGTGCCGGGCAGCGCCCGCCGGTCGGCCTCGGGCAGGCCGTAGGCGTCGCAGAACAGCCGCAGCCGCCGGATCTGCTCGGCGACGGGCAGCGGCTCCTCGCCGTGGCCGCCGAGGGTGATGGGGACGAACCGGTAGGCGGCGTGGGCGACGTCCCACAGGCGGGGCGCGGGGTGCGCGGTGTCGAAGTCGAGGAACGCGACGGGCACGCCGTCGCGGAAGACGCAGTTATAGGGGGCGACGTCGCCGTGGCAGACGACCTCGGCGGGCTCCTTGGGCGCGAACTGCCAGCGGGCGCCGGCGGGCGGAGTGTAGCCGGCGGTGGCGTCGTGGTAGTCGCGCAGCAGCGCGGCCACGGCGGTCAGCGTGGCGTCGCTCCAGGTGGCGGCGGGCGCCGGGTAGTGGGCGACGACGCCGGGCACGTAGTCGAGGATCTCGCGCCCGCGCTCGTCGAGGCCGTGGGCGCGGGGCGCGCCGGTGAAGCCGCGGACGGCCAGGTGGGTGAGCAGGCCGTGCACGGCGGGAGTCCACGGCGCGGCGGGGCGGCGGACGGTGTCGCCGACCCGGACGACCTCGTTGACCCCGCCTCCGGCCAGCGGTTCTTCGGCGATCACGGCGGCGATCGTAACAAGCCGGCGGGGTAAAATGAGTGGGTTTTCACCTGCGCCCCCGGCAGACTGGATCAAGAACGAACCGAGGAGATCCACTCATGCCGCACCAGCCCGCACCGAACCTGCTGTCCTGGGCCAGCGAGATCGACGAGGGAACGATCACGCAGGCCGCCCGCGCCGCCCGCCTGCCGTTCGTCTCCGGGCACGTCGCTCTCATGCCCGACGCGCACGTCGGCATCGGCGCGACGGTCGGCTCGGTCATCCCCACCGAGGGCGCGATCATCCCGGCCGCCGTCGGCGTCGACATCGGCTGCGGCATGGTCGCGACCGAGACCACGCTCACGGCCGCCGACCTGCCGGCCACGCTCGACGCGCTGATGCCGCTGGTGGAGCGCCGCATCCCGGCGGGCGTCGGCAAGGGCCACGAGGACCCGTCGGTCGACCGGGCGCTGAGCGAGCTCGGCCGTCCGCGCACGGAGCTGACGGGCAAGCAGGAGGCGACGGTGTCGCGCCAGTTCGGCACGCTCGGCTCGGGCAACCACTTCGTCGAGGTGTGCCTGGACGAGCGCGACCGGGTGTGGACGGTGCTGCACTCGGGTTCGCGCGGCATCGGCAACCAGCTCGCGACCAGGCACATCGCCGGGGCCAAGAACCTGATGCGCCGCCAGGCGATCGGGCTGGAGGACCCGGACCTGGCGTACCTGGTGCAGGGCACGCCGGAGTTCGACGCCTACATCGAGGACATGCTGTGGGCGCAGCGCTACGCGATGGCCTCGCGGGCCCGGATGGACCGGGTCCTGGTCGACGCCCTGTTCCGTGTCGTGGGCACGGGGCGGAGGGTGCGGACCATCAACTGCCACCACAACTTCACCCAGCTGGAGGAGCACCACGGCAAGAGGCTGTGGATCACCAGGAAGGGCGCGATCAAGGCCGACACCGGCGACGAGGGCGTCATCCCGGGCTCGATGGGGACGCGCTCGTACATCGTGAGCGGGCGCGGCAACCCGGAGTCGTACCACTCGTGCGCGCACGGGGCGGGGCGGCGGATGTCGCGCACCAGGGCCAAGCGGGAGCTGTCGGCCTCGTCGCTGAAGGCGGCGATGCGGGGCCGCACCTGGAACGAGGACCGCGCGGCGGCGCTGGTGGACGAGCACCCGGAGGCGTACAAGCCGATCGACCAGGTGATGGAGGACCAGAAGGACCTGGTGACGGTGCGGCACACGCTGCGGCAGGTGTTCAACTACAAGGGCTGACACAATGGCGGGCGTGACGACCGTGTACGTGTTCAACGGCCCCAATCTCAACCTGCTCGGCACCCGCAGGCCGGAGGTCTACGGGACGGCCACGCTGGCCGACGTGGAGGCGCTGTGCCGCGAGGAGTGCGCGGCGGCCGGCGTGGAGCTCGACTTCCGGCAGTCCAACCACGAGGGCGACCTCGTCGACTGGATCCAGGAGGCGGGCGCGGCGGTGAAGGCGGGCCGGGCGGTGGGCGCGGTGGTCAACGCGGGCGCCTACACGCACACGTCGGTGGCGCTGCACGACGCGATCGAGGGGGCGGAGCTGCCGGTGGTGGAGGTGCACATCTCCAACGTGCACCGGCGTGAGCCGTTCCGGCACCGCTCGTACCTGTCGCCGGTGGCGGCGGGGATCGTGGTGGGGTTCGGGGTGCGCGGCTACGCGCTGGCGATCAGGGGGCTGTGCCCGCCCAGCTGATGCGCTCCTCCAGCAGGGCCTGCTGGGCGGGGTTGGCGGTCAGACGCAGGGCGCGCTCGTCGGCCTCGCGGGCCTCGCCTGGCCGGCCGAGGTCGCGCAGCAGCTCGGCGTGGGTGGCGTGATAGAGCGGATAGCGGTCGAGCGCGGCCCGCAGGTCCTTCAGCTCGCCGAGCGCGGCCTCGGGGCCGTCGGCGTGACGCACGGCGACGGCGCGGTGCAGCCGGGTGACGGGTGAGGGCGCGAGCCGCAGCAGCATGTCGTAGAGGACGACGATCTGCCGCCAGTCGGTGTCGTCCCAGCGGGCGGCCTCCGCGTGGCAGGCCGCGATGGCGGCCTGGAGCTGGTACGGGCCGGGCGCGCGGTGGCGGCGGGCGGTGCGGGTCAGCAGGGCGGTGGCCGCGGCGATGGCGTCGTGGTCCCAGCGGGACCGGTCCTGGTCGCGCAGCAGCACGAGGCCGCCGGAGTCGTCGAAGCGGGCGGCGTCGCGGGCCCGGTGCAGCCGGATGAGCGCGAGCAGCCCGGCGGCCTCGGGTTCGGCGGGCATCAGCCCGGTCAGCAGGGAGGCGAGCCATTCGGCGTCGTCGACCAGGTCGCGCGAGTGGGCGCGCTCGGCGGTGCTGGACAGGTAGCCCTCGTTGAACAGCAGGTAGATGACGGCCAGCACCTCGCGCACGCGGGCGGGCAGCTCGCCGGCGGCGGGCACCCGGTACGGGATCCCGGCGTCGGCGATCTTCTTCTTGGCGCGGGTGATGCGCTGGGCGACGGTCGTCTCGGGGGCGAGGAAGGCGGCGGCGATCTGGCCGGTGGTGAGCCCGCACACCACGCGCAGGGTGAGCGCGATCTGCGCGGCCCTGGGCAGCGCCGGGTGGCAGCAGGTGAACATGAGCCGCAGCCGCCCGTCGGGCTCGGCCGGGGCGGGGTCGCGCAGCAGCTCCAGCTTGGCCCGGTAGACGGACTCGCGGCGCAGCACGTCCAGGCCGCGGCGGCGGGCCACCGTGTGGAGCCAGGCATCGGGACGGTCCGGGATGCCCTCGTCCGGCCAGCGTCGCAGCGCGGTCTCGACCGCGTCCTGGACCAGGTCCTCGGCGGCGGAGAAGTCGCCGAGGAGCGACACCAGCGAGGCGGCGAGCCGGCCCGCGTGCTCGCGCACCACGCGGGCCAGCTCGTCGGCGGGCGCGCCCGTCACCGTTCGACGGGCCTGATCTCGACCGTCGGGCAGGCGGGCCAGGTGCGGACCATGGCCAGGGCCTCGTCGAGGTCGGCCACGTCGATCTCGGCGAAGCCGCTGACGACCTCCTTGCCCTCCATGAACGGCCCGTCGGTGATGACGGGCTCGCCGCCGCCCTCCAGGCGGACGGTGGTGGCGGTGTGCGGCGGCGCGAGCTTGCTGCCGCCGGTGATCCGGCCGGCGTGGTCGGCGAACCACTGCTCGACCTTCCGTACGGCCTCGGCGCGCTCGTCGTCGGTCATGGCTGCCAGGTCCTTGGTGAACTGCTCGGTGTCCATGAACATCAGCACGTATTTCACAACATTCCCCTTCCCGTGGGTCTCACCTGTAAGACGAACGGGAGAGCGCCCGTCACGACACCGGCCGCCAGGCGGGCGGCTCGCCGGTGTCGGTCAGGTCCCAGGCGCCGTTCGCGCGCAGGCGGTCCTCGTAGTAGTGGACGGTGGCGGGCATGGGCACGCCGGCGGCGAAGGCGTCGCGGGCGGCCCGCCTGAGCCGTTCCGGCGGCACGCCGAGCGCGGACTCGGCGACGGCGGCGAGGCGTTCGAGCGCGTGGTGGCCGAGGAAGCTGTCGTAGGCGAGGCTGAAGACGCTCCCGCGCGGCTGCCGGACGTCGCGGGAGATCACGTTGACGGGCGGCAGCTCGCGGGTGAGGCCGAGGTCGTGGCGGGTGCGGGGGTCGACGTAGACGCCGCAGTCGCGGTAGAGGACGGCCGTGCGCCCGCCGCCGTCGAAGGCGAACAGCGTGTTCTGGCCGTGCGGCTCCAGGACGCATCCCGTACGGGTCAGCGCCCGGCACCACAGCTCGACCATCGGGGTGACGACGCGGCGGGCCAGCCAGTCGCCGGGGTCCTCGCCGCTGCGGGCCACGAGCTGCTCCATCAGCGTCGGGTCGCCGGGCCGCCGCACGTCGTGGCCGTACAGCGCGAACAGCGGCACGGTGAACGGCAGGCCGCCGGAGCGGGGACGGGTCTCGCGCAGCAGGAAGCCCCACGCCTCGCGCGGGTCGTCGCCGAGCACGCCGCCCGCCACCTCGGGCAGCACGGGCAGCCCGGCGGCCAGCAGCTCCTCGGCGGCCCAGAGCTGCACGGTGATGATCGGGCGGCGCAGCCGCCGGGTGAACCGCGACAGCCTGCGCGGGTAGTGCAGCTTGACGAAGTGCGGCTCGACGGGCTCGGCGCCGATCCGCTCGACGAACACGGTGCGGGCGTTGGCCGAGGGCACCACGGTCAGGTCGGGGCCGCGTTCGACCAGCGCCTCGCGGCCGGGCAGGGCGGGGTGGGCGAGCGTCTCGGGGTGGACGGGCAGCAGGAAGCCGTCGCCGCGCCGGTAGAGCTTGGTGAGCGTGGACTCGACGGCGTTCGTCAGGAACGTCCCGGTGACGCGGAAGGTCGGCACGGGGAAGCGGGGGCGGCCGAGCTGCGGATGGTAGGGCTCGGAGATCTCCAGGTCGGCGGAGAAGCTGCTGTAGGCGCGGGTGCCCCCGCCCAGGTAGCGCTCGGCGTGCTGCCAGGTGTGGAGGGGGTCTGCCGCGTCATCGAGGATCATCGCGTCCGTCCAGGTAGTGCAGGCCGGGGTGGGGGTGCATGAGGAAGTCGTGGTGGGACAGGTTCCACGCGTAGGCGCCGGCCAGGCCGAAGGCGATCAGGTCGCCGGGGCGCAGGCCGGTGACGGGGGCGTCGCGGTGCAGCACGTCCTTGGGGGTGCACAGCTGGCCGACGAGGGTGGCGCGGCCGGTCAGGGCGGGGCCCGCGCTCTCGCGGTGGATCACGGTGAAGGGCTGGTCGTGGCCGCGGGCGACGGGGGTGCGCAGGTGGTGGGTGCCGCCGCGCAGGACCGCGTAGTCGCGGCCGTGGTTGCGCTTGACGTCGAGGACGTCGGTGACGTACCAGCCGTCGTAGGCGGTCAGCGCGCGGCCGGGCTCGATCCGCAGCCGCGCCCCGCCGAGGCGGGACAGCGCTTCCGCGTAGGCTTCCCAGCCGAACCGCTCGTCCGGGGCGGCGTAGTCGACGCCCATGCCGCCGCCCAGGTCGAGCTCGGGGGCGGTGAGGTGCGGCAGGTGCGCGCCGATCCAGCCGAGCGACCAGCGGGCGACCTCGGCGGCGAGCCGGGCCAGGCCGGCCGCGTCCTCCCTGGCCCAGGTGAGGTGGGTGTGCAGGCCGTGCACGCGGATCCGCGGGGCATCCGCGAGCAGCGGCAGGCAGGCGGCCAGCCCGGCGGGGTCCATGCCGAACGGGGTGGCGGCGCCCTCGCCGGACAGGCCGGGGTTGGCGCGCAGCAGCACGTCGGCTCCGCGCGGGCCGGCCAGCTCGATCAGGCGGGCCAGCTCGCGGGGGCTCTCGACGTGCAGCCGCTCTACGCCCGCCTCCAGGGCGAGGGCCAGCTCGGCCGGGGTCTTGCCGGGGCCGCTGAAGGCGATCCGGGCGTCCGGCGCGACCTCCCGCACGTGCGCCAGCTCGCCGCCGGAGGCGACCTCGAAGCCGTCCACGTACGGGCGCAGCGTCCGCAGGATCTCGGCGGCCGGGTTGGCCTTGACGGCGTAGAAGACCTCGGCCGTGCCGCCCATCGCGGCGCGCACGTCCGCGGCGTGCGCGGCCAGGCCGGGCAGGTCGTACACGTAGGCGGGCAGGCCGCCGGCGCCCGCCAGCCGCAGCGCCGCGGCGCGCACCCGCTGCCTCACGGGCCGTCGCCCCGTTCGCGTCTCCTCATCGGCTCATTGTTCCGCATGGGCGGGTCCTTCGGGTTTCCTGAGAGTGAACGGCACGGCGGCGGGCCGGCCGGGCGGGTTCCCAGAGTTCTCCCAGAAGCTCACAGAAGGCGGTCGGCCGGACCCGCCAGGATCTCGGCCATGACGACGATCGACGTAAAAGGGCTGACCAAGCGGTACGGGCCGGACACGGTGGTGGACGATTTGTCGTTCACCGTCTCCCCCGGGCAGGTGACCGGCTTCCTCGGCCCGAACGGCGCGGGCAAGTCCACCACGATGAAGATGATCATGGGGTTGGCGGCTCCCACGAGCGGGTCCGCCACCGTCGGCGGACGCCGCTACCGGGACCTGCCCGTGCCCCTGACCGAGGTGGGCGCGCTGCTCGACGCCGGGGCGGTGCACGGCGGCCGGACGGCGTACGACCACCTGCTGGCGCTCGCGGTGAGCAACGGCCTGCCCCGGCGCCGCGCGGACGAGGTGCTCGCCAGGACCGGGCTGGAGTCCGTGGCCGGCAGGCGGGCAGGCGGGTTCTCGCTCGGGATGCGGCAGCGGCTCGGCATCGCGGCGGCGCTGCTCGGCGACCCGGCCGTGCTGATCTTCGACGAGCCGGTGAACGGGCTCGACCCCGAGGGCATCCGCTGGATCCGCGGCTTCATGCGCTCCCTCGCCCGGGAGGGCCGGGCCGTGCTGGTCTCCAGCCATCTCATGAGCGAGATGGCGCTGACCGCCGACCACCTGGTGGTCATCGGCCGGGGCCAGCTCATCGCCGACACCGGGATGGGCGAGTTCGTGCGCGGCGCCGGCGAGGGCGCCGTGCTCGTCCGCGCGTCCGGGGCGGACTCCTTCGCGCGCCGGCTGACCGCCGCCGGGGCCGCCGTGCGCGGCGGGCCGGAGTCGTCCCTCGTCGTCTCCGGCATGACGAGCGCGGAGATCGGCAAGCTCGCCGCCTACCACGGCGTCGAGCTGAGCGAGCTCACCCCGCAGCGGCCCTCGCTGGAGGACGCCTTCATGGAGCTGACCAGGGACAGCGTCGAGTACCAGGGGGCCCAGGCATGAGCTCGGTGCGCTTCACCCACCTCCTGCACGCCGAATGGATCAAGCTGCGCGGGCTGCGTTCCACCTGGTACACGCTGGCGTGCCTGTTCGTGGTCGGGCTCGGCATCACGGGCCTGTCGATGAGCACGGCCGGTGCCGACCACGCGGCCCTGACCGAGGCGGAACGGCAGGCGTGGGACCCGACGAACCTCAGCCTGACGTCGTACATCGTCGCCCAGCTGATCATCGGCGTGGTGGGCATCCTGGTCGTCACCTCCGAGTACGCGACCGGGCTGATGGCGACGACGCTGACCGCCGCGCCCCGCAGGCACCGGCTGCTGGCGGCCAAGGTGGTGGTGGCGACCGCGATCTCCGTGGTGGCGGGGCAGGCGCTGATGCTCGCCTCCTTCCTCCTCGGCCAGGCCCTCCTCGCCGGTCAGGGCGTGCCGTACGCGCGGCTCGGCGACCCGGGGGTGTTCTCCGCGGTGGCGGGCGGCGGGGTCTACCTGGCGGCGATCGCGCTGCTGTCGGCCGGGCTCGGCACGATCATGCGGGCCACGGCGGGGGCGCTCGCCACGCTGGTGGGGATCGTCTTCCTGGTGCCCGCCCTCGCGGGCCTGTTCCCGTCGTGGCTGCAGGGCCTCGTCGCCGTCTGGCCGACCAGGGGCGCCGCCTCGGTGCTCACGACGGTCCCCGACCCGGCCCACCCGTACCCGTGGCTGAACCTGGGCGGGATGTGCCTCGGGGTGGCCGCCGTGCTGGCCGCCGCGTTCGTGCTCTTCCGGCGCCGCGACGTGTGATGGGCGGGCACCGGGCTTCCGTATCCTGGCCGGCGTGGACGGATCAGGCCGGGCGATGACGCCCGAGGACGCCGAGCGGCTGCTGGTGGTGGACGACGAGGCCACCGTCCGCGAGCTGCTCGCGGCGACGCTGCGCTTCGCGGGGTTCCGGGTGACCTCGGTGGCGACAGGGACCGAGGCGGTCGCCGCGGCCGACGCCGAACCGCCCGACCTGGTGCTGCTCGACGTGATGCTGCCGGACATGGACGGCTTCGAGGTGGTCCGGCGGCTGCGCGAGCGGCGGCCGGTGCCCGTCCTGTTCCTCACCGCCCGCGACCGCCAGGCGGACAAGGTCACCGGGCTCTCCCTCGGCGCCGACGACTACGTGACCAAGCCGTTCGACCTGGAGGAGCTGATCGCCAGGATCCGCGCGATCCTCCGCCGCACCTCCGGCCACCACGCCGGGGTGCTGAAGGTGGGGGCGCTCACGCTCGACGCCGACGGGCACCAGGTGACGCGGGAGGGGCGGCCGGTCCGGGTCTCCCCCACCGAGTTCCGGCTGCTGCGCTATCTGATGGAGAACGCCGGGCGCGTGGTGTCCAAGGCGCAGATCCTCGACCGGGTGTGGCGCTACGACTTCGGCGGCGACGCCAGCATCGTCGACACCTACATCTCCTACCTGCGGCGCAAGGTCGACGCCGGGGAGCCCAAGCTCATCCACACCGTGCACGGCGTGGGCTACGTGATGCGCGAGCCCCGGCGGTGAGGCGGCTGTCGCTGCGGGCCAGGCTGCTGCTGCTCACCGCGGGACTGCTGCTGGCCGGGCTGAGCCTGGCCGGCGCGGTCGTCGCCGACCAGCTGGAGCGCTACCAGCTCGGCCGGCTCGACGGCCAGCTGCGCTCGCTCACCGCGCTCGTCTCCAGCGTGCCGGCCCCCGGGCCGCCCGACCTCGCGGACGCCGCCGCCCGCCCCGGCCTCCTCGCGCAGGGACTCGACGTGTTCGGCAGCCCGTACCTGGTCCATCTGGACGCGGGCGGCGCGGTGGCGGCGAGCGTGCACTCGCCCAGGGTGGCCGCCGCGACGCTGCCGCGCCTGGAGGACCTGCGCGCGGTGCCCGCAGACGCGTCGGCCGCCGACCTGCCCGCCGCCGACGGCTCGGGCCGGTGGCGGGCCGTCGCCCGGCCGGCCGCCGGGCGGGGCGGGACGGTGATCGCGGCGGCGCCGCTGGCCGAGGCCGACGCGACCATCGCCCGGGTCCGGGCCAGCAGCGTGATCAGCGGCGCGGTGCTGCTCGTCCT
Organism: Nonomuraea sp. NPDC049725; assembly: GCF_040674795.1. Lineage (NCBI taxonomy): Bacteria > Bacillati > Actinomycetota > Actinomycetes > Streptosporangiales > Streptosporangiaceae > Nonomuraea > Nonomuraea sp. NPDC049725. Next base: position 145,039 of record NZ_JBFANJ010000003.1, on the reverse strand, counting down.
GCTGACGGGGGCCGGCTGGTTCGCCCTCGGCCGGGGGCTGCGGCCGCTGCGCCGGATCGAGCACACCGCGGCCGCGATCGCCGGCGGCGACCTCAGCCGGCGGGTGCCCGTGCTGGCGCCGCCCGGCACCGAGATCGGGCACCTGGCGGCGTCGCTCAACACCATGCTCGGCCAGCTCGAACGCGCCTTCGCCGACCGGGCCGCGTCCGAGGCGCGGATGCGCGCGTTCGTCTCGGACGTCAGCCACGAGCTGCGCACGCCGCTGTTCGTCATCAAGGGCTCGGCCGAGCTGCACCGGATGGGCGCGCTGGCCTCCCCCGCCGACGTCGACGAGGCGATGCGGCGCATCGACCGCGAGGCCACCCGGCTCACCGCGCTCACCGAGGACCTGCTGCTGCTCGCCCAGCTCGACGAGGGCGCCGACGAGCAGCTCGACCTGGCCCCGATGGACCTGCGCACGCTCGCCAACGACGCCCGGCACGACCTGCGCGCCCTCGACCCGGCGCGTCCCGTCGAGGTCACCGGGCCCGACGGTGGGCCGCCCGGCCCGGCGCCGGTCCACGCCGACGAGGCGCGGCTGCGTCAGGTGGTCGCCAACCTGGTGGGCAACGCCGCCGCCCACACCCCGCCGGGCACCCCCGTGCGGATCGGCGTCGGCACGGCGGGCGGCCGGGCGGTGCTCGACGTGGCGGACGAGGGGCCGGGGATGACGGCCGAGCAGGCGGGCCGCGTCTTCGACCGCTTCTACCGGACCGACCGCTCCCGCGACCGCTCGGTCGGCGCCGGCGCGGGGCTAGGGCTGGCCATCGCCCGCTCCCTCGCCCGCGCGCACGGTGGCGACGTCGAGCTGCGGACCGCCCTCGGCGAAGGCGCCCGCTTCCGCCTGACCCTCCCCCTCCTGAACCCCTGACGCCCCCCGTGCGGACCGTACGGGGCGGGCGCGCCCCCGCGTGGGGGCGCGCCCGTGGGAAGCCGCGCGGGCCGTACGGCTCCCGGTGCCGCTCCTCCCTCGGCCCGCGCGGAGATCAGGGGTACGCGGTCACGGCGAGGCGCAGGTGTAGCCCGAGGGCGTCTGCGTGTTGCCGCTGGGGCGGTTGACCTGGAAGCCGAAGCTGGTGGCGGCGTTGGCGGCCAGGGTGCCGTTGTAGGAGACGCTCTTGGCCGTCACCGTCTGCCCGCTGGTGGTCAGGGTGGCGTTCCAGGAGCCCGCGAGGGTGTGGCCGGCGGGCAGGGTGAAGGTGACGGTCCACCCGTTGAGCGTGGCCGAGCCGGTGTTGGTGACGGTGACGGGCTGCACGACGTAGCCGTTGTTCCACTGGGTCTGGACGGTGCCCGTCGCGGTGCAGGGGCCGCCGGGGCCGCCGCCCGCGCTGGTCTCGAAGGTCACCGTCGCCGAGGGGGTGGACAGGTTGCCGGCGCCGTCGCGGGCGCGCACGTACACCTGGTACTCGGTGTCGGCCGTCAGGCCGGTGAGGGTGGTGGAGTTGGTGGCCGACTGGCCGAGCAGCGTGTCGGTGGCGCCCTGCTCGCGGTAGACGTTGTAGCCGGCCAGGCCGCTGCCGCCGGAGTCGGTGGAGGCCGCCCAGGACAGGCTCGCCGAGCTGCTCGTGACGCCGGAGGCCGCCGGGGTGCCCGGGGTGGTCGGCGGGGTGGTGTCGTTGCCGGTGCCGCCGGCGAGCGCGTCGTGCACGGCGGTGTAGGCCGGCTTGGTCTGGTAGTTCTCGTTGTAGATGAGCGCGGCGCCCTCGCCGGGGAACGTGTCGGGCACCCAGGAGTGCCTGTCCGTGATGCCCCAGATGGTGACGCCGGCGCAGGCGGTCACGGCGAGGCAGGCGTTGACGACGTTGCGGTAGTAGGTGGCCTGGGTGGCGTCCTTGGAGGCGTCGCGCGGCATCTGCATGCGCACGTCGAGCTCGGTGATGCGCACCTGGACGCCGAGGTCGGCGAAGCGCTGCAGGTTCTGCTGCAGGTCGCTGGGGAAGCCGTACTGGATGGCCAGGTGGCTCTGGAAGCCGACGCAGTCGACGGGCACGTTCTGCTGGCGCAGCGACCGGACCAGGTTGTACATGGCGGTGCTCTTGGCGTTGATGCCCTCGACGTTGTAGTCGTTGATGCACAGCCGGGCGTCGGGGTCGGCGGCGCGGGCGTAGCGGAAGGCGTCGGCGATGTAGCTCTGGCCGAGCGTGTTGTACCAGAACGAGGTGCGCAGGCTGCCGTTCTCCTCGAAGACCTCGTTGACCACGTCCCAGGAGACCAGGGCGGGATTGTCGGCGTAGCGGCCGGCGACCGTGTCGATGTGGTTGCGCATGGCCTCGCGCATGGCGGTGGCGGACAGGTTCTGCACCCAGGTGGGGGTCTGGCTGTGCCAGACGAGCGTGTGGCCGTGGACCTGCTGGTCGTTCTGCTGGGCGAAGTTCATGATGGCGTCGGCGCCGGAGAAGTTGAACTGGCCCTGGCTGGGCTCGGTGGCGTCCCACTTCATCGCGTTCTCGGCGGTGATCTGGTTGAACTCGCCGGCCGCGAGCGTGCGGTACTGGGTCTCGTTCGACAGCGGCCCGGTGGCGAGGGCGGCGCCGATGAACTTGCCGCGTGCGGCGGCGTGCTGGCGCAGCGGCGCCGAGGCGTCGGCTGGGGCGGCCGGCGCCAGGAACACGGTGAGCAGGGCGAGGGCCGCCGCCGCCGTGAGGGTTCTGATCCGGGCTCCGGATCTGTTGAGCGTTGTCGAGAGCACGAGCACCTACCTCCGCGAAGTTCCGATCCCGAAAGTTTCATCAGCCCGGGACCCTTGCGGGGAAGGTATTGACATGCGGGAGCGTGGTCAATGCCGGGAACGGCGTCCCGTCATCGGCGCAGGTGGTGAGCAGAAATTATCGGACGCTATATGAAACTTTCACGAGCGGAGGCGCCGCGTGCCCGCCCCGCAGGGGGAGCTGGGGGCGGGCACGGGGTCCCGGGAGGTGGGTGGCCTGCCGGGAGCATGGCGGTCAGGCGCCGGTCCTGCGCCTCGTGCCGGTCATGCGTCGTCGTCGGAGACGCGCGAGGCGTCCGTGCATTTACTGGATCCGGAGCTGAGCACGGGGAACAGCGCGCCGCAGGTGCTGACCGGCGCCGACACCGGCTCGACGATCTCGTCGTTGAAGATGATGATGTCGCCGAGGAGCGGTGGAGCCGGCTTCGCCGCCGCCGGGGACACCTGCGCGAGCAAGCCGACGATCACGCCGCCGATACCCGTTGCTGCGGCGAGGCGGAAGCCGGGTCGCCCGGCCGGTGCCGGCTCGGCCGGCTGTTCAGCATGATGCGGTCGATGAGGGCCAGCGCGACAGCCGAGACGATGAAGGTCAGATGAATCAAGGTTTTCCATAGCAGTTCCCTGTCGGTGACGGCCGGGCGGGCCGCGTTGATGAATATCTGCAGCAGGTGGATGGAGGAGATGCCGATGATGGCCATGGCGAGCTTGACCTTGAGCACGTTGGCGTTCACGTGGGAGAGCCATTGGGGCTGGTCGGGATGCCCCTCGATGCGCAGGCGCGACACGAACGTCTCGTAGCCGCCCACTATCACCATGATCAGCAGGTTGGAGATCATCACCACGTCCACCAGTCCGAGGACGATGAGCATGACGGTGGTCTCCGGAGGGTGGCCGCCGAACCCGAGCTCCACGAGGTGGATCAGCTCGGCCATGAACCGCCACACGTAGACGACCTGTGCGGCGATGAGGCCCAGGTAGAGGGGCGCCTGGATCCAGCGGCTGAGGAACATGACGTAGCCGAGGCGCTTGAGCGGGCTGCGCCGCTCGCGGGGGGCGCCGGCCACGTGCAGAGGCAGGGGCGGGTGCATCTAGGACGTGAGGAGGTTGACGTGCTGGATGACGGTCTCCAGGCCGATCAGCGGCTCGCCGCCGGCGTCCGCCGCCAGGGGCGGCAGGACGATCGCGGCCGCCGTGAGGACGGCGACGTACAGGGTCCGCAGGTACAACGCTGCTCCTTGGGGTTGCTGGGCGGAACGGAAACCTGCGGCCGGGACGGGAGCCGCCCCGGCCTGCCGAGGGTCAGGGCGCGGTCAGGCAGTTGACGGCGGGGATCTCGGCCGGAATGCCCGGGGCCGCGGGGTCGACGAGGGTGGTGACCTCGCCGGCGCTGGCCGTGAGGCACTCGAGGGCCCCGACCGGGTCGACGATGGCGTGGGCGGGCGCGGTGGCGGCGAGCAGGCCGCCGGCCACGAGGGCGGCGACGCCGGTCAGGCGAAACGTGCGGTGCATGAGACCTCCTGGGTCCGGTAGGGGAACACCCCTGAACTGCTACCCACAGTAGTTTTTCAGTAACTCTCAGTACAGGAATTGACCGCGATTCTCATGCGCGCCGCCGCGAAAAAGACCCTTTGCACGCCTTTGTGGATCATGTTAACTGGAGGAGAAAAGGTGGCGATCTATCATGCTGCTCATCGACGGCGTCCGCGTACGGCAGCGCGGCGAGGTCTGGCTCGACGACATCAACCTGGAGTTACCGAGAGGGATGACTACCCTCCTGGGGCCGATGACGGCAGGCAAGACGACGCTCATGCGGGTCGTCGCCGGGCTGCTCCCACCGGACGCGGGGCGGGTGCTCGTCGGCGGGCGTGACGTCACCTCGGTCTCGGTGCGCCGCAGGTCGGTCGCCTTCGTCTACCAGCGTTTCATCAACTACCCGACGCTGACGGTGTACGAGAACATCGCCTCCCCGCTGCGCCTGGACCGGGCCTTCCCCCGCGAGTCGGTGGACCGGCGGGTGCGCGAGGTGGCCGAGCTGATGGGCATCGGCGAGCTGCTGGACCGGCGGCCCGGCGAGCTGTCCGGCGGCCAGCAGCAGCGCACCGCGATCGCCAGGGCGCTGGCGCGGCCGGTGGACGTGCTGCTGCTCGACGAGCCGCTGGCCAACCTGGACTTCAAGCTGCGCGAGCAGTTGCGCGCCGACCTCAAGGGCATGTTCGCGGACTCCCCCGGCGTGGTGCTGTACGCGACGGCCGACCCGAACGAGGCGCTGTCGTTCGGCGCCCCGGCGGTGGTGCTGGGCGAGGGCCGGGTGCTGCACACCGGCGACGTGGCCGCCCTGTACGCCGGGCCGCCGTCGCTGGCGGTCGCCGCGGCGCTCAGCGACCCGCCGCTCAACGTGCTGCCGGGCGTGGCGCGTGAGGGCGGGATCGACTGCCTCGGCGCGACCTTCCCCGCCCCCGCCGGGCTGCCGCCGGGTCGTGAGGTGGCGCTGGCCGTGCGCCCGCACCAGGTGGCCGTCGAGCGACCCGGCGGCGGCGCGGTGGGCTTCCCCGCGGAGGTCCGGCTGGCGGAGGTGACGGGCGGGTCGACGTTCCTGCACCTGCTGCTGGACGGCGGCCCGCACGTGGTGGCCCACCTGCCGGGCACGCGGGCCTACGAGCCGGGCGGCCGGGCTACCGCGTACGTGGACCCGGAGGACGTGTTCGTGTTCGAGTCGCGGCATGGCGGAGGACAATCTGCATGACTGACATCCGGCTGGAGGGCGTGGGACACAGCTACGACGGCGGCCGGACGTGGGCGCTGCGGCCGACGACGTGGACGTGGCGCGGGTCGCGGGCGTACGCGCTGCTCGGGCCGAGCGGGTGCGGCAAGACGACGCTGCTGAACATCGTCTCGGGGCTGCTCTCCCCCACCACCGGCCGGATCTGGTTCGGCGACCGGGACGTGACCGGGGTGCCGACGGCGGGGCGCAACATCGCGCAGGTCTTCCAGTTCCCGGTGCTGTACGAGGAGATGTCGGTCTACGACAACCTGGCCTTCCCGCTGCGCAACCGGGGCCTGGGCCGGGCGGAGACGGACCGGCGGGTGCGGGAGGTGTCGCGGCTGCTGGGCCTGGACGAGCATCTGCGGCGCCGATCGCGGCGGCTGGACCCCGGCCGGCAGCAGATCGTCGCGCTGGGCCGCGGGCTGGTGCGGCCGGACGTGGCGGCGGTGCTGCTGGACGAGCCGCTGACCGTGGTCGACCCGGCGGTGAAGTGGGCGCTGCGCAGCAAGCTGAAGGAGATCCACCGCGACACCGGGCACACGCTGATCTACGTCACGCACGACCAGACGGAGGCGCTGACGTTCGCCGACGAGGTGGTCGTGCTCAACGAGGGGCGCATCGTGCAGGCGGGCGAGCCGGGCGAGCTGTTCCTGTCGCCGGCGCACGAGTTCGTCGGCCACTTCATCGGCTCGCCCGGCATGAACGTGCTGCCGGGCGAGCTGTCCGGCGGCGTGGTGCGGGTCGGCGGCACGGCGCTGGGGCGGGCCTCCGGCGACCTGCCGCCGGGGCCGGTGCGGGTCGGGGTGCGGCCGGAGTTCGTCCGCCTGGGCGCCGGGCACGGCGGGCTGAACGGGCTGACGGGCCGGGTGACGGGCGTGGACCGGATGGGCGCCTACGACCTGGTGCACGCGGCGGTGGACGGGCACCCGCTCGTCGTCCGCGCGGAGGCCGGGACGGCGGTCACGGTGGGCGAGGCGGAGCCGCTGAGCTTCACCGAGGGGCGCGCGTTCCTGTTCAGGGACGCGGTCAGGTGCGGGGTGGTCGAGCCGCTGGACGGGAGGCCCGGAGCGTGAGCGAGAAGCGTCCGCCGGAGGTCAAGCGGCGCGACAACCGGGCCTGGTGGCTGGTGCTGCCGGTCGTGCTGTCGGTGGCGTTCACCGCGGTGATCCCGCTGATGACGGTCGTGAACTACTCGGTGCAGGACGTGTTCAGCCCGAACGACCGGATCTTCGTCGGGCTGGAGTGGTTCCGCGACGTGACCCGCGACCCGGAGGTGCGCGCGGCGTTCGGCCGCACGCTGCTGTTCTCGGCGCAGGTGCTGCTCGTCGAGATCCCGCTGGGCGTGGCGATCGCGGCGACGATGCCGCGCCACGGGCGGGTCGCGGTGCCGGCGGCGCTGGTCGTGGTGGCGCTGCCGCTGCTCATCCCGTGGAACGTGGTCGGCACCATCTGGCAGATCTTCGCCCGTCCCGACATCGGCCTGGGCGGCTGGGCGGTCAACCGGGTGCCGGGCGTGAACTTCAACTACACGCTCGACGCCACCGACGCGTGGATCACGGTGCTCGTCATGGACGTGTGGCACTGGACGCCGCTGGTGGCGCTGCTGGCGTACGCGGGGCTGCGGTCGATCCCGGACCCGTATTTCCAGGCGGCGCAGATCGACGGGGCGTCGGCGTGGGCGACGTTCCGGCACGTCCAGCTCCCGAGGCTGCGCGGGGTGCTGACGATCGCGATCCTGCTGCGGTTCATGGACAGCTTCATGATCTACACCGAGCCGTTCGTGGTGACGGGCGGCGGGCCGGGCAACGCCACGTCGTTCCTCAGCATCCTGCTGTCGAAGATCGCCGTCGGGCAGTTCGACCTGGGGCCGGCGGGCGCGTTCTCGCTGCTGTACTTCCTGGTGGTGCAGATCGCCTGCTACGTGTTCTTCACCGTGCTGACGAGGAGCGGCCGATGAGCGGGCGGGACGGGCGGCGGCTGCCGTGGGCGCGGACGGTGTTCTGGCTGTACGGGGCGACGCTGCTGCTGCCGGTGCTGTGGATGTTCGGCATGTCGATCCGCCCGAACCAGGACATCCTCGGAAGCTTCTCGCTGATTCCGCAGCGGGTGACGTTCGACAACTACGTCACGTTCTTCACGAACCCGGTGTGGTATTCGAGCTACCTGAACTCGATCGTCTACACGTCGATGAACGCGGTGATGTCGCTGGTCGTGGCGTTGCCGGCGGCCTACGCGTTCTCCCGGTTCCGCTTCGCCGGGGACCGGCACCTGTTCTTCTGGCTGCTGACGAACCGGATGGCGCCCCCGGCGGTGTTCCTGCTGCCGTTCTTCCAGATCTACCAGTCGGTCGGCCTGTTCGACACGCATCTGGGCGTGGCGATCGCGCACATGCTGTTCAACGTGCCGCTGGCGGTGTGGATCCTGGAGGGGTTCATGTCGGGCATCCCCCGCGAGATCGACGAGACGGCGGCCATCGACGGCTACTCGCTCCCCCGGTTCTTCGTGCGGATCTTCCTGCCGATGATCCGGTCGGCGATCGGCGTGACGCTGTTCTTCTGCTTCATGTTCAGCTGGGTGGAGCTGCTCATCGCCAGGACGATCACCTCGGTGAACGCCAAGCCGATCGCCGCCACGATGACGCGCACGGTGAGCGCGGCGGGCGTCGACTGGGGGCTGCTGGCGGCGGCCGGGGTGCTGACGATCGTGCCGGGCGCGATCGTCATCTGGTTCGTGCGCAACTACATCGCCCGCGGGTTCAGCCTGGGGAGGGTGTGAGCGGTGCTGGAGTGGATGGTGTGGACGGCGCCCACGGCGCTGGTGTTCGCCGGGCTGGCGCTGCTGCTGGCCGGGATGGCCGTCTGGGCGCGGATCTCGCCGCCGGTGGCGCGGCGCGGCTTCCTGCGCATCGAGACCGATCGGGGTGACCGGCTGTACATCGGCCTCGTCAGCGCCGCCGTGGTGCTCGCCGGATGGATCGCGGTCAGCGACCTGTCCATGTGGCTCGCGCTGGCGCTCGCGGTCGTGGTGGTGCTGGTCATCGGCAGATGGGGCTGACCCGAGGAGGCGCAATGGCGTTCATGGCACGAGGTCCGGCCGTACCCGTCCTGCTGCTCGCCCTGGTGGCGGCGGGATGCTCGCAGGGGCAGGGAGGCGGTGGCGGCGAGTTCCGGGAGGCGGACGCGAAGGCGGCGGCGCAGCGGTGGGTGTCCACCGAGTTCACGCCGAGCACGCTGACGCGCGACCAGCAGCTGGCCGAGATGGACTGGTTCATGAAGGCGGCCCAGCCGTACCGGGGCATGGAGATCAACGTCGTGTCCGAGACGATCACCACGCACCAGTACGAGTCGCAGCGCCTGGCCAAGGCGTTCGGCGAGATCACCGGCATCCGGGTCAAGCACGACCTGATCCAGGAGGGTGACGTGATCGAGAAGCTGCAGACGCAGATCCAGGGCGACCAGAACATCTACGACGCCTACGTCAACGACTCCGACCTGATCGGCACGCACGCGCGCGGCGACTACGTCTTCCCGCTGTCGGACTACATGGCCGGCGAGGGCAAGGCCGTCACCTCGCCGACGCTCGACCTCGGCGACTTCATCGGCATCAGCTTCACGACCGGGCCGGACAAGAAGCTCTACCAGCTTCCCGACCAGCAGTTCGCCAACCTCTACTGGTTCCGCTACGACTGGTTCACCGACCCGGCGATCAAGAAGCAGTTCCGCGACGCCTACGGCTACGAGCTGGGCGTCCCGGTCAACTGGGCGGCCTACGAGGACATCGCGGAGTTCTTCACCTCGAAGGTCAACGGCGACGGCACGATCGACGGCGTCAAGGTGTACGGCCACATGGACTACGGGCGCAAGGACCCGTCGCTCGGCTGGCGGTTCACCGACTCGTGGCTGTCGATGGCGGGCAACGGCGACCCCGGCCTGCCGAACGGGCTGCCGGTCGACGACTGGGGCATCCGGGTGGAGAACTGCCGCCCGGTGGGCTCGTCGGTCACCCGGGGCGGCGACACCAACGGCCCGGCGGCCGTCTACGCGCTGACCAAGTACGTCGACTGGCTGAAGCGGTTCGCGCCGAGGTCGGCGGCCGGGATGAACTTCAGCGAGGCCGGCCCGGTGCCCGCGCAGGGCAACATCGCCCAGCAGATCTTCTGGTACACCTCGTTCACCGCCGACATGACCAAGCAGGGGCTGCCGGTCGTCAACGCCGACGGCACGCCGAAGTGGCGCATCGCGCCGAGCCCGCACGGCGCGTACTGGAAGGAGGGCAACAAGCTCGGCTACCAGGACGCGGGCTCGTGGACGCTGCTGCGCAACACCCCGGCGGAGCGCCGCGCGGCGGCCTGGCTGTACGCGCAGTTCGTCACGTCCAAGACGGTGTCGCTGAAGAAGTCCATCGTCGGGCTGACCTTCATCCGCGACTCCGACCTGCGCAGCGACCACTTCGAGCGCAACGCGGACAAGTACGGCGGCCTGATCGAGTTCTACCGGGGCCCGGCGCGTGAGCAGTGGACGCCGACCGGGACGAACGTGCCGGACTACCCGAGGCTGGCGCAGCTGTGGTGGCAGAACGTGGCCACCGCCGTCACCGGGGAGACGACGCCGCAGCAGTCGATGGACAACCTGGCCAGGCAGCAGGACGACATCCTGTCGCGGCTGGAGCGGCGCGGCTACGGCGGCGCGTGCGCGCCCAAGCTGAACCCCGAGCGTGACGCGCAGCACTGGCTGGACCAGCCGGGCGCGCCCGCGCCGAAGCTCGCCGACGAGCGCGGCAAGCCCGAGACGCTCGACTACGACCAGCTCGTCGCCCAGTGGAAGAAGATCGACTGACGGCGGCCCCGGTTTCCGGCCGGAGACCTCAGGGCAGGACTCCGGCCAGGGGATTTCGGGGGAAACACGGATGAACGGCTGGCCGCTGCTGCGGCAACTCATGGGCGGGGACCCCACCGGGCGGGGGCGGGCGGTCAGGTCCGCGCGCACCGACCGGCTGGAGGCGCGGACGGCGACGGCGGACCGGGTGGTCAAGTCCGTCTGCCCCTACTGCGCCGTCGGGTGCGCGCAGAACGTCTACGTCCGCGACGGGAAGGTCGTGCAGATCGAGGGCGACCCGGACTCGCCGGTCAGCCGGGGCCGCCTGTGCCCGAAAGGCGCGGCCAGCCTGCAGCTCACCACCGGCTCCGGCCGCCTGGACAAGGTCCTTTACCGGCCTCCACACGCCGCCGGCTGGCAGGAGCTCGACCTGGACACGGCGATGGACATGGTCGCCGACCGGATCATCGCCACCCGCCGCGCGACGTGGGAGTGGGAGCGCGACGGCGCGCGCACCGCGCGCACGATGGGCATCGCCTCGCTCGGCGGCGCCACGCTGGACAACGAGGAGAACTACCTCATCAAGAAGCTGCTCACGGCGCTGGGCGTGGTGCAGATCGAGAACCAGGCGCGGGTGTGCCACAGCTCGACCGTCGTCGGCCTCGGCACCTCGTTCGGGCGCGGCGGGGCGACCACGTTCATGCAGGACCTGCAGCACGCCGACTGCATCGTCATCGAGGGCTCGAACTTCGCCGAGGCGCACCCGGTGGGCTTCCAGTGGGTGATGGAGGCCAAGGCGCGCGGCGCGACGGTGATCCACGTCGATCCGCGGTTCACCCGCACGAGCGCGCTGGCCGACCTGCACGTGCCGCTGCGGGCGGGCAGCGACGTGGCGTTCCTGGGCGGGCTGATCAACCACGTGCTGACCGAGGAGCGTTACTTCCGCGAGTACGTGGTCGCGTACACCAACGCCGCCACCCTCGTCGGCGAGGACTACCGCGACACCGAGGACCTCGACGGGCTGTTCTCCGGCTTCGACCCGCAGGAGCGCCGCTACGACCACCGGAGCTGGCAGTACGAGGGGATGCCGGTGATCTCGGCGGCGGGCGAGCGCGAGCAGCCGCAGGCGGGGCAGAGCGAGATGCACGGGGCGGGCGGCTCCAGCATGCGCGGCACGCCGACCCGGGACGAGACGCTGCGGCACCCGCGCTGCGTGATGCAGATCCTGCGCCGCCACTTCGCCCGCTACACGCCGGAGATGGTGGAACGGGTGTGCGGGGTGCCGCCCGAGCTGTTCGCGCGGGTCTGCCGCCACCTGACGGAGAACTCCGGGCCGGACCGGACGTCGGCGTTCGTGTACGCGGTCGGGTGGACGCAGCACAGCGACGGCTCGCAGTTCATCCGGGCGGCGAGCATCCTGCAACTGCTGCTGGGCAACATCGGCCGGCCGGGCGGCGGCATCCAGGCGCTGCGCGGGCACGCCAGCATCCAGGGCTCCAGCGACATCCCGACGCTGTTCAACCTGCTGCCCGGCTACATCCCGATGCCGCACGCGCACCGCCACCAGCGGCTGGAGGACTTCCTGCGCGCCGACGCGCCGGTCAAGGGCTACTGGGCGCACATGCCCGCCTACCTGGTGAGCCTGCTCAAGGCGTGGTGGGGGCCGTCGGCGCGGCCCGACAACGACTTCCGCTTCGGCTACCTGCCCCGGCTGACCGGCAGCCACAGCCACTACGACACGGTGATGGCGCAGCTCGACGGCACCTGCAAGGGCTACCTGCTGCTGGGCGAGAACCCGGCGGTCGGCTCGGCCAACGCCCGCATGCAGCGCCTGGGCATGGCCGAGCTCGACTGGCTGGTGGTGCGCGACTTCAACCTGATCGAGAGCGCCACCTGGTGGAAGGACGGGCCGGAGATCGAGACCGGCGAGCTGTCCACCGCCGAGATCGGCACCGAGGTGTTCTTCTTCCCGGCCGCCGCGCACACCGAGAAGGACGGCAGCTTCACCAACACCAACCGGCTGCTGCAGTGGCACCACAAGGCCGTCGAACCGGCCGGCGACCGGCGCAGCGACCTGTGGTTCATGTACCACCTGGGGCGGATCATCCGGGAGAAGCTGGCCGGGTCCGCCGACCCGATGGACGCGCCCGTGCTCGACCTGACCTGGGACTACCCGGTCAGCGGGCCGACGGCCGAGCCGGACGCGGAGGCGGTGCTGGCGGAGATCAACGGCACCGACGCCGAGGGCCGGCCGCTGTCCGGCTACGACCAGCTCAGGAGCGACGGCTCGACGGCGTGCGGGTGCTGGATCTACTGCGGCGTCCACGCCGGCGGCGTCAACCAGGCGGCCCGCCGCAAGCCCGGCGCCGAGCAGGACTGGATCGCCGCCGAGTGGGCGTGGGCGTGGCCCGCCAACCGGCGGCTGCTGTACAACCGGGCCTCGGCGCGGCCCGACGGCAGCCCGTGGAGCGAGCGCAAGAAGCTCGTGTGGTGGGACGGGTCGGCCTGGTCGGGCTACGACGTGCCCGACTTCGAGCGGGGCAAGGCACCGGACTACCGGCCGCCCGAGGGCGCGGCCGGGGTCGAGGCGCTGTCGGGCGCCGACCCGTTCATCATGCAGGGCGACGGCAAGGGCTGGCTGTTCGCGCCCGCCGGGGTGCTCGACGGGCCGCTGCCCACGCACTACGAGCCGCAGGACTCGCCGGTAGCCAACGCCCTGTACGGGCGGCAGCGCAGCCCGGCGCGCAAGGTCTACCCGCACGTGCACAACCGCTACCACCCCAGCGGCGGCGAGGCGGGCGCGTCCGTCTACCCGTACGTCGTCACCACCTACCGGCTCACCGAGCACTTCACCGCGGGCGGGATGAGCCGCAGCACGCCCTACCTGGCCGAGCTGCAGCCGGAGATGTTCTGCGAGGTGTCGCCCGAGCTGGCCGCCGAGCGCGGACTCACGCACGGCGGCTGGGCGACGATCGTCACCGCGCGCAACGCCATCGAGGCCCGGGTGCTGGTCACCCAGCGGATGACGCCGCTGCACGCCGACGGGCAGGTGATCCACCAGATCGGGCTGCCGTTCCACTTCGGGCCCAACGGGCGGGCGCGCGGCGACGCCGCCAACGAGCTGTCGGCCATCTCGCTCGACCCGAGCTCGCACATCCAGGAGGTCAAGGCGCTGTCGGCGGACATCCGGCCCGGCCGGCGCCCGCGCGGCCCGGCGCTGCCCGAGCTCGTCCAGCACTACCGGCTGCGCGCCGGCATCACCGAGCGCACCGGAACGGAGGCGTGACATGGGCCGCGTCGGCTTCTTCACCGACACCAGCGTGTGCATCGGCTGCAAGGCGTGCGAAGTGGCGTGCAAGGAGTGGAACGCCGTCCCGGACGACGTCCTCGGCTTCACCGGCATGTCGTACGACAACACCAAGGGGCTGGGCGCGAGCACGTGGCGGCACGTGGCGTTCGTCGAGCAGCCGCAACCCGACTTCCGCTGGCTGATGGCCTCCGACGTGTGCAAGCACTGCACCGAGGCGGCCTGCCTGGACGTGTGCCCGACCGGGTCGCTGTTCCGCACCGAGTTCGGCACCGTCGTGGTGCAGGAGGACGTGTGCAACGGGTGCGGCTACTGCGTCCCGGCGTGCCCGTACGGGGTGATCGGCAAGCGGGAGGACGACGGGCTGGCTCACAAGTGCACGATGTGCTACGACCGGCTGGGGGCCGGGATGGAGCCGGCGTGCGCGAAGACGTGCCCGACGGACTCGATCCAGTTCGGCGACCTCGACGAGCTGCGCGAGCGGGCGTCGCGGCGGCTGGAGCGGCTGCACGAGGCCGGGGTGGGCTCGGCCCGGCTGTACGGCCACTCCCCCGCCGACGGGGTGGGCGGCACCGCGGCGTTCTTCCTGCTGCTGGACGAGCCGGAGGTGTACGGGCTGCCGCCGGACCCGGTGGTGACCACGCGGGACCTGCCGTCGATGTGGCGGCACGCGGCCGTGGCCGCGGCCGGGCTGCTGGCGGGGCTGGTGGCGCTGTCGTGGAGGGGGCGGTCATGACCGGGCTGACGGACGTGCGGCTGGACGGGGACCCGGCGCTGCCGCCGGGCCGCGACGCCGTGCCGGAGTCGCTGGGCCGGCCCCGGGAGCGGCGCATGGTGCCCCGGGCGGACTTCGGCTCCTACTACGGGCTGCCGGTGCTCAACGAGCCCACCTGGCAGGCGCACGACATCGGCGGTTACCTGTTCCTCGGCGGGCTGGCGGGGGCCTCGTCCACGCTGGCCGCCGCCGCCCACCTGACCGGCCGCCCCCGCCTGGCGCGGGCCTGCAAGACGGCGGCGCTGTGCGGGGTGACGGGCTCCCTGTACGCGCTCATCCACGACCTGGGGCGGCCGGGGCGCTTCCTCAACATGCTGCGCGTGTTCAAGGTGACCTCCCCGATGAGCGTCGGCACCTGGATCCTGACCGCCTACGGCCCGCAGGCCGGGCTGGCCGCGGCGACGGCGCTGGTGCCCGGACCCTGGCCGGGGGTCGCGAGATGGGCCACGGTGGGGGCCGGGCTGCTGGGACCGGCGCTGGCGACCTACACGGCGGTCCTGATCTCCGACACCGCGGTGCCCGCGTGGCACGGCGGCTACCGGGAGATGCCGTTCCTGTTCGCCGGGTCGGCGGCGGCGTCGGCGGCGGGGATCGGCCTGCTGGCCGCGCCGCTCGCCGAGGCGGCCCCGGCGCGGCGGGCGGCCGTGGCGGGCGTCGCCGTCGAGCTGGCCGCCGCCGCGCGGATGAAGCACCGGCTCGGCACGGTCGCCGAGCCGCTGCGGCGGGGCCGGGCCGGGCGGCTGCTGCGCCTTGGGCAGGCGCTGTCGGTCACCGGGGCGCTGGTCGGCCTGACCGCCGGCCGCCGCAGCCGCCGGGCCGCCGTCGTGGCCGGGGCCGCGCTGCTGGCCGGTTCGGTGTGCACCCGGTTCGGCGTGTTCGAGGCGGGGACGGCCTCGGCCCGCGACCCCCGCTACACCGTCGAGCCGCAACGCGCCCGGCTCACCGAGGAGGAGGACGACACCCAGTGAAGAAATACGTCCCGTTCGCGATGATCGTACTGATCACCTGCGCCGCCTCGTGGCTGGCGGCGCGCGCCCCGGAGGTCAGGCGGGAGCCTTCTCGCCCTCGGCGGGCTGGAGGTCGACGCTGTCGCGCAGCGTGATCCGCGGCAGGAACAGCGTGGCCACGACGCCGACGGCGGCGATGCCGGCCGAGATGAGGAAGATGTGCCCGGTCGCGTCGCCGTAGGCGGTGCGGATGACGGTCGCGAACGGCTCGGGCAGCGCCTCCAGGTTGAGCGAGCCGGCCGACTCGGCGGCGGCCGGGCCGGTGACGCCCGCCCTGGCCAGGCCCCGGGTGATGTCGGTGGCGACCTGCTGGGCCAGGACCGCGCCGAGCACCGAGACGCCGATGGTGCCGCCGAGCGAGCGGAAGAACGTGATGGCGCCGCTTGCCGCGCCCAGCTCGCGCAGCGGGACGGTGTTCTGGATGGCCAGGACGAGGTTCTGCATCGACATGCCGACGCCCGCGCCGACCAGCACCATCGCGCCGCCGATCAGCCAGAGCGAGGTGTCGTGGTCCATCGTGGACAGCACGAGGAACCCGGCGGTCAGCACGATCGACCCGCTGACGATGTACGGCTTGACGCGCCCGGTCTTCGACACCAGGTTGCCGCTAACGGCGGAGGAGACCAGCACGCCGAGCATCATCGGGATGGTGAGCAGCCCCGACTCGGTGGGCGTGTAGCCGCGGCCGATCTGGAAGTACTGGCCGAGGAAGACCGCCCCGCCGAACATCGCCATGCCGACCGCGAGGCTGGCCAGGATCGCCAGGGCGGGGGTGCGGCGGCGCACCACGTGCAGCGGCACGACGGGCTGGCTCACCCGTGACTCCACCCAGGTGGCGAGGGCCAGGACGGCGAGGCCGCCGCCGGCCATGACCGCGGTCTGCCAGGAGAGCCAGTCGAAGGAGTTGCCGACGAAGGTGATCCAGATGAGCAGGACGCTGACGCCGGCGGCGATGAGCGTCGCGCCCACGTAGTCGATCTTGACGTTCCGCGCGCGGACCGAGCTGACGTGCAGCGTCTTGTGCAGCAGGGCGAGCGCGGCGATGGTGAACGGCACCGCGACGAAGAAGCACCAGCGCCAGCCGAGCCACGAGGTGTCGGCGATGAGGCCGCCGAGCAGCGGGCCGGCGACGGTGGCCACGGCCATGACGCCGCCCAGGTAGCCGTTGTAGCGGCCGCGCTCCTTGGGGCTGATCATGGCCCCGATCACCACCTGGACCAGCACCTGCAGGGCGCCCATGCCGAGGCCCTGCACCGCGCGGAAGGCGATGAGCTGCCCGGTGTTCTGGGCGAACCCGCAGGCCAGCGAGCTCACCATGAAGATCACGATGGAGATCTGGATCAGCAGCTTCTTGTCGAACAGGTCGGCCAGCTTGCCCCAGATCGGCGTGGACGCCGTGGCGGCCAGCAGGGAGGCGGTGACCACCCAGGTGTACTGCGACTGGCTGCCGTTCAGCGCGCCGATGATCTGCGGCAGCGCGACGGACACGATCGTGCCGCTGATCATCGCGACGAACAGGACCAGCAGGAGCCCGCTGAGGGCTTCGAGAATCTGCCGGTGGGTCATCTGCCCGGGTGGTGCGTCCATGGTGGCGCTCACGCGATTTCCCCCAAATCCTCATCAAACGTGCAGAGGACACCCTACATTCGCACTGGGCAAGTTTGCGCACTGGGCAGTTATTCCCAGCCGGTAAGATGTCCGCATCATGGACAGCACGCTGGGCCTGCGGGAGCGCAAGAAGGCGGAGACGCGGCAGGCCGTGCACGAGGCGGCGCTGCGGCTCACGATCGAGCACGGCTTCGACGCCGTCACCGTCGAGGCCATCGCCGACGCGGCCAACATCTCCCGCCGCACGTTCTCCAACTACTTCGCCGGCAAGGAGGACGCCATCCTCTACGGCGACGAGCGGCGCATCCGGGCACTGGTCGAGCGGGTGCGCGCCGAGCCCGCCGACCGGCCCGCCTGGCTCGCGCTGCGCGGCGCCGTCCAGCGGCTCTACGAGGAGATCGGCGTCCCGGAGCGCGAGCAGGCGGTGCGCACCCGGCTGGCCATGAAGCACCCGTCACTGCTGGCCCGGCAGCTCGCCAACCACGCGGCCTTCGACCGGGAGCTGGCCCAGGCCCTCGCGCTGCGCCGCGGCGGCGGCGTGAGCCCCCGGGTGATGGCCGCCGCCTTCCTCGCCGCACTCCGGCTCGCCACGCACACGTGGATCGAGGAGGAGCAGGCCCGCCCGCTGCACGAGGTCATCGACGAGACGCTGGAGCAGATGGCCCGCCCCTTCACCTGACCCGCCCTTCACCTGGCTGCCCCTTCACCCGGCTGCCCCTTCGCCCGGCTCGTCCCGTCGTCCGGGCGGGTCAGCTCTCGTCGGGCACCGTGACGCCGAGCAGCGGCCGCACCTCGACGCCGCCGCGCACGACGGGCACCAGCTCGGCGATCGACAGCGCGTGGTCGTGGTCGCGCGCCTCGACGACCAGGACCCCGGCCAGCGCCTCCTCCGCCTCGGCGAACGGCCCGTCGGTCACCCGGCCGCCGCGCATCGCCGTGGCGGTCTCGGGCTGCTCCAGGGTCAGCCCGGCGACGAGCCGGCCGCCGAGCCCGGTGACCCGCCCGGGCAGGGCCCGGTGCGCCTCCTGGACGTCGTGCGGCAGGTCGGCGGGGGCGACGGCCTCGTACACGAGCACCGCGTAGCGGGCCATCACCCCACCTCCCCGCGGATCTCGAAATGCCGTGTCATGGTGTGTCTTCTCCCCCGTACGGCGAACAGGGTGCGCCGGAACGGGCAGCGTCACGGCAAAGCTTCGTTGGGCACCGTCTCTGTTTGGGCAGCGCTTCTCCAGGTAGACGCAGCGTATGAACAGCGACATCGAGGCCGTGGTCGTCGGCGACGTGATGCTCGACTCCTGGCTGCGCGGCCCGGTGCGGCGGATCGCCCAGGAGGCGCCGGTGCCGGTGGTCAGCGTGGAGGCCACCGACGAGGCGCCGGGCGGCGCCGGCAACGCGGCGGCGAACCTGGTGGCGCTCGGGGCCCGGGTGCGCCTGGTGGGCGCGGTCGGGGACGACGCCTGCTCGGGCACGCTCGCCCGGGCGCTCGAACTGCTGGGCGTGGACGCCCGGCTGGTGACCGTGCCGGGCCGCCGTACCCCGCACAAGCAGCGGCTGATGGTCGGCGAGCAGCTCATCGCCCGCTACGACGAGGAGGACCGCGAGCCGCTCGGCGGCGAGGCCGAGGAGCGCGTGCTGGCCGAGCTGGAACGGGCGCTGCGCGGCGCCGACGTGGTGGTGGCCTGCGACTACGGCGGCGGCGTCTGCACGCCGGCGGTGCGGCGGGCGCTGACCGGGCTGCCGGTGCTGGTCGTGGACGCGCACGTGATCACGCCGTGGCGGGAGTGCGGCGCGACCGCGATGCTGCCGAACTACGGCGAGGTGCTGCAACTGCTCGGCGAGGACGGCGACACCGCCGACCGGGTGCGCTTCCTCACCGACCGGTCCGAGCGGCTGCTGGCGGCGTCGGGGGCGCGGATGGTGGTGACGACGCTCGACGGCGAGGGCACGCTGCTGCACCGGCCGGGGCGGCCGCCGTACCGGACGTACGCCGATCCCGCGCCGGACCACATGACGACGGGGGCGGGCGACACGTTCACCGCGGCGTTCGCGCTGTGGCTGGCGGGCGGCGCGGAGCCGGAGCAGGCGGCGCGGGCCGCACAGGCGGCGGCCGGAGTGGTCGTGCGCAGGCCGGGCACCGCCACCTGCACCCGCCACGAGCTGCTGAAGGCGCTGCGCGGCGAGGACGAGCTGCTGCGCCCGGCCGACCGGCAGGCCGAGCGGCTCGCCGAGCGGCTGGACAAGCACCGGCGGCGCGGGGATCGGATCGTGTTCACCAACGGCTGCTTCGACGTGCTGCACCGCGGCCACGTCACCTACCTGGAACGGGCCGCGCAGCTCGGCGACGTGCTCGTGGTGGCCGTCAACAGCGACGCCAGCACCGCGCGGCTGAAGGGGCCGGGCCGGCCGATCAACTCGTGCGAGGACCGCATGTCGGTGCTGGCCGCGCTCGGCTACGTCGACTACGTGACCTCCTTCGAGGAGGACACGCCCGAGCGGCTGTTGCGGATGATCCGGCCCGACCTGTACGTCAAGGGCGGCGACTACACGGCCGCCATGCTGCCGGAGGCACCGCTGGTGCGGGCGATGGGCGGCGAGGTCATGGTGCTGGACTACGTCTCCGACCGGTCCACGACCGCGATCATCGAACGGGTGCGCTCGCTGCCGGAGCAGCCATGACCCCATTCGCGCGCCACCACGTCATGGAGCCGCCGTGAGGATCGCGGTGCTGCGGGCGAACGCGGTCGGGGACTTCCTGCTGGCGCTGCCCGCGCTGGAGGCGCTCAGCAGCCGCTACCCGGAAGCGGAGATCACGCTGCTCGGGCTGGACTGGCACGCGGCGTTCCTGCGCGGCAGGCCGGGGCCGGTGGCCGAGGTGGTGGCGCTGCCGCCGGTGACCGGCGTGTCGACGATGGAGGCCGGGCACCGGGCGCCGCCCGGGCTGTTCGCCCGGCTGCGGGAGCGGCGGTTCGACCTGGCGGTGCAGATCCACGGCGGCGGGCGGCACTCCAACCCGTTCGTGCGGGAGCTGGGCGCGGGCCTGACGGTGGGGCTGCGCGCGCCGGACGCCGAGCCGCTGGACCGGTGGGTGCACTACGGCGGCCACCAGCACGAGACGCTGCGCTTCCTGGAGGTGGCGGCGCTGGTCGGCGCCACCGCCGACCGGCTCGAACCGAGGGTGGAGGTCACCGCGGCCGACGCCGCCGAGGTGGCGGCCGTGCTCGGGGAGCCGCCGCCCGGCCTGGTCGCCATCCACCCCGGCGCGAACGACCCGCGCCGCCGCTGGCCGGTCGAGAGCTTCGCGGCCGTCGCCGACGCGCTCGGCCGGCCGGTCGTGGTGACCGGCAGCCGGGCCGAGCGGGACCTGGTCGCGGGGGTGGTGTCGGCGATGCGGCGGCCCGCCCTGCCGCTCGCGGGCGAGCTCGGCCTGGGCGGGCTGGCCGCCCTCTACCGGGCGTGCGACCTGGTGGTGGCCAACGACACCGGGCCGCGGCACCTGGCGGCGGCCGTGGGCACGGCGACCGTCGGCGTCTACTGGTGCGGCAACCTGATCAACGCGGGGCCGATCAGCCGGGACCGGCACCGGCCGCTGGTGTCGTGGACCCCGGCCTGCCCGGTGTGCGGGACCGACGGGCTCGACCCGGCCGTGCCGCGCTGCCCGCACGACCCGTCGTGGGTGGCCGGCATCCCGGTGGAGGCGGTGCTGGAGCAGGCGCACGACCTCCTGCGATCCGATCACCGGCCCTGATGATCGTGCTGCCGGCCGGGAAGGCGGAAGGCCCGCACCCTCGGGGGGTGCGGGCCTTCCGGTGAAGCCGTGTGAAGGGGTCAGGCCGGAACGATGTTCTCGGCCTGGGGGCCCTTCTGGCCCGCGGTGATGTCGAAGCTGACCTTCTGGCCTTCGCGCAGCTCGCGGTAGCCGTTGCCCGCGATGTTGGAGTAGTGGGCGAAGACGTCAGCGCCTCCACCGTCCTGCTCGATGAAGCCGAAGCCCTTTTCAGCGTTGAACCACTTCACGGTGCCAGTCGCCATGTCAATCTCCTTCGATTGGCGAAGAGTGCGGGGAAGCGCGGTTCGCGGATCCCGTGTCGCCGTAGTGACACCTGAGGAAGATGACCGCCGAAAACACAAATGCGCCCGAGGGTCACATCCCGCCAGGCGCACACGAAATCCATGGGTACCAGAACTGCAACGCCTAATACGCTAGCACGCTCCGCGCTCCCTGACGACGATCTCGCAAAGATCGACATCTGTCGTGGCGCCGCGTCATGACCAGAGTGCGGCGGGATCGTCAAGAATGCCCCGGACCGTCGCCAGCGCCGCCCCCAGCAGCGGGCCGCGACGGCCCAGCTCGGACACCGTCAGCGCCTCCGGGTCCCACGGCCGCACGGTCACCCGCGCCGCCAGCTCGCGCCGCATCGCCGGCAGCAGCCACTCCCCCAGCTCCGCGTAAGCGCCGCCGAGGACCACCGCCGCCGGGTCGAGCAGGTTCACCGCCCCGGCCAGCGCCGTCCCCAGCGCCGTCCCGGCCCCGTCGAGCGCCCGGACCACCGGCGTCTCCCCCGCCCGCGCCAGCTCCGCCAGCGCCGCCACCACGTCCGCGCCCGCCGGGGCCGCACCCACCGGAGCCGCACCCGCCGGAGCCGCACCCGCCGGAGCCGCACCCGCCGGAGCCGCACCCACCGGGGCCGCACCCACCGGGGCCGCACCCACCGGGGCCGCGCCGATCGCCGCCGGGAGCGGGAGGCCCGCGGCGCGCAGCACCGCCGCCTTGCCCGCGTACTGCTCCAGGCAGCCCCGGGCGCCGCACGAGCACGGGAACCCGTCCGGATGCACCGGCATGTGCCCGAGCTCGCCCGCCAGCCCCCGGGCACCGCTGAACAGCCGCCCGCCGACCACGAGCGCCGCGCCGATGCCGCTCTCCGCCGACACGTGCACGAAGTCGTCCGCCACCGGATGCGCCCACAGCTCGGCCAGCGCGCCCAGGTTGGCCTCGTTCTCCACGCGCAGCGGCAGCTCCCCCGGCCACAGCCCGGCGACGGGAACGTCGTGCCAGCCCAGGTTCGGCGCCCGGGCCACGGTGCCGGGCACGTCCCCCACCAGGCCGGGCACCGCCACCACCGCCGCGACCGGCCGCAACCCCAGCTCGGCGGCCCGCCGGGTGGCGTCGTCGGCCAGCTCCGACAGCGCCGCCATCACCCCGGCCGGGCCCAGCGCCGCGTTGGGGCTCTCGGCCCGGGACCACACCCGCACCTCACCGCGCAGGTCGGTGACGCAGGCGCCCAGATGCTCGACGCCCACCTCCAGCCCCAGCCCCGCCGGGCCGTCCTCGCTCACCGCCAGCGCCGTCCCCGGCCGCCCCACCCGGCCGCTCGCCGCCGGCCCCAGCTCGGTCAGCAGCCCACCGGCGAGCAGCTCGTCCACCAGGCTGGAGACCGCGGTCCTCGTCAACCCGGTCCGCCCCGCCACCGCCGCCCGCGACACGGGCCCGTGCGCGGCCACGGTCCCCATGACGAGCGCCAGGTTGTGCTGCCGCATCCCCTGCTGCGACGCCGGCCGCCCCCCGTCCTGCCGACGCGCCTGCTCCCAACGCCTCACACCCGCACCCCCGCACCAGAAACCCGCCCGCCTCCACCCCGAAGAGCCCCACCCTCCGCAGGGACGACTCCCCGTACGCGACTCACGCCCCCACGAGCAGCCTCCCAGCCGGAAGCGGCAAACCGTCCCCCCGCCCGCGCCCCCGTGCTCCCCGCAGGGCCGCCCCCTCGATCAACTCGGGAACCGGCACCGCCTTCCGCCGCACGCGGGGCCACGCCTTCGGAACCGGAAGCCCCCTGCGCTGGCCGCGCCCCAGCACGCGCACCGCCGCCGCTCCCACAGACGGGCCCGCCCCCCGCAGGGGCGGCGGCCCATACGGCGGTGGCAGCGCCGCGCCCGCTCCCCTGGGTGGCAGCCTTGCCCCCCAGACACGCGGGCCCGCCCTCCGCAGGGGCGGTGGCAGCGCGGTGCCCGCTCCCCCGGTCCGCAGGCTTGCCCCCCACGCACGCGGGCCCGCTCTCCGGAGGGGTGGTGGCGCGCGCAAGGGGCGCGCAGTCGGGGCCGGGTCCTTGGTGGGGGGTCTCGGCTGCAAGGGAGGTCGCCGGGGGAGGGGCGGTGCTTCCGGTGGGTGGGGGCATGGGGATCTTCCGGGGGTCAGGGGGTGGTCAGGAGACGGTCGGCACGGGGCAGCGTACCGGCGATCCTGTCCATCGCCTCGGCGTCCCGGGGGAGCGGGTCGAGGAGGGTGCCGCGGGCGGTCCCCCAGCGGCGGGCGACCTCGTCGGGGGCCTCGCCCGTGAGGAGGGCGGCCGCCTGGGCGGCGGCGCCGAGGGCGACGAGCTCGCCGGCGGCGGGGATGAGGACGGGCCGGCCCGAGAGGCGGCGGATGGTGTCGCGCCAGGCGGCGCCGCGCGCGCCGCCGCCGATGAGGACGAGCGGCACGTCCGGGTCGGGCTGTTCCCCGCCGGCGCGCAGGACGTCGTCGAGGGCGGCCAGGAGCGAGTGCGCGGCTCCGTCGTAGGCGGCCTGGAGCACCTGGCCGGCGGTGGTGTCGTGGCGCAGCCCGTACAGAAGGCCGGCGGCGTGCGGCAGGTTCGGGGTGCGTTCGCCGTCGAGGTAGGGCAGGACGACGGCGGTGCCGCCGGGCTCGACGGCGTCGCGGTCGCGGCCGAGCAGGGAGGCGATCTTGTCGACGGCCTGGGTGCAGTTGAGCGTGCAGGCGAGCGGCAGCCAGTTGCCGAGGGCGTCGGCGAACCCGGCGACGACGCCGGTGGGGTCGGCGGGCCGGCGCCGGGTGACGGCGTAGACGGTGCCGGAGGTGCCGAGGCTGAGCACGGGGGTGCCGGGGAGCAGGCCGAGGCCGAGCGCGGCGGCCATGTTGTCGCCGGTGCCGGCGGCGACGGGGGTGCCTTCGGCGAGCGGTCCGCCGGGGAGCGCCGTGCCGGCGAGGCCGGTGGTGACGCGGGGCAGTCTGGCGGGGTCGAGGCCGGCGGCGTCCAACAGGCCGGTGTCGTAGCCGGTGGGGGTCCACCAGCCGGTGCCGGAGGCGTCGCCGCGGTCGGTGACGGCCTGGCCGGTGAGGCGTTCGGTGAGGTAGTCGTGGGGCAGCCGGACGGCGGCGGCGCGGGCGGCATGGGCGGGCTCGTTCTCGGTCAGCCAGAGCCACTTGGTCAGGGTGAAGGCTGCGGTGGGGACGCTGCCGACGCGTTCGGCGAGCCGGTCGGCGCCGTGCTCGGCGACCAGGGCGGCGGCCTGGCCGGCGGAGCGGACGTCGTTCCAGAGCAGGGCGGGGCGTACGGGCTCGCCGGCGTCGTCCAGGGTGACGAGGCCGTGCTGCTGGCCGCCGACGGAGGCGGCGGCGGCGCGGGCGGCGTGGCCGGTGGCCTCGACGGCGGCGCAGAGGGCCTGCCACCACTGCCGGGGGTCGCTCTCGCGGCCGGCCCCGGAGGTGACGGTGTGGGGGGCGCGGCCCTCGCCGACGACGGCGCCGGTGTCCACGTCCACGGCGACGGCCTTGGCCGACTGGGTAGAGCTGTCGATGCCGATGACGACGCGCTGTGCCGACATGCTGCCTCCTGCGTTCCGGGGGCGGTCTTCCCTCCGCCGCCTTGGCATATTAATTTGTTTTCTGCCCTTACGAATAGGAGTCCCAGTGACTGACAGCCTCACGCCCCGCCCGGAGCACAAGTTCTCCTTCGGTCTGTGGACCGTCGGCTGGCCGGGCCGCGACCCGTTCGGCGACGCGACCCGCCCGGCGCTCGACCCGGTGGAGACCGTCAACCGGCTCGCCGAGCTCGGCGCGTACGGTGTGACGTTCCACGACGACGACCTGATCCCGTTCGGCTCCGGCGACGCCGAGCGCGACCGCCACGTCAAGCGGTTCCGCCAGGCGCTGGACGAGACGGGCCTCGTGGTGCCGATGGCCACGACGAACCTGTTCACGCACCCGGTGTTCAAGGACGGCGGGTTCACGGCCAACGACCGTGACGTGCGCCGCTACGCGCTGCGCAAGACCATCCGCAACATCGACCTGGCCGTCGAGCTGGGCGCCAAGGTCTACGTGGCGTGGGGCGGCCGGGAGGGCGCCGAGTCGGGCGGCGCCAAGGACGTGCGGGTGGCGCTCGACCGCATGAAGGAGGCCTTCGACCTGCTCGGCGAGTACGTGCTGAGCCAGGGCTACGACCTGCGCTTCGCCGTCGAGCCCAAGCCGAACGAGCCGCGCGGCGACATCCTGCTGCCGACCGTCGGGCACGCGCTGGCGTTCATCGGCGAGCTGGCCCATCCGGAGCTGGTCGGGGTCAACCCGGAGACCGGCCACGAGCAGATGGCCGGGCTCAACTTCACCCACGGCATCGCCCAGGCGCTGTGGCACGGCAAGCTGTTCCACATCGACCTGAACGGGCAGACGGGCGTCAAGTACGACCAGGACCTGCGCTTCGGCGCGGGCAACCTGCGGGACGCGTTCTGGCTGGTGGACCTGCTGGAGAGCGGCGGGTACGAGGGGCCGCGGCACTTCGACTTCAAGCCGCCGCGGACCGAGGACGTCGACGGCGTGTGGGCGTCGGCGGCCGGCAACATGCGCAACTACCTCATGCTCAAGGAGCGCGCGGCGGCCTTCCGCGCCGACCCGGAGGTGCAGGAGGCGCTGCGCGCGTCCCGGCTGGACGACCTGGCCAGGCCCACGCTGGCGGACGGGGAGACGCTGCAGGACCTGCTCGCGGACCGCGGCGCGTTCGAGGAGTTCGACGCGGACGCGGCGGGGGCGCGCGGGATGGCGTTCGAGCGGCTCGACCAGCTCGCCATGGAGCACCTGCTGGGCGCCCGCTGAGGCCTGAGGGGCGGCCGCCTCCGGGTGGCCGCCCCTCGTGCGCTGCGCGGACGTCCCAGGGGCCCCGTTGGTTTACCCAGATATCCGAATTTTCCTGACAAGTTGGTTCTGGCCCCGACAGAATGCGATTTCCATCCAGCGTCTACCGGAAACTGGAGGGAACACCGCATGCGCCGATCCCTTGGGATGATCGCCTGCCTCGCCACCGCCGCCACGCTCGTGACACCCGCCGCCCACGCGGCGAGCACGGCCTCCACCGCTCAGGCGGCCTGCCGGCTGTCCGTGACGGGACCGCAGGTCGGCGACGACGGCAGGATCCGGGCGTCCGCCACCAGGAGCGGCTGCGAGCGCCCGGCGCTGATCCGCGTGCGCGTCAAGCGCGCCCAGCCCGGCAAGGACCCGGTGGTCAAGAGCGGCGCCCGGCGGGCCGCAGGCGCCCGCCTCACGCTCACGCTCCCGTGCGCCCCCGGCGTCTACTACGCGCTCGCCACCGACTACCGCGGCCACACGGCCAGGTCCCGCCCGGTCCGGCTCACCTGCTCCCCCGCCCCGGCCCCGACCTCGTCCGCCACCGCGACGCCCGCCCCCGCCCCGACCTCCTCGCCCGCTCCCCCGGCGGGCACGGTCGGCACGGCCGAGGAGAACGAGGTCGTCCGCCTGACCAACGCCGAACGCGCCAAGGGCGGCTGCGCCCCGCTCAAGCACGACCCGCAGCTGCGCAAGGCCGCCTTCGGCCACTCCTCCGACATGGCCGCCCGCGGCTACTTCAGCCACACCTCCCAGGACGGCCGCTCGTTCATGGACCGCATCCGGGCGGCCGGGTTCACCGGCGGCACCGGCTGGGCCGAGAACATCGCCATGGGCCAGCGCACCCCGGCCGCGGTGGTCAGCGGCTGGATGAACAGCTCCGGCCACCGGGCGAACATCATGAACTGCAAGTACACGCTCATCGGCGTGGGCGCGGCCAAGAACGCCAAGGGCCAGACCTACTGGACCCAGAACTTCGCCGCCCGCTGATCCGTACGGCCCCCGGCGCGCCCCGGGGGCCGTACGTCACTCCTGAAGGGGCTGCGGCTCCAGGTTCAGCACCACCACGCGCGGCGCCACTCCCGTGATGGCCACGTGCAGGGCCAGCGTGACCAGGTTGTAGGCCACGTGCACGGCGATGGCGGCGGGGAGCCCGTACTCGAACATCACCAGGAACAGGAACATGCCCATGTACCAGGACCAGATCCACCCGATCAGCCCCTGGTAGAGGTGGCCGTTGCGGAAGCGGCCGTTGCTGGCGAGGATCGCCGCGGCCACGGCCCAGGCGCCGAGCGTGAGCTGCTCGTGCAGCATGCCGAAGGTGGCGAGGTCGGCGAGCGGGATGAGCACCTCGGTGAACAGCCACCGCACCGGGTGCAGGTCGGCGAAGCCCAGCAGGACGAAGTCGGCGAAGGTGGCGCCGGCGATGGCCGCGTAGAAGAGCACCCACCGGAACGCGATCTCCTCCAGCGCGCTCTGGAACAGCATCCGGGCCGGCCCGAGCCGGATGACCTGGGCGTCCTCGACGCCGTAGGCGGCGAGCTGCCGCTGGGCGTGACGCTGGCGGGGCGCGGCGATGGCGGTGATCAGCAGCCCGGCCGCCAGGACCGGCCAGACGAGCGTGACCGCGCCGGTGAACGCGGGCCAGAGCGGCCGGTCCAGGGCCCAGAACGTGTCGAGTTCGAACGGGATGACGTCGGGTGCGAGCCATTCGAGCGCCAGCACCAGCAGGGCGGAGAGCCCCAAGCCGAAGGGGAGGATGCAGCAGGACAGGGCGAAGCCTAACAATGGCATGCCGGAGGCCCTTCTGAAGGGTTCAGCCTCTCTCCATCATGCCGAGAAACGGGGCGGAATCCGCTGCCGCCGGGGCCGGATCGGGCGGCGGCAACAGAGCCGTGGCGCGGGGGCTAGGCAGGCGCTCCCGGGACGGCCCTCCCTAGGCGGGGACCCGCCCGACGGCGCCGTCGATGCGCAGCTTGGGCATGCCGTCCATCAGCGGGATGTCGTCGTCGCCGGCGAGCCGCCAGTCCTGGACGGGCACGAGCCCGGGCCCGATCAGGTCGAAGCCGTCGAGCAGCGCCAGCACCTCGTCGCGGGAGCGGAACGTGGGGTGGGCCGGGGTGTTGGCGGTGGCCCGGTAGAGCTCGCCGCGCGCCTCGGGGTCGCTCTCCAGCATCGCGTGGGAGAGGACCAGGTGGCTGCCGGGCGCCATCCGCTTGCGGAAGGCGGCGATGATCCCGGCGGGGTCCTCCTCGTGCTTGACGAAGTGGAAGATGCCGACGAGCAGCACCCCGACGGGCTGGTCGAAGTCGATGAGGCCGGTGACGTGCGGGTCGGTCAGGATGTCGGCGGGCCGGCGCAGGTCGGCCTGGATGCTCTCCACGCCGGGCGAGTCGGCCAGCAGCACCTGGGCGTGCAACCGCACCACCGGGTCGTAGTCGACGTAGATCACCCGGCAGGCGGGGTGCACCTCGCGGGCGACCTCGTGCACGCTGGGCGAGGTGGGGATGCCGGCGCCGACGTCGATGAACTGCCGCACGCCCTGCTCGGCCAGATGCCGTACGGCGCGCACGAGGAAGATCCGGTTGGCCCGGGCGACGAGGCGGGAGTCGGGCGCGACGGCGAGCAGCCGTTCGGCGACGGCGCGGTCGACCGCGACGTGGTCCTTGCCGCCGAGCAGGTAGTCGTAGACCCGGGCGGAACTCGGGACGCCGGGGTCGACGCCGGGCGGAACCCGCTCAAGCTCGGTCACGGAGGGGTCTCCTTCACCTCAAGCAAGCCTCAAGCAGCTTGATCGACATGCTACTCGGTCGAGCAGGGCGGATGCGTGCCTATCAGGCGGACAGCGGGGGCCGGCTCAGCGGGGCGGGGCGGTGGACTCCCTGGCCACCAGCCGCACGGCGATCCGGGTGTCGCGGCCGGTGAGCCCGGGACGCCGGATGCGCTGCACGAGGTGCCAGACGGCCTGCGCGCCCAGCAGCTCCTTGTCGCTGGCGATCGTGGTGAGGGGCGGGGAGGCGTGCGCGGCCATGGCGATGTCGTCGTAGCCGATCACGCTGACGTCGCCGGGCACGCACAGGCCGCGCTCGCGCAGCGCGGCGAGCGCGCCGAAGGCCGACTCGTCGTTGGCGCAGAAGACGGCGGTCGGCGGCACGGGCAGGGCGAGCAGCGCCGCCATCTGCTCGTGGCCGGTCTCGGAGGTGAACTCGCCGCGCCGGACGTAGCCGGGCGGCGGGCGCAGCCCGCGCTCGGCCAGGGCCCGCCGGTAGCCGGACAGCCTGCGGGCGGCGGGCAGCACGCGCTCGTCGGCGGTGATGACGGCGGGCGGCGGGTCGGTGTGGCCGAGGTCGAGCAGGTGGCGGGTGGCCAGGTAGCCGCCGGTCTCGTCGTCGTGGCCGACCTGGTCGACGGCCAGGCCGTCGGGCAGGTCGCCGGCGGCGGACTCCAGCAGCACGCAGGTGACGCCCGCGTCGAGGATGCGGAGCAGCTGGTCGCGGGGGGCCGAGCTCAGCACGAGCAGGCCGCCGACCTGCTCGCGGGCCACGCACAGCGGCAGCAGGTCGCCGCGCCGCTGCACCACCTCGTACGTCATCGACAGGCCCAGCTCGGCGCACGCCTGCTGGGCGCCGAACAGGACCGGGGCGTAGTAGGGGTTCGCCGGGGCGAACAGGTCGTTCACCCAGGAGACGAACCCGATCATCCCGCCCGGCGCCGCGGTGGCCTTGCGGGCGCGGGGCCGGTAGCCGAGCTCCTCGGCCGCCTGCCGCACGGCGGCGCCGGTGGCCGGGGACACCCAGGACTTGCCGGCGAACACCGCCGAGGCCGTGCCGATGGCCACTCCCGCCCGCTCGGCGACCTCCTTGAGCGTGACCCGGCTCATCGACTCCCCCGCGTTGAAATCTTCAGCCGAGCCTACTGAACTTTCAACACGACAGGAACGGACGAATACGACATCATGCGTCCGGTGAAGCTTAGAAAGCCTGTCACGCTCGTCCTCCTGCTCGCCTCCTCGGCCTGCGGGCTGACGAACGGGGCAGAAGCACCCCAATCTGCCAGCCGGTCCAGCGCGCCGCCGCCGGCGTCCTCGGCGCCCGCCACCACTGCGCCCGCCACCGCGCCCGCCACCGCATCCGCCACCGCGCCCGCGACGGCCGCGCTCGCGGAGTCGCGCAGCACGCTCACGCCCGACCTCAAGGTGGAGGTCACCGGCCTGAACCGGATCGGCGGCGCGCACCTGGCCGTCCAGGTCCGGCTGACCAACACCGGCGAGTCCGACAGCATCTCGTGGACCGGCCAGCTCGGCGACCAGACGAGACCGCTGGGCCAGATCCGCTGGGCCTCCGGGATCGGCGTGCTCGACACGGCCGCGCGCTCGTGGATCCTGCCCTACCAGCCGACCGGCTCACCGTGCCTGTGCAGCGACCAGGACCGCGACAAGCTGCCGTACTCGCTCGACCCCGGACAGTCGGTCGACCTGTACGCGATGCTGCCCGCGCCCGCGGGCTCCCCCTCCACCGCCACCGTGGTCACCCCGGTGGGCCCGCCGATGCCGGACGTGCCGATCAGCGACGATCCGCCCGTCACCCCGCCCGGCGTCACCCTCCCCGACCCGGGCGCCGAGCAGGTCACCACGCTGGCCCGCCGGATCGTGACGCCGTCGGAGTCCACCGACCAGTCGGAGGAGACCGCCGACGACGGCAAGGACCTGAGCATCAGCCTCTCCTCCGACGTGCTGTTCGCGGTCAACCGGGCCACGCTCACGCCCAAGGCCAGGGCGGTGCTCGCGCGCGCCGCGAAGCTCGTCGACGCCTCCCCCGGCGACACCGTCAAGGTCGAGGGGCACGCCGACTCCTCCGGCACCGACGCGATCAACGACCCGCTGTCGGCGCGCCGCGCCCAGGCGGTCCGCAAGGCGCTGTCGGCGCTGGTCACCCGGGACGGCGTCACCTACCAGGCCCGGGGGTTCGGGTCGCGGCAGCCGCTCTACGACAACGGCACCGACGAGGGCAGGCGGCGCAACCGCCGGGTCACGGTGACGTTCGCGAAGCCGGAGCCCGCCCCGGCCGCCACCCGGCCGAGCGCGCAGCCGAGCGCCCGGCCCGCCGAGGGCCTGACCGGCTCGACCACGGCCGACGGACAGCCGTTCAAGCTGGAGGTGACCGGCCTGCGGCGGCTGCCGGACGGGCTCGGCCTGCTCACCTACCGGGTGAAGAACGAGGGCGGCGCTGAAGCCTGGTACAACGAGCTGCACCGCGCCAAGGACTGGATGTCGTTCAAGTATCAGGCGGCCACCGCCGTCACGCTCACCGACGAGCGGGGCAAGCGCCGCTACCTGCCGGGGCGGCTCCAGGTGCCGGCCGAGAACGGCGGCGTCGACGCCTACTGCGCGTGCACCGACGTGTCCGGGGTGCGCCTGTCCAGCGAGAAGTTCGGGCCGGGGCAGGAGCGGGAGTTCTGGGGCCTGTTCGAGCTGCCGGCGGCGACCGGGGAGCTCACCGTGGAGATCGCCGGCTTCGGACCGCTGCGGGTGCCGCTCCCCTGACAGTTCCGCTCTGGGAATGCCGTGACGACGGCGAACGCCCGGTCCCTCGCGTGTGAGGGGCCGGGCGTCCGCGTGATCGGCTAGCGGTGGTGGTGGCGGCCGTAGACCTTGACCCAGTCGGTGTCGGACGACGGCTCCAGGTGGCGCGAGCCCTCGAAGACCGCCCGCCAGGTCCCGGACGAACGGGCCTCGACCCGGGTGTGGAAGTAGCCGTCGCGGCCGGTCTTCAGCGTGTCGACGTACTCCCAGCGGCCGCTGTAGGACGGCTTGAAGAGGATGACGATCCGCTTCCAGCCGAGCCGGTGCCAGCTGCCTTCCTTGCAGCGGTTGTCGTGCAGGACCACGACGAGGCCGCTGGCGAAGTCCTCGTCGCAGTGCACGGACAGCTTGCCCTCGACGGTCAGCGGCTTGCCGCGCCAGGCGGGCTCGGGGTTGACGTCGAGGTCGAGCCGGGTCTGGCCACTGTCGTAGCCGGGGTCGGCCATCGCGGGCGCGGCCGCTCCCGCGAGCACGGTGGCGCCCATGGCGGCCGCCGCCACTCCGGCGGCGAGTCGTCGCATCATGAAACTGACTTCCTTCCCCGTATGGAACGCGCGCCGGGACGGCACACGTCACCGTCCAATGACGCGTAAGGGTAAAGAAAGGTTGCGAAACGGACGATCACAATTTCGCAACACCAATTCCGGTGATGTCTTTTATGGAGTTGTATTAGGGCTTTTATCCTGCGATTTCGTGGATTTTGGACTGGTCAGGCGCGTAGTGGCCGGTGCCCGCGTACCGCACCCGCCAGAAGCCGCCCGTCCGGTCGCGCACCGTGTGCGTGAACGAGCCCTTGGCGTCCGTGGTGACGTACCCGGCGTGCGCCCACTCGCCGGACGGGCTCTGCCGCCACAGGAGCTCCACCCGCTGCCCGCCGAACGGCGAGAGCCCGGTCAGGCCGCGCGCGTCGGCCCTCTTCAGCGAGCCGTGCAGCCGCACCCCCTCGGCGTGGCGGGACCGCTCCACCGCGACGTCCGACAGCCGCGTCTCCCGCCTGAGCTGGAACGTCTCGTACGCGGTCACGCTCGCGCCCTGCGCGCCCTTGGCCGTCGCGGTGATCGTCCAGGTGCCGGCCGGGTAGAAGCGGGTCAGCTCCTTGTCCGGCAGGAAGCGCCAGGTCTGCCAGCCGCCGCTCATCCGCATCGGGCTCGGCGCCAGCCGCCACACCAGCCGCACCGGCACCCCGGGCCGCCCCTCGGCGCCCTCTTCGCGCACCACCTGCGGCCGGAACGCGCCCGCCGCCGTCCGCACGGTCTCGGCGGCCGAGCGCACCGCCTCGGCCCCCGACCGGACGGCGTCCGCCCCGGGCCCGCCGGCCTCCCCGCCGGGCCGCGCCGCATCCGCGCCGTCCGCCGCACTGTTAGCCGCACCGTCCGCCGCGCCGTTAGATGTGCCGTCCGCTGTGCCGGGCCGGGCCGGGTTCTCCTGTACGGCCTGCGCCGGTGGCAGGGCGTCGGCGCCGCCTTCGGTGACGTTCTCGTCCGGGGCGAGGACGCGGGGCCGGCCGGGCGGCGACGGGCGCTCCGCGCCGGCGGGCGGCGAGCCGGGCTCGACCGTGACGGTCACCCCGTCGCGCCCCCGCACCCCCTTGGCGACCACGTCGATCACCAGGCGGACGGAGTCGCCGGCCCCGACCACCGGAGCGGCCGGCCGTACGGTGATCTCCCGGATGGCGAGCTCGGTCGCGGCGGAGGACGCCGGTGCGGGCACCGTGAGCGCACCCGCCGCGAGCGAGACGAGAAGAAGGCTTCTGGTCATGATCAAGACGGTACGAACCGCCCGGTCATGACCTGGACCACGACACACGCCCCCGATGGCAACCGATGGCAAAAGGTCAGGAGTCGTACAGCCCGGCGATGAGGTCGGCGTACTTGGCGTGGACCACCCGCCGCTTGAGCTTGAGGCTGGGCGTCAGCTCCTCGGTCTCGGCGGTCCACTCGGCGCCGAGCAGCGCCCACCGCTTGACCTGCTGGACCCGGGCGAGCTTGGCGTTGGCGGCCTCGACTGCCGTCTCGACCTCCTTGAGCACGTCGGGGTGGGCGGCCAGGTCGGCGAGCGTGGTGAACGCGATGCCGCGCGCCTGGGCCCAGCCGGGCGCGACCTCGCCGTCGAGGGTGAGCACGGCCACCGGGTGCGGCCGGTTGTCGCCGTAGGCGAGGGCCTGGCCGATGAGGGGGTGCTCCTTGAGGTGGTTCTCGATCTCGGCCGGGGAGATGTTCTCGCCCCCGGCGGTGATGATCAGCTCCTTCTTGCGGTCGACGACCCGGTAGAAGCCGTCGGCGTCGACGGTGCCGATGTCGCCGGTGTGCAGCCAGCCGTCGGCGTCGATGAGCTCGGCGGTGGCCTCCGGGCGGCCGAGGTAGCCGGTGGTGTTGAGCGGGCTGCGGGTGAGGAGCTCGCCGTCGCCGGCGATGCGCACCTCGACGCCGGGCTCGGCGCGGCCGACGGTGCCGAGGCGGTAGCAGGCAGGGCCGTTGCCGGTGAACGCCCCCGTGGTCTCGGTCATCCCGTACACGTCGATGACCTTGAGCCCGAGCCCGGCGTAGAAGCGCTGGACCTCGCCGGCGAGCGGGGCGGCGCCGGTGGCGGTCCACTGGGCGCGGTCGAAGCCGATCATGCCGCGGATGACCGACAGGAGCGAGGCGTCGGCCTTCTCGTACGCGGCCTCGATCTCGGGGGTGAGGGTGGCGCCGTACTGCCCGGCCTCGACGTAGGCGACGCCGGCCGCCATGGCCTGCCGTACGGCCTCCTGCTGCTCCTCGGGCTGGGTGGCCAGGACGGTGAGGAGGCGGGCCATCATCTTCTCCCACACGCGGGGGACGCCGAAGAACAGCATCGGCCTGACCTGGCCGAGCGTGGCGCCGAGGTTGGCCAGGTCGGTGCAGAAGTGCACGTGGGAGACCTTGACCAGCGGCAGGTAGAGGCTGAGGACGCGCTCGGCGATGTGCGCGTAGGTGAGGTAGGAGATCTGGGTGCCGAGCAGCGGCAGCGAGGCCATCCGGTCGGTGGACTCGACCTCGTAGAAGATGTTGGTGTGGCTGAGCGGCACGCCCTTGGGCATGCCGGTGGTGCCCGAGGTGTAGAGGACGGTGGCGACGTCGGCGGGGGTGACGGCCCGCCAGCGGGCCTCGACGGTGGCGGGGTCCTCGGCCAGGCGGGCGCGGCCCAGGTCGAGGAAGTCCTGCCAGGACATGAACCGGTCGCCGTCGGGCGCCCCCTCCAGCATGATGATCGTGCGGAGGCCGGGCAGCCGGTCCAGGACGGGCTCCCAGCGGGCGAGCTCGGCGGGGCCGCCGAGCACCGCGTAGCGGGCGCCGACGTCGCCGGCGACGAAGGCGATCTGGTCGGGCGCGAACGTGGAGTAGACGGTGCAGCCGACGCCGCCCGCGTGCACGGCGCCCAGGTCGGCCAGCACGTGCTCGCTGCGGTTGACCATCATCAGCGCGACCGGGTCGCCGGGCTCCAGCCCGAGCGCGGCGAAGGCGGCGGCGATCTCCAGCACGCGGCCGCGCGCCTCGGCGTAGGTGAGCGTGGCCCAGCCGCCGGCCGGGCCCTCGACGGGATCGGAGTAGGCGGGGGCGTCGGGGTGGCTTTCGGCGACCTGTCGGAGCTGCTCGCACACGGTGCGGCCGGCGATGAGCCGCTCGATCTCCGCCCGGACTTCGAGGACTTCTGCCATGGCGCGGGCCTCCAGTCAGCGACCACTTACACATTTGGCATGCATCGCACCACACCGCGCGGGTAGCGGCAAGGGTCTGGCACATCTGTGACGTAGAGTAATCTTTCACACGCTTTGAGTGACCATCGGGGGCACGGATGAGTAACGGCGGCAGGACGTTCTTCGGTCACCCGTGGGCCCTGGCGACGTTGTTCGGCACCGAGATGTGGGAGCGGTTCAGCTGGTACGGGCTGCGTGCCATCCTGGCGACGTTCATGGTGGCCTCCCCCGCCAACCAGGGGCTCGGCATGACCGAGGAGACCGCCCAGGCGGTCGTCGGCGTCTACGGCGCGCTGATCTACCTGGTGGCGCTGCCCGGCGGCTGGATCGCCGACCGGATCCTCGGGCCGCGCCGGTCGGTGTTCTGGGGCGGGTTCGTCATCATGTGCGGCCACATCAGCATGGCCATCCCGGTCCAGGGGCCGATCTTCGTGTGGCTCGGCCTGCTGCTGATCATCGCGGGCACCGGCCTGCTCAAGCCGAACATCTCCGTCATGGTGGGCAAGCTCTACCCCGACGACGCCGACGCGCGCCGCGACGCCGGGTTCTCGCTGTTCTACCTGGGCATCAACCTGGGCGCGTTCTTCGCCCCGATCGTGGTGGGCTGGCTGGCCGCCGGCGACCGGTGGCACCTGGGCTTCAGCGCGGCGGCGGTCGGCATGGCGCTGGGCCTGGCGCAGTACGCCTGGGGCGGCCGCCGCAGCCTGCGCGGCGTCGGCGAGCGGCCGGGCATGCCGCTGTCGCCCGCCGAGCTGCGCCGCTTCGGCCTGATGACCTGCGCGGCGGTGGCGGTCGCGGCTGTGGCGCTGGGCGCGTGGGCGGCGACCGGCACGTTCACGCTCAGCCGGTTCACGCTCGTGGTGACGATCGTGATCCTGGCCGTGCCCGTCGTCTACTTCGGCTACATCATGCTCGGCAGCCACGACCTGACCGAGGACGAGCGGTCCAGGATGAAGGCGTACATCTGGCTGTTCATCGCCGCCGCCATCTTCTGGATGATCTACGACCTGGCGCCGAGCAAGCTGCTGTTCTTCGCGCAGAACAACACCGACCTGTCGCTGTTCGGGGTGCCGATCCAGGCGGCGACCACGCAGTCGTTCAACCCGCTGTTCATCATGATCTTCGTGCCGGTGTTCGCGGCGCTCTGGGTCAAGCTGGGCAACCGGGTCAGCACGCCGCAGAAGTTCGCCTTCGCGCTGGTCATGGTGGGGCTCAGCTTCGTCATCATGGCGCTGGCGGCGTCGCTGGCGCAGAGCGGCCGGGTGTCGGTCTGGTGGCTGGTGCTGGTCTACCTGGTGCAGGTGTTCGGCGAGCTGTCGCTCAGCCCGGTCGGCCTCTCGGTCACCACCAAGCTGGCGCCGCAGGCGTTCAAGGGGCAGATGCTCGGCGTGTGGTTCATCGCGGTGTCGGTGGGCGACGCCGTCGGCGGGCAGACCGGGCGGCTCGGCAACGTGATGTCCGAGCCCGCCTACTACCTGCTGCTGGCGGCGCTGGCGATCGTCGCCGGGCTGGCGCTGTTCATGTTCACCCGCAAGCTGCGCGCGCTGATGGCCGAGCACCACGTGCCCGCCATGCCCCCCATCCGCTAGCCGTCGCGCGGACATCCTGTAGACATTGCCAACGTGTCAGAACTTCTCGATCTCGCCGGCATCTTCGTCTTCGCGCTGTCGGGCGCCCTCATGGGCGTGCGCAAGCGGCTCGACGTGGTCGGCATGGCGGTGCTCGCCGAGATGACCGCGCTGGGCGGCGGCATCGTGCGCGACCTGGTGCTCAACGTGCGGCCCGCCGCGTTCCAGAGCCTCGGCTACGTGCTGGTGCCGGTCGTGGCCACGGCCGTGGTCTACTTCTGGCACCCGCACGTGGCGCGCGTCATGCCCGCCATCCTCGTGCTCGACGCCGCCGGCTTGGGCCTGTTCTGCGCCGTCGGCACGGCCAAGGCCCTGGAGTACGGGCTGAGCCCGCTGCACGCCGCCCTGCTGGGCGTCGTCACGGCCGTGGGCGGCGGCATGCTGCGCGACGTCCTGGCCGGCGAGATCCCCACCCTCCTGTACGACCGGCAGCTGTACGCGCTGCCCGCCCTGCTGGGCTCGGCGGCCATGGCGATCCTGTCGGAGCTCGGCCTGCACGGCTGGCCGGCCACGCTGGGCGCGGCCGTCCTCGCCTTCGTGCTGCGGATCGCCGCCATGCGCCTCAACTGGCGCGCACCCCTGGCCAGGGGGATCACCGAATGACGTCGCTCACACCATCGGGCTGAGGGAGTCGGGGACCCGGGCGGGGCCGATCGGGCCGTGCCGGTGGGCGGCGGCGACGCGGGTGACCGCCTCCCGCAGGAGCGCGGGCGGCAGCGTGTAGGGCAGCCGCAGGTAACCCTCCAGCGTGCCCTCCAGTCCGAACCAGGGGCCGGGCGCGATCCGTACGCCATGACCGGCGGCCGCCTCGGCGAGGGAGACGGCGGAGCCGGAGCCGAGCCGGATCCACAGCGTGCCGCCGCCGCGCGGCACCGCGAACTCCCACTCGGGCAGGTGCGCGCGCAGCGCGGTGACCAGGGCGTCGCGGGAGGCGCGCAGGGCGCGGCGGCGCTCGGCCCTGGTCTCCTCCAGCCGGTCGAACAGCCGCGCGACGACGAGCTGTTCCAGCACCGGGCTGGCGATGTCGGCGGCGGCGCGGTGCAGCGCCATGCGCCGGGCCAGCGCGGCGGTGGTGCGGATCCAGCCGATGCGCAGCCCGCCCCACCACAGCTTGGACGCCGACCCGATGCTGATCACCCGGCCGTCGGTGTCGAAGGCCGCCATGGGGGCGGTGCGGGGCACGTCGTCCAGGGCCAGCTCGGCCCACGTCTCGTCGACGAGCAGCGTGGTGCCGCAGCGCCGGGCGGCGCCGGTGAGCGCGGCGCGGGTGGCGTCGTCCATGAGCGCGCCGGTGGGGTTCTGGAAGTCGGGCATCAGGTAGGCGAGGCGGGCGGCCGGCTGGCGCATGGCGGCGGCGACGAGGTCGGGCTGCCAGCCCTCGTGGGTGACGCCGACGGGGACGATCCGGGCGCCGCGCAGGCGGACGGCGTCGATGGCGTGCGGGTAGGTGGGCGACTCGACCACGACGGGGTCGCCCGGCCCGGTGAGCACGCCGAGGACGAGCTGGATGGCGTTCTGCGAGCCGGTGGTGACGAGGATCTGCTCCGGCCGGGTGGCCAGGCCGCGCCCGGTGTAGTAGGCGGCGATCCGCTCGCGCAGCACGGGCAGGCCGAGCGCGTGGTAGCCGTTGCCCATGCCGTAGCGGGGCAGGTCGTCGACGGCGGCGGCCATCACCTCGCGCAGCGCGGAGGGCGCGGGCGGGGCGGCGGCGTGCATCTGGATGAGACCGCCGTCGTCGACGGCCAGCCACGGGTTGTCGGACGACACGGCGGGGTCGGGCAGCGCGGTCCAGCTTCCCGAGCCCTGCCGGCTCTCCAGGTAGCCGCGCTCGCGCAGCAGGTCGTAGGCGGCGGTCACGGTGGTGCGGCTGACCTGGAGCGTGCCGGCCAGGTGCCGTTCGGCGGGCATGCGCACGCGGACCGGGATGCGGCCGTCCATCACGAGGGCGCGCACGGCGTC
This sequence comes from Nonomuraea sp. NPDC049725, assembly GCF_040674795.1. Classification (NCBI taxonomy): domain Bacteria; kingdom Bacillati; phylum Actinomycetota; class Actinomycetes; order Streptosporangiales; family Streptosporangiaceae; genus Nonomuraea; species Nonomuraea sp. NPDC049725. The sequence goes on along the minus strand of NZ_JBFANJ010000003.1, from coordinate 106,239 downwards.
GGCGAGCGCCCGGTAGTAGGGCCGGGCGTCCGGTGGGACGTCGGCGAGCCGGGCCACCTGCTGAGCCGACAGATGCTTCATAAGGCCACTTTTCCTGATTGGCCCTGTAAGGGCAAACCGGGAGCGTGCCACTCTGGGTCCATCATGAGCGAAGCGACTGTCACCCCGATCGGCTCCCTGCCCCTGCGCCTGCTGCGGCTCTACGGCGGCCTGGCCCTGTACGGCACCGGCATCGGCCTCCAGGTCGAGTCCGGCCTCGGCAACGGCCCGTGGGACGTCTTCCACCAGGGCGTGGCCCGCTGGACCGGCCTCAGCATCGGGACCGTCATCATCATCGTCGGCGCGGTCGTGATGCTCGCCTGGATCCCGCTGCGGCAGCGGCCGGGCCTCGGCACGATCAGCAACGTGATCTTCGTGGGGCTCTTCGCCGACGCCGCCATCCTCCTGCTCCCCTCCTCGGGCCACCCGGTGCTCGGCTGGCTGTACGTGGCGCTCGGCGTCTCGTCGATCGCGCTGGCCACCGTGCTCTACATCAGCGCCGGGATGGGCGCGGGCCCGCGCGACGGCGTCATGACCGGCCTGGTCCGGCTCGGCCTGTCGGTCCGGCTGAGCCGCTTCCTCATCGAGATCACCGTGCTGGCGGCGGGCTGGCTGCTGGGCGGCACGGTCGGGCTCGGCACCCTGCTGTTCGCCCTCGCCGTGGGCCCGCTGACCCAGGTCTTCACCCGGTGGTTCCCGCTGCGGTGAGCGCGCCCCGGGGCCGGTCATGACGCGACATGACCGGCCCCGGCGCGTGTAGCGTCGAGACATGCGGATCGAGGACTACGCGCTCATCGGTGACATGCAGTCGGCCGCCCTGGTCGGCAGGGACGGCTCCATCGACTGGCTCTGCCTGCCCAGGTTCGACTCCCCCGCCTGCTTCGCGGGCCTGCTCGGCAGCGACCGCAACGGCCACTGGTGGCTGGGGCCGACCGGGCGCAGACCCGCCGACCGGCGCCGCTACCGGCACGAGACGCTCATCCTGGAGAGCGAGTGGGACACCCCCACCGGCACCGTCCGGGTGATCGACTTCATGCCGCCGCGTGACGTCAACCCCGACGTGGTGCGCATCGTGGAGGGCGTGTCCGGCACCGTGGAGATGTCCACGCAGTTGCGGGTGCGCTTCGACTACGGGCGGATCGTGCCGTGGATGCGCCGCACCGACGGCCACCTCCAGGCGGTCGGCGGCCCCGACTCGGTCTGGCTCCACTCCCCCGTGCCGCTCAAGGGCGGCGACTACGCCCACGTGGCCACGTTCGAGGTCAAGGAGGGCGACCGGCTGCCGTTCGTGTTCACCTGGCACCCCTCGCACGAGCCGATGCCGCCCCAGATCCACTGCGAGAACCAGCTCGCCGAGACCGAGGCCATGTGGGCCGAGTGGGTGTCGCGGTGCACCTACGACGGCCCCTGGCGGGAGGCCGTGGTCCGCTCCCTGATCACGCTGAAGGCCCTCACCTACGCGCCCACCGGCGGCATCGTGGCCGCCCCCACCACCTCGCTGCCCGAGGACCTGGGCGGCGTGCGCAACTGGGACTACCGCTTCTGCTGGCTGCGCGACGCGACGCTGACGCTCGACGCCCTGATCGGCTCCGGCTACCTGGAGGAGGCCGGCGCCTGGCGGTCGTGGCTGCTGCGCGCGATCGCCGGCCGCCCCCAGGACCTGCAGATCATGTACGGGGTCGCGGGCGAGCGCCGGCTGCCGGAGCTGGAGCTCGACTGGCTGGAGGGCTACGAGCGCTCCCGGCCGGTCCGCATCGGCAACCAGGCGGTCAACCAGCTCCAGCTCGACGTCTACGGCGAGGTCATGAGCTGCCTCTACCTGTCGCGCGCCTCCGGCCTGGCCCCCGACGACCGCGGCTGGGCCGTCCAGCGCGAGCTGCTCAACTACGTCGAGGAGCACTGGGACGAGCCTGACGAGGGGCTGTGGGAGGTCCGCGGCCCGCGCCGCCACTTCGTCCACTCCAAGATGATGTGCTGGGCGGCACTCGACCGGGCCGTCAAGTACGTCGAGAACTTCGGCCGCACCGGCCCCGTCGACCGGTGGCGGGCGCTGCGCGACAAGGTGCACGCGGAGATCTGCGACAAGGGCTACGACGCCGGCCGCAACACCTTCACCCAGTCCTACGGCTCGCACGAGCTGGACGCCTCGCTGCTGCTCATGCCGATCATCGGCTTCCTGCCGCCGGACGACCCGCGCATGATCGGCACCGTGGCCGCCATCGAGAAGGAGCTGATGTCCGACGGGTTCGTGCTGCGCTACCCCGTGGCCGAGGACAACGACGTCGACGGGCTGCCGGGCGGCGAGGGAGCGTTCCTGGCGTGCAGCTTCTGGCTGGTGGAGGTGATGGCCATGCAGGGCCGCCGCGACGAGGCGTGCGCGCTGTTCGACCGGCTGCTGGCGCTGCGCAACGACCTCGGCCTGCTCGCCGAGGAGTACGACCCGCGCTACGACCGGCTGGTGGGCAACTTCCCGCAGGCGTTCTCGCACGTCCCGCTCATCCACGCGGCCCGCGCCCTCAGCGGCGACCCGCGCGTGGAGCCCCGGGCGCTGAACGAGATGCCGCGCGAGCCCTAGACGGCCAGCCGGGCCAGCACCCGCGCGAACTCCGGCGGCGGGGCCACGACCAGCCGGGTCTGGCCCTGCTGCCGCACGATGTCGGCCCGGATGAGGGTCAGCCGCCCCTCGTGCCACCAGTGCACCTGCGGGCTGAGCCCGCCGGTGCGGGCCGCGTGCAGCCGCAGCCGCTCGATCGCCCGCACCACGCCGATCCCGTCCACCGGGTGCACGAGCAGCGTGTACGGGTCGGGCAGCACGACCAGGGCGCCGTCGGCGGGCACCGGCAGGTAGTCCTCCAGCCAGCGCAGATGGGTGGCAGCGGCCGGGATGCGGCCGGTCAGCCGGGTCACCGGGGTGCCAGACAGCTCGATGGTCTCCACCGACAGCTTGTCGTCCAGCCGGACGTTGGAGACGGCCAGCTCCAGCGCCTGCCCGGAGGGCAGCGGCCAGCAGCCGGCCTCCTCGGGGCGCACCGGCCGCGAGCCGACCGTGAGCAGCTCCACCGCGTCGCCGTTGAGGTGGCGGCCCACCACCCGGGTCAGGTCGGCGACCTCGTCCACCGCCTCGACGCGGGTCCGCAGCAGCGGCTTGACCTGGTCGAGGTCGCACACGTCGAGCAGCTCGTCGGCCGCGGCGACGGCGCCGGCCAGGTGCTCGGAGACCAGCGTCGGCCAGTCCTCGCGGGCCCGGCGGCCGGCCTCACGGCGCAGGCCGGTGAGCCTGACCACGATCTCCCGCCCGCCGCCGAGCGTCAGTGACGCGCCGTCGGCGGCGAAGCGGCAGCTGTAGCCGAGCGAATCGGCCACGAGGGCGAGCAGGGAGTCGAGGTCGACGTCCTCGACCGCCCGGCGCGAGGGCTCCCGGTCACGTTTGAAAAAGTTCACGCGCCGCATCCCCCCAATGTCCGGTTCGTCCCCTATGTGAGTCCTACCTTGCCGGTTCGTCGTTCCCGATCGGGCCAGCCAGCGAGCACGATTCGGTATCGATAACCCCAAGCGCCCCAAGCCACACACTCATCTGGGGAGACCCATGCCCCACGGGCAGTCCTGCCACGATCGGCACCCCCAGCGGGAGCAGCCGGTCGCGCAGCACCGGGTAGGGGTCGCCGCAGTCGACCCAGGAGCCGAGCGCGATCCCCCGCACGCCCTCGAACGCCCCCGACTGCAGGAGCTGGGTGAGCATCCGGTCGATCCGGTAGGGCTCCTCGGTGATGTCCTCCAGCAGCGCGATCCGGCCCGCGAACGACGGCTGGTGGCGGGTGCCGCACAGGGAGGCCAGCAGCGACAGGTTACCGCCCGTCAGCACACCCTCGGCGCGGCCCGGCGCGAGCGCCAGCTCCCCCTTCACCGCGGGAGCCGTACCGGTCAGCGCCGCCCGCAGGTGCTCCCACGTCGCCGCCTCCGGCCCGTCCTCGCCGCCCAGCAGCAGGCCGCCCGGCATCGGGCCGTGCAGCGTCGGCACCCCCAGCTCGACCCCGAACGAGTGGTGCAGCGCGGTGATGTCGCTGGAGCCGACCAGCACCTTCGGACCGGCGGCCCGCATGGCGTCCCAGTCGAGCAGCCCGAGCAGCCGGGCCGCTCCGTAGCCGCCCCGGGAGCAGAACACCACCGACACCGCCGGGTCGCACCAGGCCGCCTGCAGATCGGCGGCACGGTCGGCGTCGGAGCCCGCCAGATAGGGCAGCTCCTGGCGGTCCAGCGCGTGGGCGCCCACGACCACCTTCAGGCCGAGCCCCTCCAGGCGCTCGACGCCCCGCCGGAGCTGGGCGGCGTCGGCCGGGCCCGACGGGGAGACGATCGCGACGGTGTCGCCTGACTGCAAAGCTGGGAATGGCACGTTCACCCGCCAAACGGTGTCACACTTTACCTTCCGGATGCGACTCGCGACCGGCTCACGGGCTGCCCGACGAGGCGAACTGGGTGCGGTAGAGCTCCGCGTAGAGGCCGCCGCGCTCCAGCAGCTCCTCGTGCCGGCCCCGCTCGGCGATGCGGCCGTCCTGCACGACCAGGATCTCGTCCGCCTCCCGGATCGTCGACAGCCGGTGCGCGATCACCAGCGACGTGCGGCCCGCCAGCGCCGTCTTGAGCGCCTGCTGGACGGCCGCCTCCGACTCCGAGTCCAGGTGCGCGGTGGCCTCGTCGAGCACCACCACGCGCGGCGCCTTGAGCAGCAGTCGCGCCAGCGCCAGCCGCTGCTTCTCCCCGCCGGACAGCCGGTAGCCGCGCTCGCCCACCACCGTGTCGAGCCCGTCGGGCAGCGACTCCACCAGGTCGCCGATCTGCGCCGCCCGCAGCGCCGCCCACAGCTCCTCCTCGTCCGCCTCGGGACGGGCGTAGCGCAGGTTGGCGCCGATCGTGTCGTGGAACAGGTGCGAGTCCTGCATGACGACGCCGATCGTGTCACGCAGCGAGGCGAACGTGGCGTCGCGCACGTCCATCCCGTTGATCCGCACCGCGCCCTCGTTGACGTCGTAGAGCCGCGACACCAGCGAGGTGATCGTCGTCTTGCCCGCCCCCGAATGGCCGACCAGCGCCACCAGCCTCCCCGGCCTGGCGGTGAACGACACGCCGTCGAGCACCTGCTGGGAGGGGCCGGTGTCCTGCCGGGCCACCGACTCCAGCGAGGCCAGCGACACCTCCGAGGCGGCCGGGTAGCGGAAGCGCACGTCGTCGAACTCGACCGTCACCGGCCCCTCCGGCAGCGGGCGGGCGTCCGGCCGCTCGGCCACCATCGGCTTCAGGTCCAGGATCTCGAAGACGCGGTCGAAGCTGACCAGCGCCGTCATCACGTCCACGTGCACGTTCGACAGCGAGGTCAGCGGCCCGTACAGGCGCATCAGCAGCGCCGCCAGCGCCACCAGCGTGCCCAGCTCGAACACCCCGCCCACGGCCAGCACGCCGCCGATGCCGTAGACCAGCGCGGTCGCCAGCGCCGCCACCAGGCCGAGCGCGACCCGGAACACGGTGCCGTACATGCCGACCGTCACCCCGACGTCACGCACCCGCGCGGCCCGGCCGCCGAACATGCGCGCGTCGTCCTCCGGCCTGCCGTAGAGCTTGGCCACCGTCGCGCCCGCCACGTTGAACCGCTCGGTCGTCACCGAGCTCATCTCGGCGTCGAGCTGCATCTGCTCACGGGTCAGCGCCGACATGCGGCGGCCCACCCACTTGGCCGGCACGATGAAGATCGGCAGCAGCACCAGCGCGACCAGCGTCACCTGCCACGACAGCACCAGCATCGCGCCCAGCACCAGGACCAGGCTGACGACGTTGGACACCACCGACGACAGCGTGCTCGTCAGCGCCCGCTGCGCGCCGATCACGTCCGTGTTGAGCCGCGACACCAGCGCGCCGGTCTGCGCGCGCATGAAGAACGCCACCGGCATCCGCTGCACGTGGTCGAACACCTCGGTGCGCAGGTCATAGATCAGCCCCTCGCCCACGCGCGCCGAGAACCACCGCTGCACCAGCGTCAGCCCCGCGTCCACCAGCGCCAGCGCGGCGATCGCCACCGCCAGCCCCACCACCACGCCGGGCCGCTTCGGCAGGATGCCGTCGTCGATGATCGCCTTCATCAGCAGCGGATTGGCGATCACGATCACCGCCCCCGCCACGACCAGCGCCAGGAACGCGGTGATCTGCTTGGTGTACGGCCGCGCGTAGCCCGCGATGCGCCGCACCGTGCCCGGCGCGAGCCGCTGCTTGGTCACGTCGCCGTCGCGTCGCAGCGACGCCCACACCTGAGGCCCGAAGCCTCCGCCCATCATGGCCATCAGGCAGCCCTCCTCCCCCAGCAGAGCGCCCCCGGACGGCCCCCCGATTCCCACATCCGCTCACCGCGAAACCGCCCACCCCCAAAGCCCCCCGAACCCCAGGAGAACCCCACCTTGGGAACCCCCCAGCGAACCACACCGCCGCAGCCCCAACGGGGCGAGCCACCCAGCGGCGTGGAACCCAACGGGCTGGCCGAACGGGGGCCGCCCAGTGGGGGTGACCGAGCGGGAGCCACCCAGCGGCGGGCCGCCCAGGGGTGGGCGCGGGGCCCGCTTAGTGGCGGGCGCCCAGCCGGGATTGGCCGCCCAACGGAGCCCGCCCAGCAGAGGCGGCCCAACGGAGGCGGCCCAACGGAGGCGGCCGGACGCGGCCCGCGGTTCAGGGCGGCTGGGCCACCGTCCTGGGCGGGTGGGCCACCGTCCTGGGCGGGCACTTCCCCTGGCCGCCCCGCCCTAAGAACGACGGGGCGGGGCGTCATCCCAGGTGGGGGCCGGCGGCGGCGCCCCGGGGCGTACAGGGTGTCCCCCTGGCGTCAGGCGGGTGTGACGGCCGGGCGCAAGGGGGGCCGGTGGGTCAGGCGGGGGTGTCGCCGAAGAGGGCGCGCAGGCGGAGGGCCTGTTCGGCGCCTTCGGCGGCGGCCTGCTCCTCCAGGGTGCGCGAGCGCGCGCCCTGGAGGAGTCGCTTGGTCGCGGCGGCCGCGTCACGGTTGGTGGACAGCAGTTGCGCGATCTTGTCTTGTACGGCCCCGGCCAGGTCGCCCCCGGCGACCACCAGCTCGGCCAGGCCGATGCGCGAGGCTTCTTCGGCTTCCACGGTCCTGGCGGTCAGGCAGATGTCGATCGCCTTGGCCAGGCCGACCAGCTCGACCAGCGGCTTGGTGCCGGTCAGATCGGGCACCAGCCCCAGTGCGGGCTCTTTCATGCAGAACTTGACATCGTCGGCCACGATCCGCAGGTCACAGGCGAGCGCGAGCTGGAATCCCGCGCCGATCGCGTGGCCCTGCACGGCCGCGATGGAAACGATCTCGGGGCGGCGTAGCCACAGGAATCCCTGCTGGGCCTCCTTCAGCCGCTGCTCGAACGAGGTGCTGTCGAGCCGCGCCGCCGAACTGAACGAGCCCTGTCCGGGCACCCCCTCAGGTGTGAACATGCGCAGGTCGATCCCTGCCGAGAAGGACGGTCCCTCACCTTTCACCACGACCACGCGCACCTGCTCCGGCAGGCTGTCGCCGATGCGAGCCAGACCCGACCACATCGCGGACGTCTGGGCGTTCCGCTTGTCCGGCCGGTCCAGCGTGATCGTCGCTATCTCACCGTCCACCTCGAAGCGCAGACCGGCCTCCGCCAGTGTGGCGGCAGAGACGTCCTCCGCATTCCCCCCGCGCTGTCGTTGCGCCTTCGCTTCCGCCATCGCCTGCTCCCTCGTCGGCTTACCGTCGCGCCCGAGCTTACAGAATATGATTCTGGCTCGGGCGCGACGGCGGCTGACTAGGAACGGGCGGCTGCGGACGCACGTTCCGAGGCGGCCGTCAGCGCTTGGACTTGCCTCGGGTCGCCCCGCCGCGCCCGCGCAGAGTCACGCCGGACTCGCTCAGGATGCGGTGGATGAACCCGTAGGACCGGCCGGTAGAAGCGGCCAGGGCGCGGATGCTCTCACCCGCGGCATAGCGCTTCTTGAGATCGCCGGCCAGTTTTTCACGATCGGCCCCGGTGACCCGGGTGCCCTTCTTCAGTGTCTCGGCCACGAGTACCTCCTGTAGTGCCGGACTTCCGCAGCGTTACTCCGCCATGATCAGTCATTTCAGCGGGATCGGCTACCTACTCCACGGGAAAAGATCCGTACCCACCCAAATTAAGATCAGGCAAGTGCCACAAGATCGGAAAATTCCTCGCTCCACGCGTCTTCAGTTCCGTCTGGCAGCAAGATCACCCTATCCGGTGAAAGGGCATCAACGGCACCCTCGTCATGGGTAACCAGGACGATCGCTCCTGAATACGACCTCAGAGCCTCCAGAACCTGCTCGCGGCTGACCGGGTCGAGGTTGTTCGTGGGCTCGTCGAGCAGCAGGACGTTGGCGCTCGACAGCACCAGGATGGCCAGCGCCAGCCGGGTCTTCTCGCCTCCGGAGAGCACCGAGGCCGGCTTGTCGACGTCGTCGCCGGTGAACAGGAACGAGCCGAGAACCTTGCGCAACTCGGTGTCGGTGAACGTGCCGCCCGCCGAGCGCATGTTCTCCAGGAGGGTGCGGGAGCCGTCGAGCGTCTCGTGCTCCTGGGCGTAATAGCCGATCTTGAGGCCGTGGCCGGGCTTGATCGCGCCGGTGTCGGGCTCCTCGATCCCGCCGAGCAGGCGCAGCAGCGTGGTCTTGCCCGCGCCGTTGAGCCCGAGGATGACGACCCGGTGACCTCGGTCGATGGCCACGTCGACATCCGTGAAGACCTCCAGGGACCCGTACGACTTCGACAGGCCCTCGGCCATGAGCGGGGTGCGCCCGCACGGCTGCGGCTCGGGGAAGCGGAGCTTGGCGACCTTGTCGCCCTTGCGCTCCTCCTCGGTGCCGGCCAGCAGCCGGTGGGCGCGGCGCATCATGTCCTGGGCGGCCTTGGCCTTGGTCGCCTTGGCGCGCATCTTGTCGGCCTGCGCGAGCAGCGCGCCGGCCTGCTTCTCGGCGTTGGCCCGCTCGCGCTTGCGGCGCTTCTCGTCGGTCTCGCGCTGGGCCAGGTAGGCCTTCCAGCCGACGTTGTAGTGGTCGATGACGCACCGGTTGGCGTCCAGGTGCAGGACCTTGTTGACCGTGGCTTCAAGAAGCTGGACGTCGTGGCTGATGATCACCAAGCCGCCCTGATGGGATCGCAAAAAATCACGAAGCCACCCGATTGAGTCCGCATCTAGGTGGTTTGTCGGCTCATCGAGTAGGAGAGTTTCCGCTCCGCTGAAAAGAATTCGCGCCAATTCCACACGCCTGCGCTGACCGCCGGAAAGCGTTTCCAGCGGCTGCCCCAGCACGCGGTCGGGCAGGCCGAGGCTGGAGGCGATGGAGGCGGCCTCCGACTCGGCCGCGTAGCCGCCCAGCACGTGCATCTGGTCCTCCAGCCGGCCGTACTGCCGCACCGCCTTCTCCCGGGTGCGGTCGTCGGCGGAGGACATGCCGAGCTCGGCCTGGCGCAGCTTGCGGATCACCTCGTCCAGCCCGCGGGCGGACAGGATGCGGTCGCGGGCCAGCACCTGGAGGTCGCCGGTGCGCGGGTCCTGCGGCAGGTAGCCGACGCTGCCGCTGGTGGTGACGCCGCCCGCGGCGGGCAGCGCCTCACCGGCCAGCACCTTGGTGAGGGTGGTCTTGCCGGCGCCGTTGCGGCCGACCAGACCGATCTTGTCGCCGGGGTTGACCCGGAAGGACGCGCTCTCGATGAGCAGCCGCGAACCGGCGCGCAGTTCGATGTCACTAGCAATGATCATGGTTGGCTCAGCACTCCCGAGCTAGGGAAACGAGGGATTTCAGAAGGCGTGCGACGCCGGTCAATCGGGAGTGTGCATACAGATCAGTGTAGGGCCCTGACCAAGAGTTATGACGGGCTCGAATGATCACCGCCGCCCAGGACGGCGAGCTACCTCGCACGTCACCACGAGACGGCTGTTGAATCGACTCAAACCGCCGGGACCTCACCCACCCCTGCGCGGCTCGCTGGACGTCCGCACGACCAGGTCGGGCTGGAAGATGACCTGCCGGTGGCGGTGCCGCTCAGACTCGGTGACCTCCTCCAGCAGCAGCTCGATCGCGGTGCGGCCGAGCAGCTCGCGCGGCTGGCGCACCGACGACAGCGGCACGGCCGCCGCCGCCGCGAACTCGATGTCGTCGTAGCCGACGATGGCCATGTCGGCGGGCACCCGCAGCCCGCGGGCCGCCATCGCCTGGAGGAAGCCCAGCGCCACCACGTCGTTGGCGCAGAAGGCCGCCGTGGGGCGCTCGCCGGGCGGCATCGCGGCCAGCCGCTCGCCCGCCCGCCTGCCGGTGTCGAAGCTCAGCGTGGGCATCGCGCACGCGACCAGCTCGACGCCGTCGCCGGCGGCCTCGACGGCGCTCATGACGCCCGCGTGGCGGTCGGCGACCTGTTTGATCGACGGCGGCCCGCCGATGAACGCGATGCGCCGGTGCCCGCGCTCGATCAGGTGCTCCCCGGCGATCCGGCCGCCGAGCCGGTCGTCGACCGCCACCGAGCACTGGGCGCCGGAGGCGGCGCTGTCGACCAGCACCACGGGCGTGCCCCGGGCGGCCAGCTCAGTGAGGCGGGGGCTGGCCGCGTCGACGGGGGTGATGAGGATGCCGAGCACGCGCTGCTGTTCGAGCTGGTCGAGGTGGCGGCGCTCGCGGACCGGGTCGGCGCCGCTGTTGCACAGCACGACCATCGTGTCGTGCTCGTCGGCCGGGCCCTCGGCGCCCTGCGCGACGTCGGCGAAGAACGGGTTGGACACGTCCAGCACGACCAGCCCGACCGTGCGGCTGCGGCCGACGCGCAGGTGGCGGGCCACCTCGTTGCGGACGAAGCCCAGCTCGCGGATCGCCTGGAAGACCCGCTCCCGCGTGGCGGGCGAGACGATCTCGGGCCGGTTGAGCACGTTGCTCACGGTGCCGACCGAGACCCGCGCCAGCTGCGCGACCTCCTTGATGCTCCTGGTCCCCATTGATCCTCACGAGGCCGTGCCGCTGTGACGCGCCCCAGCATAGCGGCATTCAAGATTGTTTTGAATCGTCTCAAAGACCGGCTCAGGCCGTCATCCCGTCGAGCATCAGGCCCAGGAACCAGTCCGGGCGGGCCGCCACGTGCGGCGGCAGCGCCTCCGGATGGCAGGCGAACAGGTTGAGCGCGGCCACCACGTCGGCGGCGCCGACGTCGCCACGCATGACGCCGTCGGCCTGGGCCCGGCGTACCAGCGCGTCGAGCCGCTCCAGCCAGCGGGCGCGGGCGCGGATGAACCCGTCCTGATCCTCGTACGTCCCGTCCGGCAGCTCGGCGAGCGCGGCGGCGAGCGCGCCGCGCCCCGGGTCGGCCGCCCACAGCGCGAACGCGCGCACCCCCTGCCAGGCGTCGGGCGCCTCGGCGGCGGCCCGCTCGAGCGCCTCGGCGAGCGAGCCGACGTAGTGCTCGGCCACGGCGGCCACGAGCGCCTCCCGGTCAGGGAAGCGCCGATAGAGCGTGCCGACGCCGACGCCCGCGCGACGGGCGATGAGCTCCATCGGGGCGCCGGTGCCGCGCTCGGCCATCACGGAGGCCGCCGCCTCGACGATCTTGGCCAGGTTGCGCCTGGCGTCCGCACGCACGACGCCCAGCGTACCGGGACGCAAGTGGACGATGCGATTCCGGTTACGGTACGGTCCAAGCGGAATCTCATCGTCCACTTAGGAGGTTGCCGTGATCGTGGTCACCGGCGCGACCGGTTCCATCGGCAGGGCCCTGACCGGGCTGCTGCCCCGCGAGGAGGTCGTGGCCGTCGTCCGCCGCCCGGCCGGGCTCGCGTGCGCGGAGGCCGTGGCCGACTTCGAGCGCCCCGAGACGATCGGCCGGCTGCTGTCCCCCGGCGACCGGCTGTTCCTCAACAGCTCCCTCTGGCCCGGCGTCGCCGACGCCCAGCGCGCCGTCGTCGACCTGGCCGCCGAGGCGGGCGTGGCCCAGATCGTGTCCGTCTCCGTCCGGGGCGCCCGGCCCGGCGGGCCGCTCGGCGCCGACCCGCACGGGCGCATCGACGACCACCTGCGGGCGGGCGGCGTCCCGTACGCGATCCTGCGGCCGAGCGGGTTCATGCAGAACCTGCCGGGGGAGGTGCGCGACGGGCGCTTCCACGGGTCGTACGGGGAGGCCCGGGTCAACTACATCGACACCCGCGACGTCGCGGCCGTCGCCGCCGCGCTGCTGACCGCCCCGGTGGGGCCCTCGGCGGTCCACGAGCTGACCGGGCCGCAGTCGTACACGCACGAGGAGATCGCCGCCGTGATCAGCGCCGCCGCCGGGAAGCCGGTCGCCTACGTGGACCTGCCGGTGCCCGAGATGACCGCCCACCTGGTCGCGCGGGGCCTGCCGGAGCCGGCCGCGGGCGCGCTGGCCGCCATGATGCGGGACATGGGGCGTACGGACTGGTGGTCGCTGAGCACGGCGGTCCGCGACCTCACCGGCCGCCCGCCCCGCACGCTGGCCGCCTTCGCCGCCGAGCACGCGGCCGCCTTCGCCTGACACCCGGCGGACCGGGCGGGCCGGGCGGGCCGGGCGGGCCGGGCGGGCCGGGCGGGCCGGGCGGGAGGTCAGGCCGGGTCGGTGATCAGGATGCGGACGGCGCGGAACTGGCCCGGGGTGTCGCGGAGGACGGCCAGCCTGGGATCCGGCACGTCCAGGAACGGCTCCGACTCCAGCGCGAACAGCGGCGCCAGCCTGCGGTCGGCGCGCAGCGCGTCGACCGCCTTGCGGTCACCGCCGAACACCACCGCCTCCAGCTCGCCGAGGTGCGGCGTCAGCACGCGCAGCGCCGTCTCGGCCGCCGCCTCGAACGCCTTGCCCGCCTGGTTCTCGCGGCGTCTGGCGAACCGCTGCTGCGACCAGCCGCCCGCCGCCGTGCGGCCCTGGACCAGCCGTGAGCCGACCTTGGAGGCGACCAGCTCGCCCCCGTGGAACACCCCGGCCGCGTAGCCGCCGAGCCGCACCAGCACCACGCCCACCCGGCGGTCCTCCCGCGCGTGCCCGGCCAGCCGGGTGACGTGCGGCGGCCCCGGGCGCATCGGCGGGAACGGCACGTACAGCTCGGCCACCGCCCCGTCGGCCGCCGTGAGCCGGACCACCCGCTCGTCGCCGGTCGCCTCGAACGGCCCGTGGCGTCCGGCGAACCCGTCGATCCACGGGTGCACCCGCTCCGGCGGCACGCTCACCCAGCGGCCGCCGCCCTTCGCGGGCCGGGCCCTCACGCGGGCTCGTCGCCGTCCGCCGCCGCCCTGCCGTCGCCCGGATCGCGGCCCGGATCGCGGCCCAGGCCGCGGCCGAAGGTCCGGTCTACGGCGATGCGGGTCAGCCAGCCGAGCCCGGCGGTGAACAGCGGCGGCCACACGACGGGCCCGAACGTGTAGCCGACCAGCACCGCCAGCGGGATCCACACGCGGTGCACGGCCTGGTGGACGAGGCCGGGCGGGCGGGCCCCGGCGAGCCCCGCCAGGCTCGGCAGCGCGAAGAACGCCAGCGCCGCGGCCGTCGTCGGCAGGCCGTACTTGACGCTCTCGAACACGGCGAACGCCGCCAGGAACAGGGCCAGCGCCCCCCAGGCGATCCGCCGCGGCAGATCGCGGCTCGCCGGCACGTCGCGCGTGTGTTCGGTTGTCACGGGACCAGCGTAGACCCGAACGGCATTCCCCTTCGAGCGGGTGGGAAATACCGCGAGAAATGTCGGTGAACTTCGCCGCACCGCCCTTCCCCGCGTGCTCGGGTGACACCATCATCTCAACGTGTCCTCCCTGCTCACCGGCCCTGTCGTGGACCTCGACACCGGATCGGTCATCGCCTACCCCGCGCTCCTGGACGCCTCGGGCCAGCTGCGGGCCGCGCCGCTTCCGATGGTGCTGGAGCTGCCCATGCGGGTGGTGCTGTCGGGCGCCGGGGCGCTCGTCCCGCTGCACGAGGCGCTGCGCCGCGCCCGGAGGCATCCGCGCGAGGCGATCCTGCTGCTGTCGGGGCCGTGCGCGGTGACCGACCGGCCGGTGCTGAAGGTGGCGCTGGACGGGCTGCGCAACCTCGGCTACCTGCTCGGCTTCGGCGGCGCCGGGGCGGAGAGCGTGCCGCTCGACCTCATCGCCGACACGGCCCCGTACCTGGTGGCGATGGCCCCCGACCTGATCGCGCGGGCGCCGCGCGACCACCGGGCGGCGGCGGTGGCGCAGGGGCTGACGGCGCTGGCGCGCGGCGTCGGCGCGCACGTGCTGGCCCCCGGCGTGGAGGACCCGGCGCAGCTGGAGGCGGCACGCGGGTGGGGGGTGCGGCTGGCGCACGGGCCGCTGCTCGCGCCCGGCCCGGACGGCCGGGTGCGGGTGCCGCTGCCGCCCGCCGACGACTCCCCCGCGGCCGTCATGCTCGGGCCACGCGTGCAGGAGCTGCTGCTGCCCGCGGTGACGCTGCCGGTGGCGGCGACCGCGGAGGAGGCGGTGGAGGCGTTCGGGCACGAGCCGACGATCACCAGCGTCATCCTGGTGGACGAGTACCAGCGGCCCAAGGGCAGCCTGGACCGCAGCCGGTTCCTGCTGTCGATCGCCTCCCGCTACGGGCACGCGCTGCACGGCTCGAAGCCCGCCCAGCGGCTGGCCGACCCGCCGCGCACGGTGCCGAAGACCACCCCGGCGGTGGCGGCCATGCAGGCGGCCGGCCGCGACGCGCTGCGCGTCTACGACGACCTGGTGGTGACCGACGAGCTGAGCCGCTGCCTGGGCATCGTCCGCGTGTCGGACCTGATCCGGGAGGTGGCGGCGATGCGCGCGTAACGACTCGGTCCCGGTGCTGGGCACGGCCGCGGGGCCGGGATAGGAAGAGGGCGTGACTCCTCGGCTGAACAGACGGGCCCTGCTCGGCGCGGGAGTGCTGGCGAGCGTGGCCGCCTGCACGTCCTCTCCTGCCGCCTCCCCTGCCGCTCCGCCTCCCTCCTCTGGAGCCTCCGCTGGGGGTTCCGCGCCGCCTTTCGACCCTCAGGACTGGGAGTCCGTACGCGCCCAGTTCGCGCTCGACCCCAAGTACGCGCAGTTCGCGGCGTTCATCCTGGCACCCGCCCCGGCGATGGTCCGCGAAGCCGTCCAGAAGCACCGCGACGCCCTGGACCGTGACCCGCACTACCTGCCGGACGGCGGCGACCCGGACGAGGCGATCCGCGCGTCCGCCGCCCGCCACCTGGGCACCGAGCCGTCCGGCATCGCGCTGACCGACAGCACCACGATGGGCCTCGGCCTGCTCTACTCCGGCCTGCGGCTGCGCGAGGGCCAGGATGTGCTCACCACCGAGCACGACTTCCTGGCCACCCACGAGGGCCTGCGCCTGCTCGCCCGCCGCACGGGGGCCGAGGTGCGCCGGGTCAGGCTGTACGACGACCCGGCGCGGGCGTCGGCCGGCCGGATCGTCACGGCGATCAGGGAGGGCCTGCGCGACCGCACCCGGATCGTCGCGATCACCTGGGTGCATTCGAGCACCGGCGTCCGCCTGCCCGTCCGGGAGATCGCCGACATGCTCGCCGACGTCAACCGGTCACGCGACGAACACGACCGGGCGCTGCTGTGCGTCGACGGCGTGCACGGCTTCGGCGCGATGGCCGACGGCGTGGCCGAGCTGGGCTGCGACTTCCTGGTCAGCGGCACGCACAAGTGGCTGTTCGGGCCGCGCGGCACCGGCATCGTGTGGGGCCGCGCCTGGGACGCGCTCGACCCCGTCATCCCGGCCTTCAGCCAGGGCTCGTTCGAGGCGTGGCGCACCGGCGAGCCGCCCGCGCGCACCGACGCCCGCCTGGCGACCCCGGGCGGCTACAAGGCGTTCGAGCACCGGTGGGCGATGCCGGCGGCGTTCGGGTTCCAGGAGGTCATCGGCCTGGACCGGATCCAGCGGCGCACCCAGGAGCTGGCCACCCGGCTCAAGGCCGGCCTGGCCGATCTGCCGCACGTCACGCTCGCCACCCCCGCCGACCCCGCGCTCTCGGCCGGCCTGGTGTGCGTCTCGGTCGACGGCATGCAGCCCGGGGAGGCGATGCAGCGGCTGCGCGCCGGCATGATCGACACGAGCCTCACCCCGTACGACCCGCCGCTGCTGCGGTTCGGCACCAGCATCGTCACCACCCCCGAGCAGGTCGACCAGGCCGTCGAGGCGGTGAAGAAGCTCGGCTAGCGCCGCCCCGGGCCTCACAGGCGGGTCCATCGCTGGTTGGGCGCCCCGCTACAGGACCAGATCTGGAGCCTGGCGCCGTTGGCCGTGGCGTTGCCGGACACGTCCAGGCACTTGCCCGCGCCGACGGCGGTGATGCTGCCGTCGGCGTTGAAGCGCCATTTCTGGTTGCTCTGACCGTTGCAGTCCCAGATGATGACGCCGGTGCCGTCGGCGGTGGCGGCCCTGTCGACGTCCAGGCACTTGCCGCCGTAGACGCGCAGTTCGCCGGCGGCGGTGGCGGTCCACTGCTGGTTGCTCTGCTGGTGGCAGTCCCAGATCACCACCTGGGTGCCGCTGACCTGGGACGCGCCGGACACGTCCAGGCACCTGCCGGAGCCGGCGCCCTGGATCCGGGTGGCGGGCGGCGCGGGGGTGCCGCCGCTGACCCGCAACACGGCGGTGCCGTGGGGCGGGACGCTCGCCGAGATGGTCCCGGTGGTCGTGGTGACGGCGTTCGTCCAGGCGTCGCGGAGCGTGAACGGGCCGCCGGTCAGGCCGATCGCGGAGGCGGTGGTGCTGATCGTGGTGGTGGCGCCGCCCTGGTTGAACAGCGCCACCGCGACGTCGCCGTTGCCGAGCCGCTTGGCCAGCACGCGGCGGGTTCCGTCGTGGCTGACCTGGGTGGCCTGCAGGCCGAGCGGGTCCTGGTTGACGGCGATCAGGTTCTGATTCTTCATGATCGTCTCGGTGGCTGCGTCCATGTTCCGGACGTCGTTCCCGGCGATCAGCGGGGCGGCCATGACGGCCCACAGGGCGAAGTGGCTGCGCATCTCGGTGTCGTTCATGCCGCCCCGGCCGACGACCATCATGTCGGGGTCGTTGAACTGCCCCGGCCGGGCGTTGCCCGCGAGGGGGACGTTGACGTCGACGATGTTCTGGATGCCCATCGGGTAGCCGTTGGTCTGGCCCGTGTTCCAGGCGTTGGTGATGTCCTCGGTCGTACGCCAGATGTTGGCCACGTCGCCCCAGTCTCGGCGCGGGCCGGTCTTCTCGTGAATGCTGTTGGGGTTGATGCTGTAGAGGATCGGCCGGCCGGTGGCGGCCAGGGCGTCCCGCATCTTGGCGAAGGTGCGCACCTGGTCGTCGATGGTGCCGGTGGGCGAGCACCAGTCGTACTTGAGGTAGTCGACGCCCCAGGCGGCGAACTGCCGGGCGTCCTGGACCTCGTGACCGAGGCTTCCGGTCGCCCCCGGGTAGGAGCCGAAGTACTGGGCGCAGGTCCGGTCCAGGGGCGCCTGGTAGAGGCCGAACTTCAGGCTCCTGGCGTGCAGGTAGTCGCCGAGCGCCTTCATGCCGCTCGGGAACCGGGACGGGTTGGCCCGCAGGTTTCCGGCGGAGTCGCGGGCCGGATCGAACCAGCAGTCGTCGACCACGACGTACTGGTATCCCAGGTCGCGCATGCCGGAGCTGACCAGCGCGTCGGCCGTCTGCTTGATCAGCGTCTCGTTGATGTTGCAGCCGAAGGTGTTCCAGGTGTTCCATCCCATCGGCGGGGTGCGGCCCACGCCGTTGTCCAGCGCCCGCGCTGGCGTGGCCGGGCCGATCGCCACGACTGTGGTCGCCAGGGCCAGGATGGCGGCGGCGGCGTGGACCAGGGGGAGGCGCGTTCGGTTCCTGTCCATCGATGTCTCACCTCGGAGGTCGAAGGGGCGGGGTCGGTCCTTCCGCCAGGTCACCGGAAGGAGGCGTCGTCGACGTAGAGGCCGTCGGTGCCCGCGACGGTCTCGACGTAGATGGAGGCGCCGGTCAGCGTTCCGGTCCAGGAGACGGTCGTGGTGCCGGTGAGCTGGGTCCAGCCGTTCGCGCCGACGGTTCGCGCCGGGGTGAGCTGGTGGTAGTTCGTGGTGCCGTTCGCCGTGACCGCCAGGGTCGCCTTCGCGCTGGGGGTTCCGCTCTGCGACCGCACCCAGACGCTCGTGGTGTAGCTCCTGCCGTTGGTGAGCCGCCCGGTCAGGCTCTGGTGGGGGCCGTTCCAGGCCGCGGTACGGCCGGAGTTGAGCAGGGACCTGCTGCCCGTGCGGGCGACGTCGGCGGCGGAGGTCAGGGTGCCTCCGGAGGTGGTCCAGCCCGTCGTGCCGTCCTCCATGCCGCCGTTCGTCAGCAGCTCGGCGCCGTTGCCGCCGCTCGGCGTGAACTGCCACCAGCCGAGGTTGAGCAGGTAGCCGCTGCCGCCGGCGAACCGGAGGTAGAGGTCATGGGTGCCGGTCGCCCCGGACACCGGGCAGGTGACCGAGGCCCAGTTCTGCCACCCGCCGGTGCCGGTGACGGCGCAGGTGCCCACGAGGGCGCCGGTGGCGCTGCCGAGCCGCAGCTCGATCCGGCCCCCGCTGGTGGCCGAGGCGACGCGGGCGGTGAAGGAGGAGGCGCCGTTGCCGAAGGCGACGCCTTTGACCTTGAGGTGGTCGCCGTTCTCGATGAAGCCCCCGTTCAGGCCGCCTTCGGCGGAGGGTTCGGTCTCGACCCCGGAGGACCAGGCCATGGTCTCGGCCTCCTGCCGGACGAACGGGTCGAGGGTGCCGATCTGCGGCGGCCCGGCGGTGGTCATGTTGATGACGGGGATGGTGCCGTCGGCGTTGTACGTGAACTTCTCCACGGCCACCGACCTGGTGAAACCGCCTCCGCCGGGGAGGGCGCCGTTGTGGTAGAAGAAGTACGACCCGCCGGCGAAGTCGACGATCCCGGCGTGGTTGGTGAAGCTGCTCCCCTGCCTGGGCATGATCGTTCCCCGGTAGGTCCAGGGGCCGGTGGCGGTGGGCGCCGTCGAGTAGGCGATGAACTCGGAGCAGCATTCGGCGGCGAACACGTTGTAGTAGAGGCCGTTGCGCTTGAAGACCCAGGGGGCTTCCTCGTAGAGGGTCGGGCGGGCGGCGTTGCCGGTGCGCGTGCCGTAGCCCGCGGTGGTGAGGGGGATCTGGGTGGGGCTGCCGGAGTAGGAGATCATGTCCGTGTTCAGCCGGACGTACCAGAGGCGGGGGTTGCCCCAGTACAGGTAGGCCTGGCCGTTGTCGTCGATGAGGACGTTGGGGTCGATCTCGCCGTTGTTGACCAGCGGGCGCCCGATGGCGTCCCGGAAGGGTCCGGTCGGGCTGTCGGCGACCGCGACGCCGATGGCCATCGAGCCGGTGGCACGGTCGCGGACCGGCACGTACCAGTAGAAGCGGCCGTTGCGGTGGGCGACGTGGCCGGCCCAGGCGTTGGCGTCGGCCCAGGCGAAGGTGGCCAGGCTCAGGGGCGAGCCGTGGTCCGTCCAGTTCGCCATGTCCGAGGAGGAGTAGACGCGCCAGTCCCGCATGGTGAAGTACGTGGAGCCGTCCTCGTCGTGTCCGGTGTAGACGTAGACCCGGCCGTCGTGGACGAGTGGCGCGGGGTCGGCCGTGTAGATGGTCTGCACGATCGGGTTGTCGGCTCCGGCCGCCGACGGGAACAGCACGGCCGGAAGCAGCAGGCCGACGGCACACAGAAGCGTGCGCAGGGCGGATCTCACCGGTTGTCCTCCTCCGACTTGCGCTGTTAGCGCTAACATTCGGTACCGCAGAGCGCCCCTCCGAGGGGCCCGATGTGCCGGAGTACATCCGAGGTCTCGCCCCGCGTCAACGACAGGAATCCCCCTCGCCGCCCGCCCCCTGCCTCACCTGGCGCGCTCTCCCCCGCCCGGGTGAAAGTTTCACCCGGGCAGCGGCGGCGGCGTGCGTCAGACGACGCGGCTGACCAGGCCCGTGTCGAGGCAGTAGTGGGCGCCCAGGACCGTCGCGCGCCCGCGCAGCAGCGGGTCGTCGCGCAGCTCCCGCACCGTGGCGGCGGTGTGGGCGCGCGTCATCGCGGCCACGTCGCCGCCCGAGCTCTCGTACGCGCCCGCCAGCGCCGCCACGACGGCGGGCAGCTCCCCCGGCAGCGTGGCGCGCTCGCGCAGGGCCGTCGCCGCCGCCGTCACCGCGCCGCAGCGCTGATGCCCGAGCACCAGCACGAGCGGCGCGCCCAGCGCGTGCGGGCCGTACTGGACGGCGGCCCTGACCAGCGGGTCGAGCGTGTGCGCGGCGGTGCGGACGACGAGCAGGTCGCCGAGCCCGGCGTCGAACACGACCTCGGGCGGCACCCGCGAGTCGACGCACGACAGCACCACCGCGAACGGCGCCTGCGCCCGCGCCACCTGCCGCCGCCGCTCCACGTCCTGCCCGGCCCGGCCGGGAGTCCCGGCCGCCCAGCGGCGGTTGCCGTGCTTGAGCCACGTCCACGCGTCGCGCACAGTGAAGGCGCGGCGGGCGCACCGCTCCGTAACAGGTCGGATACTCACGGACCGGTACGTTCCCGCCCGGAACGGCGATTACCTGACGGCGCAGGCAGAGGTCACAGGCGGCAGGCGTAGATGTCGGTGACCAGGATGGCCCTTGCGCCGATGTCCCACAGCTGGTCCATCACCTGCTGGTGCCCCCGGCGCCGGACCATGGCGCGCACGGCCACCCAGCCCTCCCGGTGCAGCGGCGAGACCGTCGGCCCCTCCATGCCCGGGGTGAGCGCGATGGCCTCCTCGATCCGCTCGGCGCGGATGTCGTAGTCCATCATCACGAAGTCGCGGGCGTGCACGACGCCCTGCAGCCGGCGCACGAGCTGCTCGACGCCGTTGGTCGCCGGGGCGGTGTGCTGCTTGATGAGCACCGCCTCCGACTTCATGATCGGGTCGCCGAACACCTCCAGGCCGACGTTGCGCAGCGTCGTGCCGGTCTCCACCACGTCGGCCACCGCGTCGGCCACGCCGAGCCTTATGGCGGTCTCGACCGCGCCGTCGAGCTTGATGACGCGCGCGTCGACGCCCTGGTCGGACAGGTATTTCTCCAGCAGGCCCGCGTAGGCGGTGGCCACCCGCAGCCCCTGCAAATCCTTGACGGACGTCATCGTGCCGGCCCGGGTGGCCAGCCGGAAGGTGGAGGCGCCGAAGCCGAGCGGCATGACCTCCTCGACCGACGCGCCGGAGTCGACGAGCATGTCGCGGCCGGTGATGCCGGCGTCGAGCGTGCCCTCCCCGACGTAGACGGCGATGTCGCGCGGGCGCAGGAAGAACAGCTCGCAGCCGCTCTCCTCGTCGACGACGACGAGCTCCTTGCTGTCTCTGCGGGACCGGTAGCCGGCCTCCTTGAGCATGACTTGGGCGGCCTCACTGAGAGTGCCCTTGTTCGGTACGGCCAGGCGAAGCATGTCTGATTCCTCGGTGTCCAGAGTCGTTGCGGAAGACCGGAGGCGGGCGCGGGGGCGCCCTAGAGATGCTTGTAGACCTGGTCCAGGCCGATCCCCTTGGCGATCATGAGCACCTGGACGTGGTAGAGGAGCTGGGAGATCTCCTCGGCGGCCCGGTCGTCAGACTCGTGCTCGGCCGCCATCCAGCTCTCGGCGGCCTCCTCGACGACCTTCTTGCCGATGGCATGGACGCCGGCGTCGATGGCGGCCACGGTGCCGGAGCCGGCGGGCCGGGTCCGGGCCTTCTCGGACAGCTCGGCGAACAGCTCTTCGAAGGTCTTCATGATCTCTCTCGTCGATCGGCTGGCGTGCGGTAACAGCCTAGTCGCCACGCGACCCCGCTTCGTGCCGCGTCCGCCAGCCGAGACGCCCGCGAGTCGCGCGGGGCCCATGCCTGGCGGCAGGCGGCGGCCGAGGCCGGTGACGGCGTGGCGGCGGCCGTCCGGACCGGGAACGGCCCGTACGTCGTGCAGGCAGGCCACCGGCGGGCGGGTGAGGTGCGCCCGCCAGGGTGCGGGAACGCGGACGCCCGCCGTGCCCGGGAGGACCGGGCACGGCGGGCGTCAGACTCATGGGGCGGTGCGGCCCCGGGGATCAGCGCTCGTAGCGGCGGGCGGAGCCGCCCCGGCGGAAGCCGCCGTTGCCACGGTCGTCGGCGCGGAAGCCGCCCCGCTGGCCGCGGTCGTCGGGACGGGCGCCGCCGGAGCGGTAGCCGTCACGGGGACGGTCGTCCGTGCGGACGCCGCGCTCGCGGTCGGCCGAGAACGGGCGGCCACGGTCGGTGGAGTGGCGGCGGTCGTCGGAGCGGAACCCGCCACGCGGCCGGTCACCCTCACGGAACCCGCCACGCCCACGGTCGCCACCGGAGAAACCGCCACGGTCGCCGTCGTTGCGGAAGCCGCCACGGTCGCCGCCACCGGAGTAGCCGCCACGGTCACCGTCGTTGCGGTAACCGCCGCCGGAGTATCCGCCACGGTCGCCGTCGTTGCGGTAGCCACCACGGTCACCGCCGCGGTCGCCGCCACGGTCACCGCCCCCGAAACCGCCACGGTCACCGCCGCCGAAGCCACCGCGGTCACCGCCGCCGGAGTATCCGCCACGGTCACCGTCGTTGCGGTAGCCACCGCGGGGGCGGTCGCCGCCGGAGCGGCGGTCGTCGCCGAACGTGCGGGGCTCGTCGTGACGGCGCGGGTAGCGGTCGTCGGTGCGGCGCTGGCCGCCGAACGAGCCGTCCTCGGTCCGGCGCGGGCCGGCGAAAGGCGGGCGGTCGCCGTCGTGGCGGCGCGGGCGGCGCTCGCCGTCGAACTCACGGCGCGGACGCCGGCCGCGGCGCTCGGAGCCGGCGTGGCCGCCTTCGCGCCGGGGGCGCAGCGGCTTGCGCACGTCGGGCTCCCACACGGGGATGGCCTCGCCGCTGGGCGTGCGGGCCCCGGCGATCTCGGCCAGGCGCGGGTGGCCGGGCGTCGCCTTGAGGCGGAACGGGTGGATGCCCGCCCGCCGGGTCAGCGCGTCGGTGGAGCGGCGCTCGTTCGGGAGCACCAGCGTGACGACGGTGCCCTTCTCGCCGGCGCGGGCGGTGCGGCCGCCACGGTGCAGGTAGCTCTTGTGGTCCTGCGGCGGGTCGACGTGCAGCACGAGGCTGATGTTGTCGACGTGGATGCCGCGGGCGGCCACGTCGGTGCAGACGAGCACGTTGACCGAGCCCTCGCGGAACTCGGCGAGGATGCGGGTGCGCTGGTTCTGGCGCTTGCCGCCGTGCAGGCCGCCGGCCTTGACGCCGACGCGGGCGAGCTGCTTGCACAGCCGGTCGACGCCGTGCTGGGTGCGGACGAAGATGATCGTACGGCCCTCGCGGTTGGCGATCTCGGCCGTGACGTCGAACTTGTCGTCGCGCGTCACCTGCATGACGTGGTGTTCCATCGTGTCGACCGGGGAGGTCGCGGGGGCGACGGAGTGGGTGATCGGGTCCTTCAGGAAGCGCTGCACGAGCTTGTCGACGTCGCCGTCGAGCGTGGCGGAGAACAGCAGCCGCTGACCATCGGCCGGGGTCTGCGCGAGCAGCTCGGTGACGACGGGGAAGAAGCCGAGGTCGCACATGTGGTCGGCCTCGTCCAGGACGCTGATCTCGATGTCCTCCAGCGAGCACTCGCCCTGCCGGATGAGGTCGCCGAGACGGCCCGGGGTGGCGATGACGACGTCGACGCCGCGGCGCAGCGCCTCGATCTGCTTGCCCATGGACATGCCGCCGACGACGACCTTCATGCGCAGGCCGAGGCCGCGGCCGAGGGGCTCGATGGCGTCGTGCACCTGGAGCGCGAGCTCACGGGTGGGGACGAGGATCATGGCGCGGGGCCGGCCGGGGGCCGGCTTGACGCCGGCGAGGCGGGCCATCGTGGGCAGGCCGAAGGCCAGCGTCTTGCCGGAGCCGGTCTGGCCGCGGCCGAGGACGTCGGCGCCGGAGAGCACGTCCGGGATCGTCGCGCTCTGGATGGGGAACGGGCTGTCGATTCCCTGCCGGGAGAGACCGCTGATGAGCGGCTTGGGCAGGCCGAGCAGCTCGAACTCGGACGGGCCCTGCTCAGGGGTCGTCTCGGGCAGGGCAGCGTCAAGCATGGTCACGAACTTCGTGCCTTTCAGTCGAAGTGGCACGTCACTTCTGCGAAAGGACGAGCCAGGACGTACGGCGGCCTTGCCGTACACGGTGCAGTGCGCCCGCCGTGGGGGCGAGCGGAGGGGGAGGCGCACCTGGGCGCCGGCCGCAGGCGGCGCGGGACGCGCGATGAGGCGTCAGGTGTCCCTGGTGCCAACGCGGGGAGGATCAAGACTATTCCCCGTCGGGGCGCCGGACTTTCCGGATCCCCTGGCATGCTGAAGCGGCTGACGCGGAGCGCCAGCCGACCAGCAATAAAAGATCAGACGTTGAAGCCTAGCATACGAAGCTGCTCACGGCCCTCATCGGTGATCTTGTCCGGGCCCCACGGCGGCAGCCAGACCCAGTTGATCTTCACATCGGAGACCATGCCCTCCAGGGCGGAGTGCGCCTGGTCCTCGATGACGTCGGTCAGCGGGCAGGCCGCGCTGGTCAGCGTCATGTCGATGGTGGCCACCGGCTTGGCGCCGCCGTCGGCCGGGTCGAGGTTGAGGCCGTAGATCAGGCCGAGGTCGACGACGTTGATGCCGAGCTCGGGGTCGACGACGTCCTTGAGCGCCTCCATGACCTCTTCGACGCTCGCCTCGCCGTCGAAGCCGGTCGGGGTCTCGACGGGCTTGCTCATCGTGCAGCACTCCTCACTACAGCGTCCTTGTAGGCCATCCACGACAGCAGCGCGCACTTCACGCGGGCCGGGAACTTGGCCACCCCGGCGAACGCGACCGCGTCGCCGAGCACGTCCTCGTCGGCCTCCACCTGTCCCCTGCCCTGCATGAGCCGGGTGAACTCGTCGACCACCGACAGGGTCTCCTCGACGGTCGAGCCGGCGGTCAGCTCGTGCAGCACCGAGGCGGCGGCCTGGCTGATGGAGCAGCCCTGGCCGTCGTAGGAGACGTCCTCGATGCGGCCCGCGTCGCCCACCTTGACGCGCAGCGTGATCTCGTCGCCGCACGTGGGGTTCACGTGGTGAACCTCGGTGTCGTACGGCTCGCGCAGCCCCCGCCCCTGCGGGTGCTTGTAGTGCTCCAGGATCAGCTCCTGGTACATCGACTCGCCGATCATGGCTATGCGAACACCTTCTGTACGTGGTGGAGGCCGCGCACCAGGGCGTCGACCTCGCCCGTGGTGTTGTACAGGTAGAACGACGCCCTGGTGGTCGCCGGTATTCCGAACCTGAGGTGCAGCGGGCGCGCGCAGTGGTGGCCGACCCGCACGGCGATGCCGAACCGGTCGTCGAGGATCTGGCCCACGTCGTGCGGGTGGATCCCCTCCAGCGTGAACGCCAGCGTGCCGCCCCGCAGGTCGAGCGAGTCGGGCCCGATCAGGCGCAGGCCGGGCACCTCGCGCAGCGCGTCGAGCGCGTAGGCGGTGAGCTCGCGCTCGTGGGCCTCCACGGCCGCCATGCCGATGCCGGTCAGGTAGTCGACGGCCGCGCCGAGCCCGATGGCCTCGACGATCGGCGGGGTGCCGGCCTCGAACTTGTGGGGCGCGGGCGCGTACGTCGAGCGGTCCATCCAGACCGCCTCGATCATCTCGCCGCCGCCGAGGAACGGCGGCATGGCCTCCAGCAGCTCGCCGCGCGCCCACAGCACGCCGATGCCGGACGGGCCGACCATCTTGTGGCCGGTGAAGGCCACGAAGTCGGCGTCCAGCGCCGCCACGTCCACGGGGTGGTGCGGGACGGACTGGGAGGCGTCGAGCAGGACCAGCGCGCCGGCCCGGCGGGCGAGCGCGACCACGTCGGCGACCGGGTTGACGGTGCCGAGCACGTTCGACTGGTGCGCGACCGAGACGATCTTCGTGCGTTCGGTGACGACGCCGTCGGCGAGGTCGAGCCGGCCCTCGTCGGTGACGCCGAACCACTTCAGCGTCGCGCCGGTGCGCTGCGCGAGCATCTGCCACGGCACGATGTTGGAGTGGTGCTCCATCTCGGAGATGACGATCTCGTCACCGGGGCCGAGCGTGAAGCGCGGGTCGGCGCACGCCGGGTTGCCGAAGCTGTAGGCGACGAGGTTGAGCGCCTCGGAGGCGTTCTTGGTGAAGACCACCTCGTCGCGCGACGGGGCGCCGATGAACGCGGCGACCTTGTCGCGCGCGCTCTCGTACGCCTCGGTCGACTCCGAGCCCAGCACGTGCATGGCGCGCCCGACGTTGCTGTAGTGCATCGCCAGGTGCTCGCGCATGGTCTCGACGACCGATGTGGGCTTCTGCGAGGAGTTGCCCGAATCGAGGTAGACGAGCGGACGCCCGCCGGGCAGCTCGCGGGAGAGGACCGGGAAGTCTTTCCTGATCCTCTCCACGTCCAAGCTGGTGGAAGTCATGCAGATGCCTTCGTGTACTGCTCGTAGCCCTCGGCCTCGAGCTTGTCGGCCAGCTCCGGCCCGCCCTCCTCCACGACCCGGCCGGCCGCGAAGACGTGCACGAAGTCGGGCTTCACGTAGCGCAGGATGCGGGTGTAGTGGGTGATGAGCAGCACGCCGGTCTCGCCGGAGGCGCGGAAGCGGTTGATGCCCTCCGACACCACGCGCAGGGCGTCGACGTCGAGGCCGGAGTCGGTCTCGTCGAGCACCGCGATCTTCGGCTTGAGCAGCTCGAGCTGGAGGATCTCGTGGCGCTTCTTCTCGCCGCCGGAGAAGCCCTCGTTCAGGTTGCGCTGGGCGAAGGCCGCGTCGATGGACAGGGCGTCCATGCCGCTCTTGAGGTCCTTGGCGAACTCGCGCAGCTTGGGCGCCTCGCCGCGGACGGAGGTGACGGCCGAGCGCAGGAAGTTGGACACCGACACGCCGGGGACCTCGACCGGGTACTGCATGGCGAGGAACAGGCCGGCGCGGGCGCGCTCGTCGACCGACAGCTCCAGCAGGTCGACGCCGTCGAGCAGCACCTCACCGCCGGTGATCGTGTACTTCGGGTGACCGGCGATCGCGTAGGCGAGCGTGGACTTGCCCGAGCCGTTGGGGCCCATGATGGCGTGGGTCTCGCCGGCCTTCACGGTCAGGTTGACGCCGCGCAGGATTTCCTTGTCCTCGACGGCGACCTTCAGGTCACGGATCTCAAGGGTGGACATGTGTTTATGACTCCTTCGAGAGCGAGACGAGGACGTCGTCGCCGTCGATCTTGACTGTGTAGACGTTCACGGGCTTGGTCGCGGGCGGGCCGGTGGGCTTGCCGGAGCGGATGTCGAAGCACGAGCCGTGCAGCCAGCACTCCAGGGTGCCGTCGTACACCTCGCCCTCGCTGAGCTTGACCTCGGCGTGCGAGCAGATGTCGTGCAGGGCGAACACCTCGTCGCCCTTGCGCACCAGCGCCACGGGGGTCTCACCCACCTCGACGCCGATCACCCCCTCGTCGGGGATGTCGCTGACCTTGCACACCTTCTCGTAGCCGCTCATCGTGCGAGCTCCGCCTCCACCGCGTTCATCACGCGCTCGCGCAGCTCGTCGACCTGGATCTTCTCGATGAGCTGGCCGAGGAAGCCGCGGATGACCAGGCGGCGGGCCTCGTCGAACGGGATGCCGCGAGCCTGGAGGTAGAAGATGTGCTCGTCGTCGAGGCGGCCCGACGTCGAGGCGTGCCCCGCGCCGGCGACCTCGCCGGTGAGGATCTCCAGGTTGGGCACCGAGTCGGCGCGGGCGCCGTCGGTGAGGATGAGGTTGCGGTTGAGCTCGTAGGTGTCGGTGCCCTCGGCCGCGACCCTGATGATCACGTCGCCGATCCAGACGGCGTGCGCGTCCTCGCCCTGGAGCGCGCCGCGGTAGTCGACGTTGCTCTTGCAGTTGGGCTGCGAGTGGTCGACGAGCAGGCGGTGCTCCAGGTGCTGGCCCGCGTCGACGAAGTAGACGCCGGACAGGTCGGCGTCGCCGCCGGGCGCGGTGTAGGAGACGCTGGGCGACAGCCGCACCAGGTCGCCGCCCAGGGTCACCACGAAGCTCCGGAACGTGGCGTCCTTGGCGAGCTGGGCGTGGTGGTGGGACACGTGCACGGCGTCGTCGGCCCAGTCCTGGAGGCTGACGACCTTGAGCGTGGCGCCGTCGCCGACGACGAACTCGACGTTGTCGGCGTAGACGGCGCTGCCCTCGTGCTGGACGACCACGGTCGCCTGCGCCATCGGCTCGACGACGACCACGATGTGGCCGTACGCGGCGCCCTCGCCGCCGTTGCCCTTGATCTCCACGGAGATCGCGTCGGCCGGGGCGGCCTCGCGGGGCACGGTCACGACCAGCGCCTTCTCGAAGCCGTTGTAGGCCTGGGCGCTGACCCGGTCGGCGGGCACATACGCCCTGCCGATGCGCTCGTCGTCGCGGCCGACCCACTCGGCCCGCACGCCCTCGGGCGTGTAGACCTGGGTGACCACCTGGCCGCTGGCCGCGGCCTGGCCGTTGTGCAGCCCCTTCAGGCGCGACAGCGGCGTGAAGCGCCACGCCTCCTCGCGGCCCGTGGGGACCTCGAAGTCGGCCAGGTCGTACGACGCCTTCTCGTGCAGGGTCGACAGGGGCTTCTCGTTCAGGCCCATCAGCCGACGGCTCCTTCCATCTGCAGCTCGATCAGCCGGTTCAGCTCGAGCGCGTATTCCATGGGCAGCTCACGCGCGATCGGCTCCACGAAGCCGCGCACGATCATCGCCATCGCCTCGTCCTCTTCGAGCCCGCGGCTCATGAGGTAGAACAGCTGGTCCTCGCTGACCTTGGAGACCGTGGCCTCGTGGCCCATCGAGACGTCGTCCTCGCGGACGTCGACGTACGGGTAGGTGTCGGAGCGGCTGATCTGGTCGACGAGCAGGGCGTCGCACTTGACGGTGCTGGCGCTGCCGTGGGCGCCCTCCTCGATCTGCACGAGACCGCGGTAGGAGGTGCGGCCGCCGCCGCGCGCCACCGACTTGGAGATGACGCTGGAGCTCGTGTTGGGCGCCAGGTGCACCATCTTGGAGCCGGCGTCCTGGTGCTGGCCCTCGCCGGCGAACGCGACGCTCAGCGTCTCGCCCTTGGCGTGCTGGCCCATCAGGTAGACGGCCGGGTACTTCATGGTGACCTTGGAGCCGATGTTGCCGTCGATCCACTCCATGGTCGCGCCCTCGTAGGCGACGGCGCGCTTGGTGACCAGGTTGTAGACGTTGTTCGACCAGTTCTGGATGGTCGTGTAACGGCAGCGGGCGTTCTTCTTCACGATGATCTCGACGACCGCGGAGTGCAGCGAGTCGGAGGAGTAGATCGGCGCGGTGCAGCCCTCGACGTAGTGCACGTAGCTGTTCTCGTCGACGATGATGAGCGTCCGCTCGAACTGGCCCATGTTCTCGGTGTTGATCCGGAAGTAGGCCTGGAGCGGGATCTCGACCTCGACGTTCGGCGGCACGTAGATGAACGAGCCACCGGACCACACGCTGGTGTTGAGAGCGGCGAACTTGTTGTCGCCCACCGGGATCACCGAGCCGAAGTACTCCTTGAAGAGCTCCTCGTGCTCGCGCAGGCCCGTGTCGGTGTCGACGAAGATGACGCCCTTCTCCTCAAGGTCCTCACGGATCTTGTGGTAGACGACCTCGGACTCGTACTGGGCCGCGACGCCGGCGATGAGGCGCTGCTTCTCCGCCTCGGGGATGCCGAGCTTGTCGTAGGTGTTCTTGATGTCCTCGGGCAGCTCGTCCCAGGAAGCGGCCTGCTTCTCGGTGGAGCGCACGAAGTACTTGATGTTGTCGAAGTCGATGCCGGTGAGGTCGGAGCCCCAGGTCGGCAGCGGCTTCTTGCCGAACAGGCGGAGCCCCTTCAGGCGAAGGTCGAGCATCCACTCCGGCTCGTTCTTGAGCGCGGAGATGTCTCGGACGACCTCCTCGGACAGGCCGCGCTTGGCCGCGGCCCCGGCGGCGTCGGGGTCGGCCCAGCCGAACTTGTAATTCCCGAGGCCTTCCAGCTCCGGGCGGTCGGTGACAGTCACCTTCCGGTCTCCTTGTTCTTATCGATGGCTCTATGTGCGGGCCCCAGCGTCTGGGGGCTGACGTGCGTGGTGCAGACCCCGTCGCCGTGCGCGATCGTGGCCAGGCGCTGCACCGGGGTGCCGAGCAGTTGCGCGAACGCCTCCGTCTCGGCCTCGCACAGCTGCGGGAACTCCGCGGCCGCGTGCGCCACCGGGCAGTGGTGCTGGCAGAGCTGGTCGCCGCCGGACTTGGCCTTGCTGGCCGAGGCCGCGTAACCCTCCGCCGACAGCGCCTGCGCCAGGACCTGGACCCGCTGGTCGGCCGGCACCGCCCGCATGACCGGCTCCATCCGCCGCAGCAGGCCGGAAACCTGTGAGCGGGCGAAGTCGGACACGGCTTCTTCTCCCATGCGCTCGGCCAGGAAACGCAGCGCGCTCCCGGCCAGATCGTCATAGGCGTGCTCGAAGGCACTGCGCCCCGCGTCGGTGATGGCGAACAGCTTGGCCGGCCGCCCGCGCCCGCGCTGACCGCGCTGGCGCCCGGTGCGAGGCTCGATCATCCCGTCGGTCAGCAGCGCGTCGAGGTGACGGCGGACGGCCGCGGGCGTGAGCCCGAGCCGCTCGCCCAGCGCCGCCGCGGCGATGGGACCGTGTTCCAGGATCAGCCGGGCCACGCGCGCACGGGTGCTGCGCTCGCTGCCTGGCTCGATCGTGGGCACGTTTTTCACAACATCAGTGTGCCGTAATTCCTTCCCGCATCTCAAATGAATCCGGAGGACCCGGCAATGCAATTTCTCACGCAGGGTAGGCTTACCTAATTTCGCTGGCGTCCCAGGATGCCGAAGCTGAGCGCCGAAGCGGCCATCAGGGCGAGCATCAGCGCGGCCATCGGCACGGCGGTGTCCTGGCCGGCCAGGCCCACCAGCGGGGCCGCGACCGCCCCCAGCGCGAACTGCAGGACGCCCAGCAGCGCCGAGGCCGACCCGGCGATCTGCGGGGGCTGCCCGGCCAGCGCCAGCGCGCCGGTGCCCGGCAGGACGAGCCCCTGGCCGCACATGATGACGAACAGCCCCGCCACGATACCCGCCAGCCCCAGCCCGGTGACCGCGGCGGCCAGCAGCAGCCCGCCTCCCGCCAGGCTCACGAACAGGCCGGCGAACACCAGCCGCGCCGGCCGGACCCGGCCCGACAGCCTGCCGCCGACCTGGGCCATCACGGTCAGGCCGAGCGCGTTGAGCCCGAAGATGAGCGAATACTGCTGGGGCGTGGCCGCGTACACCTCCTGCAGCACGAACGGCGAGCCGGAGATGTAGGCGAACATGGCGGCGAAGGCCAGCCCGGCCGTGAGCGCGCAGCCCATGAACGCGCGGTCGCGCAGCAGCGCCCAGAACGTGGCCAGCGTGTGCTTGAGCCCGCCGCCCTCCCGCTGCTCGGCGGGCAGCGTCTCGCGCACGCCGGGCAGGACGGCCAGCAGCAGCACCAGCCCGGCCAGGCTGAGCGCGACGAACACGCCGCGCCAGGAGGTGAAGGCCAGCAGCTGCGCGCCCGCCACCGGGGCCAGGATCGGCGCCAGGCCGCTGACCAGCATGAGGGTGGCGAAGATGCGGGCGATGGCGGGCCCGTCGTACAGGTCGCGGACCACGGCCCGGACGATGACCAGCGCGGCCCCGCCGAGCATGCCCTGCAGCAGCCGCAGCACGATCAGCACGGGCACCGACGGCGCGAAGGCGCACAGCAGCGACGTCAGCGCGAACCCGGCCACGCCGACGATCAGCGGCAGCCGCCGCCCGCGCACGTCGCTCACGGGCCCGGCGATCACCTGGCCGGCCGACACGCCGATGAGACAGGCGGTGAGCGTGAGCTGGACCTGGGCGGCGGGGCTGAGCATCTCGCCGCTGATGGCGGGCAGCGCGGGCAGGTACATGTCGATGGACAGCGGCCCGATCGCCGACAGCGCGCCCAGGATGAGGAGCAGGAGCCCCCGCCGTTCCTTGGCGGCCGGTCGCGTTCGGGTGGTTTGTGCGGCCAGGTCCTCCGCCACGGACATGCGTGCCCCTCTCCCTCGCAGGCGTCACGGCCCACGAGGGCCGAGGGGTCAAACCATCATCTGGTCCCCCGAATTCCCAATTATGGGATAAATTTCGGCCCACCTTGCCCTGCGGGCCGGACCGGCCCCTGCAGTCCCTAAACTCGTGCGCATGGAATCCCCAGCCGTCGAGATCGCGGACCTGGTCAAGCGCTATGGCGGCACCACCGCGGTCGACGGCCTCAGCATGCTGGCCGCGCGCGGCGCGGTCACCGCCGTCCTCGGCCCCAACGGCGCCGGCAAGACCTCGACGGTGGAGATCTGCGAGGGGTTCCGCAAAGCCGACGCCGGCACGGTGCGGGTGCTCGGCAGCGCCCCCGACGCCGCCGCGCTGCGCCCCCGGGTGGGCGTCATGCTGCAGTCCGGCGGGGTCCCGCCCGCGATGCGCTGCGCCGAGTGGCTGCGGCTGGTCGCCCGCTTCTACGCCCGTCCCCTCGACCCGGCCGCGCTGCTGGAGCGCCTCGGCCTCTCCGATCACGTACGGACCCCGTACCGGAGGCTGTCGGGCGGCCAGCAGCAGCGGCTGTCGCTGGCCGCGGCCGTCATCGGCAGGCCCGAGCTGGTCTTCCTGGAC
Organism: Nonomuraea sp. NPDC049725; assembly: GCF_040674795.1. Lineage (NCBI taxonomy): Bacteria > Bacillati > Actinomycetota > Actinomycetes > Streptosporangiales > Streptosporangiaceae > Nonomuraea > Nonomuraea sp. NPDC049725. Next base: position 73,507 of record NZ_JBFANJ010000003.1, on the reverse strand, counting down.
GAGCCGACGGCCGGGCTCGACCCGCAGGCCAGGCACGCGTGCTGGGAGCTGGTCGGCGAGCTGCGCGCCGCCGGGGTGTCGGTGGTGCTGACCACCCACCACATGGACGAGGCCGAGCGGCTGGCCGACAAGGTCGTCATCATCGACCGCGGCCGGGTGGTGGCCGAGGGCAGTCCCGCCACGCTGACCGGCGCCGAGCGGCAGCTCCGCTTCCGCGCCCGGCCGGGGCTGGGGCTGGAGGAGCTGCTCAACGCGCTGCCGGCCGGGAGCGCGGCCAAGGAGTCGCCGGCCGGCCACTACATCATCGAGGGCCAGGTGGACCCGGAGCTGCTGGCCACCGTGACGGCCTGGTGCGCGGCGGAGGGCGTCACGGCCGACGACCTGCGCATCGAGCGCCGCACGCTGGAAGACGTGTTCCTGGAGCTGACGGGCAGGGAGCTGCGATGAGCGCCACGCTGGACTTCACCCCCGCGCCGGGGGCGGCGCCGTTCCCGCGCATGGTGCTGGCGCAGGCCGGGGCCGAGATCCGGGCCATGCTGCGCAACGGCGAGCAACTGCTGCTCACGATGATCATCCCGGTGCTGCTGCTGGTCGGCTTCTCGGTGGCGCCGCTCATCGACGTGGGCGGCGGCGACCGGGTGGCGTTCCTCGCGCCGGGCGTGCTGGCGCTGGCGGTGATGTCGACGGCGTTCACCGGGCAGGCGATCGCCACCGGGTTCGAGCGGCGCTACGGGGTGCTCAGGCGGCTGGGCGCCACGCCGCTGTCGCGGGGCGGGCTCATGCTGGCCAAGACGGCCGCGGTGATCGCGGTGGAGGCCATCCAGGTCGCGGTGATCGTCGCGGTCGCGCTGGCGCTGGGCTGGCAGCCGCACGGGTCGCCGTTCACCGCCGCGCTGCTGGTGCTGCTGGGCACCGCCGCGTTCAGCGGGCTCGGGCTGCTCATGGCCGGCCTGCTGCGGGCCGAGGCGACGCTGGCCGCCGCCAACCTGGTCTACCTGCTGCTGCTGGCGGCGGGCGGGGTGGTGTTCCCGCTGGCGAAGTTCCCCGCGTCGGTGCGGCCGGTGCTGGAGCTGCTGCCGATCTCGGCGCTGACCGGCGGGCTGCGCGCGGTCCTGTCGGGCGGCGCGGCGCTGCCGCTGGGCGCGCTCGCCGTGCTGGCCGTCTGGGCGCTGGCCTCCCTGGGCCTGGCCGCCCGCACCTTCCGCTGGGACTGACCCGCGCGACGATGTCCTGACCTAACCGGCCGAGGCGTCCGCGACGAGGGCGCCGTAGCGGCGTCTGGCGAGGGCGGCCACGACGGTGAGGGGCAGCGCCGCCGCCGCGGCGAGCCCGAACAGCAACCCGTAGCGGCCGTCCCCGGCCAGCGGCCCCGCCGCCCACGAGGAGGCGGCGCTGCCGACGAACAGCGCCGAGGCGAAGAACGCCACGGCGGTGCCCCTGGCGTGCGGCACCACGGAGGTGACCCACGTCTGCAGCGACGAGTGCATGAACGACCAGCCGCCGCCGAGCAGCAGCGCGGTGACCGTGACGGCGGCCACGCTCACCCCGGCGGCGACGACGGCGTAGCCGGCGCACATCTGCGCGCCGCCCGCCGCGATGAGCCACCACGCGGGCCACCCGCGCGACAGCCGCATGACCAGCCGGCTGAACAGCCACACGCCGAGCCCGTAGGCGGCGGCGCAGAGCCCGGCCACGGTGGTGGAGACGCCGTCGTGCTGCAGGGCGGTGGCCAGGAACGCCATCGTGCCGATGAGCACGGCCCCCTCCACGAACGCCAGCGCGAACACCAGCAGCGCCCACGGGCTGCGCAGGACCGCGCCGACGTGCCCGCCGCGCCCGGGACCGGCGGCGCTCCTGGGCGGCTCCGGCAGGGCGCGCAGCGCGACGGCGCAGGCCAGCGCGCACGCGGCCGGGACGGTGAACACCAGCCGCCAGCCCGCCAGGTCGCCGAGCAGCCCGCCGAAGCCGGTGGCCAGCGCGGTGCCCAGCGCCATCACGCCCATCAGGTCCGACAGGGCGCGCTGGCGGCCGGACGGCTGGACGGTGTCGCCGACGTAGGCGAGCGAGGCGGGCACGATCGCGCCGAAGCAGGCGCCCGCGGCGACCCGGGACAGGACGAGCGCGCCGAGCACCGGCATGAACGCGGAGACCAGGCCCGTCACGGCCGCGCCGAGCAGCGCGATCCGCATGACGCGCACCCGCCCGAACCGGTCGGACAGCACGCCCCACAGCGGCTGCACCAGCCCGTAGGCGAGGTAGTAGCCGCTGGCCACGGCGACGGCGGCGGCCAGCGGGACGCCGAGGTCGACGGCGATGAGCACGAGCATGGGCGTCACGGCGAAGCGGTCGAAGCAGCTGACGAACGAGGCCGCGGCGAGGGAGGACGGGGGCCTGTCGGGAGTGGCGGACATGGGTCCCTTTACCGATTCATGGGGTTATCGGGCAGTCATATCACCTCGGCTGCGGCGATGCCGGAGGCGGTGGGTAGGCTGCGAGGGCCTTTTCGCTGTGAGGAGATCCGTGACCGCCTTCGCCTACGACGACCCGCTCGACCGCGGCGGCCGCCTGCCCCGGGCCGGCAGCCTGCTGCGCGGCGCCGCCGATTCCATTCCGCCGTCCGGGCTGGTGCTGCTGGGGATCTTCTCCGTGCAGCTCGGGGCGGGGTTCGCCAAGGAGCTGTTCGCGGCGCTCCCGCCGAGCGCGGTGGTGTTCCTGCGGATCGCGGCCGGGGCGCTGATCATGGGGGCGGTGGCCCGGCCCCGGCTGCGCGGGCTGGCGTGGCGCGACTGGGCGGTGGGCCTGGCGTTCGGCGTGACGCTCGCGGTGATGAACCTGACGTTCTACGAGGCGCTGGCGCGGCTGCCCATGGGCGTCGCGGTGGCGATCGAGTTCCTGGGGCCGCTGGGCGTCGCGGTGGCGGCCTCGCGACGGCGGATCGACCTGCTGTGGGTCGGCCTGGCCGCGGCCGGGGTGGTGCTGCTGGCGCCGTGGGGGCAGTCGGCCGGGGTGAGCTGGGCCGGCATCGGCTTCGCGCTGGTGGCGGGCGCCTGCTGGGCGGCCTACATCCTGCTGTCGGCGGCGGCCGGCGGCCGTTTCCCGGGCACCACCGGGCTGTCGTTCGCGATGATCGTGTCGGCCGTGGTGATCGCGCCGGTGGGCGTCACGACGGGCGGGGCCGATCTGCTCCAGCCGGAGCTGGTGCTCATCGGGCTGGGCGTGGGGCTGCTGTCGTCGGTGATCCCCTACTCGCTGGAGCTCAAGGCGCTGCGCCGGATGCCCAAGCACGTGTTCGGCATCCTGATGAGCGTCGAGCCCGCGGCTGCGGCGCTGATCGGCGTGCTGCTGCTGGGCGAGATCCTGAACGTGCAGCAGTGGGCGGCGGTGCTGTGCATCGTGGCGGCCAGCTTCGGCTCGACCCGCGCGGGCCGCTAGGGCGGGCCGGGACTGGGACGGGCCGGGGCGGGGACGGGCTCAGGCGTTGCTGGCCCAGATGCCGCGCACGTGCTGGATGTGCTCCGACATGATCAGGCGGACGGCCTCGACGTCGCCGCCCTTGAGCGCGTCGAGCAGCTCCACGTGCTCGCGGGCGGAGTCGGCCAGCGTGCCGCGCTGGGAGAGCTGCGACAGGCCGTAGAGGCGGGCCCGGGTGCGCAGGTCCCTGACGACCTCGACCAGGTGCGCGTTGCCCGACAGCGCGAGCAGCTCCAGGTGGAAGCGCAGGTCGGCGTCGACGTAGGCGAGCAGGTCGCCCTGCTCGGCGGCGGCGACGATCTCCTCGGCGACCGGGCGCAGCCGCTCGAAGTCGGCGGCGCGCCCGGTGTCGGCCAGCCGCGCCACGGTCGGCACCTCGATGAGCCTGCGGATCTCGGTCAGCTCGTCCAGGTCGCGCTCGGACAGCTCGGTGACGCGGAAGCCCTTGTTGCGCACCGCCTCGACCAGGCCCTCCTTGGCCAGGTCGAGCATGGCCTCGCGGACGGGCGTGGCCGACACGCCGAACTGCGCGGCCAGCACCGGCGCCGAGTAGACCACGCCGGGGCGCATCTCCCCCGTGATCAGCGCGGCCCGCAGCGCGTGCGCCACCTGCTCGCGCAGGCTCTGCCGCTCGCCCACCATCGGCAGGTCGAGCCGGTCCTCGGCAGCCATCCGCCCATCCCTTCCCTAGGTCCTCCGGGACCGGGTCCGCTGAAACCACGCCTCGTACGCGGCGGCCGCGACGACCAGGTCCTGCCACGCCATGCCGGTGCCCTTGAACACGCGGGGCCCGTCGCCCGGGACGACCCGGCCCGCGACCAGCTCAGCGAGGTTTCCGGCGAGATGATGAGTGGTGATCGTACCGTGGCGGATGGGGATGACCACATCCCCCGCTTCGGCCAGCGCCGCGGATCTCGCCTCGACGACCACGCACGACCGGGCGATCAGCTCGCCGTCGAGCTCCCGGGCGTCCTGCTCGTGCGACCCGATGGCGACCACCGTGGCCCGATCGCGCACCAGCGCGCCGTCGAACAGCGGCTGCCTGGCGGTGGTGCAGCAGACGACGAGGTCCGCCCGCGCCACGGCCGCGCCGACCCGCTCACCGGCCTGATCACCGGCCTTCTCACCGGTCTGATCACCCCGGCCGGTCAGCGCCTCGGCCTCCAGGCCCAGCTCGCGGCAGCGGGCGGCGAACGCCCCGGCCCGGCCGGGGTCGCGGCCCACGACCGTGACCCGCCGGACGGGCCTGACCTCGGCGAGCGCCTCGACGTGACCCCACGCCTGCGGGCCCGTGCCGAACACGAGCAGGTCGCCGGCGTCCGGCTCGGCCAGATGGCGGACGGCCAGCGCGGAGACGGCGGGCGTGCGCAGCGAGGTGAGCGCGATCCCGTCCATCGTGGCGAGCGGCGCCAGCGTGCGGCCGTCGAACAGCAGGTACGTGCCCTGGATGCGGGGCAGCCCGAGCGCGGCGTTGCCGGGCGCCACGGTGGCGGCCTTGACCCCGGCGTACCGCCCGGCCGCCGCGGGCATCAGCAGGAGCTGCCCGGCGGGCAGATCGACGACGGGCCGCTGCGGCGTCGCCTCCGGGTCGAGCCCGCCGAGCAGCGCCTCCTCCAGGAGCCGCACGGCGCCGGCCACGGGCACCAGCCGCCGCACCGTGTCGGCGTCGAGATGGGGAAGGGTCATCGCAGCGTGAACCCCGTGCCGATGGGGTCGTCCGGGTCGAGCTCGAAGGTGTGCCTGCCGGTGCGGTAGGCCATGCCCTCGATCTCGGGCACCACCCCGGCGGGCGTCTCGGCGGCCACCCGGGCCCGGAACACGCTGCCGACGACGCTCTCGTGCACGAGCGTGCCGCGGTGGCCGTCCTCGTGCAGCAGGGCGAGCCGGGCGGCGGTGCCGGACCCGCACGGCGAGCGGTCCACCTCGCCGTCGGCGAACACGGTGACGTTGCGCTGGCGGCCGGGGCCGAGGTCGTCGTAGAAGATCACGCCGTAGACGCCGGACAGCCGGTCGTCGCCGGGGTGCCGGGTGGCCGGGTGCCCCTCCAGCCCGGCCTTGATCCGGCGGCCCCAGGCGATGAGCTCGCCCACGTGGCGCGGCTCGACGGACAGGCCGACGGCCTTGGCGGGCACCGAGGCGTAGATGGCACCGCCGTAGGACAGGTCGGTCTCGATCCCGGCGGCCGGGACGCCGCGCGCGATCACGTACGAGGGGACGCTGACGAAGGTGACGGCGGTGACGCGGCCTGCCTGGCGGCGGACGCGGGCGGTGACGCGGCCGGAGGGCACGTCCACGACGACGTCGGTCTCGCCGTCAGGGTCGCTCTCGACCAGGCCCTCGCGGACGGCGTGCACGCCGAGCGCGATGGTGCCGTGGCCGCAGGCGGTGGAGTAGCCGTCCTTGTGCCAGAACAGGACGCCGAGGTGGGCGCCGGGGTCGTCGGGCGGGACGAGGAAGCAGCCGTACATGTCGGCGTGGCCGCGCGGCTCGTGGCAGAGCAGCCGCCGCACGTGGTCGGCGGCGGCGGGGGCGTTGGCGCGGCGTTCGAGCACGGTGGCGCCGGGGATGGCGGGGACGCCGCCGGTGACGATCCGGAACGGCTCGCCGCCGGTGTGGTAGTCGACGGTGCTGATCAGGGGCGTGCTCGCAGGCGGGGTCACGGGGGTGCTCACAGCTCGAACCCTTCGGGGAACGGGTCGCGCGGGTCGAGGAAGTACTGGGCGGTGCCGGTCACCCAGGCGCGGCCGGTGATCGACGGGACGACGGCGGGCCTGCCGCCGACGACGCCGTCCTCCAGCAGGCGGCCGATGAACCGGGTGCCGATGAACGACTCGTTGACGAAGTCGCGGCCCAGCGGCAGCTCGCCCCGGGCGTGCAGCTGGGCCATGCGGGCGCTGGTGCCGGTGCCGCACGGCGAGCGGTCGAACCAGCCGGGGTGGATGGCCATCGCGTGCCGCGAGTGGTGGGCGTCGGAGCCGGGCGCGGCGAAGTAGACGTGGTGGCAGCCGCGGATGCGCTCGTCCTCGGGGTGCACGGGCTCGTCGGCGGCGTTGACGGCCGCCATCGTGGCCAGCCCGGCGGCGAGGATGTCGTTCTTGGCCTTGCGGTCGAACGGCAGCCCGTACGCGTCGAGGTCGACGATGGCGTAGAAGTTGCCGCCGTAGGCGAGGTCGTAGCGGATCTCCCCGAAGCCGGGCACGGTGACGGTGGCGTCGAGCCGGTCGGCGTAGGAGGGGACGTTCCTGAGCGTCACGGACGTCGCCATGCCGTCGCGGACGGCCACGTCCACGACGACGAGCCCGGCGGGCACCTCCAGGCGGACGGTGGTGACGGGCTCGACGACCTCGACCATGCCGGTCTCCACCAGCACGGTCGCCACGCCGATCGTGCCGTGGCCGCACATCGGCAGCAGCCCGGACACCTCGATGAACAGCACGCCCCAGTCGGCGTCGGGCCGGGTGGGCGGCTGCAGGATGGCGCCGCTCATGGCGGCGTGGCCGCGCGGCTCGTTCATCAGCAGCTTGCGGATGTGGTCGAGGTGGTCGCGGAAGTAGACGCGCCGCTCGGCCATGCTCGCGCCGGGGATGACGCCGACGCCGCCGGTGACGACCCTGGTGGGCATGCCCTCGGTGTGCGAGTCCACGGCGTGGAACACGCGTTTGGTCCTCATCGCAGTCCTTCCGCGAGTGCCTTCTCGGTGGCGGCGCGCACGGCGGCGGCCTGCTCGTCCGTCAGCGGCCGCCGGGGCGGGCGGCAGGGGCCTCCTGGACGGCCCGCCAGGTCCATCGACAGCTTGATGGCCTGGACGAACTCCGTCTTGGAGTCCCAGCGCAGCAGCGAATGGAGCTTACGGTAGAGCGGCAGGGCCGTGCCGAGGTCTCCGGCGACGGCCGCCCTGTAGAGGGCGGCACTGGAGGCGGGCAGCGCGTTCGGGTAGCCCGCGATCCAGCCGGCCGCGCCGGCCAGGGCCAGCTCCAGCAGCACGTCGTCGGAGCCGATCAGCACGTCCAGGCCGGGGGCCAGCTCGGCGATCTCGTAGGCGCGGCGCGGGTCGCCGGTGAACTCCTTGACGGCCACGATCAGGCCCTCGTCGAACAGCCGGGCCAGCAGCGCGGGCGTCAGGTCGACCTTGGTGTCGTAGGGGTTGTTGTAGGCCACCACGGGCACCCCGGCGGCGGCGACCTCGCGGTAGTGCTCGGCGACCGCGGCCTCGTCGGCGCGGTAGGCGTTCGGGGGCAGCAGCAGCACCGACCCGCAGCCCGTCTCGGCGGCCTGCTCGGCCCAGCGCCGCGACTCGCCCGAGCCGTACGCGCCGACGCCCGCCATCACGTTGCGCCCGCCCACGGCCTCGACGGCGGTGCGCACGACGCGGGCCCGCTCGTCGGCGGTGAGCGTCTGGTACTCGCCGAGCGACCCGTTGGGCACGACGCCGTCGCAGCCCTGGTCCACCAGCCAGCGGCAGTGCTCGGCGTAGGCGTCGAAGTCGACGGTCAGGTCCGCGCGCAGGGGGAGCGCGGTGGCGACCATGATGCCGTGCCAGGCCTTGCTGCGTTCGGTCATGGATGTCCTCCCGTGGGGGGTTCGGCGGCTTCGGCGAGTGCTGCGAGGGTGATCGGCTGGGCGACGGGGCGGCGCGGCGGCGCGGGCCGCTCGCCGGTGAGGCAGGCGACGGGGTAGCCGCAGATGCGGCCCTGGCACCAGCCCATGCCGGGCCTGGCCAGCAGCTTGACCGAGCGCGCGTCGGTGGCGCCCAGGTCCTGCGCCTCGCGCAGGCGGGCCAGCGGCACCTCCTCGCACCGGCACACGAGCGTGTCGTCGCGCAGCCAGCCCTGCCAGCCGTCCTTCACGGGGTAGGCCGCCAGCAGCGCGCGGGCGAAGGCGCGCAGGCTGTCGCGCCGCCGGACGAGCTGGACGGGCAGGGCCCTGCCGGCGGCGGCGAGCCCGGCGAGGCGGCCTTCGAGCTCGGCCAGCCGCCAGCCGCCGACGCCGGTGGGCTCCCCGGCGGCCCACACGCCGGGGACGCCGGTGGCCTGGCGGCCGTCGACGGCGAGGACGGGGCTGCCGTCGGCGTCGTGCCGGGTGGCGCAGCCGAGCTGGACGCCCAGATCGATCTGGGGGGTGAAGCCGTAGCCGGTGGCCAGCGTGTCGCAGGCGACGCGGCGGGCGGACAGCACGTTCCAGGCGCGGCCGAGGCGGGCCACGGTGACGGCTTCGAGCCGGTCCCGGCCGTGCGCGGCGATCACGGCGGTGCGGGGCCGGTACGGGACGCGGTGCCGGGCGAGCGTGAGCGCGTACGAGGCGGCCTCCCCGGCCTTGCCCAGGGCGAGCACGGGGTGGCGGGCCAGCCCGAGCCCGGCGCTCGCCTCGTGCACGCCGAGCACGCGTGCCCCGGCCCCGGCCAGCCCGGCGGCGACCGGCAGCAGGAACGGGCCGGTCCCGGCGACGACGACGCGCTGCCCGGCGACCACGCCGTTGCCCTTGAGCAGCGCCTGCGCGCCGCCCGCGGTGAGCACGCCGGGCAGGTCCCAGCCGGGGAACGGCAGCGGCCGGTCGTGCGCGCCGGTGGCGATGAGCAGGCGCCTGCCGCGCACGTCCACCGGCCGCTCGGCGCCGTCCGAGGTGGTGACGCAGTGGGCGGTCAGGTCGCCGTCCGGCTCGCGGGTGACGCTCCAGACCTGGTGCCCGAGCAGCACGTCGGCGCGTTCGGCCAGCGCCCGCGCCCGGCGGGCGAACCCGTCGAAGCCGGGCGTGCCGGGGTTCGGCGGGGCGGCGGGGTGGCGGAAGTACTGGCCGCCCAGCCGCGCCCCGGAGTCGAGCAGGGCCACGCGCAGCCCGTGCTGGGCGGCCGACAGCGCGCCCGCGACCCCGGCGGCGCCTCCCCCGACCACCACCAGGTCGTACGGGTTGCCCGTCATGAGGTGGTCACCTCGTCGCCGGGCCGGGCCTCCAGCAGGCAGGCGCGCTCGGGCGGCCGGCCGTTGACGGTGACCAGGCAGTCGAAGCAGACGCCGATCCCGCAGAACAGCCCGCGCGGCCGCCCGCCGAACCGGGTGGTGCGCCAGGAGCGCACGCCCGCCGCGTGCAGGGCCGCGCCGATCGTCTGGCCCGGCGTCACCGGCACGGGCCGGCCGTCGATCGTGATCTGGAAGGTCAACGCGGCTCCTCCGGGAATCGGTCGGGGCGGAACGGGTGCGGGTCGAGGGCGGGCTCGCGGCCGGTGAGGAGCTGGGCGAGCAGGTGGCCGGTGGCGGGGGCCAGGCCGATGCCGGCGCCCTCGTGCCCGCACGCGTGGTACAGGCCGGGCGCGCGCGGGTCGGCGCCGATCACGGGCAGGTGGTCGGGGCAGTAGGGCCGGAACCCGCAGTAGGACCTGATGACCCGCACGCCGCGCAGCGCCGGGAAGAGGGCGACGGCCTGCTCGGCCAGGCGCGCGAGCACGGGCACCGACGTGGTGCGGTCGAAGCCGACGCGCTCGCGGCTGGCGCCGATGAGCACGGTGCCCGCCTGGGTGCCCTCGACGACGGCGGACGTCTCCAGCGCCGCCGAGTCGCTGGCCACGTTGGTGACGTAGGCGGCGGTGTAGACCTTGTGCCGGATCAGCGGCTCGGCCAGCGGTTCGGTGACCAGGATGAAGCCGCGCCTGGGCAGCACCGGCAGGCTCACCCCGGCCAGCGCGGCGAGCTCGCCGCCCCAGGTGCCGGCCGCGTTGACGACGGCGCCGCCTAGGATGTCGCCCCGGTCGGTGCGCACGCCGGTGACGCGGTCGCCGGAGCGGGTGAAGCCGGTGACGGTGACGCCGAGGCGCAGCCGGACGGCGCCGTGCCCGTAGCTGTCGGCGCCGTGCCTCAGCAGCCTGGCGGCGGCCAGCATGGGCTGCACCTGGGCGTCCTGCGGGTAGAACACGCCGCCCGCGAGCCCGTCGGCCAGGTGCGGCTCCAGGTCGCGCAGCGCGCCGGGGGCGACGCTCTCGTGCTCGACGCCCTGCTTGCGGGCCAGCTCGGTGAGCCGGTCCTGGATCTCGGCGGTCTCGGCGACGACGAGCCCGCCCTTGGGCTCGAACTCGAAGCCGCCGCGGGTCTCGGCCAGCTCGCGCCAGAGCCCGTTGGACAGCAGCGCGAGGTCGAGCTCCGGTCCTGGTTCCTTGTCGGAGACGAGCACGTTGCCCTCGCCCGCCCCCGTCGTGCCGCCCGCGACGGGGCCCCGGTCGACGACGGTCACGTCCAGCCCGGCGCGCGCGGCGTAGTAGGCGCAGGCGGCGCCCACGACGCCGGCCCCGACGACGATCACGTCGGACATCGGCTCACCTCCACCTCAGTAATATGTCACATGTCCAGCGGAGGGAAAAGCCGGTGTCGGGACCGCCACACCCGCCACCTACCATCGATGACGTGAAGCTACCCGGGCGCTACGCCGACTCCTTCGTGTCATCCTTCTGGTCGCCGACCACGGCGACGTTGCGCGGATGGGCGCTGGCCGCCGTCGTGGCCAACGCGGGCATCACGGTGAGCGGCGCGGTCGTGCGGGTGACGAACTCCGGGCTCGGCTGCCCGACCTGGCCGCGCTGCACGCCCGACAGCTTCGTCCCGGTCGCACACCCCGAGGTGGCGCCGATCAACATGGCCATCGAGTTCGGCAACCGGCTGGTCACGTTCCTCGTGCTGGTCATCGGGGTGGCCTGCTGGGTGGCCGCCCACCGGCTCCAGCCGCGGCGCGCCTCGCTGGTCAAGCTGGCCTGGCTGCAGCCGATCGGCATCATCGCGCAGGCGCTGTGGGGCGGCGTGGTGGTCAGCACCCTGCTCAACCCGTTCACGGTCGGCATGCACTACCTGCTGTCGATCGGGCTGACCGCCGCCTGCTGGGCCCTGTACGCGCGCGCCGGCGAGGGCGACGCGCCCGCGCGGCGGCTGGTCCACCGCGACGTGCGGCGGCTCGGCCACGCGCTGCTGGCCGCGGTGTTCACGCTGCTGGTCGCGGGCGTGCTGGTGACCGGTACGGGCCCGCACTCGGGCGACGAGCTGGCCAGCCGCTTCGACCTCGACATCGAGAGCGTGGCCCGGCTGCACGCCGACGTCGCCTACCTGGTCGTCGGGCTGACGTTCGCGCTGCTGTTCGCCCTGCACGTGACCCGCGCGCCCCGGCGGGCCCGGCGCGCGGCGCTCGCGCTGCTGGTGGTCGAGCTGCTGCAGGGCGTGATCGGCTACACGCAGTACTTCCTCGGCGTCCCGGCCGCGCTGGTCGCCCTGCACGTGGTCGGCTCCACGCTGGTGTGGATCTTCACGCTGCGCGTCGTCTCGGCGCTGCGCACCCACGACCCCGCCGGCGAGACGGCCGGCGAAGAAGCCGGTGAGGCGGGCAGCCCCTCCCCCGCCGAAGTCCCCGCCAAGTCCTGACGGGGTATGCCAGGGTATGGGGTGAGATGTCGGCCACTCCCCCCACCGAGGTGAGGTGCCCTTTTGCGGGGATTCGTCCGCCCCACTCGTCAGACGATGCGGCGCGCGTACCAGGGGCTCGTGCTGGCGAGCGTGCTCGCGCTGGCACCCATGACGTGGGCCTGGTTCGGCAGCGACGGCCACCGCGAGGTGGCCGGCACGGCGGGCTGGCAGGCGCGGGTGCCCGCCTCGCAGGCCGCGCTCGTCCTCGGCGCCGGGCTGTACGGCGGGCGGCCCTCCCCCATGCTGGCCCGCAGGCTCGACATCGCCGCCGAGCTCTACCGCGCCGGCAAGGTCAGGGCGCTGCTGCTGTCGGGCGACAACAGCCGGGCCGCCTACGACGAGCCGACCGCGATGCGCGACTACCTGCTGGCCAGGGGCGTGCCGGAGCGGGTGATGGTGCTCGACTACGCCGGGTTCGACACCTGGGACTCGTGCGTGCGGGCCCGCCGGGTGTTCGGCGCCGAACGGCTGACCGTGGTGACGCAGGTCTTCCACCTGCCCCGGGCCGTCACGCTCTGCCGGACGGCCGGGCTGGAGACGTTCGGCGTCGGCGACGACTCCACCGCGCACTGGCCGGGCCCCACCTACGCCTACGCCACGCGCGAGCTGGTGGCCACCGGCAAGGCGTTCGCCGACGCGCTGCTGCTGCGTTCCGACCCGGTCTTCCCCGGCCCCGTGGAGACCTCGCTGCGGCGCATCGTCGACGCGCCCGCCTGACCGGGCTCAGCCCGGCATGTAGCCGTGGCTGCCGGCCGGCGTTGGCGGCATCGGGAAGTCGGCCCTGGCCGTGCTCATGCACTCCAGCAGCGCCCGCTGCTCCTCGTGGAAGGTCTGGTCGTCGACCATCCGCCGGGCCGCCCGCTCGTGCAGCAGCCCCAGCTCCGTCGCGGCGAGCTGGTAGTCGCTCATCGCCCGCAGCCCGCGCTTGCCGCCGTACATCCTGGCCCACTGCCGGGCCCGGCGGCGCCTGGGCAGCGCCGACAGCATGATGATGTCGTCCTTGCTCACCAGCTTGGTCGGCTCGTACGGCGGCAGGTAGCGCTGGATGAGCGCGACGATGCGGCGCCGGTCACGGAAGACGACCACGATGAGCGCCACCAGCACCATCATCAGCGTCACGTACGCGACCACGAGCCCCGGGAAGCCGCCGTAGGAGACCAGGCCGTTCCACAGGCCGTGCAGCACCATCGCGCCCGACCAGCCCGCCATGATGGAGAAGACCCGCTCCGACCCCTCGCGGGTGGCCGCGTGCGCCACCGCCACCCCGATCATCGAGGTGAACAGCGGATGGGCGAACGGCGACAGGATGCCGCGCAGCACCACGGTCACGGCCAGGCTCACGCCGCCCGCCTCGGAGTTGAGCGCCTGGAGGTAGTAGCTGACGTTCTCGCTCATGGCGAAGCCCAGGCCGACCATGCTCGCGTAGATGATGCCGTCGGTCAGCCCGTCGAGCTCGGCCCGGCGGAAGCGCAGCAGGCCGAGCAGCACCAGGCCCTTCATCGTCTCCTCGACCACCGGGGCGCCGAAGGTGGCGGCGATGTTGCGGGCGGTGTCCTCCGACAGCTTGACGGTGTCCATGATGTAGTGCAGGTTCAGCGAGTTGACCACGCCCGCCACGAGCACGGCGACGCCCGCGCCCCACGCGAAGGCGAAGATCAGGTTGCTGCGCGGCTCCGGCTCCATCCGGTCGAGCGCGAGCACGGCGGCCAGCAGCAGCGGCACGGGCGCCAGGGCCAGGGCGAGCGAGATGAAGAACTGGACCGGCTCCCCGTTGATCACGTCGATGGCGAACGAGGCCAGGGCGCAGATCCCGGTCAGCACCAGCCCGGTGATCAACGCGAACGACGGGCGGTCCTTCAGCACCCAGCGTGGATCACGGGACGGCATACGGTGACTGTAACGGATCAGGAATGCGCTGTCCTTCCAAGGCGGCACGGCAGGCCCGGATGGTGATGTGCCCGCTTTCCCGGCGGTCATGCGGTGCCGGGTCAGGACAGCAGCGGGTCGATGGCGACCGCGAGGAACAGCAGCGCCAGGTAGGCGTTGGACCAGTGGAAGAAGCGCATCGGCCGCAGCGCCACGCCGGTCTTGCCGGAGTTGAGGCGGCTCAGCAGGCGGTGCACCTCCCACAGGCACGCCACGCCGAGGACGGCGGCGACGGCCGGGTAGAACAGGGTCGTGCCGGCCACCGGCCACAGCGCCAGCGAGCACAGCACGGTGGCCCACGTGTAGGCGATCGACTCCAGGATGACCCGGCGCTCGGTGGCGACCACGGGCAGCATCGGCACCTTGGCCGCCGCGTAGTCCTCCTTGTAGCGCATGGCCAGGGTCCAGGTGTGCGGCGGCGTCCAGAAGAACACCACGCCGAACAGCACCAGCGGCGCCCAGTCGAGACGCTCGGTGATGCCCGCCCAGCCGATCATGACCGGCATGCAGCCCGCGATGCCGCCCCACACGATGTTCTGGGCGGTGCGCCGCTTGAGGATCATCGAGTAGACGAGCACGTAGAACAGGATCGCGCCGGTCGACAGCGCCGCGGCCAGCCAGTTGGTCGTCAGCCACAGCCCGGCCGTGGACAGCGCGCCCAGCACGATGCCGAAGATCAGCGCGCCGCGCGGCGACACCTGGTGCCTGGCCAGCGGGCGGCGCCGGGTCCGGCGCATCTTCTGGTCGATGTCGCGGTCGACGTAGCAGTTGAGCGCGTTGGCGCTGCCTGCCGACAGCGTGCCGAACACCATGACGGACACGGCCGTCCACAGCGGCGGCAGGCCGCCCGCTGCCAGGAACATCACCGGCAGCGTCGTGATCAGCAGCAGCTCGATGATCCGCGGCTTGGTCAGCGCGATGTAGGCCTTGACGACCGACCCGATCGAGCGCGGGCCGGCCGGGAGCGGCTCCCCGGCCTCGGGGGCCGGCGCCGTCGTCTGCCTGTTCGTCAGCACCGTCAAGGCGCTTCCAGCACGTGCGGAGTCAACGCGTAACCTCTGATTGGAGCTGATTCGTGAGTGGCCGCCGCGGCGACCAGGGAACAACCAAACTGTAGTCGCCGGGTCGGCCGGTCCGGCCAATGGGGGGCTCGCACCGCGAACGGACACGCTCCGGGGTGGGATGGGAATCGATCTCCAGTCCCACTCGGTTAGGGTCCGGTGTGGGCGGGATACGCCAACCGGCACCACCAAGGACAACTAGATTCCGGAGACCGAGCACTTGAGCACCGAACTCGTGCCAGCCCTTGAATGGACCGACCTGGACAAGCAGGCGGTCGACGTCGTTCGAGCCCTGGCGATGGACGCTGTGGAGAAGGCGGGTTCGGGTCACCCCGGCACCGCGATGAGCCTGGCCCCCGCCGCCTACCTTCTGTTCCAGCGCACGATGCGGCACGACCCGACCGATCCCACGTGGCTCGGCCGTGACCGCTTCGTGCTGTCGGCCGGGCACACCAGCCTGACCCTTTACATCCAGCTCTACCTGTCCGGCTACGGCCTGACGCTCGACGACCTGCGGCGGCTGCGCCAGTGGGACAGCCTGACGCCCGGCCACCCGGAGCACGGGCACACCGCCGGCGTGGAGACCACGACCGGGCCGCTCGGCCAGGGCCTGGGCAACGCGGTCGGCATGGCGATGGCGGCACGCCGCGAGCGCGGCCTGTTCGACCCCGACGCCGAGCCGGGCCGCTCGCCGTTCGACCACCACATCTGGTGCATCGTCAGCGACGGCGACATCGAGGAGGGCATCAGCCACGAGGCGAGCTCCCTGGCCGGTCACCAGAAGCTGGGCAACCTCGTCGTCATCTACGACGACAACCAGATCTCCATCGAGGACGACACGCTCATCGCCAAGTCCGAGGACGTGGTCAAGCGCTACGAGGCCTACGGCTGGCACACGCTGAGCGTCGACTGGACCCAGTCGGGCGACTACGTGGAGGACGTGCAGGCGCTGCACGAGGCGCTGGAGGCGGCCAAGGCCGAGACCGACCGGCCGTCGTTCATCCGGCTGCGCACGATCATCGGCTGGCCCGCGCCCAACAAGCAGAACACCGGCAAGATCCACGGCTCGGCGCTGGGCGAGTCCGAGGTGGCCGCCACCAAGCAGGTCATGGGCATGGACCCGGCCAAGACGTTCGACGTCTCCGCCGAGGTGCTGGAGCACGCCCGCGAGGTGGCGCGGCGCGGCCGCGAGGCGCACGCCGAGTGGCAGCGCGGCTACGCCGCCTGGCGCGAGGCCAACCCGGAGCGGGCCGCCGAGCTCGACCGCATCTCCCGCCACGAGCTGCCCGCCGGCTGGGCCACGGCGCTGCCGGAGTTCGAGACCGGCGGCTCGATGGCCACCCGCAAGGCGTCGGGCGAGGTGCTGAGCGCGCTCGCGCCGGTGCTGCCGGAGCTGTGGGGCGGCTCGGCCGACCTGGCCGAGTCCAACAACACCACGATGAAGGGCGAGCCGTCCTTCATCCCGGAGGAATACCAGACCAAGGACTTCCCCGGTAACCGCTACGGCCGCACGCTGCACTTCGGCATCCGCGAGCACGCCATGGGCGCGATCCTCAACGGCATCGCGCTGCACGGCGGCACCCGCCCGTACGGCGGCACCTTCCTGGTGTTCTCCGACTACATGCGGCCCTCGGTGCGCCTGGCGGCGCTGATGAAGCTGCCGGTCACGTACGTGTGGACGCACGACTCCATCGGCCTGGGCGAGGACGGCCCGACCCACCAGCCGATCGAGCACCTGTGGTCGCTGCGCGCGATCCCCGGCCTCGACGTGGTGCGGCCCGCCGACGCCAACGAGACCGCCTACGCGTGGAAGACCGTGCTGGAGCACACCGACCGGCCCGCCGCGCTCGCGCTCACCCGGCAGAACCTGCCGGTGTACGAGGGCACCAGCGCCGACGGCGTGGCCCGGGGCGGCTACGTCCTGCGCGACGCCTCCGACGGCCAGCCGAAGGTCATCATCATCGCCACCGGCAGCGAGGTGCAGCAGGCCGTCGACGGCCGTGAGCTGCTGGAGGCCCAGGGCATCCCGACGCGCGTCGTGTCGATGCCGTGTGTCGAGTGGTTCAAGGGGCAGGACTCCGCATACAGGCAGACCGTCCTGCCCTCGTCGATCAGGGCCCGGGTCGCGGTCGAGGCGGGCATCGCCCTCGGCTGGCACGAGTTCGTCGGCGAGTGCGGCGAGGTCGTCAGCCTGGAGCACTTCGGTGCGTCCGCGCCGTACAAGACGCTGTACGAGCAGTTCGGGCTGACGGCGGAGCGCGTGGCTGCGGCGGCCAAGGCGAGCCTGGCCAAGCTGGGCCAGGACAAGGGCGAGACGACGGGAAACTGAGGACATGAGCGAGATCCTGAACAAGCTGTCCGGCCAGGGCGTGTCCATCTGGCTCGACGACATCAGCCGTGAGCGCCTGCGCAGCGGCAACCTGGAGGAGCTGATCCGGGACAAGAACGTGGTCGGCGTCACGTCCAACCCGACCATCTTCGCCGGCGCGCTCAGCAAGGGCGACGCCTACAACGCCCAGCTGCACGACCTGGCCGTGCGCGGCGTGGACGTGGGCGAGGCCGTGCGCGCGATCACCACCTACGACATCCGCTGGGCCGCCGACGTGCTGCGCCCGGTCTACGACGCCACGCAGGGCGTCGACGGGCGGGTGTCGCTGGAGGTCGACCCGCGCCTGGCCCGCGACACCGAGAAAACCGTCGCCGAGGCGCGGGCGCTGTGGTGGATGGTGGACCGGCCCAACCTGTTCATCAAGATCCCGGCCACGATGGAGGGCCTGCCCGCGATCACGCAGGCGATCGGCGAGGGCATCAGCGTCAACGTCACGCTGATCTTCTCGCTGCAGCGCTACCGCGCGGTCATGGACGCCTGGCTGGCGGGCCTGGAGGCGGCCCAGGCCAAGGGCCTCAACCTGGCCACGATCGAGTCGGTCGCCTCGTTCTTCGTCAGCCGCGTCGACACCGAGATCGACAACCGGCTCGACAAGCTCGGCAAGCCCGAGCTGAAGGGCAAGGCCGGCGTCGCCAACGCGCGCCTGGCCTACGCCGCCTTCGAGGAGGTCATGAACTCCGAGCGCTGGCAGCGCCTGCGCGCCGCCGGCGCCCGCCCGCAGCGCCCGCTGTGGGCCTCCACCGGGGTGAAGAACCCCGACTACTCCCCCACGATGTACGTCGACGAGCTGGTCGCGCCGGGCACCGTCAACACGATGCCGGAGAAGACGCTCGACGCGACCGCCGCGGGCGGCAACGTCACCGGCGACACCGTGCGCCCCTTCTACGAGCAGGCGTGGAACACCATGGCCGCGCTGAAGGAGGCGGGCGTCGACTACGACGACGTGGTGCGGGTGCTGGAGGAGGAGGGCGTGCAGAAGTTCGAGGCGTCCTGGAACGAGCTGCTCGAGAGTGTCAGCAAGAACCTGGTTCCGTGACGAAGGCGCCCCGCCGCGGGGAGGGCGGGCCCTCCCCGCGCGGCGCCTCACTGGAGGTTTGAGATGAGTGACCCGGCAGGGCCCCCGGAGGAGGCCGTCGCCGTGGCGGCGGCCGTGGCCGGCACGTCCACGACGCTGGAGGTGGCCGCCGCCAACCCGCTGCGGGACCCGCGTGACAAGCGGCTGCCGCGGGTGGCGGGGCCGTGCGTGATGGTGTTGTTCGGCGTGACCGGTGACCTGGCCAAACGCAAGCTGCTGCCGGCGATCTACGACCTGGGCAACCGGGGGCTGCTGCCGCCGGGCTTCTCCCTGGTCGGTTTCGCCCGGCGCGACTGGCAGGACCAGGATTTCGCCAAACTGACGCACGACGCCGTGAAGACCCATGCCCGCACGCCCTTCCGCGAGGAGGTCTGGAAGCAGATCCGCGAGGGGATCCACTTCGTGCCGGGCGAGTTCTCCGACGACGGCGCGTTCGACGCGCTGGCGATGGCGTTGAAGGAGATCGACGAGCTGCGGGGCACGGGCGGCAACTACGCCTTCTATCTGTCGGTGCCGCCGAAGTTCTTCCCCGTGGTCGTGGAGCAGCTCAAGCGCACCGGGCTGGCCGAGGCGCCCGACGGCTCGTGGCGGCGGGTGGTCATCGAGAAGCCGTTCGGCCACGACCTGCGCTCGGCGCACGAGCTGAACGAGATCACCACCTCCGCGTTCCCGGAGAGCTCGATCTTCCGGATCGACCACTACCTGGGCAAGGAGACGGTCCAGAACATCATGGCGCTGAGGTTCGCCAACAACCTCTACGAGCCGATCTGGAACCGCAGCTTCGTCGACCACGTGCAGATCACCATGGCCGAGGACATCGGCATCGGCGGCCGGGCCGGCTACTACGACGGCATCGGCGCCGCCCGCGACGTGATCCAGAACCACCTGCTCCAGCTTCTGGCCCTGGTGGCGATGGAGGACCCGACCTCGTTCGAGGCGTCCTCGCTGCGCCGCGAGAAGGAGAAGGTGCTCAAGGCCGTGCGGCTGCCCGCCGACCTGGCCGCCAACACCGCGCGCGGCCAGTACGCGGCGGGCTGGCAGGGCGGCGAGAAGGTCGTCGGCTACCTGGAGGAGGAGGGCATCTCCAAGAGGTCCACCACCGAGACGTACGCGGCGGTCAAGCTGGAGATCGCCAACCGGCGGTGGGCGGGCGTGCCGTTCTACCTGCGCACCGGCAAGCGGCTGGGCCGCCGGGTCACCGAGGTGGCCGTGGTGTTCCAGAAGGCGCCGCACCTGCCGTTCAGCGCCGACGACACCGAGATCCTCGGCCACAACGCGCTGGTCGTGCGGGTGCAGCCGGACGAGGGCATCACGGTCAGGTTCGGCTCGAAGGTGCCGGGCACGGCGATGGAGGTGCGCGACGTGTCCATGGACTTCGCCTACGGCGAGTCGTTCCTGGAGTCGTCGCCCGAGGCGTACGAGCGGCTGCTGCTCGACGTGATGATCGGCGACCCGCCGCTCTTCCCGCACCAGCGGGAGGTCGAGCTGTCGTGGAAGATCCTCGACCCGATCGAGGAGTTCTGGGCCACCCAGGGCCAGCCGGAGCCGTACCCGTCGGGATCGTGGGGGCCGCCCGCGGCCGACGCGATGATGGCCCGTGACGGGCGCGTCTGGAGGAGACTCTAGTGACCACGTTCATGCTGGCCGACACGACGGCGGGCAAGATCTCGGCGCAGCTCACGCAGTTGCGCCACCAGATGGGCGCGCCCGCGATCGGCATGGTGCTGACGCTGGTCGTGGTGTGCGAGGAGCGCGACCAGTACGACTCGCTGCGGGCCGCCACCGAGGCCGCCCGCGAGCACCCGTCGCGCATCCTCGTGGTGATCAACCGGGAGACCGACGAGGCCAACCGGCTGGACGCCGAGCTGCGCATCGGCGAGTCGGCGCCGGGCGAGACCGTGGTGCTGCGCCTGTACGGCGAGCTGACCGAGCACGCCGACTCGGTCGTCAGCCCGCTGCTGCTGCCCGACACGCCCGTGGTGGCGTGGTGGCCGAGCCGCGCCCCTGACGTGCCGTCGGCCGACTCGATCGGCGTGCTGGCCCAGCGGCGGCTGACCGACGCCAAGAACGCCGACGACGGCGTCGCGTCCCTGGTGACGCGGGCCAAGGGCTACGCGCCGGGCGACACCGACCTGTCGTGGGCGCGGCTGACGCCGTGGCGCAGCCTGCTGGCCGCCGCGTTCGACCAGCCCGTGGGCCGGGTGCACGGCGGCGTCGTGGAGGCGTCGGCGGGCAACCCGAGCGCGCCGCTGCTGGCGTCGTGGCTGTCGGAGCGGCTCGGCGCCGAGATGGACGTGGCCGACTCGGGCGGGCCCGGCCTGACCGCCGTACGGCTCGCCACCGACGAGGGCGAGCTGTCGGTGGTGCGCACCGACGCCCGCCTGGCCACGCTGTCGCGTCCCGGCCAGCCCGACCGCAACGTGGCGCTGGCCCGCAGGCACCTGTCGGAGCTGCTGGCCGAGGAGCTGCGCCGGCTCGACACCGACGAGATCTACGGGGCCGCCGTCAAGCGCCTGGCCCGCCTCCGCTAGACCGCACGACTCCCCGTGCCCGGGCGCCCCCGAGGTGCCCGGGCACGGCCGTATCCATGAAAGGGTGGCGCTCGTGAGCGTTCCCACTGTTGTTGTGCACCGCGACGCCGACGTGCTGGCCAAGGCCGTGGCGGCGCGGATCATCACCCGGCTCGTCGACGCCCAGTCCGCCAAGGGCTCGGCCTCGCTGGTGCTGACCGGCGGCACCGTCGGCATCGCCACGCTGGCGGCGATCCGTGACACTCCGGCGCGTGACGCCGTCGACTGGCGCCGCCTGGACATCTGGTGGGGCGACGAGCGCTTCCTGCCGGCCGGCGACCCGGAGCGCAACGAGACCGGCGCCCGGCAGGCGCTGCTCGACCACGTCGACCTCGACCCCGCGCGGGTGCACGTCATGCTGGGCCCCGACTCGGGGCTGTCGGCGGAGGAGTCGGCCGACGCCTACGCCACGGAGCTGGCCAAGGCCGCCCGGCCGGAGGACCACGGCGCGGCGCCCGCCTTCGACGTGCTGCTGCTCGGCATGGGGCCCGACGCGCACGTGGCGTCGCTGTTCCCCGGCATGCCGGCGCTCTACGACACCCGCGCGGCGGTCGCGGTGCACGGCGCGCCCAAGCCGCCGCCCACGCGCATCTCGCTGACGCTCCCGGTCATCCAGGGGGCGCGTGAGGTGTGGGTGGTCGCGGCCGGCGAGGAGAAGTCGGGCGCGGTCCGGCTGGCGCTGTCGGAGTCGGGGCCCGTCCAGGTCCCGGCGGCCGGGGCGCGCGGCCGGGGCGGCACGCTGTTCCTGCTGGACCGGGCGGCCGCGGGCAAGATCCCGCCCGGCCTGGGCCGCATCGCCTCGCCCTAACGGGCCACCAGGGCGTCGATCTCGCCGAGGAGCGCCTGCTTGCGCTCCTGCGGCAGGTAGCTGGCCCGCACGCCGTTGCGGGCCAGCTCGGCGAGGTCCGCCTCCGCCAGGCCGAAGACGCGGGCCGCGACGCGATACTCGTCGGCCAGCGTGGTGGCGAACATGGGCGGGTCGTCGCTGTTGAGCGTGACGAACAGGCCCTCCTCCAGCATGCGCGGCAGCGGGTGGTCCTCGATGCGGGTGACCTGGCCGGTGCACACGTTCGAGGTGGGGCAGACGTCCAGCGGGAGCTGCGTCTCGCGCAGGTGGTCCACCAGGCGCGGATCGGCGAGGCAGGCGATGCCGTGGCCGATCCGCTCGGCGCCGAGCCCCTCGATGACCTCCCACACGGTCTCCGGGCCGGTCATCTCGCCGCCGTGCGGCACGCTGTGCAGCCCGGCCGCCCGGGCCGCGGCGAACGCGTCACGGTAGGCGTCGCGGTGGGGCGCGCGGCTCTGCTCGATCCCGCCCAGCCCGAAACCTACCAAAGCAGCGGGAGGTTCCTGGAGCGCGTGGTCGAGGGTGACCTTGGCCGCCTCCTCCCCGAACTCGCCCGGGATGTCGAAGATGTAGGCCATCTCCACCCCGTGCTCGACGGGCGCCCGCCGGGCGGCGAGGTCCAGCGCCTCGGTGACCTCGCGGGCCGGCATGCCGACGACATGATGGGCGTACGGGGTGACCTGCAGCTCGGCGTAGCGCCCGCCCTGCGCCGCCAGGTCGCGGGCCAGGCCGAGCACGAGCGTGGCGATGTCCTCCGGCTCCCGGACCAGGGCGTTGACCGCGCCGTACACCTGGGCGAAGTGCGGGAAGTCGCGGAAGGTGTAGAAGGCGCGCAGCTCCTCCTCGCTGGTCGGCACCGGGCTGCCGGGGTGGCGGCGTGACAGCTCCAGCACCGTGTCGACGGAGGCCGAGCCGATCAGGTGGACGTGCAGTTCGACCTTGGGCAGTGCGTCGATGAACGCGTCAGGACTCATGCGGACGACCCTAGGCCGCGCCCCGGCCTCGCCTCCAGGCTTACGGGGCGAATATCACATGGATGTGTAAAGTTTTGGCGTTATGCTGTCCGGGGTGACCGATCCCGAAGCTTACGAGCGCGGATTCGCCCGGCTCAGCGCCCACACCGTCGGCCCGCTCCTCGACCGGGCGGGCGTCCCCACCGGCCCGGCCGAGCGGCGGGCCGGGGTGCGGGTGCTCGACGCGGGGTGCGGGAGCGGCGTCGTGACGGCCGGGGCGCTGGCGCGCGGGGCCCGCGTGACCGCCTTCGACGCCGACGCCGCGATGGCCGGGCTGGCCGCGCGCCGCCATCGGGAGGCGGAGGTGGTGGTGGCGGCGCTGCCGTCGCTGCCCTTCCGGGACGGGACATTCGACGCCGTAGCCGGAAATTTCATCATCAACCACGCGCCCGACACCGCCGCCGCGCTCCTGGAGCTGCGCCGCGTCGCCCGGCCCGGCGCGGGCGTGGCGCTGACCTGGTGGGAGCCGTCCGAGATGACCGCCACCGGCGTCATCGCCGCCGCCGTCGAAGCCGCCGGCCACCCCTTCGCGTTCCCGCCCCGGCCCCTCGCCGCCGCCGCCGACCCCGGCCGCTTCGCCACGCTCATGCGCCGGGCGGGCTTCACCCGCGTCGCCGTCGACACCCTCCGCTGGCGCCACCCGTTCGACCCGGACGCCTGGCTCGCCGACGTCGTCGCCGCCGGCGGCCCCCGCTTCGGCCCCATCGCCGCCCAGCCCGCCGCCGTCCAGGCCCGCATCCGCGCCGCCTACCACCACCTGGCCGCCCCGTACATCCTGGACGGCTTCCCCGTAACCGCCCACCTGGCCCACGCCACCACCCCCTGACCCCTCACCCAACGCCCCTTCCTGGGCCCACGCCCCGGCCCCCACCCGCCACCCTTGTGCACTGCACCCGGCACCCGGCACCCGGCACCCGTCACCCGGCACCCGAGGATCGCGCGGCCCGCCGGGACGGTCCTCTTCGGAGGATGGCGGCCTGCCCTGCCTCCACGCCCCCCTCCGAAGACCCGCCGAACGCACGCGAGCTACCTCGCCCCGCCCCCGCGGCCACCTCCCGCGGACCTCACGGCAGGCACGCAACCGCCCCCTCCGGAGGTTCGCGAGGCCTCCCCCTGCGGCCACCCTTGGTGTTTCGCCAGGGACGGGGGCGGCGCCGTAGGACGGGGCCGTTGAGCAAGGGCGTTCGGGCGGCCGTGGGCGGCGGCGGTGGGGCCGCTGTGGGCGGGGGTCGTGGGGCCGCTGTGGGCGGGGGTCGTGGGGCCGCTGTGGGCGGGGGTCGTGGGGCGGCTGTGGGCGGGAAGTGCGGTCAGGTGTGGTCGGGGAGGCGTTGGCGGGCGTGGCGTTCTTCGCGGCGGGTGACTTCGAGGCGCTGGGCCGTCTCGGCGAGGCGTTTGCGGGCCTTGGTGAGCTTCGCCTCCAGGCGGGCGACCTTGTCGGCCCGTTCGGCGTGGTCCCGCTCGGCCTCCTCCAGGGCCTGGCTCCACTCCCGGTGGGCCGCCTCGGCCTCCTCGCGCTCCCTGGCCTTCCTGGCCTCGGTCTCGGCCCGGCGGCGCGCGGCGTCGGCGTCGGCCGTCTCGTCCGCCTGGGTGCCGGGTTTGCGGCGGCGGCCAGGGGGGCGGCCGGCGGGGGCGGGCGCCGGGGCGAAGCCGCTGTAGCGCAGCGGCTTGGCGAGCCGGCCGCGCCGCACCTCGTCGGCGGCTCCGGCGTCCACGACGGCGGCGTCGAGCGTCTGGTCCACCTCGGTGGCGGCGGCGGGCGACAGCTCGTCGCGGACCAGCCCGGCGACCCGCCCGGTGACCTCGCCGCGCCGCCGGGTCAGCTCGGCGAGCGCGTCGGCGTCGTGCGCCTGCCAGGCGTCGCGCAGCTCCTGGCCGAGCTCCAGCAGCTCCTCCAGGGCGTCGGGGTGCTCGCGGGAGATCCGGTTGACGGCCCACGCCGACACCGTGGGCTTGCGCAGCTTGCCGATCTCCCGGGCCAGCGCGGCGTCGCCCGCGTCCTTGGCCGCGCGGGCCTCGGCGGTGCGGGCGGCGGTGAAGTCGGCGGGCGCGAGCCCGTACAGCCTGCCGGTGACCTCCTCGAGATCCACACAAGGGGGATACCCCGCCCGGGCTGGTTCCTAGCGCATAGTGGAGGCAGCCCACTCGAACGGAGGCCCCCGTGTTCGAGCGCTTCACCGAGAGCAGCCGCCAGGTCGTCGTCCTCGCCCGGGAGGAGGCGCGGGCGATGCGTCACGGCGCCATCGGCACCGGGCATCTCCTGCTGGGGCTCGTCCGGGAGGGCGAGGGCCCGGCGGCGCGGGTGCTGGCCGAGTGCGGCGTGTCGCTGGAGGACGTGCGGGCCTGCGTGGAGGCCGAGGAGCCGCGTCAGGACCGGGCCGGGCACGCGCCGTTCACGGCCCGGGCGAAGAGGGTGCTGGAGCTGTCGCTGCGTGAGGCGCTGGAGCGGCGGCACGACTTCATCGGCACCGGGCACGTCCTGCTCGGGCTGCTGCGCGACGGCGACGCGCCGGTGCTCCGCGCGCTGGCCGCCGCGGGCGCCGACCCGGACGAGGTACGGCAGCGCGTGCTGGAAGAGGTGGGGCGCCGGGAGCCGCCCGGCGACGCGTCGCCGGTGAGCGCCCCGGAGCTGGCCGGGCGGCTGGCCCGCATCGAGGAGAGCCTGGAGCGCATCGAACGCCATCTCGGCATCCGGCGGACCGGCTCAGACTGACGCCAGCGCCCCCACGGCCAGCCTGGCCTCCACCACGGCGGGGTCCTCGGTGCGGGAGAGCGTGGCGCCGAGGCCGAGCATCAGCCGGCGCATGCGCGCGTTGTCGGCCAGCATCCCGGCCCTGACCTCGGCGTAACCCAGGTCGCGCGCGGCGCACACCAGCGCCCTGGCCAGGGCCGTGCCCAGGCCGCGCCCCTGCCAGCGGTCCTCGACGAGCAGCGCGAGCTCGGCGATGCCGGGGTCGGCGGTGAACATCAGGCTGGCCAGCGCGACCACCTGCCCGTCGTCGGCCGCCACCACGGAGTGGCCGCGGGCGCGGTCGCAGAGCCGGTCGAACACGCGCGGCGGCAGCTCGGGCATCGAGGTGAAGTAGCGGAACCTGCGCGTCTCGGGCGAGCACCTGTCGTGCAGGTCGCGTACGGCCTCGCGGTAGAGGGAGGTGAGGGGGCGGACGGCGATCTCGGCGCCGTCGGCGAGCCTGACGGGACGCTCGGCCGGCTTGCCGTCGAGACCGGCCGACGGCTGGACGAGCCGGGCGAACGCGGCGGCCCTGGCGGCCTCGGTCAGCGTGAAGGGCAGCCCGGCGCGGCGCAGCCGGACCGACCGCCGGGCGGCGACGGGCACCACGAGCCGGGTCGGGTCGGGCAGGTCGTTCGCGGGCTCGCCGTAGATCCACCGGGCGTCGTCGGCGCGCAGCAGCTCGGCGAGCAGCTCGGGCAGCCGCCAGGGCGCGGCCCGCAGCCGGGAGGCCAGCAGCAGCGCCCGGGTGGGCTCGTCGGTCAGCTCGTGGGCGGTGGCGGCGACGACCCGGACGCGGCGCCCGCCCGCCGCCTCCAGGGCCTCGCGCACGTTCTCGGGGGTGGCCGGGATGTCGGCGACGAACTCGTCGACGGTGCCGTCGACGTCGGGTTGTACGCTCAGGCCGAGGATGTTGCCGCCCCGGGCGGCCAGGGCGGCGGCGAGCGAGGCGAGCCGTCCCGGGCGTTCGTCGACCGTGGTGCGGATGCGCAGGAGTCCCATACGAAGAAGGATGCGGGGTCGCTGTTACGTGGCCGCTAACGTCGTGTTTCCATCACGGAATTCGTGGCGAGATGCGACACCTTCTCCGGATATAGCAGGATATGGCCCCATGAGCGTGCATGTTCCCCTGTCGTCCGGGTTCGTCAATGGCGACGTGTCCTTCTGGTACCGCTCCTCGGGCGTTCCCGCCCCCGGTCCCAGGCTCGACGGCGACCGCGAGGCGGACGTCGTCATCGTCGGCGCCGGCTACACGGGGCTGTGGACGGCCTACTACCTCAAGCGGGCCCGCCCGTCGCTCGACGTGGTGGTGCTGGAGCAGGAGTTCGCCGGGTTCGGCGCCTCGGGCCGCAACGGCGGCTGGCTGACGGGCGACCTGGCGGGCTCGCACGCGCGCTACGCCCGCACCCACGGCCGCGACGCCGCCCGGCGGCTGCAGCGGGAGATGTTCTCCTCGGTCGACGAGGTCATCGCGGTGTGCGAGAAGGAGGGCATCGACGCCGACATCGTCAAGGGCGGCGTCGTCAACGTGGCCCGCTCCACCGCGCAGGCAGCCCGGCTGCGCGCCTCGGTGGCCGAGTCCCGCGCCTGGGGCATCACCGAGGAGGACCTGCGCCTGGTCGACCCGGACGCCCACCTCAGGGTGGCGGGGGCCGTGAGCGCCACCTGGAGCCCGCACTGCGCGCGCATCCAGCCCGCCAAGCTGGCCCAGGGCCTGGCCCGGGTGGTGCGCGACCTCGGCGTGACGATCTACGAGCGCACGCCCGTCACCCGCATCGCGCCGCACCGGGCGGAGACGCCGTACGGGACCGTGCGGGCCGGGCACGTGCTCCGCGCCACCGAGGGGTTCACCGCGCGGATGGAGGGACTGCGGCGGCAGTGGCTGCCGATGAACAGCTCGATGATCGTCACCGAGCCGCTGCCGGCGTCGTTCTGGGAGTCGGTCGGCTGGGGCGGCGCGGAACTGCTCGGCGACCTGGCCCACTACTACATGTACGCCCAGCGCACCGCCGACGACCGCATCGCGTTCGGCGGGCGCGGCCGGCCCTACCTGTACGGCTCCCGCGTCGACGCCCGCGGCCACACGCACGAGTGGACCGTCGAGGCGCTGTGGGACCTGCTGGTCGACTTCTTCCCGGCGGCCCGCTCGTCCTCCGTCGCGCATGCCTGGTCGGGCGTGCTGGCGGTGCCGCGCGACTGGTGCTCGACCGTCCACGTGGACCCGGCGACCGGGCTCGGCTGGGCGGGCGGCTACACCGGCCACGGCGTCACCACCACGAACCTGGCCGGCCGGACCCTGCGCGACCTGGTGCTGGGCGAGGAGACGGAGCTGACGGCGCTGCCGTGGGTGGGGCGCAAGGTGCGCGCGTGGGAGCCCGAGCCGCTGCGCTGGCTGGGCGTGCACAGCATGTACCGCCTCTACCGGATGGCCGACCAGCGGGAGCGGTCGATGCCGCGCACCTCGGTCCTGGCCCGCTTCGCCGACCTGATCACCGGTCACTGACCATCCCTGCCAGATAGGAGATCATCCATGAGCGTGCTGTTCCGGGGCGGGCGCGTGTTCACCGCGACGGGCGCCTTCGCCGAGGCGGTGCTGGTGCGCGACGGCGTCGTGGCGGCCGTGGGCACCGAACGGGAGCTGGCCCGGCTGGCGCCCTCCCACGAGACGGTGGACCTCGGCGGCGGCCTGCTGGTGCCGGGCTTCACCGACGCCCACCTGCACCCGGTGCAGGCGGGCCTGGAACGCGCCAGGTGCGACCTGGCCGAGGTGTTCGGGCTGGACGCCTACCTCGCGGCAGTCCGCACGTATGCCGCCGCCAACCCCGGCAAGGAGTGGATCGACGGCGGCGGCTGGGACATGTCGGCGTTCCCGGGCGGGCTGCCCCGCAGGGAGCAGCTCGACTTCCTGGACCGGCCCGCCTACCTGATCCAGCGCGACCACCACGCCGCCTGGGTCAACAGCCGGGCGCTGGAGCTGGCCGGGATCACCCGCGACACGCCCGACCCGGCCGACGGGCGGATCGAGCGCGACCCCGACGGCACCCCGACGGGCGTGCTGCACGAGGGCGCGATGGACCTGGTGGGCCTGCTCACGCCCCGCCCGACGGCCGCCGACCTGGACGCCGCGCTGGCCGAGGCGGAGGCGCACCTGTTCTCGCTGGGCATCACCGGCTGGCAGGACGCCATCGTGGGCTCGTACGCGGGCTCCGACGACCAGTTGCCCACCTACCTGTCGGCGGCCCGCTCAGGGCGGCTACGGGCCCGCGTGGTGGGCGCCCTGTGGTGGGACAGGACCCGCGGCCTGGACCAGATCGAGAGCCTGGTGGAGCGCCGGGCGTCGGCCGAGGGCCTGGACCGGTTCGCGGCCGGCTCGGTCAAGATCATGCAGGACGGCATTACGGAGAACTTCACCGCCGCCACCCTGGAGCCCTACTGCCGCTGCGGCGGGACGGGGCTGTCGTACGTGGACCCGGTCAAGCTGAAGGAGTACGTGGCCGAGCTGGACCGGCTGGGCTTCCAGGTGCACTTCCACGCGATCGGCGAGCGGGCGGTGCGCGAGGCGCTCGACAGCTTCGAGGGCACCGATCCGGCCAACCGTCACCACATCGCGCACCTGCAGATCATCGAGCCGTCGGACGTGCCGCGCTTCGCCGCGCTGGGCGTCACGGCCAACCTGCAGCCGCTGTGGGCCACCCATCACGCGCAGATGGACGAGCTGACGCTGCCGTTCCTGGGCGAGCCGCGCTCGTCGTGGCAGTACCCGTTCGCGGACCTGCTGGCGCACGGCACCCGGTTCTGCGCGGGCAGCGACTGGCCGGTGTCGGACGCCGACCCGCTGCAGGGCATGCACGTGGCCGTCAACCGGACCGAGCCGGGCGGTTCGGTGCACGCGGGCTACCCGACGGCGCAGACGCCGTTCCTGCCCGCCCAGCGCATCGACCTGGCGACCGCGCTGACCGCGTACACGGCGGGCTCGGCGTGGATCAACCGCTCGCCCGCCGGGGTGATCGAGCCGGGCCGCCCGGCCGACCTGGTGGTGCTCGACCGCGACCCGTTCACGCTGCCCGAGAAGGACATCTGGACGACGCGGGTGCGGATGACGTTCGTCGACGGCGTCGCCGTCCACGAACAACGGGCCTGAACGACGAAAGGGCCCCGGCGGGAGAACCGCCGGGGCCCTTTCACGTCAGCCCGCTACCAAGGGGACTTGTTGTTGCGCAGGCGCTCCAGCGCTTCCTCGAGGATCGCCTTGCCGTCCTTGTCGCTCCGGCGCTCCTTCACGTAGGCCAGATGCGTCTTGTACGGCTCGTTCTTCGGCGGAGCAGGCGGGGCCTCCTCGTCCTGGCCGGCCGGGAGGCCGCAACGCGGGCAGTCCCACAGCTCGGGGACCGCCGCGTCGCTGGCGAAGCTGGGGCGCGTCTCATGCATGTTGGCGCACCAGAACGAGACCCGCACTCTCGGAGCTGCCTCGCCGCGCTCGGCCTCCCCCATAGGGCCGGCGCCGACACGGCTGCCACGGATCGCGTTGCCACTACCCACGGATGAACTCCTCGCTCGATCGCCCCGTGTGACACGGGGGGAGAATCACTGTCACGCGTTGTCGTTTGCCTCAGGGCCTGACGAGCAGACCCAGAGCGATGATGCAGACGAACCAGACGACGCCCGTGATGACGGTGAGCCGGTCGAGGTTGCGCTCCACCACCGAGGAACCACCGAAGTTCGACGAGAAACCGCCGCCGAACATGTCAGACAGGCCGCCACCCTTGCCCTTGTGGAGCAGGACGAGCAAGATCATGAGCAGGCTCGTCAGGATGAGGGCGATGGAGATTCCGAGTTCCACGGTATGCCTGTTCCTTCAATGGTCTGGTACGCGTGACGATTCAAACTTGCCTCTTGAGGGTACGGCCTCGTGTCAAGTCGCACCCCCAGAACGGCTGAGTTAGCCGGGCATATCGGTGAAACGGCAGATCTTCACGAACTCCGCGGCGTCGATGCTGGCCCCTCCCACGAGGGCGCCGTCGACATCCGGCTGAGCCATGATCCCTGCGATGTTTCCCGACTTGACCGAGCCACCGTAAAGGATACGGACCGCCGAGGCCACTTCGGGGTTGTAGAGCTCCGCGAGTCGCACCCGCAGCGCCCCGCAGACCTCCTGGGCGTCCTCGGGGGTGGCCACCTCGCCGGTGCCGATCGCCCACACCGGCTCGTAGGCCACCACCATCGATTGTGCCTGCTCGGCGGAGACCTTGCGCAGGGCTCCGTCGAGCTGGGCCAGCGTGTGGGCGATGTGACCGCCCGCCTGGCGCACCTCCAGGCCCTCGCCCACGCACAGGATCGGCGTCAGCGAGTGGCGCAGCGCGGCCAGCACCTTGGCGTTGACCAGGTCGTCGTCCTCGTGGTGGTACTGCCGCCGCTCGGAGTGGCCGACGGCGACGAACGTGCACCCCAGCTTGGCGAGCATCACGCCCGACACCTCACCGGTGTAGGCGCCCGCGTCGTGCGGGGACAGGTCCTGGCCGCCGTGCACGATGCGCAGCTTGTCGCCGTCGATGAGCGTCTGCACGCTGCGCAGGTCGGTGAACGGGGGCAGGACGGCCACCTCGACGCGGTCGAAGTCCTTGTCGCCGAGCGCGAAGGCCAGCTTCTGGACCAGCGCGATCGCCTCGAGGTGGTTGAGGTTCATCTTCCAGTTGCCGGCGATGAGCGGCTTTCTCAAGTCAGTCCTCCAGGGCGGCGAGTCCGGGGAGCGTCTTGCCCTCCAGATATTCAAGGCTGGCCCCGCCCCCGGTGGAGATGTGGGAGAAGCCGTCCTCGGGCAGGCCCAGCTTACGCACCGCGGCCGCCGAGTCGCCGCCGCCGACCACGGTGAAGGCGTCGGCTCCGATCAGCGCCTCGGCCACCGCCCGGGTGCCGCCGGAGAACGCGTCGAACTCGAACACGCCCATCGGGCCGTTCCAGAAGACGGTCTTGGCGTCGGCCAGCTTGGCGGCGAACAGCTCGCGGGTCTCGGGCCCGATGTCGAGGCCCTCGCGGTCGGCCGGGATGGCCGTGGCCGCGACCGCCTCGTGCGGGGCGTCGGCGGCGAAGTGCGTGGCCGCCAGCACGTCGACGGGCAGCACCAGGTCGACGCCGCGCCGGCCGGCCTCGTCGAGGAAGCCGCGCACCTGGTCGAGCTGGTCCTCCTGCAGCAGCGACCCGCCGACCTCGTGGCCCTGGGCCTTGAGGAAGGTGTAGGCCATGCCGCCGCCGATGAGCAGCCGGTCGACCTTGGTCAGCAGGTTGGCGATGACGCCGAGCTTGTCGCTGACCTTGGCGCCGCCGAGCACGACCACGTAGGGGCGCTCGGTGTCCTCGGTGAGCCGCCTCAGCACGTCCACCTCGGCCACGACCAGCCCGCCCGCGGCGTGCGGCAGCAGCGCCGGCACGTCGTAGACGCTGGCGTGCTTGCGGTGCACGGCGCCGAAGCCGTCGCCGACGTAGAGGTCGGCGAGCGCGGCCAGCCTCTCGGCGAACGCGCGGCGGGCCGCGTCGTCCTTGGACTCCTCACCCGGCTCGTAGCGCAGGTTCTCCAGCAGGGCCACCTGGCCCTCCTGGAGGCCCTGCACGGTGGCCTGGGCGCTGTCGCCGACCACGTCGGAGGCGAAGGCCACCTCCTGGCCGAGCAGCTCGCCCAGGCGGGCCGCGACGGGCCGCAGGGAGTATTTCGGGTTGGCCTCGCCCTTGGGCCGTCCCAGGTGGGCGCAGACGACGACCTTCGCGCCGCGTCCGGCCAGCTCCTGGATGGTGGGCACCGACGCGCGGATGCGCCCGTCGTCGGTGATCGTCTCGCCGTCGAGCGGCACGTTCAGGTCGGCGCGCACCAGCACGCGCCGTCCCTTCACATCGAGATCGTCGATCGTCCGCAACTGTGCTCCTTCTGCGGAGGCGCGCGGGCCGCCCGGGCGGACGGCCCCGCTTCGCTCCGGAATCGGTCAGATGTCCGCGCCCACCAGCTGGATGAGGTCGACGAGGCGGTTGGAGTAGCCCCACTCGTTGTCGTACCAGCCGACGACCTTGACCTGGTTGCCGATCACCTTGGTGAGGCCGGCGTCGAAGATGCAGGAGGCCGGGTCGGTGACGATGTCGGAGGAGACGATCTCGTCCTCGGTGTAGGTCAGGACGCCCTTGAGCGGGCCCTCGGCGGCGGCCTTGAGCGCGGCGTTGACCTCTTCGACGGTGACGTCGCGGCCGACCTCGACGGTGAGGTCGGTGGCCGAGCCCGTGGGGATCGGCACGCGCATCGCGAAGCCGTCGAGCTTGCCCTTGAGCTCCGGCAACACCAGGCCGATCGCCTTGGCGGCGCCGGTGGAGGTGGGCACCACGTTGAGCGCGGCGGCGCGGGCGCGGCGCAGGTCCTTGTGCGGGCCGTCCTGCAGGTTCTGGTCCTGCGTGTAGGCGTGGATGGTGGTCATCAGACCCTTCTCGATGGTGAAGGTGTCGTGGATGACCTTGGCCATCGGGGCCAGGCAGTTGGTGGTGCAGGAGGCGTTGGAGATGATCGTGTGCTGGGCCGGGTCATAGGAGTCGTGGTTGACGCCCATGACGATGGTGACGTCCTCGTTCTTCGCCGGGGCGGAGATGATGACCTTCTTGGCGCCGTTCTCGGCGTGCACCCGGGCCTTGTTGGCGTCGGTGAACAGGCCGGTCGACTCGACCACCACGTCGACCCCGAGGTCGCCCCACGGCAGCTTGCCCGGGTCGCGCTCCTCGAACACCTTGATGGCCTTGCCGTCGACGGTGATCTCGTCGCTGGAGGCCTTCACCTCGTACGGCAGGCGGCCCAGGATGCTGTCGTACTTGAGCAGGTGGGCCAGCGTCGCGTTGTCGGTCAGGTCGTTGACCGCGACGATCTCGATGTCCTTGCCACTGGCGGCGACCGCGCGCCAGAAGTTGCGACCGATGCGGCCGAAGCCGTTGACGCCTACGCGGATGCTCACGGAACCGATCTCCTCGTACGTGATGACGGGCTGATACCTCAACCCTCGAACCCTATCGGAACCAAATTGGTTTAGACCACTGCCACCCCCGCCTAGAGAATCGAGGTTCGGTAAGCACAATTTGTGAGGTTCGAGTAAAGTGCCCGACTCGTCGGAGTAAATTCAGGCATTCTCTGGGGGCTGAGATGTCACAACACCGATCCGGCCTGCTGTCCGGCCTGATCATCGGCTTCATCGCGATGCTGCTGTGCGCGGCCGGCGTCGCGGCGGCCTTCCTCTACGACGGCGACCTCGTTCCCGAGGCCGTGCGTGTCTTCGGCGACGGCGTCCCGCTGTCCGCCGGGATCGCCCTGGTCGCCGGCCTCCTGGTCGGCGCGGCGATCTGCCTGATCCGCCCGCGCGCCCTCGTGCTCCCGCTCGTGGCGGCCCTGTACGGGGCCGGGGCCGTCGTGGCCGGCGCGATCGCGAGCACGGCGGCGGTCCCCGGGTATTTCGCGTACACGCCGGCCTCGGAGCCGTGGAAGCCGCCGCTTCGCACGCTCGAGGAGTTTCTGGCCGCACTGCCCGACGCCGCCGCCCTCATCTGGCCGCAGCTCTACCGGTCGTGGCAGATCCCCGCGGTGGTGGCCGCCGCGGCCCTGCCCGCCTTCCTGCTCGTCCTCGTACGCGTCCTGCGCCTGCGCGGGAAGGCCAGGGCGGCGACGGCCGCCGAGAAGCCCGAGAAGCCCGAGGAGGGGGAGGAGCCCGAGTACCGGGCTCCCTTCGAGCCCCTGCAGGCGGCCAAGCCGGCCACCACCCCGCCCAGCCTCTTCACGCCGCCCGACCGCGACGCGACGTGACCCGGCGGTCCCGTACGGGGGACGTCAGGAGGAGAGCATCTCGACCGTGAGATTGGCCTCGGTGTTGGGGATGCCGAGGTCGGAGGCGCGCTTGTCGGCCATGGCGAGCAGCCGCCGGATGCGGCCCGCGATCGCGTCCTTGGTCAGCGGCGGGTCGGCGATCTGGCCGAGCTCCTCCAGGGACGCCTGCTTGTGCTCCACCCGCAGCCGCCCGGCCACCACGAGGTGGTCCGGCGCCTCGTCACCGAGGATCTCCAGGGCGCGCTGCACGCGGGCGCCGGCGGCGACGGCGGCGCGGGCCGAGCGGCGCAGGTTGGCGTCGTCGAAGTTGGCCAGCCGGTTGGCGGTGGCCCGGACCTCGCGGCGCATCCGCCGCTCCTCCCAGGCGAGCACGCTGTCGTGGGCGCCGAGACGGGTGAGCAGGGCGCTGATGGCGTCGCCGTCGCGGACCACGACCCGGTCGACGCCGCGCACCTCGCGCGCCTTGGCGTGGATCTTCAGCCGCCGGGCCGAGCCGACCAGGGCCAGCGCCGCCTCCGGGCCGGGGCAGGTGACCTCCAGCGACATCGACCGGCCCGGCTCGGTGAGCGAGCCGTGGGCCAGGAACGCGCCGCGCCAGGCGGCCTCGGCGTCGCAGGCCGCCCCCGCGACCACCTGCCGGGGCAGGCCGCGCACCGGCCGTCCGTGGTTGTCGATCAGCCCGGTCTGGCGGGCCAGCGCCTCGCCGTCGCGGTAGACGCGGACCACGTAACGTGATCCCTTGCGCAGCCCGGCCGGCGCGAGCACCAGCACCTCCGCCTTGTGGCCGAACACCTCGCCGATGTCCTTGATGA
The DNA here is from genome assembly GCF_040674795.1 of Nonomuraea sp. NPDC049725. Lineage (NCBI taxonomy): Bacteria > Bacillati > Actinomycetota > Actinomycetes > Streptosporangiales > Streptosporangiaceae > Nonomuraea > Nonomuraea sp. NPDC049725. Next base: position 38,347 of record NZ_JBFANJ010000003.1, on the reverse strand, counting down.
GCCGCCGCGCGGTCGCGTTGGTGTCGAGCTCGGCCTCGATCACGATGCGCCCGCCCACGAGGTGCAGGCCGCTGGCGAAGCGCAGCAGCGTGGACACCTCCGCCTTGCGGCAGCAGGGCTTGAGCACCGGCAGCCGGCTCAGCTCGTCCTTGACCACACCCGTCATTGCCATAAGCGTTTAGTCCTCCCCCATCAGACCGGTCCTAGCAGTCTCTCGCACCTTCTCGCCACGCCGACCAGGATCAACGCTTCTGGAGGAAAATCTCGTCCAGGACGGAGGCAAGACGTCGTGCATCGTGCCTCGGCGAGCCGTCACGGGCGGCGACGTCGGCCAGGACCAGCCGGGCGCCGAACGCGGCGGCGGCCTTCTCCAGCGCGGCGGGGTCGTCGACCACGCCGGTGTCGGCGAGGACGACGTCGAGGGAGAGCTCGGGGGCGTGCCGCCGCAGGACCTCCAGGTGCTGCTGGGGGGAGAAGTCGTCGGTCTCGCCCGGCTGCGGCGCGAGGTTGAGCGTGACCAGCCTGCGGGCCTCGGTGCGGTGCAGCGCGCGGGCCAGCTCGGGCACCTTGAGGTGCGGCAGCACGCTGGTGAACCACGAGCCGGGCCCGAACACCACCCAGTCGGCCTCCAGCACCGCCTCGACGGCCTCGGGCCGCGCGGGCGGGTCCTCGGGCACCAGGGAGATGGCCCGCACGCGGCCGGGCGTGAGCGCGCACGCCACCTGGCCGCGCACGGTGGAGACGACGCCGTCGAGCTCCACCTCGGCGACGATGTCGAGCGGCACCGAGGCCATCGGCAGCACTCGGCCGTGCGCGCCGAGCAGCCGGCCCACCCAGTCGAGCCCGGCGACGGGGTCGCCGAGGAGCTCCCACAGCGCGACGATGAGCAGGTTGCCGACGGCGTGGCCGTGCAGCTCGCCCTCGCTGCGGAAGCGGTGCTGGACGACCTCGCTCCAGGTGCTGCCCCACTCATCGTCGCCGCACAGGGCGGCCAGCGCCATGCGCAGGTCGCCGGGCGGCAGCACGCCCAGCTCGCGGCGCAGCCGGCCGCTGGAGCCGCCGTCGTCGGCGACGGTGACGATGGCGGTCAGCGCGTCGGTCACCGCGCGCAGCGCCGACAGCGCGGCGTAGAGGCCGTGGCCGCCGCCCAGCGCCACGACCCGCGGGCCCGTCTCTAAGTCGATGCCGCTCAGCGGATCGGCGAAGCCCTCATCCGTCACTCCCGGCCCACATCCCGGTGGCTGACCTGGACCTCCATGCCCCGGTCGCGCAGCCGGGAGGCGACCTGCTCGGCCATGGCGACGCTGCGGTGCTTGCCGCCGGTGCAGCCCACGGCGAGCGTGGCGTAGCTCTTGCCCTCGCGCGAGTAACCGCCGGCGATGACGCGCAGCACCTCCTCGTAGGCGTCGAGGAACTCCTTGGCGCCGGGCTGGCCGAGCACGTAGTCGCGGACGGGCGCGTCGGTGCCGTTCATCGGCCGCAGCTCGGGCACCCAGTGCGGGTTGGGCAGGAACCGGCAGTCGACGACCAGGTCGGCGTCGACGGGCAGGCCGTACTTGTAGCCGAAGGAGACGACGTTGACCCGCAGGCCCGGCCGGTCCTCGCCGCCGAAGTAGGCCACGATCTTGTTGCGCAGCTCGTGCACGTTGTGGGCGCTGGTGTCGATGACGAGGTCGGCGTTGGCCCGCACCTCGCGCAGGATGCCGCGCTCGCGGGTGATGCCGTCGACCAGCCGGCCCTCGCCCTGCAGCGGGTGGGGGCGGCGCACGGCCTCGAAGCGGCGCACCAGCTCCTCGTCGCTGGCCTCCAGGAACACCACGCGCACCCGGACGCCGCGGCCGAGCAGCTCCTCGATGGCGGCGTTGAGGTCGGTGGTGAACGCCAGGCTGCGCACGTCGACGACGGCGGCCACCTTGTCGGCGGCCAGCTTGACCTTGCCCGCCTCCTCCGCCATGGCGAACAGCAGCCCCGGCGGCAGGTTGTCGATGACGAACCAGCCGAGGTCCTCCAGGGCCTTGGCGGCGGTGCTCCGCCCGGCCCCCGACATGCCGGTGACGATGACGAACGCCGGCTCGGTGGACTTCACTGACTCTCCCCCTTCAGGGTCGACACGATCACCTCGGCGGTGGCCGGGCCGATGCCCGGGACCTCGCGGATCTCGTCCGCGGTGGCCTCGCGCAGCTTCTTGACGGAGCCGAAGTGCCGGAGCAGGGCCTGGCGGCGAGCCGGGCCGAGACCGGGCACGCTGTCGAGCGCGCTCTCCTTCACCGTCTTGGACCTCTTGGCTCGATGGTAGGTGATGGCGAACCTGTGCGCCTCATCTCTGACCCGTTGCAGCAGGTAGAGGCCCTCGCTGGAACGCGGCATGATGACCGGCTGGTCGTCGCCCGGCAGCCACACCTCCTCCAGCCGCTTGGCCAGCCCGGCGACGGCCACGTCGTCGATGCCGAGCTCGTCGAGCGCCCGCTGGGCGGCGGCGGCCTGCGGCCCGGCGCCGTCGACGACGACGAGGTTGGGCGGGTAGGCGAACTTGCGCGGCTTGCCCGTCTCGGGGTCGATGGGGCTGTGCGCGTCGTCGTCGGCCGCCAGCTCGCCCGTGGCCGAGCGCTCCTCCAGGTAGCGGCGGAAGCGGCGCAGGATCACCTCGTGGATGGAGGCGACGTCGCCTTCCTTGGTCTTGACGGCGAAGCGCCGGTATTCGGACTTGCGGGCCAGGCCGTCCTCGAACACCACCATGGACGCCACCACGTTCTCGCCCTGCAGGTGGGAGACGTCGTAGCACTCGATGCGCAGCGGCGCCTGGTCGAGGTCGAGCGCGTCGGCGATCTCCTGCAGGCCCTTGCTGCGCGTGGTGAGGTCGCCGGCGCGGCGGACCTTGTGCTGGGCCAGCGACTCCTTGGCGTTGCGCTCGACGGTCTCCATGAGCGAGCGCTTGTCGCCGCGCTGCGGGACGCGCACGTCGACGCGGGCGCGGCGCTGCTCCGACAGCAGCTCGACGACGGCCTCGGCGTCGGGCGGCAGCGCCGGGACGAGCACCTCGCGGGGCATCGACTCGGGGCTCGCCTCGGCGTACATCTGCAGCAGGAACTGCTCGACGAGCTCGCCCGGCGAGGTCTCCTCCACCTTGTCGACGACCCAGCCGCGCTGGCCCCTGATGCGCCCGCCGCGTACGTAGAAGACCTGGACGGCGGCCTCCAGCGGGTCCTCGGCGAGCGCCACGACGTCGGCGTCGGTGCCCTCGCCGAGCACGACCGCCTGCTTCTCCAGCGCCCGCTGGAGCGCCTGGATGTCGTCGCGCAGCCGGGCGGCGCGCTCGTACTCCTGCTCGGCGGCGGCCTCGCGCATGTCCTTCTCCAGGCGCTTGATGAAGCGCCCGGTGTTGCCCGCCATGAAGTCGCAGAAGTCCTCGGCGAGGTCGCGGTGCTCCTCGGGCGTGACGCGGCCCACGCACGGCGCCGAGCACTTGTCGATGTAGCCGAGCAGGCAGGGCCGGCCGATCTGCCCGGCGCGCTTGAACACCCCGGCGCTGCAGGTGCGCACCGGGAACACGCGCAGCAGCAGGTCGACGGTCTCGCGGATGGCCCAGGCGTGGGAGTAGGGGCCGAAGTAGCGGGTGCCCTTGCGCTTGGCGCCGCGCATGACCTGCACACGCGGGAAGTCCTCGCCCATGGTGACGGCGAGGTAGGGGTAGGACTTGTCGTCGCGGTACTTGACGTTGAAGCGCGGGTCGTACTCCTTGATCCAGGAGTATTCGAGCTGCAGCGCCTCGACCTCGGTGCCGACGACGGTCCAGTCGACGCCGGCGGCGGTGGTGAGCATGCTCTGGGTGCGCGGGTGCAGCGTGGAGAAGTCGGCGAAGTAGGAGTTGAGCCGCTGGCGCAGGCTCTTGGCCTTGCCGACGTAGATCACCCGGCCGTGGGGGTCGCGGAACCGGTAGACCCCGGGGGAATCGGGGATCGACCCTGACTTCGGCCGGAAACTCAAGGGGCTGCCCGCTGATCTCGCCACGTTTTCCAGCCTAGTGGCCGCCACCGACAAGCTCACCCGCCGTGCCCCCGGGCAGGCACGGCGGGCAGGGGTGGGTCAGGCGAGGGAGATCTGGTCGCCTTCGACCTTGATCTGCCGGGCGGGCAGCGCTTCGGTCGCGGGGCCCTGGGCCACGGAACCGTCCTCGATCTTGAACTTGCTGCCGTGGCACGGGCAGTCGATGGTGCCGTTCTCCACGCTCGCGACCGGGCAGCCCTTGTGGGTGCAGTCGGCGCTGAACGCCTTGAACTGGCCCTCCGCCGGCTGGGTGATGACGATCTTCTGCTCCTTGAAGATCGTCCCGCCGCCGACGGGGATGTCGGAGGTCTTGGCCAGCCCGCCCTGCGGCGCGCTCCCGGCGGACTCGGTGGGTGCGGCGGGCGCGCTGGTCGCGGTAGTGGCGGTGGTCGCGCCGGTCGTGCCGCTGTCGCCGCCGCACGCGGTCAGGGCCACGGCCAGGCCACTCGCGCCCACCCCGGCGATCACCGCTCTGCGGCTCTGAAGGTCTCGTCCCATGCCGGCCAGCCAACCGCATCCAGGTGAGAATTCGATGAAGAACCCCTTAGCCCAGCCTGATCTTGCCGCCGGACACGGTGATCTTCTTCTCGGCGAGCGGCTCGGTGGCCGGGCCCTCCGCCACGGACCCGTCCTCGATCCTGAACTTGCTGCCGTGGCACGGGCAGTTGATCGTCCCGCCGACGACCTCGGCGACCGTGCAGCCCGCGTGGGTGCACGTCGCCGTGAACGCCTTGAACTCGCCCTCGACCGGCTGGGTGACGACGACCTTCTGCTTGTCGAAGATCGCCCCCTCGCCGGCGGGGATGTCGGCGGTCTCGGCCAGCGCCTTCGGCTCTTTCTTCTTCTTGGGCGCGGCCTGCGACTCCTCGGCGGGCGGCTCCTCGGCCGCGTCGGCGGCGGCGTCGACGGCCGCCTCCCCGGTGGGCTGCCCGTAGGCGGCGCAGGCGGTCAGGACCGCGGCCAGCCCGGCGCCTCCGGCTCCGAACACCACCGCCCGGCGCGTCGTATCGGTCATGATGCGTCCTTCCAGGTTTCGGGTCTCACTCGCAGGTACGGCCGGCGGCCGTGAGCCGGTTCAGCCTCCCGCGCCCCGATCCCGGGAACCACGCACAATTACCCGTTCACACCACCACGATGCCGTCGCCCTCGATCTTGACCGCGTAGGGCGTCAGCGGCCCCTGCGCCGGACCGCTCAGCACCGCGCCGGTGTCGGCGGCGAACTCGCTGCCGTGGCACGGGCACCGCATCACGTTGTCCTCGGGCGAGCCGACCGCGCATCCGCGGTGCGGGCAGCTCGCGCTGTACGCCTTGAAGACGCCCTCCGACGGCTGCGCCACCACGATCTTCCACTTGCCGATGACCTTGCCGCCGCCCACGGGCACGTCGGCGACCTTGGCGATGACGTGGCCCTTGACCCCGGGCGTCTGGCGTGTCTTGGCGTCACCGGTGCCGCACGCGCCGAGCGCCACCCCGCACGCCATCACCCCGGCAGCTCCCAGCGCCTCACGCCGGCCGACTCCAGGCATGGCGGAGCCCCCCTCCATGATCGATGACCCCCTGCAGGTCACGGTTCACCCTAGGGGCGGTGATGTCCGGTCCGGTAAGCGGGTGCGGGTGCGGGCTTTGTGACGGGTCACAGCGGCGGCCCGCCGACTTTGCCGCGCCGTCCAATTCACAGGATGCCGCCGACGGATCATCGTGTGCTGCGAACGCCCTCACGCACGCACGGGAGTCGCCATGCAGCGTCGCACGTTCCTCCGCACCGTCTCCGCCGGGCTGGGCGCCGTCGCCTTCTCGGGCGCCCTCTGGCACGAGGCGGCGAGCACGTCGGCGGTCGCCGCGGGCGCGAGCCCGTACGGCCCGCTCGGCCCGCCGGACGCGAACGGCGTCGCGCTGCCCGCCGGGTTCACCAGCCGGGTGGTGGCCAGGACGGGCCACCCGATCGGCGGCACGCTGTGGCACCCGGCGCCCGACGGCGGCGCCTGCTTCGCCGCGGGGACGGGCTGGATCTACGTGTCCAACTCGGAGGTGCCGCTGGTCGGCGGCGCGACCGCGATCCGGTTCCGCCCGGACGGCTCGGTCGAGCGCGCCTACCGCATCCTCGACGGCACCAACGTCAACTGCGCGGGCGGCCGTACGCCGTGGAACACGTGGCTGTCCTGCGAGGAGATCTTCCGGGGCCGCGTGTACGAGACCGACCCGTACGGTGAGCGCGCGGCACGGTCGCGGCCCGCGATGGGCCGGTTCAAGCACGAGGCGGCGGCCTGCGACCCGGACCGGCGGGTCGTCTACCTGACCGAGGACGAGTCCGACGGCTGCTTCTACCGGTTCGTCCCGGTCACGTGGGGCGACCTGTCCAGCGGGCGGCTGGAGGTGCTGTGCGGCAACGCGTCCGGCGGCCCGGTGGAGTGGCGTCCGGTGCCCGACCCGGCACCCGGCGTGCTGGAGCGGCAGACGCGCCACCAGGTGAGCGCCGCCCGGCACTTCGACGGCGGCGAGGGCTGCCACTACGCGGCCGGGATCTGCTACTTCACGGCCAAGGGCGACCGCAGGGTGTGGGCGTACGACGCCGTGCGGCAGAGCCTGAGCTGGGTCTACGACGGCGGCGGCACGCTCGACGGCGTCGACAACATCACCGGCGCGCCCACCGGCGACCTGTACGTGGCCGAGGACGGCGGCAACATGGAGATCAACATCATCACGCCCGACGGCGTGGTGGCGCCGGTGCTGCGGCTCGACGGCCACGGCGGCTCGGAGATCACCGGGCCCGCGTTCTCCCCGGACGGCACCCGCCTCTACTTCTCCTCGCAGCGCGGCACCAGCGGCGAGCGCGCCGGCACCGGCGGCATCACCTACGAGGTGACGGGCCCGTTCCGTCACTGATCCCTCTTGCCCGGCCGCCGTCACCCCGCGGCGGCCCCCACCCCCCACCGAAGGATGCCCGCATGCTCCGACGAACGACGGTCGCACTCGCCGCCGCCCTGCTGCTGGCCGGCCTGGCTCCCCCCGCCCACGCCCAGCAGGGCGAGTCCTACGTCGCGCTGGGCGACTCGGCCGCCGCCGGGCCGCTCGTGCCCGACCAGGTGCTGCCCGACCTGGGCTGCCTGCGTTCCGACCGGAACTACCCGCACCTGACCGCGCGGGCGCTCGGCGTGGCGTCCTTCCGCGACGTCACGTGCTCGGGAGCCAAGACGCGGCACATGTACCAGCCGCAGGAGACCGAGCTGGGCTCGGTGCCGCCCCAGCTCGACGCGCTGCGCCCGGACACCACGCTGGTCACCGTGCACATCGGCGCCAACGACGTCGGCCTGACCGGCTTCATCGAGGACTGCCTCAACCTGCTGCCGCCGCCCGTCGGCGACGCCTGCTACAACGACTACACCGACGAGAACGGCCAGGACACCTGGCGGGTCAAGACCGAGGCGCTGCGCCCGACGCTCGTCACGCTGGCCGGCGACATCCGGGCCCGCTCGCCGCAGGCGCGGATCTTCCTGGTCGGCTACGCCACCTACGCCCGGCCGGACGGCTGCTACCCGCGCGTCCCGATCATCCGGCAGGACGCCAACTACATCCGGGCGACCCTGATGTACTTCAACCGGATGCTCGCCGAGCAGGCCGCCGCCGCCGGGATCGGCTTCATCGACCTGCAGACGCCCAGCGCCGGCCACGACCCGTGCGCCTCCCCCGGGGTGCGCTGGATCGAGCCGTACATCCCGGCCTCGCCCGCCGCGCCGTTCCACCCGAACGCGCTGGGCATGCGCAACTTCGCCACCATCGTCACCGGAGCCGTCACCTCCGCGGCCCGCTGACCCGCCCTGGCACGCGCTCAAGACCGGCACGCGCCCGGGACCGGCACCCTCCCAGACCGGGCGCGCTCCTCAGGCCCGGCGGCCGAGCTGCCGCCGGGCCGTCAGCGCGGCTCCGATCCGCTGGAGCTGGGCCGGGTCCATCGGGTCGAGCCCCGTCAGGCTCACCGCCCGGCGCAGCCGGTAGTCGACGGTGTTCGGGTGGACGTGCAGCAGCTCGGCGGTCCGCCGCCGGTCCAGCCCCGTGTCCAGGTACGCGGTCAGCGTCCGCAGCAGGTCGGGATGGGCGCCCAGCGGGTCGAGCAGCCCGGCGAGCCCGGCCACGGCGGCGCTGGGCCGGGTCAGCTGATACTCCAGCAGCACGTCGGCCAGCCGGTGCGCCCCCGGCGGCAGCCCGGCCCCGCGCGCGACCTCCAGCACCTCCTCGGCCAGCTTGGCCGCCTCGGGCACGCCCGCCGGCTCGGCCCACTCCGCCGCCGCCCACACCGGCGCCCCGGCGGCCCGCGCGGCCTCCGCGACCATCTCGCCGACCTCGCACCAGGCCGGCTCCTCGGCGAGCGGCACGAGCACCAGCCCGCCGGTGGCGTCGAGCGCCGACAGCACCTGCTCGGCGGCGTGCCGCTGGACGGCCGTGCGCACCCGGTGCAGCTTGCGCCGCCCGGCGATGGCGCGGCTCACCCGGTCGCCCGCCTCGTCGGGGTGCGCGCCCAGCGCCGTGGCCACCACCAGGTAGCCGGGCGCCAGCCGCACCCCGGCCAGCGCCGCCCGGTCGCCCGCCAGCAGCGCCGAGACGGTGGCGTGCATGGCGTGCTGCTCCTGGCTGAGCATCGCCTCCCGCTCCCCCAGGTACGCGCCGCACACGGCGGACGTGACGGTGCCCGTGTAGGAGAGGATGAGGCGGTTGGCGGCCAGCACGTCGTCCAGGTCGCCGGGCCCGGCGAGCGCGAACAGGTGCTCCCACACCCGGGTCACCCCCAGGTGGTAGGCCGACAGCAGCGCGTCCAGCGGCACCCCCTCCTGCGCCCGCCGCGCCGCCGACGCCCGCAGCGGCGCCAGCTCGGCGCGGGTCGGCGGGCGCCGCTCCCGGAACATCCCGCAGATCATGCGCAGGTTGTGCACGGTGATGCCGGTGATGTCGCCGTCGAGCTCCTCGCGGGGCAGCCGCCGGTAGAGCGGGATCTCCTCGGCGAACGCGGCGACCAGCTCCCTGGCCAGCCGCACCGCCTGACGCTCCAGGAGCTCGTGCACCGGGCACCCGCCCAGCGTGAGCGCCCGGAGCGCATGATCCGCCACGGTCAGACCCTGTCAAATCCCCCGTCGGTAAACAAGGCACCCAACCGTGGCGCTATCGCATCCGCGTTCCCGCGTCGTCAGGACCCCAGGAGCTTGCGCAGGAAGCGGCCGGTGTGACTCTCGTCCACCTGGGCCACCTCCTCCGGCGTGCCGGCCGCGACCAGCGTGCCGCCGCGGGAGCCGCCCTCCGGGCCCATGTCGATGATCCAGTCGGCGGTCTTGATGACGTCGAGGTTGTGCTCGATGACGATGACCGTGTTGCCGCCGTCGACGAGCCTCCCCAGCACGCCCAGCAGCCGCCGGATGTCCTCGAAGTGCAGCCCGGTCGTCGGCTCGTCCAGGACGTAGACCGTCCGGCCCGTCTGCCTGCGCTGCAGCTCGGAGGCCAGCTTGACGCGCTGCGCCTCGCCGCCGGACAGCGTCGTGGCCGGCTGGCCGAGCCGCACGTAGCCGAGGCCCACGTCGTTGAGCGTCTGCAGGTGGCGCTTGATCGCCGGGATCGCGTCGAAGAAGGCGAGCGCCTCCTCGATCGGCATGTCGAGCACCTCGGAGATCGTCTTGCCCTTGTAGTGGACCTCCAGCGTCTCCCGGTTGTAGCGGGCGCCGTGGCAGACCTCGCACGGGACGTACACGTCGGGCAGGAAGTTCATCTCGATCTTGATGGTGCCGTCGCCCGCGCACGCCTCGCAGCGCCCGCCCTTGACGTTGAAGCTGAAGCGGCCCGGCTGGTAGCCGCGCACCTTGGCCTCGGTCGTGGCCGCGAACAGCTTGCGCACGTGGTCGAACACGCCGGTGTAGGTGGCCGGGTTGGAGCGCGGGGTGCGCCCGATCGGCGACTGGTCGACGTGCACGACCTTGTCGACCTGGTCCATGCCGTTGACCCGGGAGTGGCGGCCCGGCACCGTGCGGGCGCCGTTGAGCTCCTTGGCCAGCGCGTTGTAGAGGATGTCGTTGACCAGCGTCGACTTGCCGGACCCGGACACGCCGGTCACGGCGGTGAACAGCCCGAGCGGGAAGTCGATGTCGACGCCCTTGAGGTTGTGCTCGCGGGCGCCCTTGACGGTGATCTGCCGCTTCTTGTCGCGCTTGCGGCGCTTGGCGGGCACGTGGATGCTCCGGCGGCCCGACAGATACTGCCCGGTCAGCGACTCCTCGCTGTTGAGCAGGTCCTGGACGGTGCCGGAGACGACGACCTGGCCGCCGTGCTCGCCCGCGCCCGGGCCGATGTCGACCACCCAGTCGGCGGCGGCGATGGTGTCCTCGTCGTGCTCGACCACGATGAGCGTGTTGCCCATGTCGCGCAGCCGGATCAGGGTGTCGAGCAGCCGCATGTTGTCGCGCTGGTGCAGCCCGATGGACGGCTCGTCGAGCACGTACAGGACGCCGACGAGGCCGGAGCCGATCTGCGTGGCCAGCCGGATGCGCTGCGCCTCGCCGCCCGCCAGGGTGGCGGCGGCGCGGTCCATGCTCAGGTAGTCGAGGCCGACGTCGAGCAGGAAGCCCATCCGCGCGTTGATCTCCTTGACCACCCGCTCGGCGATGTGCATGTCGCGGTCGGACAGCTTGAGCGCGGCCAGGAACTTGGCGCACTCGCCGATCGACATGGACGCGACCTCGGCGATCGACTTGCCCGCGACCGTGACGGCCAGCGTGACCGGCTTGAGCCTGGCCCCCTTGCACGCCGGGCAGGGGATCTCGCGCATGTAGCCCTCGAAGCGCTCGCGCGTCGAGTCGCTCTCCGCCTCGGCGTGACGGCGCTGCACCCACGGGATGACGCCCTCGTAGGTGGTGTAGTAGGAGCGCTGGCGGCCGTAGCGGTTGGCGTAGCGGACGTGGACCTGCTCGTCGTGGCCGAACAGCAGCGACTTCTGCGCCTTCTTCGGGAGTTTGTCCCACGGCGTGTCGAGGGTGAAGCCCATGGTGTGGCCGAGCGCCTCGACGAGCCGGACGAAGTATTCGCTGGTGTGGCCGCCGGACCAGGGGTGCAGCGCGCCGTCGCGCAGCGTGCGCTCGGGGTCGGGCACGACGAGGTCGGGGTCGACCTCCATCTTGGTGCCGAGACCGGTGCACTCCGGACAGGCGCCGAAGGGCGAGTTGAAGGAGAACGAGCGCGGCTCCAGCTCCTCGAACGACAGGTCGTCGTAGGGGCAGTAGAGGTGCTCGGAGTAGAAGCGCTCGCGGCCCGGGTCGTCCTCGGGCAGGTCGACGAACTCCAGCGTGATCGTGCCGCCCGAAAGCTGCAGCGCCGTCTCGACCGAGTCGTTGAGCCTGCGCCGCGACGACTCCTTGACCGAGAGCCGGTCGACGATGACCTCGATGTCGTGCTTCTCGTACTTCTTCAGCACCGGCGGCTCCTCCAGCCGCACGACGGTGCCGTCGACCCGGGCGCGGGCGAAGCCCTTGGTCTGCAGCTCGCGGAACAGCTCGGCGTATTCGCCCTTGCGGCCCCTGATGACCGGGGCCAGCACCTGGAAGCGGGTGCCCTCCTCCAGGTCCATCACCCGGTCGACGATCTGCTCCGGCGTCTGCCTGGCGATCGGGCGCTCGCACACCGGGCAGTGCGGCTTGCCGATGCGCGCCCACAGCAGCCGCAGGTAGTCGTAGACCTCGGTGATCGTGCCGACCGTGGAGCGCGGGTTCTTGCTGGTGGCCTTCTGGTCGATCGACACCGCGGGCGACAGGCCCTCGATGAAGTCAACGTCGGGCTTGTCCATCTGCCCGAGGAACTGCCGGGCGTAGGCGGACAGGGACTCGACGTAACGCCGCTGCCCCTCGGCGAAGATCGTGTCGAAGGCCAGGCTCGACTTGCCGGAGCCGGACAGGCCGGTGAAGACGATCATCGCGTCTCGCGGCAGGTCGAGCGAGACGTCCTTGAGGTTGTGTTCACGTGCGCCACGCACGATCAGGCGGTCAGCCACGGCGATCCCGATGTCGAAAAGGCGGATAGGTCCACGGGGGATGGTAGACGGGGGCTCCGACAATTTCGGCAGGGCCGCATACCGCCCTGGCGAAAATCCGTCCCTCCCAGGTTACGGCCTGCGCCCACCCGGGCAGGAGGCCTTTCCCTGTCAACGCCATATCAACGCCGCGACCTGCGGCTTTATGCCCGTCCGCCGCTGGCGCCCGACCTCCGGATGATGAAATATCCCCTTATGACCGTCCTTCAGAGCTTGCGTGCCGAGCTGACCGAGGCGACGTCCGGGCTGCTCGCCACGGCCGCCTCCCTGTCCGACGCCGACGTCGCCGCCCCCTCCCGGCTGCCCGGCTGGTCGCGCGGCCACGTCCTCACGCACCTCGCCAGGAACGCCGACAGCCTCGTCAACCTCCTCACCTGGGCGCGGACCGGCGTCCCGACACCGCAGTACCCGGACGCGCGGGCGCGCGAGGCGGGCATCGAGGCCGGCTGCCACCGGCCCGCCGCCGAGCAGCTCGCCGACCTGCGCGAGAGCGCCGGCCGCCTGGACGCCGCCGCCGACGCCGTCTCCGAGCCCGCCTGGGGCACCCCGGTCGGCGGCCTGCGCCCGCCGCACCACCCCGCCTGGTACGTCCTGGTACGCCGCCTCCGTGAGGTGGGGCTGCACCATGCCGACCTGGGCGCCGGCTACGGCCCGGCCGACTGGCCCGAGACGTTCGTCCGCCGCGAGCTGCACGACTGCCTGCGCACCTGGCCGCACGACCGCAGCACGGTGAGCGCGGTGCGGTTCGTCACCCCCGCGAACGGCCCGGTCGCCGCCGGGTGGGAGGGGCTCGGCGACGGTCCGGTGGTCGAGGGCGCGCCGGCCGACGTGCTGGCCTGGCTGACCGGCCGCTCGGCAGGTGAGGGAGTTAAAGTGGTGCCCGAGGGACGGCCGTGCCCGCCGCCACCGCCGTGGCTGACCACGACCGCGCCCGCTGACCTGCCCGCGACGCCCCCGAAGGACTACCCATGACCTACACCGGCGACGTCCAGGTAGGCGGCCCCGCCGACGTGCGGGAGCTGCCCGATCTGACGATCTGCAAGCTCGCCGTCGGCCCGTACGAGAACAACGCCTACCTGCTGCGCTGCACCGAGACGGGTGACGGCCTGCTCATCGACGCGGCGGCCGAGCCGGACCGGCTGCTGGCCCTGATCGCCGACCAGCCGATCAGCGCGATCGTCACCACCCACCAGCACGGCGACCACTGGCAGGCGCTGGAGCAGGTGCGCAAGGTGACGGGCGCCAAGGTGCTGGCCCATCCGCTGGACGCGCCCGGCCTGCCGGTCCCGGCCGACCGCCTGGTCGAGCACGGCGACCGCGTCGCCGTCGGCGTCGTCACCCTGGAGGCGATCCACCTGCGCGGCCACACGCCGGGCTCGATCGCCCTGCTGTACGACGGCGGCGAGGGCGACAAGCACCTGTTCACCGGCGACTCGCTGTTCCCCGGCGGCGTCGGCAACACGTGGAAGGACCCGGAGCGCTTCGAGCAGCTCTACACCGACGTGGTGGAGCGCGTCTTCGACCGGCTGCCCGACGACACGTGGGTCTACCCGGGCCACGGCAAGGACACCACCCTGGGCGCCGAGCGCCCGTCCCTTCCCGAGTGGAAGGCCCGAGGCTGGTAGCTGTCGCAAGAGGGTCAGCGGCGGGCCAGGACGCGCACGATGCGCTCGGCCGCCGGCCCCGGCTGGTCGGCCTGCCCGACCAGCTCGCCCCACGACCAGCGGTAGAACCATCCGTCCTGGAGCGGCACGCAGTCGACGGTCTCGGCCAGCAGCGCGGTGCCGGGATCGCTGACCCGCAGCACGGGCGGGTCGGCTCGCAGCGTGGCGGTCAGCCCGCGCCGCTCCAGCTCGGCGGCGAGCTTGCCGAGGAAGTACGTGCGCGTGTGCTCGACCGGCATGGCTCCATCAAAGCCGAAGGCGCCGGAGAAGTCCCGCTTCTTCCGGCGCCCCTGCCCGAATGGTCACTGCTCGAATTGGTCACTGCCCGATGCGGGAGGCCTCACGGCGCAGTTCGCGCTTGTAGAAGAGCATCCGCAGCGGGATGGCCGCGACGAGCGCGATCTGCATGGTGGCGCCGATCTTGATCGGCAGGTCACCGCCCTCGGGCCAGGCGACCCAGAAGGTGAGGAACGCGACGTTCACCATGATCCATCCGAGGACCACGGCGGCGAGCTGCCCCTTGGGCTTGGGGTACTCGATCCGGCTGACCATGAGCCAGGCCACGCCCAGCACGGCCAGCAGCGACCAGATCCCCGGCTCGAACAGCAGCACGATCGAGATCACGGTCATCGCGCCCATGGGGATCGGCAGCCCCATGAAGTCGCCGCTCTTGGTCTTGACGCAGGCGAACCGCGCCAGCCGTACGACACCGGCGACGAGCACGGCCGCGGCGGCGCCCACCACGGCGAAGAACGGCACCTGGTGGGTGAACCCGCCCCAGATCACGACCATGAACGCGGGCGCGAACCCGAAGCTGATGACGTCGGCCAGGTTGTCGAGCTCGGCGCCCATCGCGGAGGCGCGGAAGCGCCGCGCGACGAGCCCGTCGAACAGGTCGCAGGTGGCGCCGATGAGCAGCAGCACCACGGCCGTGGCGAAATAGCTGGGCGCCGGGGTGAAGGTCCCGTCGGTGCGCAGCGCCTCGATGGCCGAGGCGGCCAGCACGCACACGGCCAGGAAGCCGCACAGCGCGTTGCCCAGGGACAGGGAGTCGGCGGCGGACAGGCGGAACGCCTTGCCGACCGGGCCGCGAGGTTCTTCCTCTTCGGCCGGCCAGCCGCCGGCGTCAGCTGTGGTCAATTCTGGTCACCCCCGCAACCGTCTTCTCGCCCACGGACACCGCGGGTGAGATCCCTTCGGGAAGGTAGATGTCGACCCTGGATCCGAGCCTGATGAGCCCGATCCGCTCGCCCTGCGCGACCTTCGCCCCAGCGGTCAGGTACGGCACGATCCGGCGCGCGACCGCGCCCGCGATCTGCACCATCTCGATGTCGCCGAGCGTGGTCTCGAAATGCCACACCACGCGCTCGTTCTGGTCGCTGTCCTTGTTGAAAGCCGGCAGGAACCCACCTGGCACATGCTGCACGGAGGTGACATTTCCCGCAAGTGGTGCCCGATTGACGTGGACGTTCAGCGGGCTCATGAAGATCGCGACCCGGGTGCGGCCGTCCGGCCACGGGTCGACGCTCTGGACGACCCCATCGGCCGGTGACAGGATCCGCCCCTCGCCCGGCCTGCGGTCGGGGTCGCGGAAGAACCAGAGCATCCCACCGGTGAGGGCGCCCAGCGGCACGGCCGCGAGCGCCCAGCGACGGTCCCGTCGCGTCAGGAACGCGGTGGCGGCCGCCGCGGCCGCCGTCGGGAGGAGCCACGGGGAGACCCCGCGTGCGAGCCTGACACGGCCCGGCTTGGCAGAATCGACTGACACGTACAACCTTTGGATGGTGACTGGAACGGAAGCGCTTTGCCGTGATGCTACAGAACGCACAACTATGACACGACGCAACTACACCAGCAAAGCGCCTCGAAAGCCGTTTTTCTAGACCTGCTCCGAGTGGGTTTCCTCGCTCTTGCGGGTGTCCCTGCGGGCCTTGACCAGGCTCGCCACGGTGGTGATGACCATCGTGGCGCCGATGACCGACAGCGAAACCCAGATCGGGATCGCCGGGGCCCAGGAGAACCCGCTGTGGTGCAGAGCCTCCAAAATCAGCTTAACCCCGATGAAGCCCAGAATGAACGCCAAACCATAACTGAGGTAGACCAGGCGCTGCAGCAGCCCACCGAGCAGGAAGTAAAGCTGACGCAGTCCCATCAGGGCAAAGGCGTTGGCGGTGAAGACGATGAACGGGTCCGTGGTGAGCCCGAAGATCGCCGGAATCGAGTCGAGAGCGAACAGCAGGTCGGTGCTGCCGATGGCGATCATGACGATCAGCATCGGCGTGACCATGCGCTTGCCGTCGATCTTGACGGTGACCTTGGACCCGACGTAGCCGTCCGTGGTGGGGAAGGCCCGCCGCACCCAGCGGAGCAGGACGTTCTCGGGGACCTGCTCCTCTTCGCCCTTGACGTGCTGGCGGACGATGTTGATCGCGGTGTAGACGAGGAACGCGCCGAAGACGTAGAACAACCAGCCGAACCGCTCCAGCGCCGCGGCGCCGAGCGCGATGAAGATGCCCCGCATGACCAGGGCGAGCAGGATGCCGACGAGCAGCACCTTGTGCTGGTACGCCTTCGGCACGGCGAACCGGCTCATGATGATGAAGAAGACGAACAGGTTGTCGACGCTGAGGCTGTATTCGGTGATGTAGCCGGCGAAGAACTCGCCCGCCTTCTCCGGCCCCGTCGTCACCCAGAGGATCACCCCGAAGATCACGGCCAGCGTGATGTAGAAGGTGACCCAGAATCCCGCCTGGCGCATCGAGAACTCGCGGGCTTCACCGCGGTCGACGATCCACAGGTCGACGGCCAGGACGAGCAGGAGCCCGCCGATCACGACGATCCAGGCCCACAATGGTTCGCTCACGTTGTATTACCTCCGGCATACACGTCAGAACGCCGGAGGTCTCTCCCGCCCGCTGGGCATGGCGGACCGGCAGCCCCGGGGGCCCCATGGAGCGGGACTGCACCGTGATGACGAGGCTGCCGCGAAGGGATACTCCCCTCCCTTAACGCACGCAGTATACGAGAACGCGAAAGCCTCACCTAATCATCCGGATGATGTTGACGAACCGTAGGCGTCCAGCACCGCCCGCACGGCGTCGTCCTCGTCCGGCAGCTCGGCGCCACGCCGGGCCGCCGCCGCGGCCCGTCCGGCCGCCTTCTCAGGATCGGCGATCACTTCCTGTACGGCCGCGCGCAGGGCGGGCACGTCACCGTAGGGCACGAGCGCACCGGCGTCGCCGACGAGCTCGGGGATGCCGCCGACGGCCGTGGCGACCACCGGGCGGCCGGCCATGAGGGTCTCGCTGAGGCTGAGCGGCTGCCCCTCCCACCGGCTGGGCCACACGGCCACGGCGGCGGCGGCCAGCAGGTCGGGCACGTCGTCCCGGTTGCCCAGCAGCACCACGGGCAGCCCGTCGCGGTCGATCCGGCGCTGCAGCGTCTCGCGCAGCGGGCCCTCCCCGGCGATCGCGAACAGCGGCTCGGGCCCCGGCCACGGCCCGGCGGCGGCGTCGAGCAGGGTCTCCAGCCCTTTCTGCTGGGCGAGCCTGGCGATGGTGAGCACGACGGGCCGCTCCCCGGCCCCCAGCTCGGCGCGCACCTCGGCGGCGGGCCGCCCGGCGGGGCGCGGCACCGGCGCGGGCACCACCGCGGCCCGCACGTCCCGCGCGCCCAGGGCCCGCATCCGTTCCCCGAGGTCGGGCGAGACGACCAGCACGCGGTCGGCCAGCCGCGCCACGATCCGCTCCAGCACCCCGTACACCAGGCCGACCGTCCCGCCCGTGGTGAGCGCGTTGTGCAGCGTCACCACCAGCCGTGGCCGCCTCCGGCCCCGGGACGGGACGCGCCCGAGCCCGGCCAGGGTGAGCCCGAGCCCGGCCAGGGCCCCGGCGCGCAGGCCGTGGGCATGCACGACGTCCGCGCCCCGGGTCAGCCGCCCGGCGGCGAGCACCGCCCGCGCGTCGGCGAGCGGCCTGGGCCGGTCGGTGACCTCCACCTCCGCGAGCCGCGCCCCCGCCTCGCGGAACGCGAACCCCTCCCCGACCTCGCGCGGCGCCACCACCAGCACCCGGTGCCCGCGCCGCACCAGGCCCCGGGCCAGCATCGCCACGTGCCGCCCGGTCCCGCCGGACGTGGTCCCCAGCACGAACGCCACCCGCACAGCCGCTCCTCCGCTCACTCGCCCGCCCACTTCATCCACCCACTGGCCCGTCCGCCGGCCCGTCCGTCGGACCGCCCGCCTCATCCGCCCTCCGGTCCGCCACGGCGGCGCAGCAGTGCGGCCACGGCGGCGGCGTCGGCGCGGTCCACGAGCGCCACGACGCCCACGCCCGCCGCCAGCGCCACCACGGCCGCCAGCAGCGTGCCCGCCACGCTCCCCCACGTCCCGGCCCCGCCGAACAGCCCGGCGACCCAGCCGCCCGCCACGAACCCGGCCCCGCCCCCGGCGAGCGCCGCCGCCCCGGCCCGGCCCAGCCCGGCGATCGCCGCGGCCCCCCGCGCCCGTACGACGGACGCCAGCAGCAGCGCCCCACCGGCGGTCATGCCCGCGCTCATCCCCAGCGCCAGCCCCGCCACCTGCCACTCGCGCGGGAACGCCAGCGCGAAGACGGTCTGGGCCACGATCACCACGCCCCACCCGGCCACCGTCCCGGCCGCGACCGCCCGCCCGCGCCCGGCGGCGTACAGCACCCGGCTGAGGTGCGCGATCAGCCCGTAGCCGATCAGCCCCGGCGCGAACAGCGCGACGGCCCGCGCCAGCTCCACCGGTGACACGGTCGTCTTGGCCCCCAGGAACACCACGGCCCCCGGCCCGGACGCCGCCGCGAGCACCCCGGCCGCCACCCCGGACACGAGCACCACGGCCCGGGTCGTGCGGGCGGCGAGCTCCGCGAACGCCGCCCGGTCCCCCTCCACGGCCGACAGCCGGGGGAAGGCGCTGGTGGCGATGGGCACGGCGAGCACCGCGTACGGCACCAGGTAGATCGCCCACGCGTAGTTGTAGACGGCCAGCGCCCCGCCGCCGATCACGTTGTTGGACAGCGCCAGCACCCCGGCCATGGCCGCCTGCTGGGCGAGCAGCGCCGCGATGCCCGCCAGCGCCAGCCGCCGCACCCGCACGGCCACCCCGCCGGGGAAGCGGAACGCGGGCCGCCACCGCAGCCCGAGCCCCGCCACCGGCCCGGCGACGGTGAGCACGAGCGCCAGCACGCCGAGGCTGGTGCCGACGGACAGCGCGAGCTCCGCCGCGAGCGGCACCTCGGCGCTTCCGGCCCGGCCGTCGCTGAGCGGCACGAACAGCAGGTACGCCACGATGACCACGAGGCTCGACACGAGCGGCGCCACGGCGGGCCCGGTGAAGCGGTGGTGCGCCTGCAGCACGCCGTAGAGCACGACGACCACGCCGTACAGCGGGATCTGCGGCGCGAAGACGACCAGCATCCGGGTGGCGACCGCGTGCATCTCGCAGTCGCCGCCGCCGAACAGTCCCATGATCGGCCCCGCCAGCAGCGCGGTCAGCACCGCCACGGGGACGAGCACGACCAGGGTCCACGTCAGCAGCGCCGAGCCGATCCGCCCGGCCCGCTCGCGGTCGCCCGTGGCGGCGGGTTCGGCGAGCACCGGCACGACCGCCCCGGCCAGGGCGCCGCCGACGACCACCTCGAAGACGATGTTGGGGATCTGGTTGGCGGTGAAGTAGGCGCTGGTCAGGCAGTTGGTGCCGACGGTCTGGGCCAGGGCGTACTGCTTGGCGAAGCCCGCGACGCGCGCCAGCACGGTGATCACCGCGATGAGCAGCGCGCCTCCGGCCACGCCGCGCGCCAGCCGCGGGGTCACGCCCTGCCCGCCTCTCCGGTCATTCCGGACATCATGGCAGGCCGTACGGACAGGCGCGTCACGCGGTCTCTCAGACGGTGTCGGCGGGGCGGCGGCCGAGCAGGTCGAGCCGGTTGAGCACCGGGTTGCCCGCGATGACCTTGGTGAAGCTGATCTTCTCGGAGGCGGCGGTGAGCGCGGCGACGGTGCCGAGCAGGACGAGCCTGCCGGGACGGCCGAGCCGGGTGACGGCGGCCAGGCCGAGCAGCGCGCCGAGCGCGTTGGCCCCGGCGTCGCCGAGCATGGCGCGCTCTCCGAGGTCGTCGGGCAGCAGCGCGGCGGCGGCGCCCAGCGGCACGGCGGCCAGCGCGGCGGTCGCCGGTGAGCCGCCCGCGACCGCGCTGACCAGGAGGGGGCCGCCGGTGAGCAGGCCGACCTTGATGGCGCGGCCGGGCCGCAGGTCGAACAGGTTGGCCAGGTTGGCGGCGCCCGCGATGGCGGCGCCGTTGACGAGCGTGTCGGCCGGGCCGCGGGAGACGAGCGCGGCGGCGCCGAGCCCGGTCGCGCCGATGCCGAGGATCTTGACGGCGCCGCTGGTGACTTCGCCGCGGGCCAGCGCGGTCAGGTGACCCTTGAAGCCCTTGGAGGAGGTGGTGCCGTAGAGGTCGTCGTAGGCGCCGAGCGCGCCGCTGCCCGCCCCGGCGAGCAGCGCGGCCGCCCGTACCCGCGGCGGCAGGCCGGGCGCGAGCGCGGCGGCCGCTCCCGCCCCTGCCACGAACGCGGGCCCTTCGAGCAGCGTGACGGCCTCGCCCCGGTGGTTCTTACGGGTCCAGCGGCTGCCCGGGTCGACGCCGCGCGCCCGGGTGAACGCGGTGTAGGCGGCGCGGGCGGCGGCGGCGCCGATCGCGGCGCCGGCGACGGCGTAGAGCAGGCTGCGGGCCATGTCAGCTCCCTGAGTCGGAGGACGACGGGGTCGGCTGGGGCGTGGTCGGCGCCGGGCTCGGCACCACCGGCTGGAACGCGGTGATCCCGGTGCCGATGCCGTACTGCCCGGCGGCCCCGGCCAGTTGCTCCCGCAGAGCGTAGACGATCACGACGCGGCCCGCCGGGATATCGGCGCTGTCGACGGTGGAGACGCGCTTGGCCACCTCGGTGCTGTCGCGCACGGCGGTGACGGCGCCGCCGGGCCCGGTGGCGGGGACGGTGCCCGCCACGACCAGACCGCGACCGCCCGCGTCGAGCCCGGAGGCCAGCGCCACGAACGCGGCGGCCTGCGTCTCGGCGTTCTCGCCCTCGTACGGGACGTCCGGGGCGAACATGACGACGAGCGTGGCCCGCTTGGCCGGGTCTCCGTCGAGGTTGACGAACCCGCCGGTCTCCAGCCCGCCGAGCACCGAGGCGGTGGCCGCGTTGGGGGTGCCCGCGACGGCCGGGTCGGTGGTGGTCACGGTGGCGGCCAGCAGGGTGGCGGCCTTGTCGTAGGCGGTGGCGGGCGTGGGGAAGGTCATCTCGGCCGGCTTGAGCTGCCCGGCCAGGCCGTCGAGGACGCCGCCGCTCTTGGGGTCGAAGAACTTCTCCGTCAGCGAGAGCCTGCCGGAGATGGTCGCGCCCGCGTCGGTCAGCACCTCCTGGGTGGCCTCGCGCTGCGCCGCGCCCGCTCCGGGCGCCTCCACGAGCAGCACCTCCTCGCCGGTGAGCTCACCGGCGACGAGCTTGGGCGTGAGCGTGGTGACGAACGCGTCGCCCGCCTGCTCCCGGCTGCGCAGGTCGTCGATCTGACCGCGCTGCTCCTGCTTGTCGGCGGTGAGCTGGCGGGTGAGCTCCTCGGCCGATCTGATCGCGGGGTCCTGGAGCAGCGTGGTGCCCATGACGATGCCCACGGCCAGCGCCAGGAAGATGGCGACGATGGAGACGAGGTGATAACGGAAATCGATCACGAGAAGAGCCCGACCAACCAGAAGATGAACGCGTTCCAGAAGTCTTGCAGCCCGTTCAGCCAGGTCTGGCCGAGCGGGGAGAACGACAGGGCGACACCCATCGTGATCAGCGCGGTGATCGCCAGCAGCAGCAGCTGCGGGGTGGAGATGCGGCTGCGGTAGAGGCGGCTGACGCCCTTGGCGTCGACGAGCTTGCTGCCGACGCGCAACCGGGTGAGGAAGGTGCTGGCCATGCCGGAGCGCCCCTTGTCGAGGAACTCCTCCAGCGTGCCGTGGGTGCCGACGGCGACGATGAGCGAGGCGCCCTTGTCGTCGGCCATGAGCATGGCGATGTCCTCGCTGGTGCCGGTCGACGGGAAGATCACCGCGTCGCGGCCGAGCTGGCGGACCCGTTCCAGGCCGGGCGCGCGGCCGTCGCGGTAGGCGTGCACGACGAGCTCGGCGCCGCAGGTGAGGGCCTTGGCCGAGACGGAGTCGAAGTCGCCCACGATGATGTCGGGCAGGTAGCCGGCCTCCAGCAGCGCGTCGGCGCCGCCGTCGACGCCGATCAGCACCGGGCGGTATTCACGCAGGTAGGGGCGCAGGGTGGCGATGTCTTCCTTGTAGTGGTAGCCGCGCACCACGATGAGGGCGTGCCTGCCCTCGATGGGGGTGCGGATCTCGGGCACGCCGACGCCCTCGATGAGCAGCTTGCCCTCGCCGCGCACGTACTCCATCGTGTTGACGGCGAACGCCTCGATCTGCACGGCCAGGCCGGCGCGGGCCTCGGCCATGGCCGCCTCGACGGCCTCCATGTGCTGCTCGTCGCCCTTGCCGACGACCTCGTCGTCGAGGTGGATGACGCCCTCGTGCAGCCGCACGACGTCGCCGTCCTTGACGCGTTCGAACAGCTCGTGGCTGGCGTTGTCGACGAACGGGATGCCGGCCTCAAGGATGATCTTCGGTCCGAGGTTGGGATAGCGCCCGCTGATGCCCGCGGCCACGTTGACCACGGCCGCGGCTTCGCACGCCACCAGTGCCTCCGCGCTGACCCGGTCCACGTCGACATGGTCGATGATGGCGATCTCGCCTGGCTTGAGGCGCTTGGTGAGCCTCTTGGTCCGCCGGTCGATCCTCGCCACACCCGTGACACCGGGAAGGTCGTTGACCTTCCTTCCGCGGAGGCCCGGCATCTTGTTCCCCGGAACCTTCATCAGTGACCATCCTGCCAGAGGGAAACACGTGGGAGGTCACGCACTGCGGGGCGTGTCCGCTATGTCACCCAGGATCACCTGTCGGCGGCGGCCAGTCCCAGCAGCTCCTCCGCGTGCGCCCGGCCCAGCTCGGAATCCTCCAGTCCGGCGAGCATCCGCGACAGCTCGCGCACCCTGCCCTCGTGGTTGAGGGTGACCACGCCACTGCGCACGACACTGCCGTCACTGGCCTTCTCGACCACCAGATGCTGGTCGGCGAAGGCCGCGACCTGGGGCAGATGTGTGACCACAATCACCTGCGCGGTGCGCGCCAGCCGGGCCAGGCGGCGGCCGATCTCGACGGCGGCCTTGCCGCCCACGCCCGCGTCGACCTCGTCGAAGACGAACGTCGGCACCGGGTCGGCACCGGCGAACACCACCTCGATGGCGAGCATGACCCGGCTCAGCTCGCCGCCGGAGGCGCCCTTGTTGAGCGGCAGCGGCGGCGCGGCCGGGTGGGCGGCCATGCGCAGCTCGACCTCGTCGACGCCCTCGGGGCCGAACTCGGCGGCGCGGGAGAGCTGGACGACGACGCGGGCGTGCGGCATGGCCAGCGCGGTCAGCTCCTCGGTGACGGCCGCGCCGAACCGCTCGGCGGCGGCCTGGCGCACCTTGGTCAGCTCGGCGGCCAGGTCGGTGAGGCGCGCGGTGAGCTCCTCCAGCTCGCGGGTGAGCTCCCCGATGCGCTCGTCGTCGCCCTCCAGCTCGGCCAGCCGGGCGGCCGAGCGCTGCGCCCAGGCCAGCACGCCGGCGCTGTCCTCGCCGTACTTGCGGATCAGCCCGGTCAGCGCGGAGCGCCGCTCCTGGACGGCCGCCAGCCGGGCCGGGTCGGCCTCGATCGACTCGGCGTAGGCGGCCAGGTCGGTGGCCACGTCGGAGATGAGGTAGCCCGCCTCGGCCAGCCGGTCGGCCATCCCGGCGAGCTGGCTGTCGAAGTCGCGCACCGCGTCGACGGCCGCCCGCGCCTCGCCCAGCAGCGAGATCACGTCACGCGCGCCGCCCGCGGCCTCCATCGGGTCGCCGAGCAGCGCCGAGTGCGCGGTGGTCGCCGCGCCGCGCAGCGCGTCGGCGTGCGACAGCCGCTCCTCCTCTCCGCGCAGGTCGGCGTCCTCGCCGGCCTTCGGGTCGACCTTCTCGATCTCCTCCAGCCCGAACCGGAGCAGGTCGGCCTCCTGTGCCCGCTCCCGGGCGCGCGTGGTCAGCTCCTCCAGCAGCGCCGCCACCTGCTTGTGCCTCTTGTACGCCTGCGCGTACGCGCGCAACGGCTTGACCAGGTCGTTGCCGGCATAGCGGTCGAGCGCGGCGCGCTGCCTGGCGGGCTGCAGCAGCCGCTGCTGGTCCATCTGGCCGTGCACCGCCACCAGGTCGTCGGCCAGGTAGGTCAGGGTGCCGACGGGCACCGTGCGGCCGCCGAGCCAGGCGCGCGACCTGCCCTCGGCCGAGACGGTGCGGGAGATGATCAGCTCGCCGTCGTCGACCTGGCCGCCGATGTCCTCGACCTGCTGGGCGACCCGGCCGCCCGGGTCAATGACGAGCGTGCCCTCGACGCTGGCCTTGTCGGCGCCGGGGCGGATCCGGGAGGGGTCGGCCCGGCCGCCGAACAGCAGCCCGAGACCCGTGACGACCATCGTCTTGCCCGCGCCGGTCTCGCCGGTGACCACGTTGAAGCCCGGCGAAAGCTCCAGCACGGCCTCGTCGATGACGCCGAGCCCCTGGATGCGGACCTCCTCGACCCTTGGTCGCACTGCCCACTCCCGTCACTTACGTGCTTTCCGAACACTCGTGCGGATGCGATCCTACGCGTTCGCGTCCCCATTCACTCAGGGTCGCACCCTTCCGCGCCACCCCTGGACGGGTAGTTCGAACTTGGCGACCAGCCTGTCGGTGAACGGCGCCCCGGTGCTCTCCACACCGTGCAGCCGGGCCAGCCGTACCGGCTCACTGCCGCGCCGCACCTCCACGCGGGTGCCGGCGGGAAGGTCGAAGTGGCGGCGCCCGTCGCACCACAGGACCCCGACGGGTGTGTCGGGCAGGATCTCGACGGCGAGCGTCGAGCGCGGCGAGACCACCAGCGGGCGCGCGAACAGGGCGTGCGCGCTGATCGGCACCATGAGCAGCGCCTCCACCTCCGGCCACACCACCGGGCCGCCGGCGGAGAAGGCGTAGGCGGTGGAGCCGGTCGGCGTGGCGCAGATCACGCCGTCGCAGCCCCAGCGCGACAGCGGCCGCCCGTCGATCTCGGCGACCACCTCCAGCATGCGCTCCCGCTTCTCGACGGTGACCTCGTTGAGCGCCCACGTGTCGGCGATGACGCGGCCGTTCTGCCGGGCCAGCACGTCGATCGTCATGCGCTCCTCGACGTCGTAGCGGCCCGCGACCACGCTGTCGACGGCGGCGGCCAGGTCGGCGACCTCGGCCTCCGCCAGGAAGCCGACGTGGCCCAGGTTGACGCCGAGCAGCGGGGTGCCGGCCGGCCTGGCCAGCTCGGCCGAGCGCAGCAGCGACCCGTCGCCGCCGAGCACGATCATCACCTCGGCGTCCTTGGCCGCGCCCGGCTCCGCGGGCACGACGTCGACGCCGCCGCAGCCGATGTCGGCGGCCTCGCCGTCGAGCACCCGGACGCTCAGCCCGGCCCCCACCAGCCGCCCGATGACCAGCCTGGCGCTCTCCACGGCGGCCTCCCGCCCGGTGTGCGCGGTGACCAGGACGGTCCGGCTCGCTGCCCGGCTCATTGGGGCCCCTCCGCCACGGCGCGCCGGATCTCGGACTCCAGGTCGGCGACCGGCGGCGCCCCTTCGCCCTTGCCCAGCCACAGCAGGTATTCGACGTTGCCCGACGGGCCCGGCAGCGGGCTCGCGGTCACGCCACGCACCGCCAGCCCCAGCTCACCGGCCTTCGCGGCGGCCTGCCGCACCGCTCCCGCCCGCAGCTCCGGGTCACGCACCACGCCACCGGCCCCCACGAGCTCCTTGCCCACCTCAAACTGCGGCTTGACCAGCATGACGAAGTCGGCGCGCGGCGCGGCGACCTCGGCCAGCGCGGGCAGCACGAGCCGCAGCGAGATGAACGACAGGTCGCCGACGACCAGCGTGGGCGCCTCGCCGACCATGCCCGGCATGAGGTCGCGCACGTTGAGCCGCTCCATCACCGTGACCCGCTCGTCGCTGCGCAGCGACCAGGCGAGCTGCCCGTAGCCGACGTCGACGGCGACCACGTGCGCGGCGCCGCGGCGCAGCAGCACGTCGGTGAACCCGCCCGTGGACGCGCCCGCGTCCAGGCAGCGCCGCCCCGTCACGTCCAGCTCGGGGAACGCCTCCAGCGCCCCGAGCAGCTTGTGCGCGCCGCGCGAGACGTAATCAGGCCCGCCGGGCGACTCGGCGACGACGATGGCCGAGGCGGTGTCGACCTGGGTGGCGGGCTTGCCGGCCCGCTGGCCTCCGACGGCGACGCGGCCGGCCTCGATCAGCTGGGCCGCCTGCTCCCGCGAACGCGCCAGCCCGCGCCGCACCAGCTCGGTGTCGAGCCGGACCCTGCGGCTCACCGCGCCTCCACGGCGCCGAGGGCGGCCTCCAGCCCGGAGAACGCCTCCTCGAACACCGCCACGTGCTCGCCCACCGGCAGCCCGGCCAGGCGGCCCAGATCCGCGAGGACCGCGTCGACCCGCTCGTCGCCGGTTGCCTCTGGCAGCTCACTCATGACTCGACGGTAACGCCTCGGGCGAGCGCCCGGCACCTTGGCGGGCGTGTCACACGTTGGAGGGTCATACGGGGTGCTCCGATGTGGAACGCTACGGACCCTGAAGACAAGGAAAGGAAGGCGGATCATGGCAAGCGTCGAGGAGTGCCGGGAGGCGCTGGTCAAGCTCGTCGCCCAGTTCGACGAGATCGACGAGCAGGACCGGGCCAAGCATGTGGTCGAGCGCACGGTCAGCTGCCGGGTGTCCGACCTCGACGTCACCTTCTACGGCCGGCTCCACCACGGCGGCCTCGACCCGTTCACCGAGGAGCCGCCCGCGAACGGCAAACCGGCCGAGGTCAAGCTGACGATCGTGTCCGACGACCTCATCGCGCTGGTCGACGGGGAGCTCGACCTGGCCCGCGCGCTGCTGGGCGGCCGCGTCAAGATCGACGCCAGCTTCGGCGACCTCCTGCGCCTCCGCCGCCTTCTCTGACCCCGCCACCCCCACTTGCCCCCGCACCTCGACCGGCAGGCTCCGTCCCGCAGGACCTGACCCGCCGGTCCAGACCCGCAGGCCCTGACCCTCGCCCCGTCCCGCCGACCCGTCCCGCAGGACCCGTCCCGCAGGACCCGTCCCGGCCTGCGCCGACCCGGTCCTGCGCCGACGCGCACACTTAGACCCACCCCGCCCTGGTAGGCCCGTTCTGAGCGCCCGCTCTGGTGGGCCACTCAGAGCGCCCGCCCTCGTGGGCCACTCAGAGCCCCACTCTGGTTGACCCGCCCTGGCGGGCCCGCGGTTCGTGTGCCCCTGCGTCAGCCGATGCGGTCGAGGGCCTCCTTGACCGCATCCTCCTCGGCGCGGCCGTCGCCGACGGCCGCCCACACGGCGTCGCACGCCGCCCGCAGCCCGTCGATCCGGCTCCCGCCACCGTCGAGCCGCAGCGCCCCTCCGGCCCACCGCGCCCGCCACCCGCCGCACTCCCCGTCGCGCACCGGCGGATACGGCTCCAGCAACGCCCTCAGATCCTCCCCCACATAGGTCGGCCGATGCCGCGGCTCCGCCGTGAGCAGGTCGACCGGCCTGGCGACCCCCGTCAGCACCAGCAGCCCGTCCACGCCCGCGTTCACCGCGCCCTCGATGTCGGTGTCGAGCCGGTCCCCCACGACCAGCGGCCGCCGCGCCCCCGTACGGATCACCGACTCCCGATGCAACGGCGGATCAGGCTTACCCGCATAGACCGGCTCAACCCCGGTCGCATGCGCGATCACCCGTACCATCGCCCCGTTCCCCGGCTGCTCCCCTCGCCCGGTCGGCATGGTCGCGTCCCCGTTGGACGCCACGAACAACGCCCCCCGCCGCACCGCCAGCGCCCCCTCCGACAGCAGCTCGTACGACAGCCCGGGCGCGATCCCCTGCACCACCGCCACGGGCTCCGACGCCGCCGTGGTCACCGGCCTCAGCCCCCGATCCCGTACGGCCAGCCGCAGCCCCGACCCGCCCACCACGAGCACGTTCGACCCGGCGGGCACCCGCTCGGCCACCACCCGCGCGGCCGCCTGCGCCGACGTGACGACGTCCGCCACCTCGGCCGGCACCCCCAGCTCCCGCAGATGCGTCGCGATGGCGGCAGGCGTCCGCGAGGCGTTGTTCGTCACGTACGCCAGCCGCGCCCCGCGCCGCCGAGCCTGCTCCAACGCCTCCGGCGCCCCGGGCACCGCATGCCGCCCCAGGTAAACGACCCCGTCAAGGTCAAGCAGCAGGGTGTCATAGCCGTCGATCAGCACAATGCCTCATTCCCCTAGCCCACCCACATCCCGTGAGACTCTAACCGCGCCCCAGCTCCGGCCCCTATGCCCACCCCGACCCCCACGCTGCCGAAGCCCCGAACCGCCCCGGTGCCCAACCTCCACGCTGCCGAAGCCCGGCCCTCCCCCATGCCCGACCGCCCCGTCTGCCCCAAGACCGCCCCCGGGCCCCACCGACTGCCACTGCCCGACCGGCTGCCCCTTCCCGCCTGACCGCCCCATCCGCCCGACTCGCTCGACTCGCTCCATCGCCCGGTCCGCCCGGTCCACCCTCGACGGGCCTACCAGCCGCGAGCCTGCCCTTCGCACGACCGGCCACCCGGGCGTGACCGCGTGCGCTCGCGTAGCCCCTGGCCATCGGCCTGCCCCCGCCCGACCGGCCGCCCCTGCCCGGAGGATCAGCAGGCCGCCACACGGCCCACAGCAGCGGCCGCCCCCTTCCCCGGCCACGCCCTCCTCCCGGCTACGCGTCCCTCCCGGCTACGCGCCCCTCCCCCGACTGCGCGCGCGACCTTCACACAGGCTCGCCCGCACGCGCAGCCCATCGTGGGTTCAAGCGCGCCGCCGGTAACCAGACCCTCTCAGCGCCATTCGCCGCCCCTCAGCACCGCCGGGCTGGGCGTCCTTGCAACATGCGCCGTTCTCTCTGCGACGTCGCCCCTCGCCGCTCACTGATCGCCCCGCCTTGTCCACGTACGTCCGGCCATCTACTCGTTGGCGTCGGTGACGGTGATCAGGGTGCGGTGGACACAAACGCACGGACCCTGGCGGCGGGGCGGGGTCACATCTCCCGTCGGGCGCGGAGGGTCGCCCGTACGCTCTTCAACGCCGACACGTAGTGCCCCTCATCGGGCCGCATCGCCACGGCGATCGCGAGCGGCTCCTGCGCTCCCTCGATGTCACCGGTGCGCCACAACGACAGGCCTAGCCCGAAGTACGCGTAGTCCTCCGCGGGGTTGGCGTCGACGATCCGCCGGAAACTGTCGGCCGCCTCCGCGTACTGCCGCGAGTTGAACTGGGCCCTGGCCAGCGCCTCCCTGATGCTGCGGGACTCCGGCTCGGCCCCGGCCGCCCGTTCCAGCAGCGCGGCCGCGGCCGCCGGGCTGCCTTCCTTGAGCAACTTCACTCCACGCTGGTACCAGTCGTAAACGTCGCCCCTCGGAGCGCCCGTCGGGGAATCTTCGTGAGGGTTTTCACCTTGGACCATTGCGTGAGCTCTCCTTCATCGGCAATCGACGGGTTCGCTGGGGAATCGGGCACCGGCGGAGCGTCGGGGCGACCACGGAAAGACACGGACGTCTATGACAGCATGCCCGGTATGGGGAATTCCGAACTGCCGATACCGGATGGTCTCGAACTGCGCCCCTTCCGGGGCGTACGATTCGCCGTCGACGATCCCGCCAAGGTGACCTCCCCGCCGTACGACCTGATTTCGGACGGTGATGTCCACGCGCTGCTGGACTCCCATCCCTACAACGTCGTCCGTCTCATCCTTCCCATCTCGCCCTCGGGAGACGCCAACCAGCCGGCTCCCGCTGGCCACTTCGGCGAGAGCACTCCCGCCCCCGGTACCTCGGCAAACCCACGCACACCACCCGCGCATTCCCAGCCGCACGGCCATTCGCCCGCAAAGCCCGCCTCCGCGCCCGGAGCCCCCGCAGCCGCGCCACCATCTGGACGTCCTGCAGCCGCGCCACAGCCTGGACGCCTCGCAGCAGCGCCACCATCTGGACGTCCCGCAACTGCGCCACAGCCCGGACGTGCCACGGTCACCCCGGAGGCCGGCAGCAGCGAAGCGTCGCCGGCCCGCTATGGCCAGGCGCGCGACACGTTGCAGGCGTGGCTCGCCTCGGGCGTCCTCGTGGTCGACGACCGTCCCGCTCTTTACGTGTACGAGCAGCGCGGCGAACACGTCGTGCAGCGCGGCCTCATCGGGGACGTGTGCCTGGCGGACCCCGCGCAGGGCATCGTCCTGCCCCACGAGGACGTCATGCCCGGCCCCATCGCTGACCGCCTCGCCCTGATGAGCACCACCCAGGCCAACCTTGAGCCCATCTTCCTCCTCTACGACGGCGCCACCGGCACGGCGACGACCCTGGTGGACGAGGTGGCCGCGACCCGCCCGCCTCTGGTGACCGCCCATACGGAGGACGGCCTGACGCACCGCCTCTGGGCCATCACGGACGAGGCCGAGATCGACGCCGTCAACGCCGACCTCCACGCCCGCCAGGCCCTGATCGCCGACGGCCACCACAGATACGCCACCTACCGCGTACTCCAGCGCCAGGAACACGCAACCCGCCCCCAGCCCGCAGGAAGTCAGGTTCCCTCCTCCGGCGCGTCCCCGTTGAGCCGTCGGGCCGGCGGCGGGCCGTGGGACTTCGGGCTGGCTCTGCTCGTCGACTCACGTGCGTATCCGCCTGACCTGAAGGCCATCCACCGCGTCATCCCTGGGCTCCCCTTGCCCGAGGCAGCCGCGCGTGCCAAGGGAGCCTGGCGGGTGCAGGACCAGGAGGATCTGGCCGAGGGCATGGCCGCCCTCGACGCCGCCGACAACCCCGCCTTCCTGCTGGCCGGAGCGGAGGGCGTCCACCTGCTGACCCATCCCGACCCGGTGCAGCTCGCGCTGGCCATGCCCGCCGACCGCTCGGACCGCTGGAACTCGCTGAACACCTCCATCCTCACCCAGTTCGTGCTGCCCAAGGTGTGGGGGCTGCAGGACGACGAGAAGACCGTGCGGATCGTGCATCATGACCCGTACGCGGCTCTGCGCCTGGCTGTCGAGACCGGTGGCACCGCCGTGCTCCTCAAGCCGCTGGCCGTGGACGATGTGCTGGCGGTCGCGGCCGGTGGAGAACGAGTGCCCCGGAAATCCACCTCCTTCGGCCCCAAGCCCCGTACGGGCCTCGTCCTGAGGACTTTCGCCATCGATTGACCTCCTGCAGTTGCGGCATCCCCAAGGGGCTCGCACGCCGTCCACGACGGAGCGAGTGGCCCATGCGCGCCCCAGCTCGCATGGGCCGGTACCGCTCCGCGACCGCCTACCCGGGTGGCGGGGTCAGCCGGTCTCGGCGAGGACCGCCACGGGGCGGGGAGCGGTCGGTGGCGGCGGCTCGGGGGGCTCCTGCGGGAGGGGGTCGGCTTCGATGACCCTGGCCGACGACACCTCCACCTCGTAGCTCCAGACCTTGGCCTGCGCCGGACCGAAGATGCGGCAGCGGAAGGCGCCGGTGAGCTCCAGCGGGTCTCGCGGCTTGAGGCTCCGGACCAGGTCGGCCACCTCGGTGTCGAACGTGACGCACGGGATGCTGTCGGTCATCGTGCCGTGGCGCCGGTGCCTGCGACGGCGCACCAGCAGGCGCCACTTCGTCATCGTGTCGCCACTGGGCAGCTCGCGGTCCTCGACACCCGCCGACAGCCGGCCCACCAGCAAGACCTCGTTACGGTCCACAGTCGTCCTCCCATTGGTGTTCGGGTGAGGATCACTCTCTACGATGAGGACGAGGCCGGTTCGGCTGGAACGCCGTTCTGGGGATAGCGGACGCGGTTCAGGAGTTGCCTGTGGACAACATCACCGCCCTCGGCGGCGACGTCTATGAGATCGACACGAAAATGGCCGGCTACTCGGGCATCACCGCCGGTTATCTGATCCTGGGCGATCGCCCATGCCTGGTGGAGACCGGTACGTCCACGTCCGCGCCCGTGGTGCGCGACGCGCTGGCCTCGCTCGGCGTCGGGCCGGGCGAGCTTGCGACGGTCGTGGTCACGCACATCCATCTGGATCACGCGGGCGGAGTGGGGGACATCGCGAAGTTCTTCCCGTCCGCCCAGGTGGTCGTCCACGAGAAGGGGGCACGGCATCTGGCCGAACCGTCACGGTTGATGGCCAGCGCCCGGATGGTGTGGGGAGACCGTCTCGACACGCTGTTCGGTGAATTGTCCCCCACCGAGGCCGAGCGCATCGTCGCGCTGGGCGACACCGGTGCCATCGACCTCGGCAACGGCAGGACGCTGAGCAGCCACTACTCCCCCGGCCACGCCAAGCACCACGTCGGTCTGATCGATTCGTACACCGGGGACCTGTATGTCGGCGACGCGGCCGGCGTCTACCTGCCCCAGACCGGCGACCTGCGCCCGGCGACCCCGCCGCCGGACTTCGACCTGCAGACCGCGCTCGACTCGATCGCGCTGTTCGAGGCGCTTGGGCCGCAGCGGCTGCTGTTCAGCCACTACGGGCCCGTCGACGCGGTGCAGGAAACGCTCGAAAGGTCGGCGGAGGAACTGCGCATCTGGGTTGATCTCACCCGGCAGGCGCACGCGGAGGGCATGGACCTCGACCACGCCGTCGCCATGGTCCGCGACCGCACCAAGGAGCGTTACACGGCGCTCGCCGCGGACGACGAGACGGCCGAGCACTTCGAGCTCCTCAGCGGCGCCCCGTCGAACGTCGCGGGCATCCTCCACTGGCTCGACCGCGTCTCGCCGTAATTGTTTGTGCGGGTACGGGACCCGTACCCGCACAAGGTGTTACTCGTCGCGCTTGGCCGCTTCGTCAGCCTCGTCGCCCTCGTCGAGGTCGTCACCGAAGTCCGGCTCGATGAAGGCAGGGTTGATACCGGCCACGGCGGCCGAATCACCGGACTTCACCGGCTCGGAGCCGGCGTCCGCCTTCGGAGCCTCCGCCGAGCGGGTTTCCGCCTGACGAGTTCCCGCCTTCGGGGCCTCCTGCTTCGGGGCCTCCTGCTTCGGGGCCTCCTGCTTCGAAGCCTGGGCCTCGGGCTTCGACTCGGGCTCCTGGGAGTCCGCGTCATCCTCGGCCGCCGGGGGCTCCGGCGACGGCTCGGCGTCCTGGACCACGTCGGCAGTCTCGGCGCTCGCGGCCGCACCCGCCTCCTCGGACGTCTCGCGGTCGGCACCGGCCGACCCGTCAGCCGCCTCATCGACGTCCTTGGAATCGGCATCATCCAGGACAGAGCCGGCGGCGTCCGTCTCCGCCGAGGACTGCCCGGCGTCGACATCCTCGTCCGGCGCCTCGCTCAGGTGCTCAAGCTCGGCATCGACCGTCTCCGCCTCCGGGGTGGCGAGCAGGTCGCCGGCCTCGGCGAACGCCTCGGCGTCGTCAGGCGAGTCGTCCTCCTCGGGCTGGTCCGAGGCCGCACCGGCGTCGTCGAAGTCGTCCTCGTAGTCGAACTCCTCCTCGACGTCCTCAATGACGGCTCCGGTCAGCTCGGCGTACCGCTCGGCGGCGTCCGTCTCACCGTCCTCGTCGAACGCCATCGCCCGGCCGAACCAGTCGGTGGCCGCCTCCTGGTGCCCGGCCTCGGCCAGCGCGTCGGCGTACGCGAACGCGAGCCGCGCCGACCACGGCCGGGGCTGCGGGTCGCGCAACTCGGGCAGACGCTGAAGCGTGATGACCGCGGCGTCGTGCTGGCCGAGGTCCCGGCGGGCGCCGGACTCCACGATGCTCAGCTCGATCTTCCCGCCCCTGTCGAGGCGTTCGGCCTCGGGCGAACGTACGAGGTCGAGCGCCCGCTCGGGCCGACCCATCCCGCGCTCGCAGTCGGCCATGACCGGCAGGTACGCCTCCGAACCGGTCATCCTTCTCGCGGCGCGCAGATCGCTCAGCGCCTCCGAGAAGTGCCCGGCCCGGTAGGCGACGATGCCGGCGGCCTCCCGTACGACACCGATGCGGGCCGCGAAACGGCGGGCCACCTTGGTGTGCTCGTGAGCCTTGTCGGGGTCGTCCGCCTCAAGCGCCCGCTCGGCAGCGACGAGGTGCCTGCCCACCAGCTCGGCCAGGTCGCCGGGCAGGGAACGCAGCTCCTCGCGTACTTCCTTCTCGAGCTCGTCGGCGGTGATGTCGGGCTCGACCTCGGGCAGCCTCTCGCGCTGCGGAGCGCCAGTCTCGTCCTCCGGCCTGCCGAACCGCGCCCGGGTGCCGCCCGGCCGCTCGTCACGCGAGAACGGACGCGAACGGTCGTCCCGGTATCCACCGCTTCGGGGGCCTCGGTCATCCCGGTCGCGGAACGGACGGCGCTCGCCGCCATCGCGCGAGCCCCGGTAACCGCCGCCGCTGTCACTGCGCGGCCCACGGTCGTCGCGGAACCCGCCCTCGCGACGCGGACCCCGGTCATCCCTGTCCCGGAACGGACGACGCTCGCCACTGTCACTGCGCGGGCCACGGTCATCCCGGTCACGGAAGGGACGACGCTCACCACTGTCGCTACGCGGCCCACGGTCATCGCGGTCGCGGAACGGACGGCGCTCGCCGGCGTCACGCGGACCCCGGTAACCACCACTGTCGCTACGTGGCCCACGATCGTCACGGTATCCGCCCTCGCGACGCGGCCCACGGTCATCGCGATCCCGGAAGGGACGACGCTCGCCACTGTCGCTACGCGGACCACGGTCATCCCGGTCACGGAACGGGCGACGCTCGCCACTGTCACTGCGCGGGCCACGGTCATCGCGGTCGCGGAACGGGCGGCGCTCGCCGCCATCGCGCGAACCCCGGTAACCGCCGCTGTCGGAACGCGGCCCACGGTCATCGCGGAACCCGCCCTCACGACGCGGACCACGGTCATCGCGATCCCGGAAGGGACGACGCTCGCCACTGTCGCTACGCGGACCCCGGTCATCCCGGTCACGGAACGGACGC
This sequence comes from Nonomuraea sp. NPDC049725, assembly GCF_040674795.1. NCBI lineage: Bacteria > Bacillati > Actinomycetota > Actinomycetes > Streptosporangiales > Streptosporangiaceae > Nonomuraea > Nonomuraea sp. NPDC049725. The sequence goes on along the minus strand of NZ_JBFANJ010000003.1, from coordinate 3,455 downwards.
CGCTCACCACTGTCACTGCGCGGACCCCGGTCATCGCGGTCGCGGTACGGACGGCGCTCGCCGGCGTCACGCGAACCTCGGTAACCACCACTGTCGCTACGCGGCCCACGATCGTCACGGAACCCGCCCTCACGCCGAGGACCCCGGTCATCCCGATCCCGGAACGGACGACGCTCACCACTGTCACTGCGCGGACCCCGGTCATCCCGGTCACGGAAGGGACGACGCTCACCACTGTCACTACGCGGACCCCGGTCATCCCGGTCACGGAAGGGACGACGCTCGCCGCTGTCACTGCGCGGCCCACGGTCATCCCGGTCGCCGAACGGGCGGCGCTCGCCACCATCCCGCGAACCCCGGTAACCACCACTGTCGCTACGCGGCCCACGATCGTCGCGGAACCCGCCCTCACGCCGAGGACCCCGGTCGTCGCCCTCCCGGAACGGGCGGCGGGGGCCGCGGTCGTCCCACGACCTGCGGTCGCCCGAGTTACGGTCCTGGTAGGGCCGCCGGTCCTCACTGCGCGGTCCCCTGCTGCCGTCGTCACGCCGGCCGCCACGGTCATCCCGGTTGTCCCGGCCATACGACCGCGATCTATCGGCATCGGCGCGGAACGGACGGTCGCCCCGGGAGTCACGTTCGCGGGAACCCTGCCCGCCGCTCCTGTCGCCTCCGTCTGAGCGCCTCTCCCCGTAGTCGCCGCGCTCGCGCTGTCCGCCGTCCGATCCGCTATCTCTGTTCACTTCTGGTCCATTTCGTTGGCTCACTCAGCGGACCCTTGCTACCTGTACGGCGGTCCGCCGTGGCTGGTCGCCGCCTGTCGAAGGCCTTACGCGACGAAGGCCACCCGTGGGGGGTGGCCCGGTACCCTCAAGCGTAGCAAGCCACACCGTGTCCCTTGGCCGACACATATTCGATCGCACGCAGGCGGCCCCCTTGGGCAGACTCTCCGCATGTCCTTGCGTTTCCACGAGATCGCCGAATCCCGTCACAACATCCTTAACCCACTCAACGAGCTCAAACTTCAACAGCTCGGCGAGATGTGCCGCATCACTCCCGGTACGCGCCAGCTCGACCTGGCGTGCGGCAAGGGCGAACTGCTCGCCACCTGGTCCGCCACGTACGGCCTGCACGGCGTGGGCGTCGACATCAGCAAGGTCTTCCTGGACGCTGCCAGAGCCCGCGTGAACGAACTGGACGTGGCCGACCGCGTCCGCTTCGTCGAAGCCGACGCCGGGACCTATGAGGACACTCCAGAGACGTACGACATCGTGTCCTGCGTTGGGGCCACCTGGATCGGCGGCGGCCTGGCCGGCACGCTGGACCTGATGCGCCGCCCGCTGCGCCGCGACGGCCTCGCCCTGGTGGGCGAGTGCTACTGGATCTCCCCACCGCCGGAGAAGGCGTACGAGTCCCTGCAGGTCCCGATGGGCAGCTTCGCTTCACTCGCGGAAACGGAGGAGGTGTTCGACGCCGCCGGGTTCGAGCTGCTGGACATGGTTCTCTCCAACCAGGACGACTGGGACCGATACATGGCCAGCCAGTGGTGGACGCTGAGCGATTGGCTGCGCGACAACCCCGCCGATCCCGATCACGCCGCCGTGCGCGACTTCCTGAACCGTGCCAGGCGATCCCATCTCGAGTACGGCCGGCAGTATCTGGGCTGGGGCGTGTTCGTGCTCCGCCAGAAGAACGCCTGAGAGAGCAGTCCTCCACAACGCGAAAAGGGCCCCCGGCAGTGCCGGAGGCCCTTTTGGAACGCAAAAGAAGGCCCCGACAATCAGCTTGTCGGGGCCTTCTTCTGAAAGATTGTCCGGCGGTGACCTACTCTCCCACACCCTCCCGAGTGCAGTACCATCGGCGCAGGGAAGCTTAACTTCCGGGTTCGGAATGTAACCGGGTGTTTCCTTCCCGCCATAACCGCCGTAACTCTATGAAACTGTCAAGCGAACCGCTTGTTGTTTCAGAATTGCATAGTGGACGCGAGCAAGTATTCTGCGATGCGGCGCTTCTCCGGACCCGGCGAAGAGTTACGGAGCGCTGCACACACCACAGAACTTTAGCTTTGTGGTCAAGTCCTCGGCCTATTAGTACCGGTCAGCTCCACACGTTACCGCGCTTCCACCTCCGGCCTATCAACCCGGTCGTCTACCGGGAGCCTTACCCCCAAACGGGGTGGGAGACCTCATCTCAAGGCGAGCTTCCCGCTTAGATGCTTTCAGCGGTTATCCCTTCCGAACGTAGCCAACCAGCCGTGCACCTGGCGGTACAACTGGCACACCAGAGGTTCGTCCGTCCCGGTCCTCTCGTACTAGGGACAGCTCCTTTCAAGTCTCCTGCGCGCGCAGCGGATAGGGACCGAACTGTCTCGCGACGTTCTAAACCCAGCTCGCGTACCGCTTTAATGGGCGAACAGCCCAACCCTTGGGACCTACTCCAGCCCCAGGATGCGACGAGCCGACATCGAGGTGCCAAACCATCCCGTCGATATGGACTCTTGGGGAAGATCAGCCTGTTATCCCCGGGGTACCTTTTAGCCGTTGAGCGACACCGCTTCCACATGCCGATGCCGGATCACTAGTCCCAGCTTTCGCTCCTGCTCGACCCGTCAGTCTCACAGTCAAGCTCCCTTGTGCACTTACACTCAACACCTGATTGCCAACCAGGCTGAGGGAACCTTTGGGCGCCTCCGTTACCCTTTAGGAGGCAACCGCCCCAGTTAAACTACCCACCAGACACTGTCCTCGATCCGGATCACGGACCAGAGTTAGACGTTCAAAACGACCAGAGTGGTATTTCACCAATGACTCCACCCGAACTAGCGTCCGAGCTTCCCAGTCTCCCACCTATCCTACACAAGACGCTCCAAACGCCAATGTCAAGCTGTAGTGAAGGTCCCGGGGTCTTTCCGTCCTGCTGCGCGTAACGAGCATCTTTACTCGTAGTGCAATTTCGCCGGGTCTGCGGTTGAGACAGCGGGGAAGTCGTTACGCCATTCGTGCAGGTCGGAACTTACCCGACAAGGAATTTCGCTACCTTAGGATGGTTATAGTTACCACCGCCGTTTACCGGCGCTTAAGTTCTCACCTTCGCTGTGTTACCACAGCTAAGCGGTCCCCTTAACGTTCCGGCACCGGGCAGGCGTCAGTCCGTATACATCGTCTTACGACTTCGCACGGACCTGTGTTTTTAGTAAACAGTCGCTTCCCCCTGGCCACTGCGACCCCCACCAGCTCCAGGCGTAAAGCCCATCACCAGCAGAGGTCCCCCTTCTCCCGAAGTTACGGGGGCAATTTGCCGAGTTCCTTAACCACAGTTCACCCGATCGCCTTGGTATTCTCTACCTGACCACCTGAGTCGGTTTAGGGTACGGGCCGCCACAACACTCGCTAGAGGCTTTTCTCGGCAGCATAGGATCATCCACTTCACCACAATCGGCTCGGCATCACATCTCA